>NZ_JBVHRI010000035.1:0-82555 GCF_055566975.1 Streptomyces sp. NPDC027189
CGGCAGACCACTCGCCAAGACCCGCGTTTCGCCCTTCGCAGCACTCCGCCCCACTGGATGAGATCCAGCGGGGCGGAATTAACCAACAGCGTCCGGTTGGGACGGGCTTCTCACGGGTGTGCGTCAGCGGGTGTGCGTCAAGGTGCCTGGAGGTCGACCAGTGCGGCCAGCGCCTCGCGGTGGGCGCCCGCCGTGCCGTAGGCGATCGAGTCCGCCTTCGCCCGCTTGAGGTACAGATGTACGGGGTGCTCCCAGGTCATACCGATCCCGGCGTGCAACTGGAGCGCCTCCTCGGCGGCATGGACGGCGACCGGTGCCGCGAATGCCTGGGCGACGGCGACCGCCACGTCGGCGTCCTCGCTGCCGGTGGCGAGCGCGTCGGCGGCGTTGCGGGCCGCGGCGCGCGTGTTGACGACCTCCAGCCACAGCTGGGCCAGCCGGTGCTTGAGCGCCTGGAAGCCGCCGACGGGCCGGTTGAACTGCTTGCGCTCCTTCAGATAGCGGACCGTCTCCGTCAACGACCAGTCGGCCAGGCCGAGTTGCTCGGAGGCCAGGAGGCCGGCACCGGCGCGCAGGGCACGTCGTACGGCCGCCGAGGCGTCGGAGGTCACCAGCCGTGCGGGCGCTCCGTCGAAGGTGATCTTCGCGACCGGCCGGGTCAGGTCCAGGGACACCTGCGGAGAGACCGTCACCGCGTCCGCGTCCACCGCGTACAGTACGCCGTCCTCCACCGGAACCAGCAGCACATCGGCTGCCGCCGCATCCGCGATGCCGGTCAACTCGCCGTGCAGGGCGCCGCCTTCATGGCGTACGGCCTTGAACGACGCACCGGGAGCAGTCGCGAAGGAGACGGCGAGCACCCCGACCGTGCGGCCGGAGGCAAGGGCCGTCAGCAGCCGGGCGGCCTCCTCGCCCTCGCAGGCAAGCAGCGCCTCCGTCGCGACGACGGCGCTCGTCAGATACGGCACGGGTGCGACGGCCCGCCCCAACTCCTCCAGGACCACGGCGACTTCGCTGTGTGTGGCGCCCTGGCCGCCCAGCTCCTCGGGCACGAGCAGACCCGCCAGGCCCATCCCGTCCGAGAGCGCCTTCCACAGCTCGGGGTCGTGCGGTGTGCCGGACTCCGTGCGGGCGATGACGCCCGGCGCGTCGCAGTGGTCGGTGAGAAGGTCGCGGACGGCGGCGCGCAGCGCCTCTTCCTCCTCCGAGTAGAGCAGATCGGTCATCGAGCCAGGTCCTTCCAGGCGACGTCCTTGTCGGTGCGCGGCTCGGACGGCAGTCCCAGGACGCGTTCGGCGACGATGTTGAGCAGCACCTCGCTGGTCCCGCCCTCGATGCTGTTGCCCTTGGAGCGGAGGTAGCGGTAACCGGCGTCGCGGCCGGTGAAGTCGACAAGTTCCGGACGGCGCATCGTCCAGTCCTCGTACAACAGGCCCTCTTCCCCGAGGAGTTCGACCTCCAGGCCGCTGATCTCCTGGTTGAGACGGGCGAATGCGAGCTTCATGCCGGCGCCCTCGGGGCCGGGCTGGCCGACGGTGAGCTGCTGGCGCAGGCGTTCGCCGGTGAGCCGGGCGACCTCGGCCTCGACCCACAGCTTGAGCAGGCGCTGGTGCAGGTCGTGGGTGCGCAGCTCCGGGCGCTCGCGCCAGGTCTTCGAGACCGGGCCGATCATGCCGCCCTCGCGGGGCAGCCGCATGCCGCCGATGGCGACGCGTTCGTTGTTCAGCGTGGTCTGCGCGACCCGCCAGCCGTCGCCGACCTCGCCGAGGCGGCGGGAGTCGGGGATGCGGACGTCGGTGAGGAAGACCTCGTTGAACTCGGCCTCGCCGGTGATCTGCCGCAGCGGGCGGACCTCGACGCCGGGGTCGGTCATGTCGCAGATGAAGTACGTGATGCCGGCGTGCTTGGGCACGTCCGGGTCGGTGCGGGCGATGAGGATGGCCCAGCGGGCGACGTGGGCGCTGGACGTCCACACCTTCTGCCCGTTGACCACCCATTCGTCGCCCTCCCGCACGGCACGGGTGCCGAGCGCGGCCAGGTCGGAGCCGGCGCCCGGTTCGCTGAACAGCTGGCACCAGACCTCCTCGCCCGTCCACAGGGGCCTGAGGTACCGCTGCTTCTGCTCCTCGGTGCCGTAGCGCAGCACCGTCGGCGCGGCCATGCCGAGGCCGATGCCGATGCGCCGCGGATCATTGTCGGGCGCTCCAGCGGCCTCCAGCTCGGTGTCCACGACGGCCTGGAGGGTGCGCGGCGCACCGAGTCCGCCGAGGCCTTCGGGGTAGTGCACCCAGGCGAGTCCCGCGTCGAAGCGGGCCTTCAGGAAGTCCACCCGCTCGGTCGTCGCCGGCGGATGTGCCGCAAGCAACTCCTGTGTGCGGCGGCGCAGTTCAGCGGCGTCGGTCATGCTGCTGCTCCGTTCTCGAGAGCGGGCACCACGGCGACACGCCCCGTGGTGACTCCGTCGGCGACCCGCTGTACGGCCGCCGCGGCACCGCCCAGCGGCACCCGCTCGCTCACCAGCGGCTTGATCGCACCCCGCGCGGCCAGTTCGGTGAGCTGCTCGTGGCAGTGCTGGACCAGCTTCGGGTTCTTGGTGTTGTAGAGGCCCCAGTGCAGGCCGAGGATCGAGTAGTTCTTCACGAGGGCGTGGTTCAGCGCCGGGCTGGGGATCGTTCCGCTCGCGAAGCCCACGACGACGATCCGGCCCTCGAAGGCGACGACCTTGGCGGACTGGGTGTATGCCGCGCCGCCGACCGGATCGTAGATCACATCGGCGCCCCGGCCGCCGGTCGCCTCCTTCACGGCGGCGACGACGTCCTGCGTACGCCGGTCGATGACGACGTCGCAGCCCAGCTCCCGTGCCACAGCGGCCTTGTCCGCCCCGCCGACCACGCCGATGACGGTCGCGCCGGCCGCCTTCCCGAGCTGCACGGCCGCGCTGCCCACCCCTCCCGCGGCAGCGTGGACGAGCAGCGTCTCGCCGGCTTCCAGCCCGGCACGCCGGTGCAGACCGAACCACCCCGTCTGGTAGCCGATGTGCAGGGCGGCCGCCTCGGCATCGTCGAGGGCGTCGGGCGCGGGCAGCAGCGCGGCGGCGTCCGCGACGGCGTACTCGGCGAATCCGCCGTACGGCAGCGCGGGATTGGCGAGCACACGGCGCCCGTCCTCGGTCTCCCCGCAGATCTCCACGCCGGGTGTGAACGGCAGCGGGGGCCTGACCTGGTAGTGCCCCCGGCACATCAGCGCGTCCGGGAAGTTGACGTTCGCCGCGCGTACCCTGAGCAGGACCTGGCCCTCGCCGGGCTGCGGACGCTCCACTTCCTCGAGCTGCATCACCTCACTCGGCTCGCCGAGCTCGTGCACTTGCCATGCCTGCATGCGGGGCCTCCACGGGACTGCTCTGTCTGACCGGGCTCGACCGCATACTAAGCGGTCGCTTGCCCATCAGGGAACAGTCTCGTCCGTCACGCGTCGACCGGGCCGTCTATGACCGGGCGGGGCGGGCCCGCACGTGCATCCGCTCCCCCTGCGGCCCGAACAGGCTCAGGAACTCCACGGGCCCCTCCCCCGTCGACCCGAACCAGTGCGGTACACGGGTGTCGAACTCGGCAGCCTCCCCGGGACCGAGTACCACGTCGTGGTCGCCGAGCACGAGCCGCAGCCTCCCCGAGAGCACGTACAGCCATTCGTACCCCTCGTGCGTGCGCGGTTCCGGTGCCATCGACCGCTGCGGTTCGAGCACCTTGAACGCCTGGAGTCCGCCGGGCTGCCGGGTGAGGGGCCAGTGCGTACGGCCGTGCCGCACGATCGGCTTGGACCGCACCCGCGGGTCACCCACCTCAGGCGCCCCGACCAGCTCGTCGAGGGGTACCTGGTGGGCACGGGCGATCGGCAGCAGCAGCTCCAGGCTGGGCTTGCGCAACCCGGACTCCAGGCGCGACAGCGTGCTCACCGAGATGCCGGTCGCCTCGGACAAACCCGCCAGCGTGGCACCCCGCTCCTTCCGGATCCGCCGCAGCCGCGGCCCGACCTCGGCCAGCACCTCATCCATCTGATCGGTCTCCGCGTCGTCACTCATGCCCATATTGCAGAATCGGCAAAGCCATTTGTCAATTCGGCCACCGTCGGGCGACCTTGTCCGTGGAGGTGGTCACCATGACCGAGACATACGAAGCGGTAGTCATCGGCGGCGGCGCGGCGGGGCTGTCGGCCGCGCTCGTCCTGGGGCGTGCCCGGCGCCGCACGCTCGTCGTCGACGCGGGCGAACCGCGCAACGCGCCCGCCGCGCACATGCAGGGTTATCTGACCCGGGACGGCATGCCGCCCGCCGAGTTCCTCGCCAAGGCGCGGCGGGAGGTCGAGGGGTACGGGGTCGGGCTCGTCCGGGACCGTGCGGTGGACGCGGCCCGGGACGGCGCCGGGGAGTTCGACGTCACCTTGGCGACCGGGCCCACGGTGCACGCGCGCCGGCTGATCGTCACCACCGGCCTGGCCGACGAGCTGCCGCCGGTGCCGGGGGTCGCCGAGCGCTTCGGGCGGGACGTGCTGCACTGCCCGTACTGCCACGGCTGGGAGGTCCGCGACGAGGCCTTCGGCGTGCTGGCCACCACGCCGATGAGCGTGCACCAGGCGCTGATGGTCAGCCAGTGGTCGAAGAACGTGACGTTGTTCCTGCACACCGTCGACAAGGACAAGTTGCCGGACGAGGATCTGCGCAGGCTCGCCGCGGCCGGGGTCACCGTGGTGCCCGGCGAGGTCGCGGGACTGGTGATCGACGGCGACCGGCTGACCGGCGTGCGCCTCGCGGACGGCACGGCACACGACCGCTCGGTGCTGTTCGTCGCGCCGCGCGCCGTCCCGCGCACCAGTCTGGTCGAACGGCTGGGCGCCGAGCTGCGGGAGACGCCGTTCGGCAGGTATCCGGTGGTCGACGAGACGGGGCTGACGACGGTGCCCGGCGTCTGGGCGGCGGGGAACGCGATCGGCTTCGCGGAGCAGGTCGTGAACGCGGCGAGCGGCGGATACCGGGCGGCGGCCACGCTCAACGGGGAGCTGCTCTTCGCGGACCTCGACGCGGCCGTCGCGCGGGAGCGGGGCTAGGGCTGGGCCAGGGCCTGCCTTTCGGATCACGGCGACTTCGGCAGACGGCACCTCATGAGCGCCGGTGAGCGGGGTCTGGTGCGTGCAGCTGCAAGGCGGAGGAGGGAGTCGACGCGGAGCGTCGGCGACTGACGACAACGCGGCAGATGTGCGTGCCAGACCCCGCGGCCCCGGCGTGATCCGAAAGACAGGCCCCAGCCGCCTCCGTCCCATACGGGTGTGGACCCGGCGTCCGCGTTGCACCATGGCTGCATGCTGCTGAGCCGGCTCGCTCATGTGTCCCAGGAGGTCGCCGCCGCCTCGGCGCGGTCCCGGAAGATCGCGCTGCTCGCCGAGCTGTTCCGGGACGCGGAGGCGGACGACGTACCGATCGTCATCCCGTATCTGGCGGGCCGCCTGCCACAAGGGCGGCTCGGCATCGGCTGGAAGATCCTCAGCCGGCCGGTCCCCGCGGCGTCGGAGCCCTCCCTCACGGTGCGGGAGGTGGATGCCCGGCTGACGGAGCTCGGCGCGGTCACCGGCACCGGCTCCCAGGCCGAGCGTGCACGCCTGGTGGGCGAGTTGATGGCGGCGGCCACCGAGGACGAGCAGCGCTTCCTGTTCGGACTGATCAGCGGCGAGGTACGGCAGGGGGCGCTGGACGCGGTCGCCGTCGAGGGGCTCGCCGAGGCGACCGGTGCGCCCGGCGCGGATGTACGACGGGCGGTGATGCTCGCAGGTTCGCTGCAGACGGTGGCGGAGGCGCTGCTGTCCCACGGCCCCGAGGCCCTCGACGGCTTCCGGCTCACCGTGGGCCGGCCGGTGCTGCCGATGCTGGCGCACACGGCGGGGTCCGTCTCCGACGCGGTCGAAAAGCTGGGCGCGTGCGCCGTCGAGGAGAAGCTCGACGGCATCCGCGTACAGCTCCACCGCGACGGCGACGACGTACGGGTCTACACCCGCACGCTCGACGACATCACCGACCGGCTGCCCGAACTCACCTCCGCGGCATTGGAGTTGAAGGGCGAGCGGTTCATCCTGGACGGCGAGGTGATCGCGCTGGACGAGGACGGCCGGCCGCGCTCCTTCCAGGAGACGGCCGGGCGCGTGGGCTCGCGCGTGGACGTGGCGACGGCCGCGAAGACCGTGCCCGTCTCCCCCGTCTTCTTCGACGCGCTGTCCGTCGACGGCCAGGATCTGCTCGATCTGCCGTTCACCGAGCGGCACGCGGAGCTGGCGCGGCTGGTCCCCGGGCCGATGCGGGTGCGGCGCACGCTCGTGGACGGCCCCGCGGACCTCCCCGCGGCGGAGCGGTTCCTCGCCGACACACTGAAGCGTGGCCACGAAGGCGTCGTGGTGAAGGCCCTCGACGCTCCCTACAGCGCGGGCCGGCGCGGTGCCTCCTGGCTGAAGGTCAAGCCCGTGCACACCCTCGACCTGGTGGTCCTGGCGGCCGAGTGGGGCCACGGGAGGCGCACCGGCAAGCTGTCCAACCTGCACCTCGGCGCGCGCAGCGCGGACGGATCCTTCGCCATGCTCGGCAAGACGTTCAAGGGCATGACCGACGCGATGCTCACCTGGCAGACCGAGCGCCTCCAGGAGCTGGCCGTCGAGGACAACGGCTACGTGGTGACCGTACGACCGGAGCTCGTCGTCGAGATCGCGTACGACGGTCTGCAGAAGTCCAGCCGCTACCCGGCGGGTGTCACCCTCCGCTTCGCCCGTGTCGTGCGCTACCGCGAGGACAAGACCCCGGCCGAGGCCGATACCGTCGGGACACTGCTCGCCGCACACCCGGAGGTCACCCCGTGAGCGGGAAGTGGAGCGCCGGACTGTTGTTGTTCCGACACACCGACCGCGGTCTGGAGGTATTGCTCGGCCATATGGGCGGACCGTTCTTCGCGCGGCGCGACGCCGGGGCCTGGACCGTGCCCAAGGGCGAGTACGAGCCCGACGAGACCGCCTGGGACGCGGCGCGCCGCGAGTTCCAGGAGGAGCTGGGGCTGCCGCCGCCCGAGGGCGAGGCCATCCCGCTGGGCGAGATCACGCAGACCAACGGCAAGATCGTCACGGCCTGGGCGGTCGAGGCCGACCTCGACCCGGCGGCCGTGGTCCCCGGCACCTTCGAGATGGAGTGGCCGCCGAAGTCGGGACGGCGGCAGGAGTTCCCCGAGCTGGACCGGGTGGAGTGGTGCGACCTGGACCGGGCCCGTTCGGTGATCGTGAAGGCGCAGGCGGAGTTTCTCGACCGGCTCGCGGAGCACTCGGGCTGAGAGACCGGGTCACGCGTCCGGGTCACCCGCCCGAGCGTCCCGCCCCGCGAGGGACCGTCCTCCGCGTTGCGCCGCACCGCGCCGCGCGGGAGGGTCGAAGCACAGCCCGTATTCAGGAGGTCGGCCATGCCCATCGCAACGGTGAACCCGGCGAACGGCGAGACACTCAAGACGTACGACGCCCTGGGCGCCGAGGAGATCGAGCGCAGGCTCGCGGCCGCCGAAGCCGCGTTCCGTACCCATCGCACCACGTCCTTCGCCGAGCGGGCTCGGCTGCTGCACCGGGCCGCCGACCTGCTCGACAAGGAGCAGCAGGACATCGGCCGGGTGATGACCACGGAGATGGGCAAGCCGGTCAAGCAGGCGCGTGCGGAGGCCGCCAAGTGCGCGAAGTCGATGCGCTGGTACGCCGACCACGCCCAGGGGCTGCTCGCCGACGAGGAGCCGGCCGACTCCGACGTCAAGGACTCCGGCGCCTCCCGCGTCCTCGTTCGCTACCGGCCGCTGGGCCCGGTTCTGGCCGTCATGCCGTGGAACTTCCCGCTCTGGCAGGTGATCCGGTTCGCCGCGCCCGCGCTGATGGCGGGCAACGTGGGCCTGCTCAAGCACGCCTCGAACGTGCCGCAGACCGCCCTCTACCTGGAGGACCTGTTCCGCCGGGCCGGATTCCCCGAGGGCTGCTTCCAGACGCTGTTGATCGGCTCGGGCGCCGTCGAGGGCATCCTGCGCGACCCGCGCGTGAAGGCGGCCACGCTCACTGGGAGTGAGCCGGCGGGCCGGGCGGTCGCCGCGGTCGCCGGGGACGAGGTCAAGAAGACGGTCCTGGAGCTGGGCGGCAGCGACCCATACGTCGTCATGCCGTCCGCCGACCTCGACCGGGCCGCGAAGATCGCAGTGACGGCGCGTGTACAGAACAACGGGCAGTCGTGCATCGCCGCCAAGCGGTTCATCGTGCACACCGATGTGTTCGACGCCTTCGCCGAGCGGTTCACGGCGGGCATGCGGGCCCTGAAGGTGGGCGACCCGCTGGACGAGGACACGGACGTCGGTCCGCTCTCCACCGAGCAGGGCCGCAGCGACCTGGAGGAGCTGGTCGACGACGCGGTGGAGAACGGCGCGACCGTCCTGTGCGGCGGCGAACGCCCCGAAGGCTTCCGGGACCACGGCTGGTTCTACGCGCCGACCGTCCTCGCCGACATCACCCCCGAGATGCGCATCCACCAGGAGGAGGCCTTCGGGCCCGTCGCCACGCTCTACCGCGCGGCCGACCTGGACGCGGCGGTGGCCCTCGCCAACGACACTCCGTTCGGGCTGAGTTCGAACGTCTGGACGCGCGACGGCTCCGAGGTGGACCGGTTCGTCCGTGATCTGGAGGCGGGCAGCGTGTACGTCAACGGGATGACGGCCTCCCACCCGGCATTCCCGTTCGGCGGGGTGAAGCGATCCGGCTACGGGCGTGAGCTGTCCGAGCACGGAATCCGCGAGTTCTGCAACATCACCACCGTATGGCACGGAGCGTGAGCGTTCCGCAGTTACGATCCCCTGTGTGAACCGCGAAGTGACCCTGCCTCTGATCGTCGACGACCGCGGCACGTTGCAGGTGGCGGCCGCCGACGTCAGCAAGCTGCTGCGCACGGTGGGCGGCCGGTGGCTGCATCTGGTGGAGGCCGGCCAGGACGGGCTCGACGAGGACACGGTGGCGGCGCTCACGATCGAACTCGCCAAGCTCGCCGACCGCATCGACGTGGCCTGCATCGCGCACAGCAGTGGGACGACGGCCGACTGACCGTGCGTCAGGCCACCCGCTGGTCCCACTCCCACAGGGCGTGCCAGAACTTCGCCTCATAGGCCTGGAGCAGCCGCCCGTAGTGGTGCACCGCGTCTTCCGAGACCTGTCCGGTGTCGAGTCCCGCCTGCACCGCCGCCAGCGCCTTCCGCTCCAGGTCCGGAGCGGGCTCGGCGAAGAAGTCGAAGAAGCCGCAGGCCTCGTCGGCGAAGCCGTAATGGCGGCGCAGGCCCTGGGCGATCGTCGCGCAATAGCCGCCCCAAGCGGCGAAGTTGGCGCTCAGCGCGAGCACGACGTCGGCCGGTGAACCGTTCAGGGCGAGCCAGGCAACATACGCGGGATAGCTCTGACAGTCCGTGAGCGGCTCGTACGCGGCCTCCTGCGCCTCGTCGGCCCCGACCGCGGCAGCGTACGCACCGAGCCGATCCTGGGCCAGGGCTTCACCCTCCGCGAGCATTTCGAAGAAGGCGGCGCTCTCCGGCGCGGCGGCCGACGTCTCGGTGCCGGCCGCCGACCGTTCGGCCAGATGCAGGAAGGCCCGGCGGTCCGCGGCGATCACATGCCTCTGTTCGAGGGCGAGCGCGGCGAGGGTCGAGCGTCGTGCCGCACCCCGGGCGATCAGGGGCAGAAGCCGGTTGGCGTGCGGGTCCGGGGCGAGTTTCCGGGTCGTGCTCTCCTGCAGTTCCCTGGCCGTCCGTGTCATCGCTGCTCCTTCGGCTCGACGCTCCCGGGGCCTTTTCCACCAGGGTCCCACACCATCCCAAAATTACCCGGAATGGAGTAATCCGACGCGATATCCGCGCGCAGCCGGGTGATCGTGGGTGGACCACCGAGGGACGAAGAGTTCCCCGGAAGGCGGAAAGAAGGCGTGCTCCATGGCGACTTTGTGCAGACCCGCGGTCTCGGTTCCGGAACATGTCATCACGATGGAGGAGACGCTGGAGCTGTGCCGCTCCCGTCACGCCGACCACCCACAACTGCCGCTGGCACTGCGTCTGATCGAGAACACAGGCGTCGTCACCCGGCACATCGTGCAGCCCATCGAGGAGACGTTGAAGCACCCGGGCTTCGAGGACCGGAACAAGGTCTACGAGAGCGAGGCCAAGGCCCGCGTCCCCGCGGTGGTGCAGCGGGCGCTGGACGACGCCGAGCTGCTCACCACCGACATCGACGTGATCATCTACGTGTCGTGCACCGGGTTCATGATGCCCTCGCTCACGGCCTGGCTGATCAACTCGATGGACTTCGGCAGTGACACCCGGCAGATACCCATAGCCCAGCTGGGCTGTGCGGCCGGTGGTGCCGCGATCAACCGGGCGCACGACTTCTGCACGGCGTACCCGGACGCCAACGCGCTCATCGTGGCCTGCGAGTTCTGCTCGCTCTGCTACCAGCCGACCGACCTCGGCGTCGGCTCGCTGCTCTCCAACGGACTCTTCGGCGACGGCATAGCCGCCGCGGTCGTCCGCGGCAAGGGCGGCACCGGCATCAAGCTGGAGCGCAACGGCTCGTACCTGATACCCAAGACCGAAGAGTGGATCATGTACGACGTACGGGCCACGGGCTTCCACTTCCTGCTGGACAAGCGGGTGCCCGGGACGATGGAACCCCTCGCCCCCGCGCTCCACGCCCTCGCGCGCCAGCACGGCTGGGACGCCTCCGACCTGGACTTCTACATCATCCACGCGGGTGGCCCCAGGATCCTCGACGACCTCAGCAAGTACCTCGAGGTACCGCCGGAGGCCTTCCGGTTCAGCCGGGCCACCCTCACCGAGTACGGGAACATCGCCAGTGCCGTCGTCCTGGACGCGCTGCGCCGGCTGTTCGAGGAGGGCGGCGCCGAGCAGTCCGCGCGCGGACTGCTCGCGGGCTTCGGCCCCGGCATCACCGCGGAGATGGCGCTGGGCAGCTGGCACGACTCGAGCCACGAGACGGTGTGACCAGCATGAGCGAAGACACCATCACCGAAGCACTACCGCCCATCCGCCACTGGCCGGCCCTGGACCTGACCGGCGTGGAATTCGACCCGGTCCTCGCCGAGCTGATGCGGGAGGGTCCGGTCACCCGGATCCACCTGCCCAACGGTGAGGGCTGGGCGTGGCTGGTGACGCGGTACGACGACGTGCGCATGGTGGCCAACGACGCCCGGTTCAGCCGTGAGGCGGTCATGGACGGGCAGGTCACCCGGCTCGCGCCGCACTTCATCCCGGCGCGGGGCGCGGTGGGCTTCCTGGATCCGCCCGACCACACCCGGCTGCGCCGCTCGGTGGCCGCCGCCTTCACGGCGCGCGGCGTGGAGCGGGTGCGGGAGAAATCCCGGCGGATGCTCGACGAACTGGTCGACGAGCTGCTCCAGGACGGGCCGCCCGCCGACCTCACCGCGACGGTCCTGAGCCCCTTCCCCATCGCCGTCATCTGCGAGCTGATGGGCGTGCCGGCCACCGACCGGCAGGGCATGCACACCTGGACCCAGCTGATCCTGTCCTCCTCGCAGGGCGCCGAGGTCAGCGAGAAGGCCAAGGAGGAGATGAGCGCGTACTTCGCGAAACTCATCGGCGATCGGCGCGACAGCACCGGCGAGGACGTCACCTCGCTGCTGGGCGCCGCCGTGGGCAGGGACGAGATCACGCCGGACGAGGCCGTCGGGCTCGCCGTGCTCCTCCAGATCGGTGGCGAGGCGGTCACCAACAACAGCGGCCAGCTGTTCTACATCCTGATGACCCGCCCGGACCTGGCCGACCGGCTGCGGGCCGAGCCGGAGATCCGCCCCCAGGCCATCGACGAGCTGCTCCGCTACATCCCGCACCGCAATGCGGTCGGGCTGTCGCGGATCGCGATGAAGGACGTGGAGATCAGAGGCATACGGATCCGGGCGGGCGACGCGATCTACGTGTCGTACCTGGCCGCGAACCGCGACCCGGACGTCTTCCCGGACCCGGAGAGCATCGACGTCGCACGCAACCCCAACCCGCATGTGGCGTTCGGCTTCGGCCCGCACTACTGCCCGGGCGGGATGCTGGCCAGGCTGGAGTGCGAGCTCATGGTCGACGCCCTGCTCGACCGGATGCCGGGGCTGCGGCTCGCTGTGCCGCCGGATCAGGTCCCCTTCAGGAAGGGCGCCTTGATCCGTGGCCCCGAGGCCCTGCCCGTGACGTGGTGAGCTGCCGATGACAACGACCGATGGGTTGCTCGTTCCGCCGGGTCACGGCCGTGTGGTGCAGACGCCCGCGCAGCACGTGACGTTCAAGGTGACCGGCTCGCACTCGCGCACGGCGTCCACCTTCGAGGTGCTCGTGCCGCCCGGCTTCGACGTCGGCGCCCATGTGCACACGCGCAGCGAGGAGTTGTTCTACGTGCTCGAAGGCGAGTTGGACGTGCTCGCCTTCGAGCCGCGGGTACGGACCCCCGACAACTGGCAGAAGTGGGAGTCCAGCTCGGGCAGCCGGGTGGTCCGGGCGACCCCCGGCACGGTCATCGTCGTACCCCCGGGCTGCCCGCATGCCTTCTCCAACCCCACGGAGACCCGGGCGAAGATGTTCTTCCAGGCGTCACCGCCCCCGGACCACGAGCGGTACTTCGAGGAGTTGCTGGAGATCCTCGGGTCGGGGGGCCCGCCCGACCATGCGGCGATCGAGGAGCTGCGGGCAAGGTACGACATCGAGCAGCTGACACCCTTGAAGCTCCGGTGACCAGGAACGCCCCTTTCGGGGGCGCGGGCCTGTGTCACCGGGCGGCTCCGCCGCGTGGGCGCGACCAGCCGCAGAGGGCCCGCAGCCCAAGTGGGCCCTCTAGCGGATCGGCATCCCGGACAGCGTCCGGGCAATCACGAGACGCTGGACCTCGCTCGTACCCTCGAAGATCGTGTAAATGGCCGCATCCCGATGCATCCGCTCTACCGGGTACTCCCGGGTGTACCCGTTACCGCCCAGGATCTGGATCGCCTGCGCGGTCACCTTCTTCGCGGTCTCACTGGCGAACAACTTCGACATGGACCCCTCGGCCGCGGTGAACGGCTTGCCGTTGACTGCCATCCAGGAGGCACGCCACACCAGCAACCGCGCCGCGTCGATCGACGTCCGCATGTCGGCGAGCTGGAAGGCGACGCCCTGGTTGTCGATGATCGGCCGCCCGAACTGCTCACGCGTCTTCGCGTAGTCGAGGGCCACCTCGTACGCGGCCCGAGCGGTACCCACCGCCATGGCGCCGACCGCCGGGCGGCTCGCTTCGAACGTCGCCATCGCGGCGTTCTTCACGCGCTCGCCGCCCGTCCTGGCGCGCTCACGGGCACGGGCCAGGCGCTCGTCGAGCTTCTCCTTGCCGCCGAGGAGGCAGGAGCCGGGGATACGGACGTTCTCCAGGACGACCTCGGCGGTGTGCGAGGCGCGGATGCCGTGCTTCTTGAACTTCTGGCCCTGCGACAGGCCCGGCGTGTTCGGCGGGACGATGAAGGAGGCGTGCCCCTTGGAGCCCAGCTCGGGGTCGACGACCGCGACGACGACGTGGACGTTGGCGATGCCGCCGTTGGTCGCCCAGGTCTTGGTGCCGTTGAGGACCCACTCGTCCTTGGCCTCGTCGTAGACGGCGCGCGTCCGCATGGAGGCGACATCCGAGCCGGCGTCGGGCTCGGAGGAGCAGAAGGCCGCGACCTTGACATCGTTGGTATCGCCGTACATCTGGGGCATCCAGGTGCCGATCTGCTCCTCGGTGCCGTTGGCGAGGACGCCCACGGCGGCGAGGCCGGTGCCGACGATGGAGAGGGCGATGCCCGCGTCGCCCCAGAACAGCTCCTCCATGGCCATCGGTATGCCGAGGCCGGTGGGGTCGAAGTACTGCTGGGCGTAGAAGTCGAGGGAGTAGATGCCGACCTTCGCGGCCTCCTGGATGACCGGCCAGGGAGTTTCTTCGCGCTCGTCCCATTCGGCGGCCGCGGGGCGGATCACATCGGCGGCGAAGCCGTGCAGCCAGTCCCGGACCTCCTTCTGTTCGTCGTTGAGCTCCATGGTGAACTCGGCCATGTCCCCTCCAGCACTGCACTAAAGTGTTACTTGCGGTAACTGGAGTGTGTTACTGACCAGTAGGAAAAGTCAACTCCCGAGCCGCGCTCGGTAGCCCGTTCGATACCCATACGCCTGCGAGTGTTAGTTTGCGCAGGCGTCACCGAATCACCACGGGTGGGGAGAGCACATGGACACCACACAGCGGACCGATCAGCAGAGGTCCGCCGACCGCCGCCGGCGCGAGCTGCTGGAAGCCGCCGACCGGGTGGTGCTCCGCGACGGCCCCGGGGCCTCGATGAACGCCATTGCCGCCGAGGCGGGCATCACCAAGCCGATTTTGTACCGCCACTTCGGCGACAAGGGCGGACTCTACGCCGCGCTGGCCAAGCGGCACACCGACGCCCTCCTCGGAGCGCTGCGGGCCGCGCTGGACGCGCCGGCCGAGCGCCGCGAGCGGGTCGAGTCGACACTCGACACTTATTTGGCGGCCATTGAGGCACGCCCACAGGTCTACCGGTTCCTCATGCATCCGGCGGAGGGCGGCCAGCCGGGCGACCAGGGTTTCGACGTGGGCAAGCACTCCGCGCCGTTGCTGCGCCGCATGGGCGAGGAACTCGCCGAGGTCATCGAGGAGCGCGTCGACCTCGGCCCCGGCAGCCAGCAGCTCGCCCGCGTGTGGGGCCACGGGATCGTCGGCATGATGCATGCCGCCGGGGACTGGTGGCTGGGGGAACGGCCGTGTTCTCGGGCCGAGTTGGTACGGAGTCTGGCCGACCTGCTCTGGGGCCGCCTGGCGGCGGCGGGGGACAAGATCGGCGGTCCTGGGTTCTGAAGCCCGGCAAGGGGCGCGGGGCCGTGACATGGTGCGGCTCCGCCGCGTGGGCGCCACCAGCCACGGCCGCCCCGCAGCCGACAGACAGAGCTCAGCGGCTCCAAGACGCCCGCGCCGCCTGGCGCATGACCCGCCGATGCCGCCACCCGGTGAGCCGGTCCACGTACACCCCGCCGTCAAGGTGATCGCACTCGTGCTGCAGACACCGCGCGAACCAGCCGGTGCCGTGCACGCTCACCGGCTCGCCGGCCACGTCGAACCCCTCGACGACCGCGTGGTCGTACCGCTCGGTCCCCGCCTCCAGGCCCGGGAGTGACAGGCACCCCTCCGGGCCCCGGAGCACCACACCGTCCGCCTCGACAAGGCGTGGGTTCACCACATGTCCCACATGGCGGACATCCTCGTCGTCGGGGCAGTCGTACACGAAGACCCGGAGCGACTCACCGACCTGGTTGGCCGCCAGGCCAACGCCCTGCGCGGCGTACATCGTCGCGAACATGTCCTCGACGAGTTGGGCGAGTTGGGGGCCGAACTCGGTGACTTCTTCACAGGGTGTGTGCAGGACGGGGTCGCCGAGCAGAGTGAGGGGCCGGACGCGCCCGTGGGTTCCCGGGATGGAGCCGTGTCGCATGGCGGCAAGGGTACGGTCCTTGATGGCGCGCGCAGGTCGCGCGGGCACCGTGATGGTGCCGCGATTCGGGCGCGTGAGTGGATCTCGATAGGCTGAGGCCCACACGGTGCCGGGGGCAGGGGCGCGGCGCGTACGCAAGGAGGATCGAGAAACGATGTCAGGCAACTCGGACCCGCTGACGCCGCGGGCCAAGCTGGCCGTGACGGCGGGCAAGGCGGCAGCGGCCGTCTCGCGTGCCGCCGGACGCGGCAGTGGATCGGTGATCGGCGGCCGGGTGGCACTCAAGCTCGACCCCGACCTGCTGGCCCGGCTGGCCACGCACCTGGACGTGATCCTGGTCTCGGCCACCAACGGCAAGACCACCACCACCCGGCTGATCGCGGAAGCGCTGCGTGCCGCGGGCCCGGTCGTGTCGAACGCGCTGGGTGCGAACATGCCGGCCGGTATCACCTCGGCGCTCGCGGGCGGTTCGGACGCCAAGTACGCGGTCATCGAGGTCGACGAGAAGTACCTCTCCGGTGTCGCGCGCGACACCGACCCCAAGTGCATCGCGCTGCTCAACCTCTCCCGCGACCAGCTCGACCGGGCCGCCGAGACCCGGATGATGGCCGAGCACTGGCGCGAGGGCCTGGCCGGTTCCAAGGCCGTCGTGGTGGCCAACGCCGACGACCCGCTGGTCGTGTGGGCCGCGTCCTCCTCGCCGAACGTCATGTGGGTGGCGGCCGGTCAGATGTGGAAGGACGACGCCTGGTCCTGCCCGTCCTGCGGCGGTGTGATGCAGCGCCCGGGCGACGACTGGTTCTGCGGCGAGTGCGGCTTCCGCCGTCCGACGCCGACCTGGGCCCTGTCCGGCGACCACGTCCTCGACCCGCACGGCTCGGCCTGGCCGATCCACCTGCAGCTGCCGGGCCGCGCCAACAAGGCGAACGCCGCCTCGTCGGCCGCCGTCGCCGCGGTCTTCGGTGTCCCCCCGCAGGTCGCCCTGGAGCGCATGTACCAGGTGCAGGCCGTGGCCGGGCGCTACGACGTGGTGCAGTTCATGCAGCGCGACCTGCGTCTGCTGCTCGCCAAGAACCCCGCGGGCTGGCTGGAGACGTTCTCCCTGATCGACCCGCCGCCGACCCCGGTGATCCTGTCCGTGAACGCGCGCGGCGCCGACGGCACGGACACCTCGTGGCTGTGGGACGTCGACTACACGCGTCTGACCGGGCACCCGATCTTCGTTCTCGGCGACCGGAAGCTGGACCTGGCCGTGCGCCTGGAAGTCGCCAACCAGCACTTCCAGGTCTGCGAGAACCTCGACCAGGCCGTGCAGATGGCACCGCCCGGACGCATCGAGGTCATCGCGAACTACACCGCTTTCCAGGATCTGCGGCGTCGTGTCGGCAACTGAGCCACGGAGGACGAAGAAGATGAGTGACAACAGCCTGCGTCTGGTGTGGATCTACCCGGACCTGCTGAGCACCTACGGCGACCAGGGCAACGCGCTCGTCGTGGAGCGCCGAGCCCGCCAGCGCGGCCTCGACGTGGCCCGCCTCGACGTGCGCAGCGACCAGCCGATCCCGACCTCCGGCGACATCTATCTGATCGGAGGAGGCGAGGACCGGCCGCAGCGGCTCGCCGCGGAGCGTCTGCGCCGCGACGGCGGTCTGCACCGCGCGGTCGGCAACGGCGCGATCGTCTTCTCGGTCTGCGCCGGCTACCAGATCCTCGGCCACGAGTTCGTCAACGACCTCGGCCAGCGTGAGCCGGGTCTCGGCCTGCTCGACGTGGTCTCGGTGCGCGGCGAGGGCGAGCGGTGCGTCGGCGACGTCCTCGCGGACATCGACCCGCGCCTCGGCCTGCCCCAGCTGACCGGCTTCGAGAACCACCAGGGTGTGACCCATCTCGGCCCTACCGCCCGCCCGTTCGCGAACGTGCGGCTCGGCAAGGGCAACGGCACGGGCGACGGCACCGAGGGCGCGTACAACGACACGGTCTTCGGCACGTACATGCACGGGCCCGTCCTCGCCCGCAACCCGCAGATCGCCGACCTGCTGCTGAAGCTGGCGCTGGATGTGAACGCGCTGCCGCCGATCGACGACCGGTGGTACGAGGCGCTGCGCAACGAGCGCATCGCGGCTGCGCAGCAGCCTGCGTGAACACAGCCGTACAGCGGCCTGTCTGACCGGCTGGACACCCGCGCGGCCCGTTTGAGAAACGGTTCCGCAGGGCGCGGGCGGGAGCCCGTCTGACAAGGCCTGCGCTCACGTGTGCGGGCGCGTCCAGCAGGCGGACGCACGATGCGGGCCCGCCCCCTGCCGCCGGTAGGGTGGCGGGGTCCAGCCGGACAGCGTGGTCCGGTCTTCGGCCCACGTTGAGAAGGTATTTCGGGCTATGCGCATTGGTGTCCTCACGTCCGGCGGCGACTGCCCCGGCCTGAACGCCGTCATCCGGTCCGTCGTGCACCGTGCCGTCGTCGACCACGGCGACGAGGTCATCGGCTTCCGGGACGGCTGGAAGGGCCTCCTGGAGTGCGACTACCTCAAGCTCGACCTCGACGCGGTGAGCGGCATCCTGGCTCGCGGCGGCACCATGCTCGGCTCCTCCCGGGTCCAGCCGGCGCATCTGCGTGACGGCGTGGAGCGGGCCAAGGGCCATGTCGCGGAACTGGGCCTCGACGCGATCATCCCGATCGGCGGCGAGGGCACCCTCAAGGCGGCCCGTTTGCTGAGCGACAGCGGGCTGCCCATCGTCGGCGTGCCGAAGACCATCGACAACGACATCGCCGTCACGGACGTCACCTTCGGCTTCGACACGGCCGTCGGTGTCGCGACCGAGGCCCTGGACCGGCTGAAGACCACCGCCGAGTCCCACCAGCGTGTCCTGATCGTGGAGGTCATGGGCCGCCACACCGGCTGGATCGCGCTGCACTCCGGGATGGCGGCCGGCGCCCACGCCATCGTCGTACCGGAACGCCCCTTCGACATCGAGGAGTTGGCCGCCAAGGTCGGCGAGCGCTTCGAGGCGGGCAAGCGGTTCGCCATCGTCGTGGCCGCCGAGGGCGCCAAGCCTCGCGCGGGCACGATGGAGTTCGACGAGGGCGGCAAGGACATCTACGGGCACGAGCGGTTCGCCGGGATCGCCCGGCAGCTCTCGCTGGAGCTGGAGGAGCGGCTCGGCAAGGAGGCCCGTCCGGTGATCCTCGGGCACGTGCAGCGGGGCGGTACGCCGACCGCGTACGACCGTGTCCTCGCGACGCGGTTCGGCTGGCACGCGGTGGAGGCGGTGCACCGCGGGGAGTTCGGCCGGATGACCGCCCTGCGCGGGACCGACATCGTCATGGTGTCGCTCGCCGAGGCCGTGGAGACGCTCAAGACGGTTCCCGATGAGCGGTACGCCGAAGCGGAGTGCGTGCTCTAGAGGTTCGGCGGGCCGCGGGTTCGTCGTGGCTGATCGCGCCCAAGCGGCGGAGCCGCATGGACGTCACAGCCCCGCGCTCCTTTCCGGGGCCCTGGTACCGACCCCGGTCACAACAGTGACCGGGGTCGGTCCTACTCTGGTGCGGACAGACAGCACAACCCTCCCCCAGTGCCTGAAAGGGCCTGGGAGGTACCCCCAGAATCAGGAGCCGGCCGATGGATCACAGCGGGCACGGCATGACCATGGATCTGCCGCCGTTCACGCTGGGGCGGGGGCTCGAATGGTCCACGGACCCGTTCTTCCTCGTCGCCTGCCTGGTGGGGCTCGGCCTGTACGGCTGGGGGGTCGTGCGGCTCGCGCGGCGCGGCGACAAGTGGTCGTGGGGCCGGACCGCCGCCTTCGTCATCGGTGTGCTGACCGTGATGCTCGTGATGTGCACCAAGCTGAACGACTACGGCATGGTCATGTTCAGCGTGCACATGGTCCAGCACATGGTGATCAGCATGCTGTCGCCGATCCTGATCCTGCTCGGGGCGCCGATCACACTGGCGCTGCGCGCGCTGCCGGTCGCGGCGAAGCGGGGCAACAAGGGACCGCGTGAGCTGCTGCTGATGTTCCTGCACAGCCGGTACATGCGGATCATCACGCACCCCGCGTTCACCATCCCGCTGTTCATCGCGAGCCTGTACGCGCTGTACTTCTCGCCGATCTTCGACTTCCTGATGGGCTCCAGGGCGGGCCACATCACGATGATGTGCCACTTCCTCGCGGTCGGCCTGGTCTTCTTCTGGCCGATCATGGGCGTCGACCCGGGTCCGCACCGCCCCGGCTATCTGATGCGGATGCTGGAGCTGTTCGCGGGCATGCCGTTCCACGCGTTCTTCGGCATCGCACTGATGATGGCGTCCTCTCCGATGGTCGAGACGTACAAGAACCCGCCCGCCTCGCTCGGCATCGACGCGCTCGCCGACCAGAACGCGGCGGGCGGTATCGCCTGGGCGTTCAGCGAGATCCCCTCCGTCCTCGTGCTGATCGCGCTGCTGTTCCAGTGGTACGGCTCCGAGCAGCGGCAGGCCAAGCGCGCGGACCGGGCGGCGGACCGCGACGGCGACAAGGAACTCGAGGCGTACAACGCCTATCTGGCCTCACTCAACACACGCGGTCGCTGAATTAACTTTTCTCTTCACCTGGCGTGAAAGGCGTTTCCATTCAGTAGCATGGAATGTGAAGCCCCCGCGTCCGGTCTTCCAGTGCGCGGGGTCCACGGGGGAAACCGCAGGGGGAGCGGTCATGACATTTCGTGCATCCATGCAAAGGGCTGGGATATCTGCGGCCCGCAGGATCGCTCTACTGCTGGTTTCCGTGCTGATAGTCAGCGGGTGCAGTAAATCCGATCAATTGTTCGTAGTGCGTGCCGTGGCCGCGGGGATTTCGCAGGCCAATCCCTTCTTCACGGAGGACGGCAAGCTCGGAAGGGACACCCGCGTCCCCGAGGCACGACCGGCCGGCGGGGTACAGGCCAGCAACAGTCCGGGGCTGTACGGGGGCACGCCGGGCGGCGGGAACAGCCCGGGCGGTGACGGCACCGGCGGAGACGGGACGGACGGCGGCACGGGCGGAGACGGCACCGGCGGAGACGGGATGGACGGCGGCACGGGCGGGGACGGCTCGGGCGGGGACAACGGTTCGCCGGGACAGGATGATGGCGGTGGGTCCACCGGTGAGTTCGGCGGGTCGACCAAGCCCGGCACCTGCGTCGTGGCGAAGCTGAAGAAATTCCTCACCGCTCCCGAGAACTCCGCGAAGTCGCGGGAATGGGCGCGCGTCCTGCATATCAGCACCGCCGAGATCCCGAATTACATCGATCAACTCACACCTGTCGTGTTGCGCCACGACACTCTGGTGACGAATCACGAGTACAAGCACGGCAAGGCCGTCCCCTTCGACGCCTTGCTGCAGGCAGGGATCGCGATTCTGGTCGATAAGCAGGGACTTCCCGCCGTGAAGTGCTCCTGCGGAAATCCGCTGCGCCCGTCCAAGGCGAACATCAAAAAGACCTCGGTGCAGTTCAAGGACGGAAACAAGAAGTGGTCCGGATATCAGCAGGACCACATAGTGATCGTCGAGCCGCCGCCCGGGCACCCCAAGATCGACCGGCTCCAGCTCATCGACGTCAACGACCCCGATCGTGGGATCGCCCGCGAGCTGGGCGCCGACGGTGACGACACGTCCTTCGACCCGCATGCGGAACAGACCGTTCCGGCCGTCACCGGCATGACCTTCGCCCAGGCGGCGCGGAACCTCACCGACGCCGGGCTGGCCTTGGCCTACGACGGCGACTCCCTGCCGCCGGACGACGCCCAGGTCACTGCCTCCCAGCCCGTCCAGGGCAGCACGCTGGAGTGGGGCGCCTCCGTGACGCTGTTCGTGCAGTCCGACGACGACGGACAGAGCACTCCCCAGGATTCCGGTGGGGTGACCACGGGGCCGGACGAGTCGAGCACCGGACCGGGCGGGTCGAGTACCGGACCGGACGAGTCGAGCACCGGACCGGACGAGTCGAGTACCGGACCGGATGAATCCACTGCCAGTCCCGGCGAGTCGAGCACCGGACCGGGCGAGTCCAGCACCGGCCCCGGCACGACGCCGCCGACAAAGCCCACGACACCGACAACCGGCGGGACGGACTCGCCACCCGTATCGAGCGCTACTCCGCCGAACACGCCGACGAGCGATTCGGCCACCCCCTCGGAGTCCGTCTCGACCGCCCCGCCCCCCACCGAGCCCACGGACAGCGGCGCGCCGGGGTCGAGCGACTCCTCCTCGGTCGCCCCCGGCCTCGGCGACTCCGCGCCCGGTGCCCCCTCCTCCGCGACCGACGCGACCGACTCCGGTGGGCTCACCGGCGACACGTCCTGATCCGCGTACGAACCAGCGCAGAACCCGGGGGGCAACCGGATGGCACCAGGATCACCGCAATCGGGAGTGGGCCGGATCATCGCCGGCCGGTATCGGCTGCTGGACCAGGTCGGCTCGGGTGGGATGGGCCATGTGTGGCTCGCCCACGACCAGCGGCTCGACTGCGATGTCGCGCTCAAGGAGATCAGGTTCCGCAACCTGACTGAAGGCAACGAGGAGCACGAGTCGCGCATCGCGCGCGCTCGCGCCGAGGCACGGCACGCGGCGGTGCTGCGCGGGCACCCGCATGTGGTGACCGTGCACGACGTCCTGGAGCACGAGGGCCTGCCGTGGATCGTGATGGAGTACGTGGCGGGCGCGGAGGATCTGCGCGCCTGGCTCGCCCGCCGCGGTCCGCTGGCCCCCGCCGAATGTGCCCGTATCGGCCTCGCGGTCCTTGACGCCCTGACCGCCGGGCACGAGCGCGGCATCATGCACCGGGACGTCAAACCCGCCAACATCCTGCTCGCTCCGGACCGCACGGGCACGCCGGGCGCCCGGATCCTGCTCACCGACTACGGCATCTCCGTCCAGCCGGACTCCCCCGAGACCCGCTGGACCAGGACGTCCATCCTGGTGGGCACGGCCGGCTATCTGGCCCCGGAGCGGGCCACGGGCGGGCCGCCGACCGCCGCGGCCGACCTGTTCTCGTTGGGCTGCACCCTGTACTTCGGCGTGGAGTGCCACGGCCCGTTCGACCGCGACACCGATCTCGCCGCCATCACCGCCGTGGTCCTGGAGGAGCCGCCGCCGCCACGGCGGGCCGGGGCGCTGCGGCCGGTCGTCGAGGCACTCCTCATCAAGGATCCGGCCCGGAGGATCTGCGCGGAGGACACGGCGGCGGCGCTGGCCAGGATCATCACGCCCGAGCCGCATCCGCCGACCCGGGTCGACACGGGCTCGCAGCCGCCCTGGGCTGGTCTCGTCACCTCCGACGGGACTTCGGGTCCCGGCGGCGCGGTGGCAGACCAAGAGGTCGCCGCTCCGGGCGCGTACACGCCCACGGCCATGGGTTCCGACGGCCCGGCCCGCGACCAGGGCCTCGCCGCACCGGCCGCATACGCGCCCACTGCCCAGGCGCCGGGTGCGTACACGCCGACCGCACCAGGACCAGGCGCGTACTCTCCGCCGGGCCAGGGGTTCGGCCCGCCCTGGTACGGGGCGCCGCCCGCTCCCCCGCCGGGGCCCGGAGGCCGGCGTCGGCGCAAGCGCCCGCGCGCCCTGCAGGCGGTGGCGGCGGTGCTCCTCGCGCTCGGGCTGACGGCCGGCGGGGTCTGGTACGCGATGGCGCACAAGGCCGAGCTGCCGTACGGCGCCGAGGTGGGACTCTCCGAACCGCTCCGGAAGGGCGACTGCGTCCTCGGCGACCCCGCCCCCTGGAAAGTGGCGGGTGTCCCGCGTCTGACACTGGATCCGAGCTGCAAGGCCCTGCGCCCCGACGGGCAGGTGATGGCGCTGTACAAAGCCCCCTCGTTCGAGGTCGCGCGACGCCAGGGCGAGAACCAGTGCTTGGAGCGGACGAAGAAGACCGCGGGCAGGCTCGCGTGGAACGTGCGCAGCATGGCCGTCGTCCCCACCCGCGAGGGCTTCGCCGCCACCGGGGGCAACGTGGCGTGCCTGCTGGTCGGGAAGGACGGCCCGGTGTACGGCCCGCTGGGCGACCTCCGCCCCTACGGGATGACCTTCGCGGACGCCACCCAGATACAGCGGGAGGACTGCCTGGGCCATGTCGACGGCGACGCACAGGTCAACGACCACTACGAGCTGGTCGCCTGCGACAAGGAGCACGTCGGGCGCGTCGTCGACATCACGCACCTCACGACCTACGCGCCGGACGAGGACCCCTTGGACCAGGCGAACGCGCAGTGCGAGAAGGATGCCCCACCTGAGAAGTACGACTACGACCGCACCATGTACTGGAGTCATGGCCTGCGCAGCACAGGGATCTGGTCGAAGGGCACGTACCTGGTGGTCTGCAGCATCGAGCCCTTGGACAAGGCCCTCATGCCCGCGGAGCAGTAGACCGCCCGGCCCTGGCGAACCACCTCCCTCCGGGTGAAAATGGGCCCAAGGCCACGGCCCGCGTCGCGGACCCGCCTGGAGGAGGGTGCTGCGATGCCCGGTTCGACGAAGACGATGGGCGTGATCACCGTGGGCGGGCTCGTCGTGGTGACGGCCTACACGGTGGCGCTCGGCAGCAACGGCTGGCTGTGGTTCGGCTGGGTGGTCCTCGGCCTGATCACGCTGGGGATGGTGGCCTCACGCAGTACATAAGGGTCACTCCCGGGGCAGCCGTCCCGCCGAGTGCACGCCCGGCTGGTACTTGGGCAGCCGGGCGGTGATCTTCATACCCGCCCCCACTGCGGTCTCGATGACGAGGCCGTAGTCGTCCCCGTACACCTGGCGCAGGCGCTCGTCGACGTTGGACAGCCCGATGCCGCCGGAGGGGCCGACTTCTCCAGCCAGGATGCGGCGCAGCCGGTCGGGGTCCATTCCGGCGCCGTTGTCCTCGATGACGACCAGCGCCTCGGCGCCCGCGTCCTGAGCCGTGATGCTGATGTGGCTCTTGTCGGTCTTGCCCTCCAGGCCGTGTTTGACCGCGTTCTCCACGAGCGGCTGGAGACAGAGGAAGGGCAGCGCGACGGGCAGCACTTCGGGCGCGATCTGCAGGGTGACCGACAAACGCTCCCCGAAGCGGGCTCTGACCAGGGCCAAGTAGTGATCGATGGCATGCAGTTCGTCGGCGAGCGTGGTGAAGTCGCCGTGCCGACGGAACGAGTAGCGGGTGAAGTCGGCGAATTCCAGCAGCAGTTCGCGGGCGCGTTCGGGATCGGTACGGACGAACGAGGCGATCACCGCGAGCGAGTTGAAGATGAAGTGCGGTGATATCTGGGCGCGGAGTGCCTTGATCTCGGCCTCGATCAGCCGCGTACGGGACCGGTCGAGGTCGGCGAGTTCCAGTTGCACCGAGACCCAGCGGGCAACCTCGCCGGCGGCCCGTACGAGGACGGCGGACTCGCGGGGCGCGCAGGCGACAAGCGCCCCGTGCACCCGTTCGTCGACGGTGAGCGGCGCGACAACGGCCCAGCGCAGCGGGCAGTCGGGCTCGTCGCACCTCAGCCGGAAGGCCTCGCCGCGGCCGGTCTCCAGCGGTCCGCCGAGCCGCTCCATGATCTCGGCGCGGTGGTGCGCCCCCACGCCGTCCCAGGCGAGGACCGTCTCCTGGTCGGTGAGGCAGAGCGCGTCGGTGCCGAGCAGCGTGCGCAGCCGTCGCGCGGACCGGCCCGCCGTCTCCTCCGTGAGGCCCGCGCGCAGCGGGGGCGCGGCGAGCGAGGCGGTGTGCAGGGTCTGGAAGGTGGCGTGCTCGACGGGGGTGCCGAGCCCACCGAGGCTCTCGGGCCGCGCGGTGCGCCTGCCGAGCCAGAACCCGGCGGCGAGCAGCGGGAGTACGGCGACACAGAGCCCGGCGAGGAATCCGCTCATGTCCCGGCCTCGTTCGCGAAGCCCCTCACGCCCCGACCTCCTTCGTGCTCACCGCGGCGCGGACCTGAGCGCCGGCCAGTTCCTCCGGCAGATGGAACCGGGCCAGGATCGCCGCCGTCCCGGCCGGCACCCGTCCCGGCGTGGCCAGTGACACGAGCATCATCGTCACGAATCCGAGCGGCACCGACCACAGCGCGGGCCAGGCGAGGAGTGCGTGCAGGGAGCCCGTGCCCGGATAGCCCGCCATGGTCGCGCCGACCGCGACCAGCGCGGAGCCGCCGCCGATGAGCATCCCGGCGGCCGCGCCCGGCGGGGTCAGCCGCCGCCACCAGATGCCGAGCACCAGCAAGGGGCAGAAGGAGGAGGCGGAGACGGCGAACGCGAGCCCCACCGCGTCGGCCACCGGAAGCCCGCCCACCAGCACGCTCGCCCCGAGCGGCACCGCCATCGCGAGCACGGTGCCGAGCCGGAAGTGCCGTACCCCGCGTGAGGGCAGCACGTCCTGTGTCAGCACGCCCGCCACCGCCATGGTCAGCCCGGACGCGGTCGACAGGAACGCCGCGAAGGCGCCGCCCGCCACCAGTGCGCCCAACAGGTCTGCGCCGACTCCGCCGATCATCCGGTCGGGCAGCAGCAGCACCGCGGCGTCCGCGTCCCCGGTGAGGCTGAGCTCGGGGGCGTACAGCCGGCCCAACGCCCCGTAGACGGGCGGGAGGAGATAGAAGGCGCCGATCAGGCCGAGCACGGCGACCGTGGTGCGGCGGGCAGCGACGCCGTGCGGGCTGGTGTAGAAGCGGACAACCACGTGCGGCAGTCCCATTGTGCCGAGGAAGGTGGCGAGGATCAGTCCGTACGTGGCGTACAGCGGGCGTTCCTCGCGCCCGGCCGCCAGCGAGGTCGACATGCCGCCGTTGCTGCCGCGGTCGGCCACCGGGACCGGGTCGCCCTTGGTGAAGGCGAGCCGGGCGCCGCGCTCGATGTGGTGGACGCCCGCGGGGAGTTCGACGCGCTCGCCCGCGTACCGCCGTCCGTCGACGCTGCCCGTGGCCGTGACGCCCAGCGGCCGGGAGAGCTTCAGGTCGACGGTGTCGTCGACGCGTACGACCCGCTGTTCGCGGAAGGTCGCCGGTTCGTCGAACGCGTCGCGGGGAGCGCCGTGGGCCTGCCAGGCGAGGACCAGGAAGAGCGCGGGGACCAGCAGGGCGGTGAGCTTGAGCCAGTACTGGAAGGCTTGCACGAAGGTGATGCTGCGCATGCCGCCCGCGGCGACGGTGGCGACCACGACGACGGCGACGAGCACTCCTCCGAACCAGTCGGGCGCGTCGGTCAGCACGGCCAACGTCAGCCCCGCGCCCTGCAGTTGGGGCAGCAGATACAGCCAGCCGACGCCCACGACGAAGGCACCGGCCAGCCGCCGCACCGCTCCCGAGCCCAGCCGTGCCTCCGCGAAGTCCGGCAGGGTGTAAGCGCCGGAGCGGCGCAGCGGGGCCGCGACGAACAGCAGCAGCACCAGGTAGCCCGCCGTGTAGCCGACCGGATACCAGAGCATGTCCGGGCCCTGGACCAGCACGAGGCCGGCGATGCCCAGGAAGGAGGCGGCCGAGAGGTACTCGCCGCTGATCGCGGCCGCGTTGAGCCGGGGGCCCACGGTGCGCGAGGCGACGTAGAAGTCGGAGGTGGTCCGGGAGATACGCAGGCCGAAGGCGCCGACCAGGACGGTCGCGACGACGACGAGGGCGACCGCGGGGACGGCGTAACTCTGGTTCACGGCTCAGCGGTCCTCGACCAGGCGCACGAAGTCCTTCTCGTTGCGCTCCGCCCGGCGTACGTACCAGCGGGCGAGCAGCACCAGCGGCGGGTACACGCAGAATCCGAGCACGGCCCACTCCAGACTCGCGCCGTCCGGCATCGCGGCGAAGACGAGGGGAAGCGGGCCGACGAGCAGCACCAGGACGGCGAACACCACGAGAGCGACGCGTAGTTGACTGCGCATCAGGGAGCGGACGTAGGTGTGGCCGAGTGTGGTCTGTTCGTCGATCTCGGTCCTGGGCCGGTAGTAGCCGGACGTCCGGCGGGTGTGCCGGGGCACGCCGGTGACGACCACGCGGCGCTCGGTCGGGTCCTGCGGCACGCGGCCCTCCTCAGCTCGTGGTCCGGCGCAGCAGCAGGTCGCGCAGTTCGCGCGCGTGCCGGCGGCTGACCTGGAGTTCGACGGAGTCGACGAGGACGCTCACCGTACCCGCGTCCAGCCGGAGCTCGCCGATGTGGCGCAGCGCGACGAGGTGGCGCCGGTGGATGCGGACGAAGCCGCGGGAGCGCCAGCGCTCTTCGAGGGTGGACAGCGGGATGCGCACGAGGTGACTGCCCTGGGCGGTGTGCAGGCGGGCGTAGTCGCCATGCGCCTCGACATGGGTGATGTCCTCGACGGCCACGAAGCGGGTCACACCGCCGAGTTCGACGGATATGTGGTCGGGGTCGGGCTCGTGCACGGGAATCAGCGGTGCGGTGTCCCTGAGTTGGGCGGCCCGCCGGACGGCCTCGGCGAGCCGCTCCCGGCGGACGGGCTTGAGGACGTAGTCGACGGCCTTGAGGTCGAAGGCCTGCACGGCGAAGCCCTCGTGGGCGGTGACGAACACGACGAGCGGCGGTTGGGCGAAGCCCGTGAGCAGCCGGGCGAGGTCGAGCCCGTCCAGTCCCGGCATGTGGATGTCGAGGAAGACGACGTCGATCGCCTCGGGTCCGCCGGGTCCGGATTCCAGCGCCCGGTTGATCCGGCGCAGCGCCTCGGTCGCGTCGCTCGCCCCCTCGGCACTGCTGACGCGGGGATCGGCGTTCAGCAGATAGAGGAGTTCCTCGAGGGACGGTTGTTCGTCGTCGACGGCGAGCGCGCGCAGCATGAGAGTGGAGTGTAAGAGCGATTCGTACGACTGGACATGTGCGGGGCGTGGACGTTGCCGCTGGATGCGCCATGGATGTTGCGCCGGACGGGGCCTGGGCGGCGCGCTGGATACAGTGCCGCCATGAACAGCAAGCCCGCGATGTTCGACGACCTCGACCGCAAGATCATCACGGCCCTGATGGCCAATGCCCGGACGAGCTTCGCGGAGATCGGCGCGGCGATCGGCCTGTCCGCCACCGCCGTTAAGCGCCGCGTCGACCGGCTGCGCGAGACCGGCGTGATCACCGGGTTCACGGCCACGGTGAAGCCGGCGGCGCTCGGCTGGCGCACGGAGGCGTACGTGGAGGTGTACTGCGAGGGCGCGGCCCCGCCGCGGCGGCTCGCGGAGGTCGTGCGCAACCATCCGGAGATCACCGCGGCGATGACGGTGACCGGGGGCGCGGACGCCCTGCTGCATGTGCGCGCCACGGACGTGGAGCACTTCGAGGAGGTGCTGGAGCGGATTCGCGCCGAACCCTTCATCCGGAAGACGATCAGCTACCTGGTGCTGTCCCACCTGCTGCCGGAGGCCCCGGAGGCGGGCGCGACCCACGCCGCGCCAGATGACGCAGCATCCGTGCGCTGACACCCTGGTTTTCGCAGCAAAGCTGCGCACACGCGCAGCTCTCGTCGCTTGTCGCCCGTATCCCCCGTTTCCTACCGTGGAGGCACCCCCAGCCAACACCGCAGGAAGCGGAGGAACCTCTCTGTGCCTGACAGCCGTGTGCCGCGCCCCCGGCGCTTCCTCGTCTGCGAACCCAGACACTTCGCCGTGCAGTACGCGATCAATCCCTGGATGCACCCCGACACCCCGGTGGACGTCGATCTGGCCCGCGGCCAGTGGCAGGCGCTGATCCGCGCCTATCGCGCCCACGGCCACACCGTGGACTCCGTCGAGCCCGTCGCCGACCTCCCCGACATGGTGTTCGCGGCGAACTCCGCGCTCGTCCTCGCCGGCCGTGTCTTCGGCTCGCTCTTCCACGCGCCGCAGCGCCGCCCCGAGTCCACCGCGTACGAGACCTGGTTCAAGGCGGCCGGTTTCGACGTCTACCGCCCCGAGTCGGTGTGCGAGGGCGAGGGCGATCTGGTCCCGACGGGCCGGTACGTCCTGGCCGGCACCGGATTCCGTACGACCCCCGAGGCCCATCGCGAGGTCCAGGAGTTCTTCGGCGTCCCGGTGATCAGCCTCCAGCTGGTGGACCCGCGGTTCTACCACCTGGACACGGCGCTGTTCGTCCTCGACGACGACAACATCGCGTACTACCCGGAGGCGTTCTCACCGGGCAGTCGCGAGGTGCTCGCGCGGTTGTTCCCCGACGCGGTGATCGCCACGCGCGAGGACGCCATGGCCTTCGGCCTCAACTCCGTCTCGGACGGCCGCCACGTCTTCATCTCGCCGCGCGCCGAAGCCCTCGCCGACCAGCTCGTACGCCACGGCTACGTCCCCGTCCCCGTCGACCTGTCCGAGTTCCACAAGGCCGGCGGCGGCATCAAGTGCTGCACTCAGGAGATCCGATCATGACGGCACCCACCCGTATTCCTGCCCGTACGCGCACCTCCGCCGACCTGATCCGCGCCGAGGAACCCGTCCTCGCGCACAACTACCACCCGCTGCCCGTGGTCGTCGCCCGCGCCGAGGGCACCTGGGTCGAGGACGTCGAGGGACGCCGCTATCTCGACATGCTGGCCGGCTACTCGGCGCTCAACTTCGGCCACCGCAACCCGGTGCTGATCGAGGCGGCGCACCAGCAGCTCGACCGGCTGACCCTCACCTCGCGCGCCTTCCACAACGACCAGCTGGCCCAATTCGCCGAGTCGCTGGCCGAGTTGACGGGCCAGGACATGGTCCTGCCCATGAACACGGGCGCGGAGGCCGTGGAGAGCGCCATCAAGGTGGCCCGCAAATGGGCGTACGAGGTGAAGGGCGTCGCACCGGACCAGGCGACGATCGTCGTGGCCGCCGACAACTTCCACGGTCGTACGACGACCATCGTCAGCTTCTCCACGGACGAGACGGCCCGCACGGGCTTCGGTCCGTTCACGCCCGGTTTCCGTGTCGTCCCGTACAACGATCTCGCCGCGCTCGAAGCGGCGGTCGACGAGACGACCGCGGCGGTGCTGATCGAGCCCATCCAGGGCGAGGCGGGCGTCGTCATCCCCGATGACGGCTACCTCACCGGCGTACGCGAACTGACCCGGCGCACCGGCTGCCTGTTCATCGCGGACGAGATCCAGTCGGGCCTCGGCCGCACGGGCAGCACCCTCGCCGTCGACCACGAGGACGTCGTCCCGGACCTGCTGCTGCTCGGCAAGGCGCTCGGCGGCGGCATCGTGCCGGTCTCCGCGGTGGTCGGCCGCCGGGACGTGCTCGGCGTGCTGCGGCCCGGCGAGCACGGTTCGACGTTCGGCGGCAATCCGCTCGCCGCGGCGGTCGGTTCGGCCGTCGTCGGGCTCCTTGAGACCGGTGAATTCCAGCGCCGGGCGACCGAGTTGGGCGTGGTCCTGCGCGGTGGCCTGTCCGCACTCGTGGGCAGGGGCGTCGAGGGCTTCCGCTCGCGCGGGCTGTGGGCGGGCGTCGACATCGACCCGGCCATCGGCACGGGGCGCGAGATCAGCGAGGGCCTGATGCGCGAAGGGATCCTCGTCAAGGACACGCATGGTTCGACCATCCGGCTGGCACCGCCGCTGACCATCACCGGCGAGGAACTCCGGTCGGCACTCGGGGCGTTGGAGAAGGTCCTGACTCAGGGCGTCTGAAACCGGCGGCGATCGAGCAAGGGCGTCACCGCCACTGGTGCGGGGCGATCCTGGCGGCCGAGGTTCCGAGGCCGGTGGGGCTGGGCAGAAGGCGCTCCGCGGGTCCTCGTGTGTAGCGGCCGGTTCGGCGGTACCACTCGTTGTCGCCGGCCATCCGGTCCTGGAACGTTCTGACGTACCTGAAGACACTCTCGGACACGTCCGGCCCCAGTTCCGCGAGGAGCTGGGGCAGTTCGGTCTCCATGGTCTCCTCGAATTCGCGGATCCGGGCGGTGAACAGGGCGTAGGCGATGTCCACGGCCTGCCGCAGACCGCAGTCGAGGAACCGCTGGATGGTCAGGACACCGTTGTTGACCTCCTGCTCCGCGTCGATCTCCTCGCGGTACGAGTAGATGTCGTTGCGGATGCCGACGGTGTCGGCGAAGGCGTTCACCAAGGTCCGCATCGAGTCGAACCGGGGCTCGTCCCAGGCCGGGCTGCCGCCGGGGCCCGGGTGGTCGAGCATGCCCATGCCGCACGCCCACGTCCTGCTGTGCTCGCGCGCGGACTCGAGCTGGGGCGTGCACTGCGGAGCATGCCCATGACAGTCGCGGCTTCCAGGCCGTGGCCGACGACGTCGCCGACCGCGACGGCGATGCGGCCGCCGGGCAGATCGATGACGTCGTACCAGTGGCCGCACACGTTCAGGGAACCGACGGCCGGCAGGTAGCGCAACGCGACATCGCGGTGACCGGCGAGGTCCCTCCTCGCGCCTGCTCACGCTCGCGCTCGCGCCGAACAGCCGACGATGGGCCTGACGGGCGCGCACGAAGGCGGTGACGTCCTCCACCCGGTGGATGATCCAGGCAACCGTTCCGTCGGATGCCGGCACCGGGTGCTCGAAGGCGTCGCCGAACCCCAGTACGTGCCGGACAGGGCTGTCGTCCCTGACCTCGAAACTGTCCGGGCAATCAAGGCAGCCTCAATTGTCGAAAGGTTTCAGCTCGTTGTCGACCTGATGTGCGGCATGGGCCGCCGCAACCGCGAGGCGCCAGCCGTCGACGTCAGCGATCTGGTGGCCGACGACGCGTACCGCGCGCCCGAGCAGGTCAATGCCAAAACGCACCGGCTCACCACGCTCAAGCACCGCAAGCCCAGGGAGTCCCGCGAAGTTCCGATGCCGGCCAAGACGAAGGAAGCCATCGAGAGGTACACGGAGAAGCATGGCGTCATGGAGGGCCCCGCGGGCCGAGTGTTGGCGGCCTGCCGATGGTCCGACTTCAAGGAAGCTCGGTGGAGTCCTACGCGGCGGTGCGGCGAACCCAGTTGCAGCAATTCTCGAAAAGCGCAATCCGCCAAGGGATGTCTTCCGTATCCATTCACAGGAGGCAACCCCTCCAGACAAACTGATCCGCGATGCCGGGATCCAAACGGCACACCAGCGCGCGATGCCCCTGAGCGGACGTCGCAGGTACGGCCCGGTCGGCTCAGCGCGGAGCACTGATTCTCTTTGCCCGCAGCAACCTTGATGGCCAGGGCTTCGACCATGTGCGCGGCCTGGAAAGCGACAAGGCCACAGCAGTGCTCACCGCGCGACCCGGCTCATGCTGCGTCGATCAGCGTGGCGGAACACGGCCGATTGCTGTCTTCCGTAGAGCCCCTTTTGCTCCACGTACTGAACACCTGGAGTCACGATGAACTCCACCAATGCTGTCGGAGCCACCTTGAGGGGGCTGGGAGTGTGCTGCGCCGTTGGCAACACGGTGCTGCACACGCTCCTCATCCCTGATCACCTTGCGGAGAAGTTCTATATCGGCGTCCTGTTCGCGGCGGGGAGCGCCATCATGCTCGTCGTGGCAGTGGCGCTCGTCATCATGAAACGCCCCTTGGTCGCTTGGCTGACCGGGACGCTCGTCAGCCTCGGCATGATCGTCGGCTTTGTGCTGTCGCGTACTGTCGGCCTGCCGGACGGCTATTACGAACGGGGCTGGGAGCCGCCATACGGCCCCCTGTCCTTGCTCGTCGAAGGGCTCTTTGTCTTTGCATTCCTTGCCTGGCTCGGCAACCTGGTAGCGCATGGCGCCACGCCGAAGCTGCCGTCCAGGTCGGACCACGAACCGGTCGCGGTCGGGGCGGACGTTTCAAAGCGCTGATGACACTGATGACGCCGAGCCCGATGAACGTGCAGACGGCCGCGGGCGGGACCGTCAAGGTATGTATTGGCGGGGCCGTGGGCCCCGACGGGGCGTTGGGGGCTGCCGCGGGCGCCCCGACGGGGCGTTGGGGGCTGCCGCCGGGCGCCGAGGTTCGGGGTTGGAGGCCGTGGCCGTGTATGCGGCGCCGCATTCCGCCAGGCTGTCACTGACAGCCAGTCTCGTGGGAGAGACCTCCCGCGCCGTGCCCATCCGACTCGGCGACCTCGTCGACGGCAGCGCAATTCCAGCGGCCCGATACGGGTACGAAGGCGATCGAGTGCGGGTCGGCGTTCCCGGAATCTCTCAGGTCGTTGTATCTGACACGCTTACTCCGGATCTCCGATCAGGTCCCGAAGAGTGGCAAGGCCTGCGGGGTGAGGTCATCGCGGAGCCGCGGGGAAGCGGACGGGGTGTCGTAGCGGCCGTCATCGACGGCAGTGTCGGCGACGAACCCCGCCACGAGTTCGGGGCGCACCGGGTGCGCCGAACACCAACTCGCCGAACACCCCTGGCCGAAGGACTAGCCAGGTGGGCGCAGTCCCGTCATGGTGACCGCGACGAGACGCCGGACCGCCGCCTGGGAGGGCAGGCCGCCGGCTGCCGCCAGCGCGTGCAGGCAGTAACTCGCGAGCTCGTCCGGTGACACGTCGTCCCGGATGTCGCCGGCCTGCGCGCCCTCGGCCAGCAGCTCCCGAAGGAAGTGATGAAGGTGCTGCTCGGCTCCCGCGACGTGCTCGCCCCGGTGCAGCAGTGCTCCGAGTTCGGCGCCGTGGCCGTGTCGCCTCTGCTGGATGAACGCGTACGCCTCCAGCACCGCCCCGAGCCGCTCCCCGGCACCACCGGGGCCGTCCCGGAGTGCGGCAAGTTCCTGGAGGTGTCCGGCGATCTGCCGCTCATGCCACGCCGTCATGATCGACTCGACGTCCGGAAAGTACTTGTACAGCGTGGCCCGGCCGATACCGCTCTCCTCGGCGATCTTCGACATCGTCACCGAGCGCAGCCCCTGGTCCATCACCAGCGCCGCCGTGGTCTCCAGCACCGCGTCACGTACGGCGCGACGGTGCTCCTCGATGGTCTCGTTCCACAGCTTTGGCACCGCACCAGCATACGACCCGCCGATGTCGATACACATTGGATTGACAGCGACAGAGTGTATCGATAAAGCTGAAGTCGCCACGGGGAACCGGGCAACCGCGCACAGCGGACACCGCCCACAACGGGAAGGACGCCCCCATGACCGGCTCGCCCCACCAGCCAGGCGGCCCGGCGCCGCGAGAGCCCAATGACCTTTACGCCACCCCACCGCCCTGGGACATCGGACGACCCCAGCCGGCATTTCTGGCCCTCGCCGAAGCCGGTGCCATCCGCGGCCGGGTCCTTGACGTCGGCTGCGGCACTGGTGAACACGCACTCATGGCCGCCGGCCTCGGCCTTGACGCCACCGGTGTCGACCTCGCCTCCCGCGCCCTGCGCACCGCCGAGACCAAGGCGCGCGGCCGACGTCGCAAGGCCCGCTTCCTGCTCCTGGACGCCCGCCAACTCGCCGACCTGGGCGAGCAATTCGACACCGCGCTCGACTGCGGGCTCTTCCACGTCTTCAACGACGCCGACCGCGTCGCGTACGTCGACGGCCTGCGGATCGTGCTCCCACCGGGTGGCCGCTGCTTCATGCTCTGCTTCAGCGACCGGGCGCAGGGCAGCTGGGGGCGCGTGCACAAGGTGACGCGGGACGGAATCGAAGCCGCGTTCGCCGACGGCTGGCGGATCGACTCGATCGAGGCCAGCACGATCGACATCACCACCGACCCGGACGGCATCCGGGCCTGGCTGGCCGCCGTCACCAGGATCTGAACTCCCCCCGCGACCGAACCAAGGAAGTCCATGCTCACCGCCGAAGCCCACGTCGAGACCGACCGCCCCAGCCGATACCTCGTGCAACTGTGCAAGCACTTCGACAACAAAGGCCGCCATCTGGGCCATCGCCCGCGCACCCACCACGGCGAAGACGCCCAGTCACCCGCCGAAACCCACATGCCTGCCGCATTGCGGCCCGACCAGATCCAAGTCGAATGGACCGACACCCACGGAACGGTCCGGCTGCCCTGGGGTACCTGCACCCTGGAGACAGGCGCGGACGTGTTGATACTGCACGCCCAGTCCCCGGACGAAGAGAGCCTGCAGCGGCTGCAGGACCTCGTCACCACACACCTCACCAGGTTCAGCAGACGCGATCCGCTGCGGGTGGACTGGCAGCCGTCCGAGGCGAGCGCCGACGCCGGCGCAACGGCTCGTACGGCTCCGGAACAAGGCGCGGCACGGCGCCGGCCACGCGGCGGGTGGACCGGCGTCGCAGCGGTCGCCGCCGTGGCCGCGATCGTTGCCGTGCACCTGGGGCTGGGCGGAGCCGTGCTGGCGGACACGCGATGGACCGGCTGGGCCATCGCCTTGGTCGTGACGGCCGTTGTGGTGAAGGTCGGGATCGTCGGCGGTCTCGCCATTCGCCGCGGTCGCCGCCGTACCCGGTAGGAACCAGAAACCCCCGGCATGACATACCCCCCGGGGGGATACCCATCCCGTGAGCACCATCGCCTCGCGAAGGGTGCGGGTCCGTGGATGCGACCGGGCACGCGTTGTGCATGGCCGGGTCGATGACCTGGGAGGTCACCTGGGCGCTGATCCTCGGCTTCACACTCTCCGCCGTCGTGCAGGCGGTGGTGCGCCGCTCGACCGTCGTACGGCTGCTCGGCGGCGAGGCCGTGCACGCTCGCCTGCTCGCCGGGCTCGGCGCGGCCTGCCTGAGCGGCTGCCGCACAAGGCACATGAGCGGGCCGATCGCGGGCCGGCCGGGTCCATGGAGGGCCACGCGGTAATGGACATGTCCGTGCAGAGCGAGGGCAGCTCCACCCGCCGGCTGCTCTCGCGGGACGGTTACACGTCCGTGTCGCACAGCTTCGTCATGGAGTGGGCCGCGATCCTGTGCGATCTCGTGGCCGGGCTGCTGATCCCGCATTTCTGGAGTGCCGGCGGTCCGGCGATGCCGCGGATGATGGGCGCTCACCCGATCAAACTGAACACGAGCACGAGCACGCTCGTATGCACAACGGACACCAGCACAGAACCGATGTCTCACGCCTGTCTAGGATGAGCCCGATGACGAGCCCGCAGCAGCACCCTCCGCGACCGCCCGTTGGGCGGTGGCGGGCGCTGCTCGTGCTCGCGCTGCTGGCAGGGCTGCTGGGCATGCACGCCCTGGCTCCCGGCGGCGTCCTCCATGAACACGAACACGCCGAGCCGCGGCACATGACTGCCGCGGTCAGCGCCCCTCACCACTGCCCCGGAGGCGGCGACTGCGGCGGAGGGCATGTCCAGCACGCCGACTCGACCTGCGTGTCGGGCGCGGTGAACGGCGGGCCGACGCTGCCCGCGCTCGTTCCCGGCCCGGTGGCTGTCCCCGTACGCGCCGACGCCCTGTGCTCGTACACGGCCGCAGCCCCGGACGGCGCCCGCGCTCCACCGTCCTTGTCGGAACTCCAACTCCTGCGGATCTAGACACCGCCACTGCACCGCGTCTCAACCCGACGCGGCGCATCGCCATGTCGAAATCCCTTTCACTCAGCAGGAGTTCAAGCATGGGTAACACCCGTACCCTGACCCGACACGCCACCCTCGTGGTGGTGTCCGCCACCGCCGCGCTCGTCCTCGCCGCCTGCGGCAACGACAGCAGTGGCAGCGGCCACCAAGACCACAGCTCCGCGTCGTCCTCGACGAGCGCCGATGCCACCGCCGGCGCGCACAACACCCAGGACGTGTCTTTCGCCCAGGGCATGATCCCCCACCACCAGCAGGCCCTTCAGATGGCCGAGCTCGCCGCCGACCGGGCCTCGTCCGCCAAGGTCAAGGACCTCGCCCTCCGTGTCGAGAAGGCCCAGGACCCGGAGATCAAGACCATGAGCGGCTGGCTGAAGTCCTGGGGCGAGGACGTACCCGCGTCGATGCCCGGGATGGACCACTCGGCACACTCCGGCATGCCCGGAATGATGGACACCAAGGACCTGGACGATCTGAAGAAGATGTCCGGCGAGGACTTCGACACCATGTTCCTGACCATGATGATCGAGCACCACAAGGGCGCCGTCGAGATGGCCACCACCGAGAAGGACAAGGGCAAGTACGGTCCCGCCACGTCCACGGCCGACGACATCATCACCGCGCAGACGGCCGAGATCGCCGAGATGAACAAGCTCCTCGGCAAGAACTGACACTCCCCGGACGCAGGGGGCCGGTGCCCGCACCGGCCCCCTGCCACACGACCACCGTCCACGACGTACGGAACACGTCGGCTTCGCCGTCGACCCAGCTGCCCCAGCCGGCCTGGGCCTCGACGGCCTGCCACTGTCCGGGCAGCGCGGCGGCGACGTCGTCGGCGGGCAGGTACAGCGGCCCGTCTTCGCCGAGTTGGTTGATCCACAACTCCTCGGCCACCGCGGTTTCGCCGGCGCTGCCTCAGCGCTGGTGACCCTCGGAGGGCTCTTGCGTGGTTGCCGCCGCTTCGGGCCGGACTGTGAACGCCGCAGTGCGGACCGTCCCTTCGTGCTTGAAGTCGAGGAAGAGCCGGTAGGTGCCGCCGCTGGGTGCGGTGGCAGTGAACGAGATGTCCGGGCCGGGCTTGGTCGTGCCGTCGCCGGGTTCGCCGTTGGGGTGGACGTGGAGGTAGGCGAGGTCGCCGGAGCGCAACGCGACGAGGTGGCCGTACGCGCCGAGGTAGGGCTGGAGGTCGGTGACGGGCTTGCCGTTCCGGGAAACTTTCAGCCTCAGTTCCTCGGCCGCACCCGGGCGCAGCTTTCCGTCCAGCTCGACCTCGTAACCATCGGTCTTGGCCTCGGCGCTGGGCTCCGGCAGGTCCGTCGGCTCATAGGAGCCGGAAGCCCCCAGATCTGCACCGAGGGTGAGGTTCTCGGCTCCCCTCGTCGCTGGGGTGAAGTCGGCGAAGACCCGGTAGCCGCCCGGCCGGGGCAGGTTGACGGGAATGCTCCAGGTGCCGTCGGCGGCGCGGGTGGGGTGCAGATGGCGGTAGGTGACCAGGTCGCGTGAGGCGACGATGAGGTGGAGTTCCTTGTCGTGTTCGCGCTGGTACTCGGTGACGGCACGGCCTTTCCCGTCCCGTATGGCGAAGCGCAGATCGGCCTGCTGTCCGGCCGCGATGCGCGGGGTCCCGAGGTCGAGGGTGTAGCCGCTCTCGGAGATCTGCAGTCCGCCGACGGGGGCCGTTTCATGCCCCGCGTGGCCGCCGCCTCCCTCCGGTGTCGGTGATGTGTCGCTGTGGCTGTCGTGGTGCGCGGGCATGTCGTCCGCGACGACGGGGTCGATGACCTTCCCCACGCCGTAGGCGGTGCCGAACGTCGCGGCCAGCGCGGCGGCGAACGCGGTGATCTTCAGTCCAGCGTGCATGGCCATCTCCTGGAGAGCGGGCCTCCGGCTCGGAGTGCTGGGGCCCCAATGCAGCTCAAGGTACCCCCAGGGGGTATAAAGTCAAATCGCTCGAGCGGCTTGCAATGTATACCCCTAGGGGGTATACAGGACCACGGCACGGATACCCCCACCCCGTACCCGATTCGCAACTGTGACCGCACCATCCAGGAGGAACCGATGTCTTCGTCTTGCTGCTCCACCGATGGCAACTGCTCGACCGGGACCACCGGCCGGACAACCGACACGGAAGGCATCGTCACGACGTACACCGTCTCCGGGATGACCTGCGGCCACTGCAAGGCCACACTCACCAAGGTCATCGGCGAGCTGGACGGCGTGACTGAGGTCGGCGTCGACCTCGGCACCGGCCGGGTCACCGTCACCAGCGCCATCGAGCCGGACGACGCGGCGATCGCCGAGGTCGTCGACGAGGCCGGCTACGAGCTGACCGGCCGGGTCTGATCCGCATCTCCCGCGCACTGCCGGGCCCCGGAAGCACCCGGGCCTCAGGCCGCCCACCGCTACGAGGAGCAGCCATGACCACCACCACGACCGGCGCCGAGGTTGAACTCGCCATCGGCGGCATGACCTGCGCCTCGTGCGCGGCGCGCATTGAGAAGAAGCTCAACCGCATGGACGGGGTCACCGCCACGGTCAACTACGCCACCGAGAAGGCCAAGGTCACATACGCCGGTGACGTCTCCGTCCAGGCCCTGATAGCCACCGTCGAGGCGACCGGGTACACCGCGCAGGAGCCCGCGCCCCTACGCACCCAGCCCGAGAGCGGTAACGAAACGGCGGACGCGGACGACGAACTTCGGCCGCTGCGGGAGCGGTTGATCACCGCGGTGGTGCTGGCCGCTCCGGTCATCGCGATGGCGATGGTGCCGGCCCTGCAGTTCGAGTACTGGCAGTGGCTCTCCCTGACGCTGGCGGCGCCCGTCGTGACGTACGCCGGATGGCCCTTCCACAAGGCGGCGTTCACCAACGCGCGGCACGGTGCGGCCACGATGGACACACTGATCTCGGTCGGTACGGCGGCCGCGTTCCTGTGGTCATTGTGGGCGCTGTTCTTCGGGACCGCGGGCATGCCGGGCATGACGCACCCCTTCGAGCTGACCATCGCCCGCGGTGACGGCGCCGGGAACATCTATCTGGAGGCCGCCGCCGGCGTGACCGCCTTCATCCTGGCCGGGCGGTACTTCGAGGCCCGCTCCAAGCGCAAGGCGGGCGCGGCACTCAAAGCACTGCTGGAACTGGGTGCGAAGGACGTCACCGTGCTGCGCCCTGACGGCAGCGAACAGACCATCGCCACCGGCGAGTTGAAGGTCGGCGACCGCTTCCTCGTACGCCCGGGCGAGAAGATAGCCACCGACGGCACAGTCGTCGAGGGCTCCTCCGCCGTGGACGCGTCCATGCTCACCGGCGAGTCCGTACCCGTGGAGGCAGGCACTGGCGACTCGGTCACCGGCGCCACGATCAACGCGGGCGGCCGTCTCGTCGTCGAGGCCACCCGGGTCGGCGCCGACACCCAACTGGCCCGGATGGCCAAGCTGGTCGAGGACGCGCAGAACGGGAAAGCCGCCGCGCAGCGGCTCGCGGACAGGATCTCCGCCGTCTTCGTGCCCATCGTGATCGCCCTCGCCCTCGGCACGCTCGGCTTCTGGCTCGGAAACGGCGCCGGGCTGACGGCCGCCTTCACTGCCGCGGTCGCTGTACTGATCATCGCCTGCCCGTGCGCCCTCGGCCTGGCCACGCCGACCGCGCTGCTGGTCGGCACCGGACGCGGCGCCCAGCTCGGCATCCTCATCAAGGGCCCCGAGGTCCTGGAGTCCACCCGCAAGGTCGACACCATCGTCCTCGACAAGACCGGCACCGTGACCACCGGCCGCATGACCCTGCTGGCCGTCCACACCGCCGACAGCACCGACGAGACCGAAGTCCTGCGGCTGGCGGGCGCATTGGAGCACTCCTCCGAGCACCCGATCGCCCGCGCCGTCGCCGACGGGGCCCTTCAGAAGCTAGGTGCGCTGCCCGCCCCCGAGGACTTCGCCAACGTTCCCGGCCTCGGTGTGCAGGGCATCGTCGACGGCCACGCGGTCCTCGTCGGCCGCGAGCGGCTGCTCGCCGAGTGGGCCATGGAACTGCCGGAGGACCTGGCGAGGGCCAAGACCGAGGCCGAGGCAGCCGGACGCACCGCGATCGCGGTGGCCTGGGACGGCGAGGCACGGGCGGTCCTCGCGGTCGCCGACGCGGTGAAGGAGACGAGCCCGAAGGCCATCACCCGACTGCGCGCCCTCGGTCTGACCCCGATCCTGCTGACCGGCGACAACAAGGCCGTGGCCGAGTCCGTCGCCCGGGATGTCGGCATCGCACCCGAGGACGTGATCGCCGAGGTACTGCCGCAGGACAAGGTGGACGTCGTCAAGCGGCTCCAGGGCGAGGGTCGTTCGGTCGCGATGGTCGGCGACGGCGTCAACGACGCGGCCGCCCTCGCCCAGGCCGACTTGGGTCTGGCCATGGGCACGGGCACGGACGCCGCGATCGAGGCGGGCGACCTGACCCTCGTACGAGGCGACCTACGCGCCGCGGCCGACGCCATCCGCCTTGCCCGCAAGACCCTCGGCACCATCCGCTCCAACCTCTTCTGGGCCTTCGCCTACAACGTGGCCGCCCTTCCGCTGGCCGCGGCCGGACTGCTCACCCCGATGATCGCCGGAGCGGCCATGGCCTTCTCCTCGGTCTTCGTCGTCGGCAATTCCCTGCGACTGCGCACCTTCCGCGCCGCTGCCTGACCCACCGACCTCACCCAACCCACCGGGGCGGACCGCCTGGTCCGCCCCGGTCCGAACCGTAGCGAGAGGGGAACCCGATGCCCGCATGTGCCGCGAGCGATCCGGTGCGGCGCTGTCCTTCCCGTGCCGAGTAGGGCGGCCGGTGCAAACCGTCGAGCACATCAGGAGTACGCCGGGGGTTCAAGAGCCGCGTGCTTGCCAGCTTCAACCGGGATTGCGCCACACTCCGCCATCAGCTTGATCCGTACCGGTCGATAACAGCACGCTGGTCCGGCGGTCATCCAGCCCGTGTGTACGATCGCGATCACTGTACTGACGGACCATCAGAAATGTTGGCAAAGGGTCAGCATCAGTCCGATCAGACACGGTTCCGGCCGACCGCGCCTGCACATACACTGGCACCCCGCGACATGCCGGTTGACCTGCTGGAACGCGGCGGTTGAGCCGATCCGCCAGAGTGAGGAGCGACCCCATGTTCTACTACGTCCTCAAATACGTCCTTCTCGGGCCGCTGCTGAGACTCGTCTTCCGGCCCCGGATCGAGGGCCTTGAGCACATCCCGCCATCAGGCCCGGCCATCGTCGCCGGCAACCATCTGTCGTTCTCCGACCACTTCCTGATGCCCGCGATCCTCAAGCGGCGCATCACCTTCCTCGCGAAGGCCGAGTACTTCACAGGCCCCGGCCTCAAGGGCCGGCTGACCGCCGCCTTCTTCCGCAGCGCCGGGCAGATCCCGGTGGACCGCTCCGGCAAGGAGGCGGGTCAGGCCGCGATCCGCGAAGGACTCGGCGTCCTGCGCAAGAAAGAACTGCTGGGCATCTACCCGGAGGGCACCCGCTCGCACGACGGCCGCTTGTACAAGGGCAAGGTCGGCGTCGCGGTGATGGCCCTCAAGGCCCAAGTCCCGGTGATTCCCTGCGCGATGATCGGCACCTTCGAGGCCCAGCCCCCGGGCAAGGTCATCCCGAACATCCACCCCGTCGTGATCCGCTTCGGCAAGCCCCTCGACTTCTCCCGCTACGCCGGGATGGAAAACGAGAAGGCCGTGCTGCGCGCCATCACCGACGAGATCATGTACGCCATCCTCACCCTCTCCGAGCAGGAGTACGTCGACCGGTACGCGGCCGTCGTCAAGGCCGAGGAGGCCGCCGAGAGCGCGGCGAAGGCCCGCTCCTTCCCGCGGATGCCGCTCAGCTGACCCGCGGGCCCGGCCAATCTGCCGAAGGCTAAACCCTCTGGGAGACCACGTGCTCGCGGCCGTAGGGTCCCGTCATGAGACGAGCTGTGGTGATCGGGGCGACGGGACAGATCGGGCGTGCGGCCGTGGGTGCGCTCGTCCGGGACGGCTGGGACGTGACGGCCGCGTCGCGTGGCGGAGGCCGGGACGAGACCTGGCCCGAGGAGGTACGGAGCGCACGGCTCGACCGCGAGGACGACGCGGCACTGGACTCGGTGGTCGGCGACGACTGCGACGTGGTCGTCGACGTCGTCGCCTACGGAACGGGGCACGCACGGCAGTTGACGGGCCTGGCCGATCGCGTCGGCTCGGCCGTGGTGATCTCCAGCGTTTCGGTGTACGAGGACGACAAGGGGCGCGGCTTCGACACGCAGTCGCAGCCGGACGGCTTCCCGGAGTATCCGGTGCCGATCGCGGAGGGTCAGCGCACCGTGCGGCCCGGTGACGACACGTACAGCACCCGGAAGGTCGCCCTGGAGCGCGAACTTCTCGCCCTGGGCGGCCAGTTGCCCGCGACCCTGCTGCGCGCGGGTGCCGTCCACGGCCCGTACTGCCGCTCGCCCCGCGAGCTGCACTTCGTCAAGCGCAACCTCGACGGCCGCGGCAGGCGGATCCTTCCCTTCGGCGGCATGAGCCGTTTTCATCCGGCGAGCGTCCACACCATCGCCGAGCTGGTCCGCCTGGCGGCCGCGCGACCGGGATCGCGTGTCCTGAACGCCTGTGACCCCGACGCGCCCACGGTGGCGGAGATCGGCGCGGCGGTCGACGCAGTGATGGGCGTCGAGAACGAGAACATCCTGGTGGACGGTCCACCTCCAGCCCCCACGGTGGGTGACACGCCCTGGTCGGTCCCGCGTCCCGTGATCTGCGACATGACCGCGGCCGAACGGGAGTTGGGGTACCGCCCGGTGGTCCGGTACGCCGAGACCCTCCCGGAGACGGTCGCCTGGATCGAAGGCCGGCTCGCCGGGCGGGACTGGCGCGAGGCGTATCCCGAGATGTTCCGCGCGTACGGGGATCTCTTCGACTACGCGGCGGAGGACGCCTGGTTGACGAAATGAGGGAAGGGCGGCCGGAACTCCGGCCGCCCCTCCGTCACTTGATGACGAGCTACGACGTCGGCGTGGCGTGCGGCGTGCACGTCACGTCGCTGCTGTCCGTATTGCCGGTCAGCAGGTAGGCGTCCACCCGGGAGTTGATGCACGGGTTGACCAGACCGGTCACGCCGTGCGAGCCCGCGTCCTTCTCGGTGATCAGGCGGGAGCCCTTGAAGCGCTTGTGCAGTTCGACGGCGCCGGGGTACGGAGTGGCGGCGTCACGCGTGGACTGCACGATCAGGACGGCCGGCAGCCCCTTGCCGGTCTTCACGTCCACCGGGGTCTGCTGCTTGGCCGGCCAGGTGGCGCACGGCAGGTTCAGCCATGCGTTGGCCCAGGTCATGAACGGGTAGTCCTTGTGGAGCCGCGTGTTGTCCCGGTCCCACCTCTTCCAGCTGGTGGGCCACTTGGCGTCGGTGCACTCGACGGCCGTGTAGACGGCGTTGCCGTTCTCCGAGGCGATGTTGCCCGCAGTGTCCGACAGGTCCGGGGCGGCGGCGTCGACGAGCGCCTGGGTGTCACCGGCGGCGTACTTGCTGAACACCGTCGCGACCGGCACCCACGCGGAGTCGTAGTACGGGGCGCTCTGGAAGAAGGAGATGAGCTCGGCGGGGCCGACGACGCCACCCAGCGGGCTCTGCTTCGCGGTGGCGCGCAGCTTCAGCCACTGGTCCTGCACCTTGGCGCGGGTGTCGCCGAGGTGGAAGGCGGCGTCGTTCTTGGCGACCCAGTCCTCCCAGTCCTTCCAGCGGCCCTCGAAGGCGATGTCCTGCTCCAGGTTGGCCTGGTACCAGATGTTCTCGCGCGACGGGTTGACGACGCTGTCGACGACCATGCGGCGGACGTGGCCCGGGAAGAGCGTGCCGTAGACGGCACCGAGGTACGTACCGTAGGAGACGCCCAGGTAGTTGAGCTTCTTCTCGCCGAGCGCGGCCCGGATGACGTCCAGGTCGCGTGCGGTGTTCGGCGTGGTCATCTGCGGCAGCATGTCACCGCTGCGCTCGGCACAGCCGTCCGCGTACTCGGCGGCCAGCTTGCGCTGGGCGAACTTGTCGGCCTCCGTGTCCGGGACCGGGTCGGCCTTGGGCGCCTTCACGAACTCCTGCGGGTCGATGCAGGAGATGGGCGCCGAGTGGCCGACACCGCGGGGGTCGAAGCCCACGAAGTCGTACGCCTTGGCGGCGTTGGCCCAGATGGCGTTCTTGGTGGTGACGCGGCGCGGGAAGCGCATGCCCGAACCACCGGGGCCGCCCGGGTTGTAGACGAGGGCGCCCTGGCGCTCCTCCTTGGTGCCCGTGTTCCCGATACGGTCCACCGCCAGCTTGATCTGCTTGCCGTTCGGGTGGGCGTAGTTGAGCGGCACGCTGACCCAGCCGCACTGGATCGGCTTCTCCAAGCCCCAGTCCGCGGGGCAGTCCTGCCAGTCGATCCCGGCCTTGGCGGCCCGCTCCGCGGCGATGGCCGCTCCGCGCTGCTCCCGGCTCTGACCGTGGCGTGAGTCGGCGGTGGCCGACGGGGCCGCCACGGCTCCGGCTATCAGGGTCGCCGTGACGAGCGCGCCGGCCGAACCGAGCGCTGTCACCCGTCTCGACGGTCTCATGGACCTCAAGTGGGACCTCCCCGTACGTCGTTGCGATTGGTACGGGGATCCTTTCGGCTGTGAGGTCCCTGAGAACAGAGGTGACCGGCCTTCTTTACTAATCCGATAGCCGGTGTCCGCTGTTCCGTTGAGCGGAGACGCTGTCCCTCAGCCGAGCAGCCGCAGTGCCTCGTCCAACACGCGCCGCAGCCGCAGCCCGTCGGGCGCGAGTGCGGTCACCAGCACGGCCGGTCCGGCGAGCGGTGTGAGCGCCGCGTACTCCCCCAGCAGTCGCGTCTGCGGCATCTCCTTCTCGAACTCCGGTCGCACGACGACGAGTTGTCCCAGAGCCCGAAGTCCCGCGAGGACGGCGGGCCCGTCCCACCCGCCGGGCGCACCGGGCCCGCACGCCAACTCCTGCTCCAGCAACGGCCGTCCACCGAGCCGCACGGCAAGACGGCTGGTGAGCCGCCCGGGTTCCTCGCCGACCCGCCCGAGCACCTGCTCCTCCCGGAAGACGAGCCGAGCACCCTGGTCGACTTCGATGCGTGAGGAGACGTACAGATCACTACCGCCCGCCGAGATCAACTGCTCGGGCAGCCAGCACAGTTCTCCCCCGTCGGCGACGTGGAGCCGCACGCCGTACTGCGCCTCCCCCTTGTTCTGCCCCGGCAGCGCAATGGTGGCGGCGGCCGACCCGACGTGCAGCCGCGCCCTCTCTCCCACCTCCGCCTCGACGGTGAAGTGATCGCCGCCGAGCGGACCGCTCATCGCGCCGACGAGCAGGACACGCGCCTCTGAGCCGTTGGCCCGGGTACGGCGCAGGGCGAGCGGCCCGTCCCCCTCCAGCACGGGCAGCGAGGTCCCGCCGCGCCCGTCGTCCCGTGCCGAAATCCGCGCGGTGGCCCGCACTCCCGCCGTCGTCATACCGTCCACGCGGCGAGTCGCGCCCGCACCCACTCGGCGACGTCCGTGACCCCGGCCTCGGTCCGCAGCGACTGGAAGACGACCGGCAGTTCGGCCCGCTGCGCCTTGGCATCGGCCGCCATGCGCCCCAGATCGGACCCGACGTACGGCGCGAGGTCGGTCTTGTTGACGACGAGCAGATCGGCGGTCGTGACACCGGGCCCGCCCTTGCGCGGAATGTCGTCCCCGCCCGCCACATCGATGACGAAGATCTGCGCGTCGACCAGCCCCTTGGAGAAGGTCGCCGTGAGGTTGTCACCCCCGGACTCCACCAGGATCAGATCCAGCGGCCCCACCTCGTCCTCCAGATCCTCGACCGCTTCGAGGTTGGCGGAGATGTCGTCCCGGATGGCGGTGTGCGGGCAGGCCCCCGTCTCGACGGCGGTGATCCGCTCGGGCGGCAGCACGGCCTCCCGCAGCAGGAACTCGGCGTCTTCCCGCGTGTAGATGTCGTTGGTGACGACCGCCAGGGACAACTCGTCGCGCAGCGCCTTGCAGAGCGCGGCGACGGTGGCCGTCTTCCCGGAGCCCACGGGCCCGCCGAGCCCGATACGAAGAGCACGACGCGAGCCATCGGCACGATGGGCATCGGCACTGACGGCGGAGGCACCGCCGTGGGTGTGATGGTGGTCGAGGTGCATGATGTGCGGCTCCAGTTCTCGGCCGGGGCTGAGACCTTTCATCTCCGGCCGGCGTGGTCTTTCAGCCCGTCCGGCGTTTGAGGACGAGGCCGTCAAGGCCGATGCGGGGGTCTGGGGGCGGCAGCCCCCAGGTACGGGACGGGCAGGGGCGGAGGGGGCGAAGAACACCTACGAAGCGAACAGACGTACAGGCCAGGCCGCATGCGCCTCCGCGCTGATCTCCAGCAGCGGAGCCGAAGCGGCAGGCAGCACACCGACCCCGTCGTCGACCACTCTGCGCGCGGCGTCGGCAGCAGCATGGGCCACCAGATCCAGCTCCGGTGCAAGCCGAGCCAGCACCGCGGTGGCATCGAACGGGTCCAGACTCAGCAACCGCACCGTCGCCGTCGCCGGCCCACTGACCGCCTCGTACGCGGAGCAGTACGCGGCGTCGTCCGCCCCGAGCCCTGCGGCCCGCGCAGCCACCCCCAACACCACCGGCTGATGCGCCCCCTTGGGAAACTCCCGAGCCACCGCGTCGAGTTCCGCCGAAGGCCACGCCGCCCGAGCCGCCCGCATCAACTGCCGCCCGAGCCTGCGCGCGGCGACCCGCAGCGCGGGCGACGGCGTACGGGCGTCCGCGGCCGCGTCCAACGCCACCGGATCGACGCCGAGCGCGCCCGCCGCGGCGAGCGATGCCGACACGAGGCCGGTCGTGTGCAACCGCCCCCGGCAGAACTCCTCAAGACTCGGCGCCCCGGTGATCCGCCCGGCCCTGACCGCCGCCTCCGCCCCGCCGGAGTGGGCATGCCCCCCGGCGGGAAAGCGGCCGTCGGCCAGGACGAGCAGTGCTGCGCGCGACATCAGAAGAGGAAGTAGCGCTGGGCCATGGGCAGTTCGGCGGCCGGAGTCGCCTCGACGAGCTCCCCGTCGATGTGCACGGCGAAGCTGTCGGGATCGATCCGCACGTGCGGCCGCGCGTCGTTCTCTCGCATGTCGGCCTTGGTCACCCCACGCGTCGACTCGATGGCGACGAACCGCTTCCCGAGCGAGAGCCGTTCCGGCAGCCCGTCCTCGATGGCGAGCGGTGCCACAAAGTTGAACGAGTTCGCGGCCGGGGCCCGCCCGATGGCCCCGTACATCGGGCGGGGCAGAATCGGCTGCGGCGTAGGAATCGAGGCGTTGGCGTCGCCCATCTGCGCGTACGCGATCTGCCCGCCCTTGATGACGAGATGCGGCTTGACCCCGAAGAACGCGGGCTCCCACAGCACGAGGTCGGCGAGCTTGCCGGTCTCGACGGAACCGACCTCGCGGGCGAGTCCCTGCGCGAGCGCCGGGTTGATCGTGTACTTGGCGACATAGCGACGTACGCGATGGTTGTCCGCTCGCCCGTCACCGGGAAGCGCCCCTCGCCGCCGCTTCATCACATGTGCCGTCTGCCAGGTCCGCATGATGACCTCGCCGACGCGGCCCATGGCCTGGGCGTCGGACGAGATGATCGAGATGGCGCCGAGATCGTGCAGGATGTCCTCGGCCCCGATCGTGGAGGGCCGGATCCGGGACTCCGCGAAGGCCAGGTCCTCCGGGACGGCCGGGTTCAGGTGGTGGCACACCATCAGCATGTCGAGGTGTTCCTCGGCGGTGTTGACGGTGTAGGGCCGGGTCGGGTTGGTGGAGCTGGGCAGCACGTGCGGCTCGGAGACCACGGTCATGATGTCCGGGGCGTGGCCGCCGCCCGCACCCTCGGTGTGGTACGCGTGGATGCCGCGCCCGCCGATCGCGGCGAGCGTGTCACCGACGAAGCCGGCCTCGTTGAGGGTGTCCGTGTGGATGGCGACCTGAATGCCGGTCCGGTCCGCGACGGTCAGCGCCGCGTCGATCGCGGCGGGGGTGGAACCCCAGTCCTCGTGGATCTTCAGACCGAGCGCGCCGCCGCGGATCTGCGAGAACATCGCATCGTGCGAGACGGTGTTGCCCTTGCCGAGCAGGCCGAAGTTGAGGGGGTACTCCTCCATCGCCTCCAGCATCCGGGCCAGGTGCCAGGGGCCGGGCGTGACGGTGGTCGCCTTGGAGCCCTCGGCGGGACCCGTACCGCCGCCGACCAGCGTCGTGATCCCGGCGGCGAGCGCCTCGTCCGCTATCTGAGGACAGATCAGATGCACGTGAGCGTCGATGGCGCCCGCGGTCAGGATCCGCCCGTTGCCCGCGATGATCTCCGTCTCCGGACCGATCACCAGGTCGGGGTGCACACGGTCCATGGTGTCCGGGTTGCCCGCCTTGCCGATGCCGGTGATCCGGCCGTCGCGGATGCCGACATCGGCCTTGACGATCCCCCAGTGGTCGATGATCACAACACCCGTGATGACCGTGTCCGGGGTGCCTTCCGCGCGCGTGGCGCGCGCCTGGCCCATGGATTCGCGGATGACCTTGCCACCGCCGAACACCGCCTCGTCACCGGCGAGTCCGGGGCCGCCGGAACGATCCTCCTCGACCTCCACCAGCAGATCGGTGTCGGCGAGCCGGATGCGGTCGCCGGTTGTGGGGCCGAACAGATCGGCGTACGCGGCACGCGAGATCTCAGGCATCGAGGGCACCTCCCATCTCACCGCGCAGTCCGGGCACCACACGGGCACCGGCGAGCGGAACGAGTTCGACATCGACAGGGATTCCCGGCTCGAAGCGCACGGCGGTGCCGGCAGCGACATTGAGCCGCTTGCCGCGCGCGGCGGCGCGGTCGAATTCCAGACCGGGGTTGGCCTCGGCGAAGTGGTAGTGGGAGCCGACCTGGACGGGCCGGTCGGCAGCGTTGAGGACGGTCAGCCGGGTGACCTCGCGGCCTTCGTTGAAGGCGACGGGTCCGTCGGCGAACAGGATCTCTCCGGGAATCATAGCTCTCGCTCCCCCGTCAGACGATCGGGTCGTGGACGGTGACGAGCTTGGTGCCGTCGGGGAAGGTCGCCTCTACCTGGACGTCGTGGATCATCTCGGGGATGCCCGTCATGACGTCGTCCCGGGTGAGGATCTTACGTCCGGAGGACATCAGCTCGGCGACGGTACGGCCGTCACGCGCGCCTTCGAGGATGTGCGACGTGATGAGGGCGACGGCCTCGGGGTGGTTCAGTTTCAGCCCGCGGGCCCGCCGCTTCTCGGCCACGTCGGCGGCCACATGGATGAGCAGCCTCTCCTGCTCGTGCGGGGTCAGTTGCACGGCGTCCCACCTCACATCCTCGCTCCGGACCGTGCGGGGTCCGGTGGCCGCAGCCACCAAAAACCCCTGGTGGCATGGATGCGCACGGTAGTTGGCCGGAGTTTCAAGGACGTTAACCAGCCTGTGATCCATTCACGGCCGCACGGTGGACTCCCCCATGCTCATCAGGGCCCGCAGACCGTCCCGCAGGATCTCCGGCGAGGCGGCACCGAAGACAGCCATCTGCGCCGCGAACCCCTGCGCGAGCGCGATCATCGTGCGCGCCATGGCGTCCGCGTCGGCGTCCTCGGGCATCAGCCCCGCGGCCTTGTAGCTCTCGACGAGTTTCGCCCAGGCGGCGCGCACCTTGTCGTACCCCGCGGTCATCAGGGCCGACAGTTCGTCGTTGCGCAGCGTCTCGGTCCACACCTGGATCATCAGCCGGGGAAACACCCACTCGCCGTTGTCCAGCGTGCCCGGCTTCACCTCCCTCAACTGCGCCAGGACCCTGGGGATCAGCACGTCCGGCAGTGGCGGCGGGCTCTCCTGGGCCGCGCGCTCATAGGTGTCGCGCACGGTCTCCAGCACCTCGGCGACGATCGCGCCGATCAACTCCTCCTTGCCGCTGAAGTAGCGGTAGACGGCCCCCGCGGAGAGGTCGACCTCCTTGAGCACGTCCTGCATCGACGTGGCATGGAACCCGTTGCGGGCGAAGCACAGGGCCGCGCCGTTGAGGATCTGGCGGCGACGGGCGTCGAGGTGTTCCTGGGATACACGGGCCATACCTCCAAAGGTAAAACGAACATTCCTTCTTGACAAGACGGCACGGCGGCACGACAGTGAGGTCGATTCTAAAACGAACGAACCTTCTTTCTAGATCGAGAGATCGAAGCACCGAAACGCCGAAGTGAGGAAAGATCATGTCCGCCACGCCCGCCACGCCCGCCGGCACCGCCGTGCCCCCACTGCCGCACGGCCGCCGCATGGTCGCCGTGATCGTGCTCGTCCCGGCCCTGGTGGCACTGGCGCTCTGGGCCTTCGCCTGGCCCGCCGCCCGCACGGCACCCCGCGATCTGCCGCTCGGCGTGGCGGGCCCCGCGACCGCGACCGCACAGATGCAGAAACAACTCTCGCGAAACCAGGGCGCCTTCGAGATCCACCGCTACGCCGACGAGGCCGCCGCCCGGGATGCCATCGAGGGCCGGACCGTATACGGCGCCGTCGTCGCCACCGCACACGGACCCAAGCTGCTGACCGCTTCCGCCGCGAGCCCGCTCGTCGCCCAACTGCTCCAGCAGGCGGTGGCCCAGCAAGCCCCGGAGGGCACCGAGGTGACGACCATCGATGTAGTGCCCGCCTCCGCGAAGGATCCACGCGGCGCGGCCCTCGGCGCGAGCGTGCTCCCGCTCGCCCTGGTCGGCATCGCCTCCGGAGCCGTCGTGACCCTGCTCGCACTGCGCGGCGCACGCGCCGTCGCCGCGCTGGTCGGCGCCGCTGCCCTGGTCGGCGTGGTCGCGGCCGCGCTCGCGCACAGCTGGCTGGGGGTCTTCACCGGCAACTGGTGGGCGGAGGCCGCCGCGCTCGGGCTGTCGACCCTGGCCGTGGGCGCCGCGGTCGCCGGGCTCGCGGCACTGATCGGGCCTCCCGGTATCGGGCTCGGTGCGTTCGTGATCATGCTGCTCGGCAACCCGTTCTCCGGCGCGTCCTCGGCTCCGCAGATGCTGCCCGAGCCGGTCGGGACGATCGGCCAGTGGCTGCCGCCGGGCGCGGGCGCGTCACTGCTGCGCTCGGTGTCGTTCTTCGACGGCGCCGCCGCGACCGGACCGGCGCTGACCCTGACCTGGTGGGCCGTGCTCGGCCTGGGAGCGGTCCTGCTGGGCAACGCGCTCGAGCGAGGCCGGACGACCACGGAGGCGGTCGCCGGGCGGGAACCCGCCCTGGTGAGCTGACCGCCTGGCGAGACGACCGCCCACGGAACGGACCGTGCGCCCCCGCAGTAGCGGACGGGGGCGCACGGTCTCTTGGTTTCCGCCGTTCCTGGACCCGGTGTTTCCGAGCCTCTACGTCGGTGGTGAACCGCCTTGCGTCTACGAGGCGTTGGGCCCCCGGTGCTCCGCGGCGATGCCGAACCGCTGTCGCTCGCGCGGCGCGGACGCGACCTCGCGGACCCTGGAGAGGGAGCTGATCACCTGCTCGTCCGCGGGGTCCGGGAGTTCTTCGAGGCGCTCCAGGTCGGCGGCGGAGACCAGGGCGACGAGGGGCTTCCCGTGCCGCGTCACGACGACGCGCTCACCGCCGTACACCACGCGGTTGATCAGATCGGCGAGCTCAGCCCTGGCTTGCGTCACCGGAATCTCGTAGGCCATGTCGTCCAGCTTAGACCGGCCCCCGACACCCCTCCCAGAGCGGACGATCTCGTTCGGATCCCCCGCATCTCACCCTGCGGGGCATTTCGCTGTCAGCGAGGGCACCCCCACGGGGAGCGTACGTCCTGTACATTTTTTACAGATGTCGATCAGAGGAGGCACGCGCCATGGACAGCCCGTCCGCCCGCTACGTCCTGCCCGAGTTCACCGAACGGACCAGTGCGGGGCACCGGACCCTGGATCCGTACTCGAAGCTGCTCGACGAGCGGATCGTGTTCCTCGGGACACCGATCGACGACACGTCGGCGAATGATGTGATGGCGCAGTTCATGCACCTCGAGTACCTGGCCCCGGACCAGGACATCTCGCTGTACATCAACTCCCCCGGCGGCTCGTTCAGCGCGATGTCGGCGGTCTACGACACGATGCAGTTCGTCACCTGCGACGTGGAGACGGTCTGCCTGGGACAGGCGGCTTCGGCCGCCGCCGTGCTGCTGGCCGGCGGTACGCCGGGCAAGCGGTCGGCCCTGCCGGGTGCCCGCGTGCTCATCCATCAGCCGTCGATCCCCGAGCCGATCCAGGGTCAGGCGAGCGATCTCGCCATCCAGGCCGAGGAGTTGGTACGCACCCGGAAGCTGCTGGAGCAGATGCTCGTACGGCACACGGGCCAAAGTCCGGAGCAAATCGCCGCGGACATCGAGCGGGACAAGATCCTGGACGCACCGGCGGCGGTGGCGTACGGACTGGTCGACCGGATCATCCCGAGCCGCAAGACCTCGCGCACCCCGCCCGGCGCCAGGTGATCGCCCGATGATCCCCGATCTGCCCCCGCTGCCCGCGCTGACGCGTGCCGAGGCCGAGTTGATCGACCGTTACCTCGACGTGGTCGATCTGGTCGGCCGCATCAACCCCGCCCACCCCGGGGACACCTACCGCGGCCTGAGGGCCGCTCAGGCCTTGGTCGGCAAGGCGACGGCGCTGCGTGACGCCCTCGCGCTGATGCACCAGCGCGGTGAGAGCGAGGTGCACGCCCCCACCCTGGCGCAGGCCCTGCGTGTCCTCGACGGCGAGCGGCGGGCGGCCCGGGTGACCCTGCCCCCCGACTCCGGGAGTTGACGCAGGGACACCCGGGCCGCGGCACGCGCCGCGGACACGAAGCGTCCGGCCCGGGTTTCAAACGGACCAAATGGTGTACCCCCTGATGGAGTAGACGCAGGTCCATTCAAGAGCGCGCAAAAGTTGCGCAACGCGCGTAGCGCAGAGGCGGAATGAAGACCTCCATTGCAGGTGCGGGCATGGTCGACTTCCTCAACACCCCCTCGAACGGAGGGGTGTCCACCCGAACGGGTGAGTGGTGAGTAACCCCACAAACCGCCGATTCCGCTCGGATTTTCCGACACTCGTGCGTGAAGATCCCTTCCGACGACAAGCCCCCGCCGCAGCGGCGGGGCGGTCCGGGCGGACGCCGAGTCCTGCCGCCGCCCGGATGCCCGGTCGACAGATGTGCATCGGCAGGAGTGGAGGACCCAGCACGACGGGCCGCCGGAGAGATCCGGGCGGTCCTTGGGGTGAAGCCGCGTACGCGGCCGGGCTACTTCGCCAGCCCGAATCCGACAGGTCATCCTTCACAGGCGGCTGACGAAGGGTTGCGCATGACTGCGCTCAATCGTGTCCCGTCGCTGTGGACGAGGGCCGGTACGGCCTCGGCTCTCACCATTGCCGCCGTGGGCGGCAGCCTCGTGGTCCCGGGCGTCGCATCCGACGCCGAGGCGGCCACTCCTGCGACGAAGGCACTTCAGGTCGCGGCCTCCAAGAAGGGCTCCCCGTACAAGTGGGGCGCCGCGGGACCGCGCCGCTTCGACTGCTCCGGGTTGACGCTCTACTCGTACAAGAAGGCAGGCAAGAAACTGCCTCGTACGGCCGCGGCGCAGTACAACAAGACGCATCACATCTCCGCCTCGCACCGCAAGGCCGGAGACCTCGTGTTCTTCCACTCGGGCCAGTACGTGTACCACGTCGGCATCTACGCCGGGAAGGGAAAGATCTGGCACTCCCCGAAGACCGGGGAGGTCGTGAAGCTCCAGAAGATCTGGACGAAGAGCGTCTGGTACGGCCGGGTCAGCTGACCCGCCCGAGGGGGTGGCGGCGACGTGCGCCGTCACCCCCTCGGGGCGTGAAAGCGGGAAGAATCGGTTACTCGTGCACCATGGCCGAGCAACCTCACCCCGGGGCACGTCACGAGACGCCCCTCGAACGCGCAGACCGCAATTTCGCGGAACTGCTCCAAGAGCTGCGCGTCACCCAGACCGGGGTGCAGATCCTCTTCGCCTTCCTGCTGACCTTGGCCTTCACGCAGCGCTTCCCGTCCCTCGATACCGTGCAGCGCGCCACGTACGTCACCACGCTGCTGCTCTCGGTGCTGGCCGCCGCCCTGTTCACGGCCCCTGCCGCCCTGCACCGGTCGCTGTTCCAGCAGAACGTGAAGCCTGTCATCGTGCGGGTCTCCTCCCAGCTGGCCCACATCGGTCTCTATGTGCTGATGCTGGCGTTCACCGGAGCGGTGCTCCTCGTCGTGGACGTGACGCTGGGGCGCGGCGCCGGTATCACCGCGGGCGCGGGCACGCTGGCCGTCTGCCTGGGGCTGTGGGGCCTGCTGCCCCGGCTGGTGCAGCGTGCCGTCAGCCCCACAGAGGTTCCAGCAGAAGCACCAGACCGAGAACCGTGAGCGCGGTGCCGGTGACCGCCTCGACGGCCCGGGCGGCACGCTGCCCGCGCAGCCACCTGCCCAGCCGGTCCACCAGCAGTGCCACCGCGGGGAACCACACCAGGGCGAGAACGACCACGATCAGCGCCAACAGCAGGGTCCGGGGCAGCGCGGGACTGCCCGCGGGCACGAACTGCGGCAGCAGGCTGAGGAAGGTGATCGGCGCCTTCGGATTGAGCGCGTTGGTGACGAAGCCCTGGCGCAGCGGGCGCGCGTCGGACCCCGCCTGGTCGGCCACCGCCTGGCGCGGCCGTCCCAACGACCGCAGCGTCCGTACGCCGAGGTACAGCACATAGGCACCGCCGAGCAGCTGCAGTGCCCGGAACAGCGCGGGTACGGCGGTCAGGACCGCGGCGACCCCGGCGACGGCGAGCGCCGTGTGCAGGAGCAGCCCACCGGTGATCCCGAGCGCGCACGCGACTCCGGCCCGGCGTGAGACCAGGGCGTTGCGTACGACGACGGTGAAGTCCGCGCCCGGCATGGCCACCATGCCGGCTGCGACCCCCGTGAAGGCGATGAGCTGTGCGTCCATGAGCACCAGACTGCCTCCGGCGGGCCTTCAGCAGGTATGTCGAATATCCTGGGTGAGCCTTAAGAAGTCGTTTAGGCCCAGGGGAGCCCAGAGCCTGGGGAGCCCCCGGGCAGCAGGGGGGCACGATGTACGACCCGACGCGGCTCGCGGCACTGGTGGCGGTCGCGGAGGCGGGGTCGATCACCCGGGCCGCCCAGCGCCTCGGCTACACCCCGCCCGCGCTCTCTCAGCAGCTGGCGAAGCTGGAGCGGGAGGCGGGCGCGACCCTGCTGGTGCGGTCGCATCACGGGGCGCGGCTGACTGCCGCGGGCGAGCTGCTCGTGGCGCGGGCCCGCCGGGTCCTCGACGAGATGGAGCGGGCCCGGCACGAACTGGCGCGCTTGGCAGGCCTGTCGGGCGGCACACTGCGGCTCGGCACCTTCCAGACGGCGGGCATCCATCTGCTGCCGCCGGTGCTCAGCGCCTTTCGCCGGGCGCATCCCGACGTGGAGCTCGCGGTGGCCGACTACGAGCCTCCGGACGGCATTTCGGCGGTCGCGGCGGGCGAGGTGGATCTGGCGTTGACGCACACCTACGAGCCCGCGCCCCCCGTACCGCTTCCTTCGTCCGTCAGCGCGGAGGCGATCCTGGTCGAGGAGTTGGTGCTGGTGACCGCGCCCGGGCATGTCCTCGCGGGCGGTTCGGCGCGGCTGCCGCTGACCGAGCTCGCCGGACAGCCGCTGATCAGCATGGCCCCGGACCATCCGGCCCGGCAGGGCGTGGAGGCCGCGCTCGCCCGGGCCGGGGCCACCCCCGCGGTGCTGGTCGAGACCCCGGGGTACGCCCTGGTGTGCGCGCTGGTCAGCGCCGGGCTCGGGGTCGCGGTCGTACCGGAGATGGTGGCCACCACGGCGGCGACACCGGTGGGGACGCGGCAGCTGGAACCGGGAGATCTGCGCCGTACGATCTCGGTCGTGCACCGGACCGACGAGACCGCACCCGCGGCCGATGCCTTCCGTGCCCTACTGCGCGGCGCCTTCGGACGGGCCGGGCAGCACAGGCACGACACCGGGCAGCAAAGACTCGACAACTGAGCCGCTCCCTACGGCTCTTGAGGTCCCCCGGCCGCCACCGGCTGGACCGGTGCCGTCCACGGCAGTTCGATGGAGACGGTCTTGCCGCCCTCCCGGGTGGGTCGGACGGTGAGTCTGCCGCCGCACTCGGCGGTCAGCCAGCGGATGATCACCATGCCGCGGCCGTTGTCCTGCTGGACGGCTGCGGGCAACCGCTTCGGAAAGCGCGGGTGGCTGTCGGTGACGCCGAGGCGCAGGTGTTCGTCTCGGTCGAGCCGGACGTCCACCGTGAAGGTGGGCGACTGCCCGAACGTGTGCTGGACGGCGTTGGTGGCTAGTTCGGACACGATCAGGCGTACGGTGTCAGCGACTTCGGAGTCGGACGGCAGGCCCCATTCGGCCAGCACGTCGGCGACGAATTTACGGGCCGCGGAAACCGAGGCGGGATCGCTCGGCAGAGTGACGGATGCTTCCTGGTGGTCTGCCATGGCGCGGTCGTCCCTTTCCCACGGGACCGGGGTCCGACACGAAGCGGATGGTTCGAGTACGGTCCCGGACTGGTGCTTCGCGCCAGACTGCCATCACACGGCCGGTCACGGGTGCCATCCACCAAGATATGCATATATCTGTCGCTCGAAGCGGTGAACTCTGCGACGGCAGACCGTATTTGGGCGGCTCGGAAGGAGTAAGGAGTACGGCCATGCAGCACGGTCCTGCGGTGCGCCGCCGCAAGCTCGGCGCCGAACTGCGCGCGCTGCGCGCCGATACGGGCCTCACGAGTGGTGAGGCGGCCCGCCTCCTGGGCTGGCACCAGTCGAAGGTGAGCCGGATCGAGACCGGCACCAGCGGGGTGAAGCCGGCGGACGTAGCACGGCTGCTGGACGCGTACGACGTCGAGGATCCCGAATTACGAGATCTCCTGGTCGTGTTGGCGGGGGCCGAGGGCAACGGACGGCACCACTGGTGGCACGCCTATCGCGGGGTGCTGCCGCCGACATACCGCGACTTCATCAGCCTGGAGTCGCAGGCCAGTGAGATGCGCACGCTGGAGACCTCCGTCGTCCCGGGGCTGCTGCAGACGCCCGAGTACGCCCGTGCGGTGACGCGGGCCGCGGTGGACGGACTGGAGGACGGCAAGCTCGACGCGCTCGTCGAGGTGCGCCTCGCCCGCCAGGACGTGCTGCGTTCGAATCCGCCGCTGGAACTGAGCGCGGTCCTGGACGAGGCGGTGTTGCGACGGGAAGTCGGCGGACCGGAGGTCATGGCACGCCAGCTGCGCCGGCTGCGGGACGCCGCCACGCTGCCCCAAGTGCGGCTTCAGGTACTGCCGTTTGCCGCCGGAGCACACATCGGAGTCACCGGGCCTTTCGTTATCTTCTCATTTCCGAACACAACTGATCTGGATGTGGTTGTTCTCGACCACTTGACGAGTAGCCTCTACCTCGAGCGGAAAGAAGACCTTCAGGCCTACAGCGAGGCTTTCAACGCCCTTCAGTTCCACGCCCTTTCGCCCGAGGACTCGTTGGACTACATCGCCGGGATAGGTGACGGCGCGTAAGGAGGCACCCCCATGTCTGCACTGCCTCGGTACGTACCTTCCAGTACTTCAATGCACGACGTGCGATGGCTGCGCAGCAGCCGCAGTACGGGAATGAACAACTGCGTCGAGACGGCACGCCCCGGACCGGGCCCCTGGTCCGGACTGGTGGCCGTGCGCGATTCCAAGAACACGGCAGGTCCCGCCCTGCTCTTCGCTCCTGCCGCCTGGGAGGGATTCATCGCCGCACTGAGCTGACCGCTACCCCATTCACCGCTTCTGGCTGATCACGCGTACGGCGTGCTCGATCTGCTCCTCGGTGAGGTCCGCGCGGGCCGTCAGCCGCAGCCGTGAGATGCCGTCGGGCACGGACGGGGGACGGAAGCAGCCGACGGCGAGTCCCGCCTCACGGCAGTCGGCCGCCCACCGCACGGCCCGTTCGGGGGAGGGTGCACGCACGGAGACCACAGCGGCGTCCGGGCGTACCGCCTCCAGACCCTCGGCCGTCAGACGGGTGTGCAGCATCGTCGCCACCGCGCGCGCCCGCGCGGCACGCTCCGGCTCGCGGCGCAGCAGCCTCAGCGCCGCGAGGGCCGCGCCCACCGCCGCGGGCGCGAGACCGGTGTCGAAGATGAACGTGCGCGCCGCGTTGACCAGGTGGTCGATGACCGGGGCGGGCCCGAGGACGGCGCCGCCCTGGCTGCCGAACGACTTGGAGAGCGTGACGGTCACGACGACGTCCGGGTCGCCCGCGAGCCCCGCCGCGTGCGGCGCGCCCCTGCCACCGTCGCCCAGCACACCGAGCCCGTGCGCGTCGTCGACGATCAGCCCGGCCCCGTACTCCCGGCAGGCGCGGGCTAGTTCGGACAGCGGCGCCGCGTCTCCGTCCACCGAGAAGACCGTGTCGGAGACGGCGACGGCGGGGCCTTCATGGGTGCCGAGCGCCTTGCGCACGGCGTCGGGATCGGCGTGCGCGACGACCTGTGTGGTGCCGCGGGCCAGCCGGCAGCCGTCGATCAGCGAGGCGTGGTTGCCCGCGTCCGAGACGACGAGCGAGCCGTGCGGCGCGAGCGCGGTGACGGCGGCGAGATTGGCCGCGTATCCGGAGGAGAGGACGAGCGCGGACTCGAAGCCGCAGAAGTCGGCCAGCTCGCGTTCGAGCTCGCCGTGCAGTTCGGTGGTGCCCGTGACGAGCCGGGAACCGGTGGCGCCGCCGCCCCACCTGCGCGCGGCCCGTGCCGCGCCCTCCGTGACCTCCGGATGGCGGGCGAGACCGAGGTAGTCGTTGCTCGCGAGGTCGAGGAGCGGCGAGTCGGCGGGGCGCGGGCGCAGGGTGCGCACGAGTCCGGCCCGGCGGCGCGCCTCGGCCTGCTCGTCGATCCAGCCGAACGCCATGTGTCCTCCGGGCCGTGGTGATGGGTGTTTTGTAGGCAGTGCACAGACCCTAGCGGCCGGTCCGGCCGCCCAGGATGTGGCAATACCCACACGTCGAAGCGTCTCTGTTGTGCAAACTCTCCTTGGCCGAGAGCGGTCGCATAGGCCAGGATCGGACCTCATGGACCTGCTGAACACGCTGGTGGACAAGGGGCTTCGGCGCGAGCTGCCGACCCGCGACGAAGCTCTGGCCGTGCTGGCCACCTCCGACGACGATGTGCTCGACGTGGTGGCCGCGGCCGGCAAGGTGCGCCGGCACTGGTTCGGCCGACGGGTGAAACTCAACTATCTCGTCAACCTCAAGTCGGGCCTGTGCCCCGAGGACTGCTCGTACTGCTCGCAGCGGCTCGGCTCCAAGGCCGACATCCTGAAGTACACCTGGCTCAAGCCCGACGAGGCCTCGCAGGCCGCGGCGGCCGGGCTCGCCGGGGGCGCCAAGCGGGTCTGCCTGGTGGCCAGCGGGCGCGGTCCGACGGACCGTGACGTGGACCGGGTCTCCGACACCATCAAGGCCATCAAGGACCAGAACGAGAACGTCGAGGTGTGCGCCTGCCTCGGCCTGCTCTCCGACGGCCAGGCCGAGCGGCTGCGCGAGGCGGGCGCGGACGCGTACAACCACAACCTGAACACGTCCGAGGAGACGTACGGGGACATCACGACCACGCACACGTACGCCGACCGGGTGGACACGGTCCAGAAGGCGCACGCGGCGGGGCTGTCCGCCTGCTCGGGCCTGATCGCCGGAATGGGCGAGTCGGACGAGGACCTCGTCGACGTCGTCTACGCGCTGCGCGAGCTCGACCCCGACTCCATTCCGGTGAACTTCCTGATCCCCTTCGAGGGCACCCCGCTCGCCAAGGAGTGGAACCTCACCCCGCAGCGCTGTCTGCGCATCCTCGCGATGGTCCGGTTCGCCTGCCCGGACGTCGAGGTCCGCATCGCGGGCGGCCGCGAGGTCCATCTGCGCACCATGCAGCCGCTCGCCCTGCACCTGGCCAACTCGATCTTCCTCGGCGACTACCTCACCAGTGAGGGCCAGGCCGGCAAGGCGGACCTGGACATGATCGCCGACGCCGGCTTCGAGGTGGAGGGCGCGGGCGAGGTGACGCTGCCGGAGCACCGGGTTTCGGTGGGCGGCGGGTGCGGTTCGCACGCGGACGCCGGATGCGGCTCGCACGAGAGTGCCGGATGCGGGTCCCACGAGGGGGGCTCGGTGTGCGGCTCCGCTTCTGTGGCTCCTGCGGCTTCTGTGGAGAAGCCCGCTGACGCCCGTACGGACCTCGTCGCCGTACGCCGCCGAGGTGCCGGAACGGATCTCGCGCCCAATGCCTGACCTGTCCGTCGAGGAACTGCTCGACCTCGACCGGCGGCACGTCTGGCATCCCTACGGGCCGATGCCCGGCCGCCAGGAACCGCTGGTCGTGGAGTCGGCGAGCGGCGTACGCCTGCGCATGGCCGATGGCTCGGGTGAACTGGTCGACGGCATGTCGTCCTGGTGGTCGGCCATCCACGGCTACAACCACCCGGTGCTCAACGACGCGGTGCGCGACCAGCTGGAGCGCATGAGCCACGTCATGTTCGGCGGGCTCACCCACGAGCCCGCCGTTCGGCTGGCGAAGCGCCTTGTCGACATCTCGCCTGAGGGCCTGGAGCACGTCTTCCTTGCCGACTCCGGATCGGTCTCGGTCGAGGTCGCCGTCAAGATGTGCCTCCAGCACTGGCGTTCGCTCGGCCGCCCCGGCAAGCAGCGGCTGCTGACCTGGCGCGGCGGCTACCACGGGGACACCTGGCAGCCGATGTCGGTGTGCGACCCCGAGGGCGGGATGCACGAGCTGTGGCAGGGCGTCCTCCAGCGCCAGGTGTTCGCCGATCCGCCGCCGGTCGCCTACGAGGAGTCGTACGCCGATCAGCTGCGCGAGCTGATCGAGCGGCACGCCGACGAGCTGGCCGCGGTGATCGTTGAGCCGGTGGTGCAGGGCGCGGGCGGGATGCGGTTCCACTCCCCCGCGTATCTGCGCGTGCTGCGGGAGGCGTGCGACGCGCACGATGTGCTGCTCGTGTTCGACGAGATCGCGACCGGCTTCGGCCGTACCGGCACGCTGTTCGCGGCTGAGCACGCGGCCGTCACGCCGGACGTGATGTGTGTCGGCAAGGCACTGACCGGCGGCTATATGACGATGGCGGCGACGCTGTGCACCTCGCGCGTGGCCGACGGTATCTCGCGGGGTGAGGTCCCGGTGCTCGCGCACGGACCGACCTTCATGGGCAATCCGCTGGCCGCCGCCGTGGCCTGCGCCTCGATCGACCTGCTGCTCGGGCAGGACTGGCGGACCGAGGTCAAGCGCATCGAGGCGGGGCTGCGGGAGGGACTGGCTCCGGCTGCGGAGCTTCCCGGGGTTCGTGACGTACGGGTCCTGGGTGCCATCGGCGTCGTCCAGCTCGACTGTGCCCTCGACGAAGCGGCCATGCGGGCGGCGACGGCGGCCGCCGTGCGCGAGGGCGTGTGGCTGCGGCCGTTCCGCGACCTCGTCTACACGATGCCGCCCTACGTCACGAGCGACGCCGACCTGGCACGGATCGCGCGCGCGGTGTGCGCGGCGGCGCGGGAGGGATGACATGCCGGTCCTGGTGATCACGGGCACGGGCACGGAGGTCGGCAAGACGGTCACGACGGCCGCCGTCGCCGCGGTGGCCGTCGCGTCCGGGCGGTCCGTGGCCGTGCTCAAGCCCGCGCAGACCGGTGTACGTCCGCACGAGCGCGGCGACGCCGACGAGGTGGCCCGGCTCGCGGGCACCGTCACCACGCTCGAACTCGCCAGGTACCCCGAGCCGTTGGCGCCGGCGACGGCCGCGCGACGCGCCGCGCTCGCGCCGGTACGGCCCCAGGAGGTCGCGGAAGCGGCGGCCAAGCTGGCCACCGAGCACGACCTCGTGCTGGTGGAAGGGGCCGGCGGGCTGCTCGTACGGTTCGACGACGAGGGGGGCACCCTGGCGGACGCGGCGCGGCTCCTTGACGCGCCAGTGCTCGTGGTCGCCTCGGCGGGACTGGGCACGCTCAACACGACAGAGCTGACAGCCCGTGAACTGCGGGTCCATGGGCTGGACTTCGCCGGCGTGGTCATCGGCAGCTGGCCCGCCGACGCTGACCTGGCCTCCCGTTGCAACCTCGCCGACCTGCCGACGGTGTCCGGCGCCCCGCTGCTCGGTGCGCTGCCGTCGGGTGCGGGGGCCCACACGCCCGCCGACTTCCGTGCGGAGTCGCCGAGCTGGCTGGCACCCACGCTGGGCGGCACGTGGAACGCGAGCGCCTTCGCTTCGGCCCACGCCCCCTGAGGTTCGCGGGAAGCCGCGCCCGGAGGTCGGCACGACGCGTGTGGCGGACGTCCTGGGGGGACAATCACGGTAAGGCCCGTGCTCCCGGGAGGTCCGTCATGCCGTTCAGGTCAGCCGACTCCGGCAAGGTGACACGAGACCCCGTGCACCATCCGCTGTTCGCCCGCTACTACGCCCGGATCAGCGTGACCGCCGAGACGCGGTTGGGCATGGGCGAAGTGCGCGAGCGGCTGCTCGCCGGGCTGTCCGGACGGGTCATCGAGATCGGCGCGGGCAACGGTCTGAACTTCGCGCACTATCCGAGCACCGTCTCGGAGGTCGTCGCCATCGAACCGGAGCGACTGCTGCGTCAGTTGGCCGTGGAGGCCGCACTGCGTTCCGACGTGCCCGTCGACGTGGTGCCGGGCGCGGCGGAAGCTCTGCCCGTCAAGAGCGAGGCGTTCGACGCGGCCGTGGTGTCCCTGGTGCTGTGCAGCGTGCGCGATGTGCCGCGCGCCCTCGCCGAACTGCGCCGCGTGCTGCGCCCCGGCGGCACCCTGCGGTTCTTCGAGCACGGCAAGGGCGGCGGGCGCGCGATGGCGTACACCCAGCACGGCCTGGACCGCACCGTGTGGCCGCGGCTGAACGGCGGCTGCCATCTGGCCCGCGACCCGATCGCGGCGCTGCGTGACGCCGGATTCGAGCTCGGCCCCTACCGGCGGATGTTGATGCCCGAGAGGGGGCCGCGGCTGCCCACCTCGTACTGCGTGCTGGGCACGGCGTGGCGCCCGGCCTCATAGGCTCCACTGACGCAGCTGCTGCGCGATGTCGTGCACGGTCGCGTCGCCGCCCTTCACCAGGCGGGCCAGTTCACGCACCTGCTCGGGAGAGGTGACCACCTTCAAGCCGCTGGCGACGAGATAGGCGTACGCGACGGCCGAGGCGAACATCGCGTTGGAGCGTTCGAGCGCCGGTACGTGCAGCAGGAGCTGGAGCAGCGCGGCGGCGCGGGCGTGCGGGCTGTCGTAGACGGGAATGCCGAAAATCTCCGCCTCGTGCCGGCTGACGGCGGCGACGAGGGCTCCCCAGTCGGTGACCTGGGGATCTCCGGGCGTCTTCTGTTCGGCGATCATGAGGAGCCAGGCAAGGTCGATTCTGAGACTGCTCAAGGGATCAACGACGACCTTCGCGTGTGCCTTCGCGGTCCGCGCCGAATTCCTCGGCGAAGACGGACTCGTACTGCTTCATGAAATCGGCGGCGGCCTCCACGAAGGTGTGGCCCACTTCTCCGGTGTCCTGTCTGACCAGCTCTTCGATGTAGCGGTTCACGCTCATCCCGCGCTCCAGGGCTCGCTCGCGGGCGGCGCGGGCCGTGCCCTCGTCCACCCGTACGTTCAGCTGTGTCTTCGCCATGCTTCGAAGCTAGCGCCTGATTGCTAGCACCGGCAAGAGGGCCTCGGATGGAGACGTGGGTGGAGAGCGCCGGTGGAGAGTGCCCCTTACACGGGCATCCGGCACACGACCTGGGGCGGAGAACGCGCGGGACCTCTGGGGGATACCGAGTGTGCCTCGAATCACATTAGGCTCGGCCGGACAAGGGAGTCGGGACGTCCATCATCTAGGAGGCGGCCTTGTCCACACCTGCTGCGGAGCATGCCGTCGGCAGCGCGGAGGCGGATGGGATCGCCGCCCGCGCCCGCGGCCTGACGAAGGCGTACGGCTCGGGCGAGACGACGGTGCTCGCCCTCGACTCGGTCGACGTGGACATCGCGCGCGGCCGCTTCACCGCGGTCATGGGGCCCTCGGGCTCCGGGAAGTCCACCCTCATGCACTGCCTGGCGGGGCTCGACAGCGTCTCGGCCGGTCAGGTGTGGCTGGGCGACACCGAGATCACGGGACTGAAGGATCGTGAGCTGACCCGGCTGCGGCGCGACCGGATCGGCTTCATGTTCCAGTCGTTCAACCTGATCCCGACGCTCAACGCGGCGGAGAACATCACGCTGCCGATGGACATCGCGGGCCAGAAACCCGACCAGAAGTGGCTGGACCAGGTCATCGACACGCTCGGCCTGCGCGACCGGCTCAAGCACCGGCCGGCCCAACTGTCCGGCGGCCAGCAGCAACGCGTCGCCTGCGCCCGCGCGCTCGCCTCGCGCCCCGAGCTGATCTTCGCGGACGAACCGACGGGAAATCTCGACTCCCGCGCGGGGCTCGAAGTCCTCGGCTTCCTGCGCGAGGCGGTCGACGAACTGGGCCAGACCGTCGTCATGGTGACGCACGACCCGGGCGCGGCCGCCCACTCCGACCTGGTGCTCTTCCTCGGGGACGGGCGGATCGTGGACGAGATGGAGCGTCCTTCGGCGGAGGCGGTGCTGGAGCGGATGAAGCGGTTCGACACGATCCGGGTGACCTTCGACGGCGGGGGCGGCGGATCCGATGGGACGCCCATCGCGGGCGCCTCGGGTGACGTACCCCTTGACGGCAGCCCCGGCGCGGTGATTCCCGACGGCGCGGCCGACGACGTAACCCTCGAGAAGGACTGAGGCGGGCGTGCTCAAAGCGACTCTGCGGAGTTTTCTCGCGCACAAGGGGCGGCTTCTGCTCTCGGCGCTGGCCGTCGTGCTGTCCGTGGCGTTCGTCGCGGGAAGCCTCATCTTCTCGGACACGGTGACCCGGACCTTCGACCGGCTCTTCGCCTCCACCTCGGCCGATGTGACCGTGGAGCCGAAGAACGATCTCAGCTCGCAGATCCCGACCGGCGCCACCCAGACCGTGCCCGCCTCGCTCGCGGACCGGCTGACGAAGGTCGACGGCGTCGCCGCCACCCATGTGGACGCGGCGGTGGAGAACGCCACGGTCGTCGACAGCAAGCACGAGTCGGTCGGTCCGACGACGGGTGCCCCCACCATCGTCACCAACTGGGAGGTCACCGGGCGCAGCCCGGTGAAACTGACCTCCGGTCATGAGCCCCACGGCGACGGCGAGGCGCTCCTGGACGCGGACACCGCCAAGAAGAAGCACGTCCGCATCGGCGACACCCTGACGGTGCAGGCCCAGCCCGGCCCCTTCGAGGTGCGGATCGTCGGGATCGCCACCTTCACCACCACCAACCCCGGTGCCGCGCTGATCTTCCTCGACACTCCGGCCGCACAGACCAAACTGCTCGGCAGCCCGGACGCCGCCACGAGCATTTCCGTGGACGCGGCGCCAGGCGTCACTGACGCCCAGCTCAAGCAGCGCGTCGCCGCCGAACTCGGCACGAAGACCTACGACTTGAAGACCGCGGAGGAACAGGCCAAGTCCGCCGCCGCCCAACTGGGCGGATTCCTCGACGTCATCAAGTACGTGATGCTCGGCTTCGCCGGGATCGCCGTGCTCGTGGGCGTCTTCCTCATCGTCAACACGTTCTCGATGCTGATCGCCCAACGCACCCGCGAGCTGGGCCTGTTGCGCGCCCTCGGCGCCGACCGGCGCCAGGTGCGCCGGTCCGTGCTCACCGAGGCGCTGCTGCTCGGCCTCGTCGGTTCGACGCTCGGACTCGCCGCGGGGATCGGGCTCGCGCTGGGCCTGATCAAGCTCATGACCGCGTTCGGCATGAACCTCAAGTCGACCGAGATGGTGATCGGTTGGGCGACACCCGTCTCCGCGTACGTCGTCGGCGTCGGCGTCACCTTCGTGGCGGCGTATCTCCCGGCCAGACGCGCGGCGGGCGTCTCCCCCATGGCGGCCCTCGCGGACGCCGAAGTCGCCGGTGTGGGACGACCGCTGCGGGTGCGCGCCGTAGTGGGCGCGGTCGTCGGCGCGTTCGGTACCGCCGCGCTCGCAGGGTGCGCCGCGTCGTCGAAGACCTCGACGGCCGCCTCACTGCTGGGACTCGGCGTCGTCCTCACGCTCATCGCCACGGTGATCGCGGGTCCGCTCCTGGTACGACCGGTGATCCGCGTCCTCGGCGGGGCCTTCCCCGCGGTCTTCGGCTCCGTGGGCCGGATGAGCCAGCGCAACGCGCTGCGCAACCCGCGCCGCACGGGCGCCACCGCGGCCGCCCTGATGGTGGGTCTCGCCCTGGTCGGTGGAATGTCTGTGGCCAGCGCGTCCATGACCAAGTCCTTCGACCGCCAGATCGACAAGACACTCGGCGCCGACTTCGTGATCCAGAACAGCAACTTCGTGCCGTTCCCGCAGGACCTCACCGACAAGGTGCGCGGCACGGAGGGCGCCGGGCTCGTGGTCCGCCAGCGGTTCACGCCGGTCGCGGTGCGGCTGCCGGACGGCAAGCGCATCGAGACGACCGCCGCGGCCTACGATCCGCGGCTGGACGACGTCGCCCACGTCACGTACGCGCAAGGGGACACCGCGGCCGCGCTCGGCGACGGGCACATCGCCATGGACGTGAAGTTCGCGAGGGAGCACGACGTGCGCGTCGGCAGCGTGATCCCCGTCGAATTCCCCGCCAAACGGAAGACCGAGCTGACGGTGTCGGCCCTCACCGACCAGGACGCCGCCGAGGGTTTCGGAATGCAGGGCGGCCTGTACTTCGGCTTCGGCACCATCGAGAAGTACGTGCCCGGCGGACAGGACTCCGCGCTGTACGTGAACGCGGCCTCGGGTACCGGCGCCGACCAGTTGCGCACACGGCTGGAGAAGACGCTCGACCCGTATCCGCAGGCGAAGGTGCTCGACCAGGCCGACTACAAGAAGCTGATCCACGATCAGATCGCCGTGCTGCTCTACCTCGTGTACGCGCTGCTCGGCCTCGCGATCGTCATCGCGGTGCTCGGCGTCGTCAACACCCTCGCCCTGTCGGTCGTGGAGCGCACCCGCGAGATCGGGCTGCTGCGCGCCATCGGGCTCGCCCGGCGCCAGCTGCGCCGGATGATCCGCCTGGAGTCGGTGGTGATCGCCGTGTTCGGCGCGGTCCTCGGCCTGGCGCTGGGGATCGTCTGGGGTGTGTGCATCCAGCAAGTACTGGCGCTTCAGGGCATGAAGGCGCTCGCCATCCCCTGGGTGACGATCATCGCGGTGGTGGTCGGTTCGGCGGTCGTCGGCATCGTGGCGGCGCTGCTGCCGGCGTTGCGTGCGTCGCGCATGAATGTGCTGGCGGCGATCGCGCACGAGTGATGTACTCGGGTCAAGTCGCCGCCGGACAAGGAGAGTTCATGCCGCGCCCCTTCCGTTTCGGCGTCAACCTGCTCAGCTCCGCAACCGCCGACGCATGGCGCGCCAAGTGCCGGCGGGCCGAGGAACTCGGCTACGACGTCATCACCGTGGCCGACCACCTCGGCATGCCCGCCCCGTTCCCCGCCCTGGTCTCCGCCGCCGAGGCTACCGAGCGGCCCCGCCTCGGCACGTTCGTGCTCAACGCGGGCTTCTGGAACCCCACGCTGCTGGCCCGTGAGGTGGCCACCACGGACGCGTTGACCGGCGGACGTCTCGAACTCGGCGTCGGCACCGGCTACGTACAGGCGGAGCACGAGACCGCGGGTCTCCCGTGGGGTTCGCCGCGTGAGCGCGTCGACCATCTCCTGCACACGGTCGAGGAGTTGGACCGGCTCCTCGGCTCGCAGGCGCATGAACCGAAGCCCGCGCAGAAACCTCGCGTGCCGCTGCTGATCGGCGCCAACGGCGACCGGATGCTGCGGCTCACCGCCGAGCACGCGGACATCGCGGCCTTCACCGGCGCGCGCACCCTGGAGGGCGGCACGCTGGAGCCCCTCACGGCCGAGGAACTCGACGAACGCGTCGCCCTGTTCCGGGAGTCCGCCGCCGGGCGCAAGGAGCCCGCCGAACTCAACCTGCTGATCCAGATCGTCACCGTCACCGACGACCGCGGTGCCGCCATTCAGCCCTGGCTGCCCCGCATTCCCCATCTGACCGAGCAACAGGTCCTGGAGCTGCCGATCGTCCTCGTGGGCACCTTGGAACAGATCGTCGAGCAGGTGCGGGCGCAGCGGGAGCGGTACGGATTCTCGTATCTGACGGTGCTGGAGCCGAACATGGAGGCTTTCGCCCCCATCGTCGAGGCGCTGCGTGGCGAGTGACGTCCGGATACTGGAATTCCCGGAGCAGGGGCGAGGGCCCGTGATGGGATCGCGGCATGACTGACCTGCGTATACGGGCCGCCACGCCCGACGACCTCGACGCCGTGCTGGCCTTCTGGAAGGCCGCCGCCGAGGGCACCAGCATCAGTGATGACCGGGACGGCGTGGAGCGGCTGATCGCCCGCGATCCCGAGGCGCTGATCCTCGCCGAACGGGACGGCGAGCTGTCCGGCACGGTGATCGCCGGCTTCGACGGCTGGCGATGTCATCTGTACCGCCTCGCGGTGCACCCGGAGCGGCGGCGCCTCGGTATCGGCTCGGCGCTCCTCGCCGCGGCCGAGGAACGCTTCGTACGGCTCGGCGGGCGCCGCGGCGACGCGATGGTGCTCCAGCGGAACGAGACCGCGCACCATGCGTGGCGGGCAGCCGGGTATGCGCCCGAGGAGCGGTGGCGCCGCTGGGTGAAGCCGCTCACCGACTAGTACCCACCACCGACGAGAGCCCTTTGCCGATCTTTTACCATTGGAGGGTCACTCGATCCTCCAATGAAAGGTGTGAGCGTCCGCCCATGGGCGAGCCTCCCAGTACCCGACATCGCGCGATCCCCCGCCCCTGGCCGATTATGGGACGGAGGTGACCCGATGACCGAAGTGCTCCTCCTCCTGGTGGCAGTGCTGCTCTCACTGGCCTGTGGCGCCTTCGTCGCCGCGGAGTTCTCGCTGACCACCGTCGAGCGCAGCGAACTGGAGCGGGCCGTCGAGCGTGGTGAGCGCGGTGCGTCCGGAGCCCTCAAGGCCGTACGGAATCTGACCTTCCAGCTCTCCGGCGCCCAGCTCGGCATCACCGTCACCAACCTGGTCGTCGGCATGCTCTCCGAGTCGTCGATCGCCAAGCTGATCGCAGGTCCGCTGGAGTTGATCGGGGTCCCGTCCTCCGCGTCGCACTCGGTGGCCCTGGTCATCGGCACGGCTCTGTCGACGGTCTTCCTGATGGTCGTCGGCGAGCTCGTGCCCAAGAACTGGGCGATCTCCTCACCGCTCGCCGTGGCCAAGCGGGTGGCGACGCCGCAGCGCTGGTTCAGCGCCGCGTTCCGCCCGTTCATCACGCACCTCAACAACACGGCGAACCGAGTCGTACGACGCTTCGGCCTCGAACCCGCCGAGGAGCTGGCCTCCGCGCGCGGGCCCCAGGAACTGGTGGCGCTCGCCCGGCACTCCGCCAAGCAGGGCGCCCTGGAGGCGGACACCGCCGAGCTGTTCGTGCGCACGCTGAACCTGGCCGACCTGACCTCGGAGAACGTGATGACCCCACGCGTGCAGGTCATCGCGCTGGATGTGCAGGCGACCTGCGAGGACGTGGCGAACGCGACCCGGGCGACCGGACTGTCCCGTTTCCCCGTCTACCGCGGCAATCTCGACTCGGTCGTCGGCATCGCACACATCAAGGACGCGCTCGCCGTGCCGGCGGACCGACGGGCCCGTACGCCCGTCTCCCAGATCATGCGTGAGCCGCTGTTCGTGCCGGAATCACTGACCGTCGACCGGTTGCTCGACCGGCTGTCCGGCAAGCGCACCATGGCCGTGGTCATCGACGAGTACGGCGGCACGGCCGGCGTCGCCACGCTGGAGGACATCGTCGAGGAGGTCGTCGGCGAGGTGCGGGACGAGCACGACCCGCACGAAACGCCCGATCTGGCGCCGGCGGGCACGGACGGCGAAGGCCGGGCGCTGTACTCGGCCGACGGATCGGCCCGCACCGACCAGCTGGCACGGGTCGGGCTGCGGGTGCCCGAGGGACCGTACGAGACGCTCGCCGGTTTCATGGCAGCCGAACTCGGCCGCATTCCCGCCGTCGGGGACACCGTCGAGGTCGCCGGGTGGCTCCTCGAAGTGGTGGACGCCTCGGGGCGGCGAGCCGCGCGCGTGCTGTCGCACGCGCCTCGCGACGTCGAGGAGGGGGAGCGATGACCGCCGTACAGCTGCTGATCGGCCTCGCGACGCTGGTCGTGAACGCCTTCTTCGTGGGCGCCGAGTTCGCGCTGATCTCGGTGCGGCGCAGCCAGATAGAGCCGCACGCCGAGCGGGGCGACCGGCGGGCGCGCAGTGTGCTGTGGGGTCTGGAGAATGTGTCCGTGCTGCTGGCGGCCGCGCAGCTGGGCATCACCCTGTGCACACTGGTCCTGGGTATCGTGGCCGAGCCCGCGATCGCGCACCTTCTGGAGCCGGTGTTCCATGCGGTGGGCGTCTCGCAGAGCGCGGGTCACGCGGTCTCATTCGTCATCGCGCTCACTCTGGCCACCTATTTGCACATGCTGCTCGGCGAGATGGTGCCGAAGAACATCGCGCTCGCGGAGCCGGTGCCCAGCGCACTGCTGCTCGGCCCGCCGCTCGTCGCGCTCTCGCGCGCGCTGCGCCCGGTGATCTTCACGGTCAACGCCTTCGCGAACGGGCTGCTGAAGCTGCTGCGGGTCGAGGTCAAGGGCGAGGTCACGGCGACCTTCTCGGACGACGAACTGGCCCGGCTGGTCAAGGACTCCAGCGCGGCCGGACTCATCGACGACCGCGCCCAGGAGCGACTGCACGACGCGCTGGAGCTGGGCCGCCGACCCGTGCGCGACGTCGTCCTCCCCCTGGAACGCATCGTCTACGCGCGCGTGGGCGTCACTCCGGAGGAACTGGAAGGGCTGGCCGCCGAGTCCGGCTTCTCCCGCTTCCCCGTCGTCGACGAGGGCCGGCACATCGTCGGCTACCTGCACGTCAAGGACGCGCTCGACGTCATGCCGCGCGACGTACCGTTCCCGGTGCAGGACATGCGGTCCATCGCCCGCGTCCGGGAGAGCACTCCCCTGGACGACGTGCTGACGGCCATGCGGCGCAGTCGTACGCACCTCGCGGCGCTCATGGGCAGCGACGGGCGGCTCGCGGGACTGGTGACCATGGAGGACGTACTGCGGGAGTTGTTCGGGCAGCCGGCGTGAGCACGCCGAACCACCGGGGCGTCGGCCCCCGGTGGCCCGACCGACCGACGGGTATGCAGTCGGGATACCATCTTTTCCGCCATGCAGACGAATGCCACCTACACCAGCCTTGTCGCGGTCGGCGACTCCTTCACCGAGGGCATGTCGGACCTCTTGCCCGACGGCTCCTATCGCGGCTGGGCCGACCTCCTCGCCGCCCGGATGGCGGCACGGACGCCCGGCTTCCGGTACGCCAACCTCGCGGTGCGCGGCAAGTTGATCGGACAGATCGTCGACGAGCAGGTGGACGTGGCGGCCGCGATGCGGCCCGACGTGATCACGCTGGTCGGCGGACTCAACGACACATTGCGCCCCAAGGTCGACATGGGACGCGTCCGCGGTCTCCTGGAGGAGGCCGTGGAGAGGCTCGCTCCCGCCTGCAAGCAACTCGTCCTGATGCGCAGCCCGGGCCGCAACGGCCCGGTACTCGAACGGTTCCGGCCGCGCATGGAGGAGCTCTTCGCCGTTGTCGACGACCTCGCGGAGCGGCACGGCGCGCTCGTGGTCGACCTGTACGGGGCGCCCGCGCTCGCCGACCCCCGGGTGTGGGACGTGGACCGGCTGCATCTGACGGCAGAGGGGCACCGTCGCGTCGCCGAGGCGGTGTGGCAGACGCTCGGGCACGAGCCGGAGGACGCGGAGTGGCGTACGCCGATGGCGGCCACGGCGCCACCCGGCTGGGTCGCCCGCCGCACCGCCGACGCCCGCTTCGCCAAGCAGCACCTGCTGCCGTGGATCGGACGGCGGCTGACAGGCCGCTCGTCGGGTGACGGACGCCCGGCCAAGCGGCCGGAGCTGCTGCCGTACGAGGGGCCGGTGGGGTAGACATACGGCGGAAGGGAGCCGCATGCCCACCACCGTGATCAATCTCAAGGGCCGTATCCACGACTTCGGCCCCCGGCTGGAGAAAGCCCCGGCCGACCTCGTCTACATCGGCAGGCGCTGGACCATCGGCCACTGGGACCTCCCGCAGCACCCGCTCTACAACCCGTTCGCGCCCGACACCCCCACCAAGAAGCGCGACGGCCCGCGGGCGGAGGTCATGGAGAAGTACCGGGCCTATCTCCTCGAACGCCCCGAGCTCCTCGTCCAGGTGCCCGCGCTGCGCGGCAAGACGCTGGCGTGCTGGTGCGCGCCCGAGCTGTGCCACGGCGACATCCTGGCGGAGCTGGCGGACGCCTCTTAGGCCGACCTCGGGCCGTCACTCCCGTGGCTGTCACCAATGGCGTGGGCGCGCCACTGCCTGCTTTCTGGACCGAGAGGGGAATCGGAAAAGAAGGCGAGCGTCGATGGAGCCGAAGGACGAGCGGCTGCGGACGCCGCGGGCCGCCGGTCTGGCAGGGGCGGTGTTCGCGGTCCTGCTGGCGGCGGCGATGGTACTGGTGCGGATCGCCATCCCCGCGGGGAACGCCGCCGACGCGGCGGTCGATCCGGACCAGCGGTGGGCGTTGCGGGTGGCTGTGGAGATCCTCCCGTTCGCGGGAATCTTCTTCCTTTGGTTCATGGGCGCCCTGCGCGCCCACGTCGGCGACGCCGAGGACAGATTCATCGCCACCGTGTTCTTGGGCAGCGGACTCGTATTCGTGGCCACCATGTTCGGGGCCGGCGCCGCGGCGGGCACCGTACTGAACGAGACGCCGCCCTCAAGCTTCGGCCGCCATTTCGCGTACACGCTGATGACGACGTACGCGCTCCGCATGGCGGCCGTGTTCGTCTTCACGACCTCGACCATCGGGCACCGCCTCGGCGTCCTGCCACGCCCGCTCGCCGTCCTCGGGTATCTCGTGGGCCTTGTCCTGCTCGTCTTCGTGTCCGGCCTGCCCTGGTCCGAGCTGGTCTTCCCGGCCTGGGCGCTGGTGGTCAGCATCCACATCCTCCGCGTCCGTCCTCTCGAGCCGCTCCCTTCCGGGGGCTCGCGGTGAGTCCGACACCCAATGAGCGCCTCGGCGCGCGCCTTCACACCCCCTCGCGCATGCTGAAGCCGAGGGGGCGAGAAGGAGACACGGAAAGGCTGATCCTCGGTGAGGCTTGTCGTCGATCTCAACCGCTGTCAGGGATACGCGCAGTGCGCGTTCCTCGCTCCCGACGTGTTTGCCATGCACGGAGAAGAGTCGCTGCTCTACAACCCGCTGGCCGAGGAGGAGAGGCGCGAGGAAGTGACGCGAGCCGTCGCCGCGTGCCCCGTTCAGGCCATCCTCGTGGAGGCGGACGCCTCGGACGAGGTCCCCGGATCCCAACCGGGAGGAGACCGGTGAGCAGTGACGGATCTCTGGACCGGCTCAAGCGCGAAGGGCGCATCGTCGTCGTCGGAGCCTCCCTGGCGGGGCTGCGTGGGGCGGAGACGTTGCGCGAGGAAGGGTTCACGGGCTCGCTCACGATGATCGGGGACGAACCGTACGAGCCGTACGACCGCCCCCCGCTCTCCAAGCAGGTCCTGCTGGGCAAAGCGACAGCGGACCGCACCCTCCTCCCCCGGCGCCGGGCGATCGACGCGGAGTGGCGCATCGGTGTGCCGGCCACCGGCCTCGACATGGCAGCCAGGCGGGTACGGCTGGCCGACGGCGACGAGGTGGCGTACGACCGGCTGTTCATCGCCACCGGGGTCCGTGCCAGACCGTGGCCGAAGGAGGACGAGGCGGAGCTCGACGGCGTGTTCGTCCTGCGAACCCGCGACGACGCCGATGCGCTGGAGCGCTCGCTCGCGCAGGGTCCCCGCCGGGTGCTCGTGATCGGCGCCGGGTTCACCGGCTCGGAGATCGCCTCCGCCTGTCGGGAGCGCGGGATCGCGGTCACCGTGGCCGAACGGGCCGACGCACCGCTGGTCGGAGCGCTCGGCGGAGTCATCGGCCAGGTCGCGGCCGAACTGCACCGCGAGAACGGCGTCGACCTGCGCTGCGGCGTCATGGTGACCGGTCTGGAGGGCGACTCCACGGGACGCGTCCGCGCCGCCCATTTCTCCGACGGGAACTCCGTCGAAGCGGACGTGGTGGTCGTCTCCCTGGGTGCTATGCGCAACACCGAATGGCTCGCCGGATCCGGACTCGGCGCGGGCCCTCGGGGCATCGCCTGTGACGCGGGCTGCCGGGCCTTCGACATCCGGGGCATCGTCACCGACGACATCTATGTGGCGGGCGATGTCGCCCGGTCCCCGCATCCGCTGTTCGGATACCAGTTCCTGTCTCTCGAGCACTGGGGGAATGCCGTTTCCCAGGCCGAGACCGCGGCGCACAACATGATGAGTGAAAGCACGGACCGCCGCCCCCACATCTGGGTGCCCGCCTTCTGGTCCTCCCAGTTCGGTGTGAACATCAAGTCCGTCGGGGTGCCGACGATGGGGACGGAGATCCTCATCGCGCAGGGCGCCCTCAACGAGCACCGATTCACCGGCGTGTACGGGTATCAGGGACGCGTCATCGGCGCCGTCACGTTCGACCAGTCGAAGTGGCTGCAGTTCTACCAGCAGCAGATCGAGACCACAGCGCCGTTCCCCCCGCCCCACACCACGGTGGACCGCCGTCCGGAGGGACAGCACCCGGTGGACGCCGACTTCCCCGATCCGTCGGTGCCCACGCACGGCCCGACCGTCACGCTCAGCGGATATTCGCCGACCGACCGGCGGATGACGTTCACCCCCGCCGTGCACTGATCCGACGCTCACGAGGACGCACCCATGGACATCCTGCGGCAGATCATCGACCACACCAACCGTGCCAATCCGTATCCGCTGTACGAGGAGCTCCGCAACACGCCGGTGTACCACGAGGTGGACGGGCCGTACGTCGTCAGCACCTACTACGACATCCAGAGCCTGCTGCACGATCCGCGGGTCAGCTCGGACGTACGCAATCTGAAGTCGACGACGGCCGATCCGCTGTCCGCCGACGGACAGGAGGAGACGGCGCTGCCGCCGAGCTTCCTGCGGCTCGACCCTCCGGAGCACGACCGGCTGCGGCGTATGACGAACCGGCCCTTCGGCCCGCCGCACTCCCCTCGGCGCATCTACGACATGCACAACGAGCTGAAGGGCATCGTCTCCGGGCTCATCGACAGCATCGACGGCCCGGATCGGATCGATCTGGTCGACCAGGTCTCCTATCCCTTCCCGGTGACCGTGATCTGCCGACTGCTGGGGGTACCGCGCGAAGACGAGAGCCGCTTCCACACCTGGGCGGACACCCTCGCCGCCAGCCTGGACCCCGTCCTGGACACCGATCGCGAGGAGCGCGACAAGATCGCCCACAATGCCCGCATGGAGCTGGGCATGTATCTGTCCGGGCTCATCGAGGAACGCCGCAAGAAGCCCGGCGACGACATGTTGTCGGAGCTGGCCACCTCGCACGGGCCGGACGGCGCCATGACGACGATGGAGGTCCTGAGCACGTCGGTGCTCCTGTTGATCGCCGGTCACGAGACGACGGTCAACCTCATCACCAACGGCATGCTGACCCTGCTGCGCAACCCCGACGTCCTCCAACGGCTGCGCAAGGACCCGAAACTGTCCGTCCCCATCGTCGAGGAGTTGCTGCGCTTCGAGCCACCGGTGCAACTGGTGCCGCAGCGCAGCACCCTCGCCGACATCGAGGTGCGCGGCGTGACCATCCCCAAGGGCGCATCGCTGTGGCTGGTGCTGGCGGCGGGCAACCGCGATCCCGACCGCTTCGAGCATCCGGATCGGTTCGACCCGGACCGCGGGGACATCCAGCATCTGGGCTTCGGCAGCGGCATCCACAGTTGCTTCGGCGCCCCACTGGCCCGGCTGGAGGCACAGCTCGCGCTGAGCGAACTGGCCCGCAGGCTGGAGAACCCCCGACTGCTGGAGGATCCGCCCCCCTACCGGCAGAGCGCGGTCCTGCGCGGCCCGCGCCATCTGCCGATCGCCTGCGACGGCATCCGCCCTTAGAGCTTCACCAGACTGACCTCGGCTCTCTGAGCTGTGCGGACGTACAGAGCCCGACCGGACGCCGGGTAAACTCCCTACACGTGACTGCCGCGCCCGCAAAGCCCCGTATCCCCAACGTCCTCGCCGGACGCTACGCCTCCGCCGAGCTCGCCACGCTCTGGTCCCCCGAGCAGAAGGTGAAGCTGGAGCGTCAGCTCTGGCTCGCCGTGCTGCGGGCCCAGAAGGACCTCGGGATCGAGGTGCCGGACGCCGCCATCGCCGACTACGAGCGCGTCCTCGACCAGGTCGACCTCGCCTCGATCGCCGAGCGCGAGAAGGTCACGCGGCACGACGTGAAGGCGCGGATCGAGGAGTTCAACGACCTCGCCGGGCACGAGCACGTACACAAGGGCATGACGTCCCGGGACCTCACCGAGAACGTCGAGCAGCTGCAGATCCGGCTCTCGCTGGAGCTGATGCGCGACCGCACGGTCGCCGTCCTGGCGCGCCTCGGCAAGCTCGCGGGCGAGTACGCCGAGCTGGTCATGGCCGGCCGCTCGCACAACGTGGCCGCCCAGGCCACCACCCTCGGCAAGCGCTTCGCGACCGCCGCCGACGAGCTGCTCGTCGCGTACGGCCGGGTCGAGGAGCTCCTTGCCCGCTACCCGCTGCGCGGTATCAAGGGCCCGGTCGGCACGGCGCAGGACATGCTCGATCTGCTCGGCGGGGACGCGGCCAAGCTCGCGGACCTGGAGCAGCGCATCGCCCAGCACCTCGGCTTCTCCCAGGCCTTCACCTCCGTCGGCCAGGTCTACCCGCGCTCGCTCGACTACGAGGTCGTCACCGCGCTGGTGCAGCTGGCGGCCGCCCCGTCCTCGCTCGCCAAGACGATCCGGCTGATGGCCGGCCACGAGCTGGTCACCGAAGGCTTCAAGCCCGGCCAGGTCGGCTCGTCCGCGATGCCGCACAAGATGAACACCCGCTCCTGCGAGCGCGTCAACGGCCTGATGGTCATCCTGCGCGGCTACGCGTCGATGACCGGCGAGCTGGCGGGCGACCAGTGGAACGAGGGCGACGTGTCGTGCTCGGTCGTACGCCGAGTCGCGCTGCCCGACGCGTTCTTCGCGCTGGACGGCCTGCTGGAGACCTTCCTCACCGTCCTCGACGAGTTCGGCGCCTTCCCGGCCGTCGTCACGCGTGAGCTGGACCGCTACCTGCCGTTCCTCGCGACGACCAAGGTCCTGATGGGCGCGGTGCGCGCGGGCGTCGGCCGCGAGGTCGCGCACGAGGCCATCAAGGAGAACGCCGTCGCCTCCGCGCTCGCCATGCGGGAACAGGGCGCCGAGCGCAACGAGCTGCTCGACAAGCTCGCGGCGGACGAGCGCATCCCGCTGGACCGCGCCCAGCTCGACGAGCTGATGGCCGACAAGCTGTCCTTCACGGGTGCCGCCGCCGACCAGGTCGCCGCCGTCGTCGGCCGTATCGAGGACGTCGTGAAGCAGCACCCGGAGGCCGCGGGCTACACGCCGGGGGCGATCCTCTGACGCGGTTCACCCCCGCGGACCTGGAGGCCGCCCGCGACCGGCTCGTGCCGGATGTCGTCGCGGACGGCCTCCAGGTTCTGTTCTGCGGCATCAATCCGGGTCTGATGACGGCCGCAACCGGCCATCACTTCGCCCGGCCCGGCAACCGCTTCTGGCCGGTGCTGCACCTCTCCGGGTTCACACCCCGGCTCATGAAGCCGCCGGAACAGGGCGAGTTGCTCTCGTACGGGCTCGGCATCACGAACGTGGTGGCGCGCGCGACAGCTCGGGCCGACGAACTCGCTGCCGAGGAGTACCGCGTGGGCGGGCAGCTGCTCAGCGAGAAGGTGGAGCGACTGAAGCCGCGGTGGCTCGCGGTGGTCGGAGTGACCGCCTACCGGGCGGCGTTTGCAAGCCGAAGCAACTAGCGCATTACCTACAACCGTCTGACCTGCGGAAACGACGAAGCCCCGTCCCCCTCGACACAGAGAGAGGGACGGGGCTTCACCCTCCGCCTACGCTCCCCATGGGCGCGGGGGTCGGGGAGCATTGTTGGGCGGAGGTTGCGGAGCGGACAGGATCCGGGAGAGGCCGACCTCACTCGACTCGCCGAACCCTGCCGCCCCACCGCACGCCGGCTGCACAGGCAGCTAGCGGGCGGGCTTGGGGGGTCAGCTCCAGACGAAGGCGCCCATATCGAGCAACTTCCCCGCGTGGTCCTCGTACGTGGGGTGCGGCGCTCGCCAGCAGTGGACGACGACGTTAGAGACGTCACAGCGCCATGTGGTCCAGAACATCCTTCGGGGGCGTCGTCGCAGCGCCGCACGGGGGCGTGTCGGAGTTGCTCAAGGCGTCTCCTGCCCGTCCCTCACGTCAGCCCGCGGAACGAGCCGCCAACCGGTCTGACGCATGAGGCGATACCGGTCATGTGTGGGGTTGCGCTTGAGATGGGCCTGCGCCCACGCGTTCGCTCCGCCTGTGTCATTGATGTCCTGCCACTCGATGCAAGATGCGCATTCGACCCACCGACGGACAGGAAGGTCGTCGATCGTGGCGCGTGCGGTGACTTCGGGATATGCGTAAGTGCGGCGAGCGTTCGTCATTGCCGCGCCCTCTCCTGCCCAGGTGCGTCCTGGTGACGCTTCAACTCAACGACGATGTCTGAGGCGCGGGAAAGGTCGTACTCGGGGCTATGCGGGTCTCGCGCGGACTTCCATTGCGTAACGAGAGCCGCGCACACGTCACAACCCGGCGTGGACTCTGGCTGCTCGTACAGCGGGTCGGTGAGCTGAATGGGATCTCTCAGCGTCGTCTCTAGTGCCATCCCTACACCTCCGCGGCGGGCTTTGATGCTTCGACGCTATGAGGGGGCAACGGCCGACTTCCATGAAGTTCTACGGAATTCTATGCGGATTCAGTCGAGGGAGGTAACCGCGTTCGTGATGATTGCCCGGGCATCCGCTCCGAAGACGGCCAGCTCACCCATTTCGGCAAACGCGTTGGCGTACTGAGAGATCTCTCCGGGCGTCGTGACCGTGATAGCGGCCGTCAACAACTCGACGTGGACGCGTTCGTCGTCAAACATCGTGAACGTCTCCAGCGTCCACATGCCGCGCTGTCGGCCAGCGGGGATCACTCCAACTGACACGGACGGCAGCGCCATGACGGACAACAGATAGCCCAGCTGGCCAGCCATCGTCGCGTCGTCCCCGACAACATGCCGGAGTACGGACTCTTCCAGGAGGAAGGCGAATCGGTGTTCCCCCTCGCGGATGATGCGTGACCGCTCGACGCGGGCGGTTGCTGCGTCCGCGGAGTCGTCTGGCGCTTCGTGGACGCGCGCGATGTTGTGGAGCAGTGCCTCCGCGTACTCGTACGTCTGGAGGTATCCGGGGATGACGGTCGACGTGTAGACACGGAATGTCCTCGTGCGCTCGTACAGCGGGATGCGCGACTCCTGCAACCTCCGCAACCCTGTGCGCTGCACACGTCGCCACTCCATATACATGGAGTCGGCCGTACGGTTGGCCGCGATCAGATCGGCGATTTTGTCGGTCGCCTCGCACGCGGTGCACCACGCCCGGATGTCCTCGTCGGACGGGGGCGTCGTGGCGTTCTGAAGTCGCGAGACCTTCGACGGCTGCCAGCCCGTCCGGTCCGCGATGTCCCGACCCGTCAGTCCAGCGTCCAGGCGGATGTCACGCAAGCGTCCGGCGATCTCTGCTCGGACAGCCTGGAGGCTGGATGACGGGTACGGGGCTGACATCTTCGGGTGGCGCTCAGATCCTGTAGTCCTCGTGCGGGATGGCACGTTCCCAGACAGCTTCGAAGGCCTCCGCGTGACGCTTCACGACGTCGGCAGCGTCCTCCATGACGTCTTCAACGAACGCGCCGTCGCCAGAGAACAGGCCGAAGCGGATGAGCCGCCCGTCAAAGATCCACAGATCGTTGCCCGGGAGCAGCAGATCCGACGCCAGGCGCCGCGGAAGCCACCGGACATCTTCGCCGGCCGCGATGTTCTGCGGCGTGCACGAGTGCTCGAACCGGATGTAGTCGCTTACAGGCTCCGACACCACACGGGCGCGACGGACGACGATTCCACGGCTCACAGCGTCGGCCACCGTGGTGTGGAAGTCGTTCCACCACGACGCGCGGTCCTCGATGTCGTAGCGGTGCCCCGACAGCCACGCGGCAAAGTCCTCGTCCTCCTCCACAACGCCGTAGACGTCGCGCATCTCCAGGTGGACGGCGGAGCGTCGACAGGTGGCGAGCAGCTCAGTGAACGATGGCACCTTCTGCGGCATCGCACGCCTCCCTGATCTGCTGCGCCATGCGGACGGGCAGCCTAACGACTGCCTCTGTGTCGGGGATGGATCCCGTAGACAGGCATTCTGCCTGGAGAGCCTCGCTCGCCTTCCAGCCCTGGAACACAAACTCTTGCTTCTCCTCGTCGAGCCACACCGTCGGGCAGTGCTCTCCGTTTGTCTCCGGGTCCTTCCCAAACGACCGTAGCGCCATGGTGACCTCCGTTGTCACGTGGGTTGCGCAATGTTCTACGAACATCACGCCGACGGGTGTACGGCGTCAAGAGGGCCTGATGCGCCGGAAGTTGGCTACATGCGGTCATTCGAAGTCGACCCCGAGCGCGGTGTCCGTCCGGCCGACAGTAGGCACAGACCTCTAGAGATCTTTAATGGCTGGGGTTACGGCGGTTGGAAGTCGAGGCCGGTCTTGGCGAGGAGGCCGTCGATGAGGCCAGGTCGGTACTGCATCCGCTTGAGCCGCGTCTTCACCAGCGCGGTGAGCTGGTCGAGGTTGTGTTTGGTGAGGTTGGCCAGGGACCGTTTCAGGTGCGACCACACGCCCTCGACCGGATTGAACTCGGGGGCGTACGCCGGGAGTTGGTAGACAGTCAGCCATAATCGGGCGGCGATCAGCTTCCGCATGGTGCGGCTGACGTGCGTGTTCAAGTTGTCCCAGACCAGCACGATCGGGCCGCCGAGCTGCTGGTGTGCGGCGTCGAGCAGAGCGGCGTAGGCGGTCTCGGTGAAGCCCTTGCGCCGACCTTTGGCGGGACCACGGTCGAGGTGGATGCGGTAGATCAGCCGGGACCGGTGGCCGGGCTTGGTGCAGATCATTCCCGCCACGGAGACGCGTTTGGTGCCTGCGGCGGTGACCCGCACGACGGGCGTGTGGCCTCGTCGGCCCCAGGTTCGCCCCTTGGGCGGCCTCAGCCCCTGGCCCGCTTCGTCGCTGAGTAGGCCCGGGGCGCGGTGCCGGGATTGCTCCCGGTCCGTTTCCCCGGACCTCTCGCCGAACCCGCCGTGCCTGTTACCAGGCAA
>NZ_JBVHRI010000036.1:0-74517 GCF_055566975.1 Streptomyces sp. NPDC027189
CCCTGCCACCCCATAGGGGTGTCTGGACGGAGGAGCCCACCCAACAGCCAGCTGGGCGCTACCTCCAAGCCCGGCCGTTCACGGCCGGGTCAAGTCGACTGTGGGCCAGGCACAGGGAACGGCGGCACAGCGCATATCGTCATCGACATGTTCGCCGCTCCAAAGCCCTCCTCAACCAGCCCCTCGGCGGACCCCTCCGAAAGGCATGTCACGATGAAGACCTCGGACCACCGCGACCACGGATCCGGTTTCGCCCCGGTCGACCACCGCACGGCGGTTGTGGCGGAGACCGCCCGGTTTGTGTCAGTGGTCAAGGACGCCGACTTGGCGACAGCGGTGCCCAGCTGCCCCGGGTGGACGCTGGCAGACCTGGTCAAGCACACAGGGAGCGTCCAACGCTGGTTCTCGGTCCTGTTGCGGGCACGCATCCAGGAACCTCCGCGGAAGCGAGAGGTGGACCTGCGGCTCCCGGACCAGGAGAGCGAATACGCCGACTGGCTGGCCGAGAGCGCGACCGTGGCCGCGGAGGCCTTCGCAGCCACCGACCCGAACCTGCCGATGTGGGCATGGGGTGCCGACCAGCACGCCCGCTTCTGGGCACGCCGGATGCTCTTCGAAACCCTGCTGCACCGAGTCGACGCCGAGCTGGCACTCGGCCTGCGGCCCACGATCGACCGCCCGGTCGCGGTCGATGGGATCGATGAGTTCCTCGTCAATCTGCCCTTCGCCGCCTTCTTCGCCCCCAAGGTGGCCAACCTGCGCGGCGCCGGCAAGACCATCCGCTTCCGCGCCACGGCCGGGGACGACGAGTGGCTCGTCCGCTTGCGGCCCGACGGCTTCGGGCTCGACACGACCCATCCGACCACAAACACGGCTGACGCGACCGTCCGCGGAACCGCGGCCGACTTGCTCCTGCTCGTTTACGGCCGCCTGTCCTACGACGCAGAGGTCCTCGTGCACGAGGGGGACGAGGGCCTGCTGACCCACTGGTTCGCCAACTCCGCCTTCTGAGGCGGCGCCGTTGACTGTCTCGACGTGGGTCGGCGTCCCGACCCACGGTGGGCGCTGTTCTTCGCGATGTGCGAGGGCCTCACCGGGTGCGGGGTTCAGGCTGCCTGGGATGCGGTGGTCGACGCCTGGGAGCCGAGGACGTCCTCGCCGTACAGGCCCTGCACCCAGTTGGTCTGGTAGATGGTCTCCAGATACCGCTCACCCAGATCCGGGGCGATGGCCACCGCGGTCAGCTCCCGTTCCTCCTGCCGGGCCAGCCAGTCCATCGCGCCGCTGACCACTGTGCCGGTGGAACCCCCGAACAGAAACCCACGCCTTGCCAGCCGGTGACAGGTCCGGATGGTGTCGGCCTCCGCCACGCACACCACATCGTCCACGTAGGACTCGTCCAGCAGCGGCGGGCGCCTGCTGGTGCCCAGGCCGGGAATCATGCGCCGGCCCGGGGCGCCTCCGAACGTCACCGAGCCCATGCTGTCGACGGCCACGATGCGCACCGGTCGGTGCCACTCGCGGAAGTAGCGCGCGCAACCCATCAGGGTCCCGGTGGTGCCGGCACCGACGAAGAGCACATCCAGGTCCGGGAACTGTCGGGCGATGGCCGGGGCAGTCCTGCGGTAGTGGGCCATGCCGTTGCCGGGGTTGTTGTACTGGTTCAGCCACACATAGCGATCATCGGAGGCGCACAGCGCGCGGACGTGGTCGATGCGCGCGCCGAGGAGGCCGCCGGCGGGATCGGGCTCGGTGATGACGTGGACCTCGCTGCCCAGGGCCTCCATCATCAGCCTCGTCGCCAGGTTGCAGCGGGAGTCGGTCACGCACAGGAACCGGTAGCCCTTGCTGGCCGCGATCATGCTCAGGGCCACGCCCAGGTTGCCCGAGGACGACTCGACCAGAACCGAGTTCGGCGTCAGCAGGCCGTTGTGTTCGGCGGCCTCGATCATTTCGGTGGCAGCCTTGAGCTTGATCGATCCGGCGAAATTGAACCCCTCACACTTGAGGAACAGTGGGTGCCCGATGACTCGCTCAAGGTCTACGTAGAGGTCGTCCTCGTTGAAGGCCTGGGGTACGGATATGACGGGCATGGTCGTCTCCTCGACTGCGGCGGATTGTCTCCCGGTTGCTGATCCGTCTCGGCCCGGCCCGGGGAGGAATTCGACGGCGAGTTGTGATTCGCCGGAGTACGTTCAGTACGCCCGAATCGGAGCAGCCTTGTCATGCCACCGAAATTCGGGGCTTGACATGCGCTCTGTGCGCGCATAAGTGGCCGGGAGAGGGGCTGAACCGGCCGTCGGCACCAGGGGCACCGCCCGTCCGTGCCTGACCACATCCATGTCCCGCCCCTATGGCCTGCCCCATCGTGGTACCTGGCCCCCTTCCGGAAAACGCCGGGCCGCACAGGCGGTTCAGCGCAATTCCCGGGCGATCTCCCCACGGATCGAACGCGTGCTTGTGATACGCGGCCATAAGTCGGGCGAAGCGCACAGAAAGCAAGGGAACGCAGGGCCGCAGATCGCAAAGCTGTCGCGCTATCAAGACCCGCGTGCTGCGTCAAGCCCCGAAATTCAGGGGCAGGACAGGAATTCCCCGGCCAGGCGTACTGGAGAGGCGGGCATCACGAATCCGTCCGCACCGACCGACGTAGACCGAAAGCGTCCTCAGGGAGCTCACGTGATAGGGAAATCTGTCGAAGTCTTGACGGCCACTGCGGCTGACCTCTCGACCCTCCAGGCCGGCGGGGCCGCCGCCCCGGCGTCCGGCACCGAGAGGCTTCTGGCCGAGGTGCTGGCCGGCGTCGTGCGTGTCGAGCAGGTACCGGCCGACAGTCACTTCTTCAACGACCTGGGCGCCGATTCCCTGGTGATGGCGCAGTTCTGTGCGCGGGTCAGGAAGCGGGCAGACTTGCCGACGGTGTCGATGAAGGACATCTACCGGCATCCCACAATCCGGAGCCTGGCAACCGCGCTCGGCGACGCCCCGCCCACGCCCGTCCCGTCCCCGGCTGCGGACGTGTCGGCACCGGCGCAGACACCGAATGAGGTGAGGGCTGCGCACGCCATGGCGGCGCGAGCCGAGGTGCCGGCAGCCATCGGGACACGGCGCTACCTAGTGTGCGGAATGCTGCAGTTCCTGATCTTCCTGGGCTATTCCTGCCTCGCAGCCCTCGTCGCCGCGCAAGGCTACGAGTGGATCTCTGCGGGCTCGGGCCTGTTTGATCTCTATCTGCGGTCGGTCCTGTTCGCCGGCGCGAGCTTCCTGGGCCTGTGCGCCTTCCCGATCGTGGCGAAATGGGCCCTCATCGGCCGCTGGCGATCCGGCGAGTTCCCCCTGTGGGGCATGGCCTATCTGCGGTTCTGGGTCGTCAAGACCCTGATCCGCACCAGCCCCCTGCGCCTGTTCGCCGGTTCACCGCTGTACGTGCTCTATCTCCGGGCGCTCGGCGCGCGGATCGGCAAAGGCGTCACGATCCTGTCCCAGGCCATACCGGTCTGCACCGACCTGCTCACCATCGGTGAGGGCACGATCATCCGCAAGGACGTGCTCCTGTCCTGCTACCGCGCCCACGCCGGCCTGATCCAGACCGGCCCGGTCACCCTCGGCAGCAACGTGCTCGTCAGTGAACACACGGTCCTCGACATCGAGGCCTCGATGGGCGACGGCGCTCAGCTGGGCCACGCCTCCTCCCTGCACACCGGCCAGGTGGTGCCCGACGGAGAGCGCTGGCACGGCTCACCGGCGCAGCCGACCGAGGTGGACTACCGGACGGTCGGCCCGGCCGACTGCCCCACCGGAAAAAGGACCGTGTACGGCGTTCTGCAGTTGCTGAATCTGCTGGTGGTGTTTCTGCCGCTGGCGATGGGCGGTGTGAGCATCCTGTTCGCCGAGATCCCGCAACTTCACGCGCTCCTGAACCCGCAGCGGGTGTCCGTCACCAGCCCCGCCTTCTACGCCTGTGCCCTGACCACTTCCCTGGTCGTCTTGTTCGGCTCCCTGCTCGTCGGCCTCCTCTTGGTGGGCACCGTGCCGCGTGTGCTGAACCGGGCCATCAAGCCCGGCAAGGTCTATCCGCTGTACGGCTTCCACTACGGCGTCCAGCGGGCTGTGGCGCTGATGACCAACAGGAAGTCCCTCACCAGGCTCTTCGGCGACAGCTCCGGAATCGTGCACTACCTGCGCTACCTCGGATACGACCTCTCCCGCATCGAGCAGACCGGGTCGAACTTCGGCACCGAAGTACAGCAGGAGAACCCGTACTTGAGCTCTGTCGGAACCGGCACCATGATCGCCGACGGACTGTCCCTCATGAACGCCGACTTCTCGAGCACGTCGTTCCGGGTGTCCCACACGTCGATCGGGCCGCGTAACTTCCTCGGAAACCGCATCGCCTACCCCTCAGGGAGCAGGACCGGCGACAACTGCCTGCTCGCCACGAAGGTCATGGTCCCCATCGACGGACCGGTGCGCGAAGGCGTGGGCCTGTTGGGTTCACCCAGCTTCGAGATCCCGCGCACGGTGATGCGTGACAACAGGTTCAACCACCTTGAGACCGGCGACGAGTTGCGCCGTCGCCTGGCCGCCAAGAACAAGCACAATGCCGCAACCGCCGGCCTGTACCTGCTGGCGCGGTTGATCCACGTCTTCGTGATCACCCTCATCACCATGGGCGCAGCCGACCTCTACCCCTCGCTCGGCGCACTGGCGATCGCCCTGGCCGGCGTCCTCACCCTGACGTTCACCGTCGTCTACTTCGCGCTGATCGAACGGGCCTCCACCGGGTTCAAGTCCCAGAAGCCGCTGTACTGCTCGATCTACGCGTCCTCCTTCTGGCGCCACGAACGCTTCTGGAAGCTGGCCTCGATCGACTACATCCAGGTCTTCAACGGCACCCCCTTCAAGAACGTGATCTGGCGGCTGCTCGGGGCCCGGATCGGCAAGCGGGTCTTCGACGACGGCTGCTTCTTCCCGGAGCGCACCCTCGTCACCATCGGCGACGACAGCGCGCTGAACGCCGGGACCGTGGTCCAGTGCCACTCGCAGGAGGACGGCGCCTTCAAGTCCGACCGCAGCGGCCTCGGCAGCGGCTGCACCCTCGGGGTCGGTGCCTTCGTCCACTACGGCGTGACGATCGGCGACGGAGCCGTGCTCGCCCCCGACTCCTTCCTCATGAAGGGCGAGGAAATTCCCTCGCACGCCCAATGGGGAGGCAACCCGGCCCGGGAAATGCCGGACAACGGAACCCACCTCGAGGCCCGCCGAGAACACAACGCCACCCACGCCGCCCCGGTCGGCGGCCACTGACACCACGAAACCAGCGACAAGCAGAGGAAACGAACCGATGGCAACGCATGTGAAGCGCGCCCAGGCGGACCGGGAGTACTGGCGCGGCGTACTGACAGCAGGCGGTTTCACCCCCGCCCCACGCTGGACTCTCCACCCGGAGACCGGCGTGGGGGAGCACGAGACGCAAGCCCCCGACGACACCGTTACCGGGCTGCGCCGACTGGCGGACGAGCTGGCGATGCCGCTCGGTTCGCTCCTGCTGGCCGCGCACGCCAAGGTGCTCGCGGCACTGTCCGCAGAGCAGGAGATCATCACCGGCTACGTCACCGGGGGAGGCCGCCCGCTGCCTTGCCGGCTCACCACCGCACCCGCCTCCTGGCGGGAACTGCTGCGGAACACCCATCAGGTCGCCGCCGAACTGCTGGCACACCAGGACGTCCCGACCGAGGACATCGACACTCTGAGGCGCGAACTGGGTTTGACCGGGCCGTCGTTCGAGACCGTCTTCGATCCCACCGCGATCGACGGGGACCTCGCCGAGGACACCGCGCTACGGGTGGGCATGCGTCACCGCGACGGTCGGCTCGTACTGCGGCTGCGCTACCGTACCGACGCGCTCGACGCCGACAGCGCCGCCCGCATCGCCGGCTATCACCTGACCGCACTCGCGCTGATCACCGCCGACCCCGATGCCGAACACGCACGTCAGAGCCTGCTGTCCGACGAAGAGCTGTCCTTCCAACTCGAGCAACTGGCAGGACCGGCCCGGGAGTTGCCGAACGCGCGGGTGCATGAGCTGTTCGAGGACCGGGTGCGGATGCATCCGGATGCCGTCGCCGCCGTGCACGCCGACCGGCAGTGGACCTATGGCGAGCTCAACGCCCGGGCGAACCGGCTGGCCCGCGCCCTTGCAGCCCGCGGGCTTGCCCGCGAAGGTGTCGTCGCGGTGGTGACCGAACGCAACCTGGACTGGCTGGCCGCCGTCATCGCGGTCTTCAAGGCGGGAGGTGTCTACCTCCCCATCGAGCCGCACTTCCCGGCCGAGCGCATCGCCGCCACCCTCTCCCGCGCCGAATCCACCCTGGTGCTGACCGAACCGGGCAGCACCACCACCCTCGACCGGGCACTCGACTCCCGGCCCGGAGTCGACAGGCTCTTCGTCGAGGCGGCCTACGAAGAAGACCACGCCGACGACGATCTCGGCATCCACGTCACTCCCGACCAACTCGCCTACATCTACTTCACCTCCGGCTCCACCGGTGAGCCGAAGGGCGCGATGTGCGAACACGCCGGCATGCTCAATCACCTCTACGCCAAGATCGACGACCTCCGGATCCGCGAGGCACAGGTGGTAGCCCAGACCGCACCCCAGTGCTTCGACATCTCCCTGTGGCAACTGCTCTCGGCGCTGCTGGCCGGCGGGCAGACCCTACTGGTCGAGCAGGACGACATCCTCGACGTCCCCCGCTTCCTCGACACCATCACCGACGGCAGGGTCACCGTCCTGCAGGTCGTGCCCGCCTACCTCGAAGCCGTCCTGACCGAGCTCGAACAGCGCCCCCGGACGCTGCCCGACCTGCGGTACGTGTCGGTCACCGGGGAGGCGCTGAAGAAGGAGCTCGCCGAGCGCTGGTTCACCGCCAGGCCCCGGACCCGGCTGGTGAACGCCTATGGGCTCACCGAGACCTCGGATGACACCAACCACGACGTCATGGACCGGGCGCCGGAACGCATCCTGCTCGGCCACGCGGTCAACAACGTGCACATCTACGTCGTCGACGAGCACCTCGCACCGGTGCCACTGGGCGCCCCGGGCGTGATCGCGTTCTCCGGGGTCTGTGTCGGCCGCGGCTACATCAACGATCCCGAACGTACCCAGGAGGCCTACCTGGCCGATCCGCACCACGAAGGCATGCGGCTCTACCTCGGCGGTGACTACGGCCGCTGGCACCCTTCGGGGAAGCTGGAGTTCCTCGGCCGCCGCGACGCCCAGGTCAAGATCCGGGGCTTCCGGATCGAGATCGGCGAGATCGAGAACACCCTGCTCCGTCTCCCCGGTGTCCGCGACGGCGCGGTGGTGGTGGCCGAACGCGCGGACCAGAGCAAGCACTTGGTCGCCTTCTTCTCCGGCCCGGAGCCCCTGGACACCGGGACCCTCGCCAACCGGCTGGGTGCCTCGCTGCCCGCCTACATGGTCCCGGCGGCCTTCCACTGGCGCGAAAGCCTGCCGCTGACCGCCAACAGCAAGATCGACAGGAAGGCACTGACGGCGCTCGCCGCGGAACTCGCCGCCACCGAGGACGACCACGAGCCGCCGGCCACAGCGACCGAGCGTCGGCTGGCAGCCGCGTGGGGACACGTCCTCGGCCTCCCACAGGGCCGCATCGGACGCCGCGACCACTTCTTCGACCGGGGCGGCACCTCCCTCGCGGCGGTGAAACTCGCCATCGCCCTGGACCGCACCGTGTCTCTCAAAGACGTCACCGCACACCCGGTCCTCACCGACCTCGCCGCCCTGGTCGACAACCGACCCGAGCGCCGCGCAACCAACCGATGACCTCCTCCTGAACCGCATCGAAAAACCACATCGAAAAACCACATCGAAAGGCAAAGCACCATGTCCTACCCGACCACGGCGTCCCTCCTCAAGATGGACCTGAACCCCGGCAAGCCCCCGATCCTGTACACCGAGACCCCTGACGACGTGTCGGCCTGGGCGGCCGAACACGGTCGCGCACTGCGCACTCTCGTCACCGAACACGGCTCGGTCCTCGTCCGCGGCCTGCACCTGCGCGACGTGGACCGGGCCGGCGCCGTCCTCCACCGCCTGGCCCCGGCCCTGATGACCGACAAGGAAGCCTTCGCCCCCCGCCAGACCTACACCCCGGGCGTGTACTCCTCCTCGGCATGGCCGCCGAACCAGCCGATGTGCATGCATCACGAACTGAGTTACACCCTCCGGCCCCCCGGCCTCATGCTGTTCGCCTGCCTGACCGCACCCACCACCGGCGGAGCCACCGCCGTCGCCGACGCCGCCACCGTGCTGGAGGCACTGCCCACCGAGCTGGTCAACCGCTTCGAACAGGAAGGCTGGCTGCTCACCCGCACCTACAACGACGAGATCGGCGCCCCCTACGCCGAGGCCTTCGGCACCGACGACCGGAGGGCCATCGAGGACTACTGCCGCACAGCCGCCATCGAATTCGCCTGGCAATCCGACGGCAGCCTGCGCACCCGCCAGCGCCGCCCCGCCGTGACGGTCCACCCGGTCACCGGCCGCCGCTGCTGGTTCAACCAGATCGCCTTCCTCAACGAATGGACGATCGAACCCGAAATCCGCGAGTACCTCATCGACGTCTACGGCGCCGAGTCACTGCCGTTCAATACCCGCTTCGGAGGCGGCGACCCGATCGGCCCGGACATCATCCAGCTGCTCAACGACACCTACACGGCCCACACCGCCCGCGAGCCGTGGCAGGCCGGCGACCTCATGCTCGTCGACAATGTGCGCACGGCGCACAGCAGGGAGGCCTTCCAAGGATCACGCGAGGTACTCGTCGCCATGGCCGAGCCGCTGCGCCAGGCCCAGTGCCCGCCGACTGCCGAGGTGAGCGCCGGATGACCACCGTCCGTTCCAACGCAATCGAGCCCGCCATGTCACAGCAGCACACCGTGCCACCGTTCGCGGTGATCTCCGGCGCCCAGGTCCAGCAAGCCCTGCAGGACCGGGAAAAGCAGATCGTGGACCTCGTAGAGGCCACCTACCAGCTGCACGCCGCCGGAGAGTCGGTCAACCCCCCCTCCTACTTCTTGCGCTTCCCCGACCGCCCCTCCTCCCGGATCATCGCGCTGCCCGCCTCGATCGGCGGGCAGGTGCGGGTGGACGGCCTCAAATGGATCTCCAGCTTCCCCGACAACGTCCAGGCCGGTATTCCCAGGGCCTCCGCCGTCCTGATCCTCAACGACCACGACACCGGCTACCCCTTCGCCTGCCTGGAAAGCTCCATCATCAGCGCCACCAGAACGGCCGCATCGGCGGCACTGGCCGCCGACCGCCTCACTCGCAACCGGCAACGCCCCACTCGTATCGGGTTCTTCGGCACGGGCCTGATCGCCCGCTACATCCACACCTTCCTGACCGCTGTCGGCTGGTCCTTCGACGAGATCGGCGTCCACGACGTGTCCCCCGACAGCGCCGCCGGCTTCCGCGACTACCTCCAACAGACCGGCACCGCCGGACAGATCACCGTGTACGACAGGTCCGAGGAACTCATCCGCTCCAGCGATCTCGTCGTCTTCGCCACCATCGCCGGCGAGCCACACATCAGCGACCCGGCCTGGTTCGACCACAACCCCCTGGTCCTGCACGTGTCCCTGCGCGACCTCGCGCCCGAGATCATTCTCGCCTCGACCAACATCGTCGACGACGTGGAACACTGCCTCAAAGCCAACACCTCGCCCCACCTGGCCGAACAGCTCACGGGCAACCGCGACTTCCTGCACGGGACACTCGCCGACGTCATGACCGGACGGGTGACGCCCCCTACCGACCGGCCACTGGTGTTCTCGCCCTTCGGCCTCGGAGTACTCGACCTTGCCGTCGGCAAATATGTCTACGACGAGACGGCCCACTCCGGGCAGCTGTGCGTCATCGAGGACTTCTTCCACGACTTGCGCCGGCACGGATGACCGGCCCACACCTCTGACTGGACGAGCAGCCGCTCCGCGCTGACACTGGCTGGTGGATCTCAGTGCCAAGCGCAGAATGACGTGCCTGGCATCCGAAGGCCCTGCGGTCACTCACCTTGTGGCGGTTACACCAGGAACCTGCCGCTGGAGGACCCCCTCGACGGCAAGCCCTGGATCGCCGACAACTACCCCCTCTCTCCGGAGCACGGCGGCCCAGCTGGGATGCGGGCACGTCGCCCTCGGGCTGGTCATGGAGGGGGAGCACATCTGGCTGACGATGGGGAGCGGTACCGGCGCGTTCCGCTTCTCCATCGCCTAGAAGTGTCCCGTATGGGGCTTCCTCTGATCTGGCCCGCGTCCGGCTTTCCGTTGGTCCGCCACGCTGATGGACTCGCTTGCGGGGACAGCTGAGGTCCTGAGGCCGGAGGTGGTGGCCGGCCACCACCTCCGGTCGTTGGGCAGGCAGTTGTCCGGTCGCGGGCATCGCGGGGTTGTGCCCCGGTCACCCCTGCGGAGGTGTGTCCGCCCCGACATCTTCCAGTGCGTCAGCAGGTCCCCTCGTCCTGCCAAGGCCCCCACTCCGAGGCGCCCGGCACCTCGTTCTGGGTCCACCACTTGGCCTTCCAGTTGTGCTTGTTGTACGAGACCTCATTGCCGACCGTGTAGACCGCCGTCGAGCTCCAGGCCGTCTTGCACGCGGTGCTCGGCGGGGTCGGAGTGGGCGTGGGGGTGCTGGTGGGCGGGGTGGCTCCGGCGAACTTCACCGAGTACTTCGCGAAGTCCCAGGAGTTCTGCGCCACGCTGGAGCACGTGCCCGACGTACGGCCGCCGTTGTCGACGGGAGTGCACTGGCGGTCGCGGTTGAGGGACCAGAAGGTGAAGCGGTCCATGTTGTGGCTGGTGGCGTAGTCCAGCACCGTCTGGAAGTCGGCCTGCGAGAAGATTTCGCCGGTGTCGCTGCGTCCGTTCATGCCGGAGAAGCCCTCGTGGGCGTACGCAGTCGCCTGGTCCCAGCCGAAGGTGGACTGGAGGATCGTGTTGAAGTTGGTGAGCGCGCTGGTCTGAGAGGCCGCGCCGTTGAACCCGCCGTCGAACGGCATGATGGAGAAGTTGTTCGGCGTGAACCCCTGCGACTTCGCCTCCAGCAGCATCTGCTTGCCGAACCAGCCGGTGCCGTCCGCCGTGCCGGCCGTGGTGACGGAGACGTAGAGGCCGGGGTTGTTCTGCTGGAGGATCTTGGCAGCGCCGATCTCGTTCTTGATGGCCGCCGTGTTCTCGTACTCCGGCTCCTCCAGATCGAAGTCGATCGCGTGCAGGCCGTACTTGGTGATGACCTGCTGGTACGCCGCGGCGGTGGCGGCCGCGTCCGAGCAGGTCTGCCCGAGCTTGGTGCCGCCGTAGCCGCCGATTGACACGGAGACGTCGCCGCCCTTGGCGCGGATGGTGTTGATGACCGACTGCACGGCGGTGTCCGAGGAGACCGCTGCCGTGCCGCCCCAAGTGGGGGAGCAGCCGCCGCCGTTGGGGGCGAGGATGAACGCCAGCTGGAATGCCTTGAGGCCGGTCGCGTCCATGATGGCGGTCGGGTCCGGCGGGTCGTTGTCCAGTGGCATCAGATAGGGAGCGGCGGCGTACCAGCGGTTGCTGAGCGCCGTGGTCGCGCCCGAGGCATTGCCCGCGACCAGGGCGGTCGTACCGACTGCGGCCAGGCTTACGGCGGCTGCCGCGCCCAGACACGCGCGAAGACGTCTCACTGTGCCTCCAGGGGAGTGGGGGAGTGGCCCCAGCTTCTGCGTGCTGTCGCGATCACGTCAATGATTTGGACTAGACCAGAAGGGTCTTTGGACTAGACCATACGTTCCCTTTACCTGGAGTACCCCCACTTCCGCCATCGAGGCGGCACAGATCGTGGGCGGCACCGTGTCCAACGGCTCCTGCCATCTGCGGACGCTGGCGAAATACGACTACGTCGTCGAGGCGGAGGGCCGCACCGGCCGGGAGCGACCGTGGAGGCTCGGCACGGTCGGTATCGGCACAGCGCGGTGAAGCAGGAACCCACCCGAAGCCGCGCCCGGCAACGGCGCGGCAAGCGGGAATTGCCCTCCCTTAGGTGGGCGAGCATGTCAAAGCGTCAGGTTCCTCTACGGGGCTCTACGCGGAGAGACGTCGGGTCGTCGAGCGGACCTTCAGGGGCCGAAATGCTCCTTCAGGTCTTCCCGTACTCGTCGTGGCGGCGCAGCCAGAAGGTCTCCTCGCCCTCCTCATGGCGGCCCATCGGCGTCCGGTCGAGGAGGCCGTAGTAGGCCATGGCAGGCTCAAGGCCGCGCGCGGTGCTGACGTACGTCCGGTAGACGGTGCCGTCCGAGCGCGCGTAGGCGCTCAGCCCGGGCCCCTCGGTGACGTACCCGAGCACGTCCGTGCCGGACGCCTGCGCCATCTGACGCACGGTCGGCGGAATCTCGCCCTCGAGGAACGGCCTCAGCTCCTCCTCGGTGTGCAGGAAGCCGAGGTCGCGATGGAAGTTGCTGCCGACGGTGGAGACCCAGTCGAAGCTCCAGCCCATCCGCTCCCTGTAGGCAAGGAGCTTGTCGAGCGGCGCCCGTGAGGAGCAGATCAGCGTCACGTCGCGGGCCTTGAGGTGGACCACGTTGGGGTTGAGGGTGTCCGCGATCGAGGAGCAGACCGTGCATCCGGCCTCGTACGGCGGGCCGAACATGAAGTGGTAGATGAGCAGCTGCGAGCGCTCGTCGAAGAGGTCCGCGAGCGACTTCGTCCCGTCCTCGGTCTCGAAGCTGTAGTCCTTCTCGACCGGCACCCAGGGAAGCTCCCTCCGTTTCCGGGCGAGCTCGTCGCCGCGGCGGGTGAGGTCCTTCTCCTCCACGAGCAGTTCTTCGCGGGCGGCCTCGAATTCCTTCTGTGTGCCGATCCTGTGCTCGGTCATTGCCTCTCCCTCCTGTGTGGGAGCAGAGCACCGCGTCGCGGCGGCCGGTCGCCGCAGCGTTTGCCTGCAGCGCCTGCACCGGCGTACCGGTCCGGCTATACGTCCACCGTACGTGCGCGGCGGCGGGGCTTCGAGATCAGCCGAACATCGCTGCGGTCGGCGAGATCTGCCTGGTCGGGACCAGGGCAGCCGGCTTCGGTCCGCTGTCCCAAGCGCGCGAAAACCTGATTCTCGGCGCGGCTGGTCGTGTGATCGCCACCGCTCCTTGAGGCCGTCAGCGGGTGGTCGCCGAGGTGACAGCAGCCCGGGCCTCGCGTTCCACCAGCGCGATGCCGTTCTGCATCGTCGTGTTGCCGTCCGAGAGGACGGCGACGAGGTAGTGACGTCCGCTCGCCGTGACCTGGCCGACGCTGTTGACGTCCCACAGTCCGGTTGTGTTGCGCTGCAGCCAGCCGTTCTTCAACGCCCATCCGGAGCCGGCGGCCGCGGAGACACCCCACGCCTGCTCACCGACGATGCGCCTCATGAGCGCGCGGATGTAGGTTCGGGACGTTTTGTTGAGCGCCCTGGAGCCCGCGGGTGAGGCCGGGCCGGTGTCGAACACCGCGCGCAGCAGTCGTATCTGGTCGCTCGCCGTCGTCCGAGTCAGCCCCCACTTGGCGCCGGGGCCGCCCTTGGTCGAGGTCAGCCCCAGCCGCTTGTTCGCCGCTTCCAGGCCGGGTGCCAGGCCGATCCGTCGCCACAGCGCGTTGGCCGCCGTGTTGTCGCTGCGCTCGATCATGGCCTCCGCCTGGGTGCGCTCGTGCGTGGTCAGGCCGTGTCCGGTGTCCTGCGCCTGGAGCAGCGTCGCGGCAAGAATGTCGACCTTGACGATGCTGGCGGTGTCGTAGGGGGTGTCGTCGCCGTACACCGCGGGCCCTCGGCCTGTGCCGTCCAGGTCGAATACCGCAGCCGTGACCCGCGCCTTCCGCTGGGGCTGCACGAGCGCGAGGACGTCAGTCGTGGCGGCCTCGGGCCGCACCGATGCCGGGGCCGCGGCCGCCGGGGCGAGCGAGGCGGCTGAGAAGAGCGTCGTCAGCGAGGCCGCGAGAACGCCGGCGCGGACCACGGCGCGCCTGCCGCGCGGCCGGCGCCTCCCCGCGCTCTGCGGGTGCGGCAGGGGGGACGGTCGGTGCGGCATGCGGGGAGCCTCGGCAGTTCATGAGGGAGGGGCACAGAACTGCGAACGTATAGAAAACGCCCGCCCCGCGACGTGACCCCTGCCACGACAGGGCCCATTGGGTAGGAAATGTGGCGAGAACCACAGGTTCGGACGTGGGGGACTTCGCAGCCGCTTTCGTGCGCATCCGGCACGTCCCCGGTCCGCGCATCGGATGCGATGTGCGGTGGCGGAGGTGACGATGGAACGTGGTGGAACGGGGATCAGCGCGCCCATCCAGCCCCGGCACGACGGGAGGTGCCCAGTGGCAGGCACCGGATCGGCCAAGCGAACGGGCAACATCTTCTTCGGCTTCGCCCCCTGGATCATCTTCGACGTCGTGGCGAGCCCCAGTACGTGGGAATACGCCGCCCTGGCGGCGCTGCTGGCCTCCGTCGTGCTCAGTCTTGGCGACATGCGACGGGGCAGCTTCAAGATCCTCGAAGTGACCGGGATCGTCTTCTTCGCGGTCCTCAGCCTGCTCGCGCTCGCCCTCGACCGGCACGAACTCATCTGGCTGGAGACCTACGCGCAGGCGCTCGCGAACGGTGTCATCGCCCTCGTCGCGCTCGTCTCCCTCGCGTTCGTGCCGTTCACGACTCAGTACGCCCGCGAGTCGACGCCGCGTGAGCACTGGGATTCGCCGACGTTCCGGCACATCAACTTCGTTCTCACCGCGGCCTGGTCCGCGGTGTTCGCGGCCACTGCTGTGCTCGGCCTCATCGCCGTACACACCAAAGGCACCTCGGACTGGCTGAACTGGATCATTCCCGTGGCTCTTCTGGTCCTGGCCGTCCGCTTCACGGAACGCTATCCCGACCAGTACATGGCCAGGCAGGACGCCGCACGCGCCGTTGTGTGAGCGCTCCGGCCGTCGGCCCTGCGAGCCCTCCGGCCGCCGTCACCTGCACGTGTGTGCACACGCCGACGGGCTCGTATGGGGGGCGGTCGGGGCATGCCGACAGGCTCGTACGGGGCGTTCGGGGCATGGCCACGGGCGGGCACCGGAGATCGTCGGAGAGGAACATCGACACCCGGGCGAGGAGTCCGCCCTGGACCGGGTCCGCCGTACGGCTGCCCGTTCCGGCCGTCCCGCGGGGGCTGCCCGCCTGCCCCCGCGGAGCACTCGCGGGCGAGATCGTGCCCGTGTGCGCGGCCGAACCGCCGCGCTGGAAGTCGACAGAACGCGTGCCCGGTGTTTCCCCGGTCTGCCTGACCGCACGACCGACGGCGGAACCCACCCCGATTTGGCGTGGCTACCCGTTCCGGAACATCGCAGGGGGGACCGTCGGGACCACAGATACCAACGCGTTCGACCCGGCACGGGTCGCGCATCTCACGGGCCGGTTCGCCCCGGTGACCGATGAAGTCGACGTACTCGCCCTGGAGTTGGAAGGCCGCCGGATGATCTGGACGGGGTGTATCTGCGCAACGGTCCCAATCCCCGCTTCAGTCCCATCGGTTCCTACCTGTATCCGATCGATGGCGACAGCATGCTGCACGGGGTGTGGATCTCCGACGTGTGAGGCCCGCTATCGCAACCGTTTCGTACGGGGCGCTGCGCGCAGGCATCACCGCCCATCCGAAGGACGGTCCGGTCACCGGTGTGCTCCCCACGAAGGAATGACGTCGAGACGGCCCCGCCACCTCCTTGCCCGGCCAGGCCTTTGCCCGCACGTGCGTCCGGTGAATGGCGCAGGCACGGTCGCAGCTCGACACGCGACTGGCACCTGTTGCCTGGGCCTGCCCGGCGAAATCAGCCGACCGGCACGACGACCGCTACCCGCGCTACGGCGTGACCCGTGATCACGCCGCATGCGGAGCTCAGCGGGCTGGGGAGAGCGCCGCGCGTGCGATGGTGAGTATCTCGTCGGACAGCGGCGAGTCTTTGACGGCACGGGCCAGTACGACGGCGCCGAGCATGGTGCACAGCCGCGTGATGCCGTCCTCGTCATCGGTGGCGAGCCACGCGGCGAAGTCCTGCACGCCCTCGGAGTAGGCACGGTGGGCGTCGCGATCACCTGTGTCGCGGGCCATGTCGGCGGCGAGCGCGGCGGCGGGGCAACCTGTGGACGCGTTGTCCCGGTGGCGGGGAGACAGATACGCGCCGATCATCATCTGCTGGGCTTCTGCGCGCCGCCCCTCGTTCTCCTCCAGGGCGGCCGTGCGCCACCGGGCCAGTTCGTCGAACGCATGCCTGACCGCCTCGTCGATCAGGGCTTCCTTGGAGTCGAACTGCTTGTAGAAGCCGCCGTGGGTCAGGCCCGCCGCCTTCATCAGGTCGGCGACGCTCACGCTCGTGCCCTGCTCGCGAAAGAGGCGCGACGCCGTCTCCACGACCCGCTTGCGGTTCTCCTGCGCCTGCGCCTGCGACACGCGGCCCATGAGCACCTCCTTCATGGATGACGGCTGGCATCTATTGTAGCTCTGGAATAAATTACGCTGGTAATCTATTTGGTCGAGCGTGGCAGCCGCCACCTGGCCACCCTGCTGATCAGCGCCCACCCCCGTCCCGCGCCGCAGCCCCTTCCACCAGAAAGCCTCTTCATGGAAACCCCCGTCGGAACCGCTCCCGAGCGTGAGCAGACGCCCTCCGCAGCGGCCGAGTTCTCCCCCCAGCCGACCCCGGCCGTCCGCCGCCGGCCGCCGGTGAAGGCCTGGCTCCAGCCGACAGTGATTGCCCTGATCGTCGTGGCGGCCTTCATCGGCTGCTACGTAGGGCTGCAGCGCGACCCCCAGCCCCATCAGATCCCCATAGCCGTCACCGGACCGAATCTGCCGGGCCAGATTCGCCAGGCCCTCGGCGACAGTGTCGATGTCCACCCTGCCGTCGGTGCCGAGGCCGCGCGCCACGCACTCGAGCGCCACGACGTCGTCGCCGTGCTCAGCACCGACGGCCCGGACCGGCTGCGCCTGAAGATCGCGGGGGCAGCCGGGACGTCCACCACATCGGCCGTGAAGAACCTCGTCGGCGCCTACGCAACGGGTGCGGGCGAGCATGTCACCACCGTGGATGTCGTCCCCCTGACTCGCTTCGACGCCCGGGGACTGGCCGGCTTCTACATGGCGTTCGGCGTGACCCTGGCCGGGTTCGTCCTCGGCTCGAACGCTCTTGGCCTGACCGGTCTCCTGCGCCTGCGCCACCGGTTCTGGCTGCTGGCCGGTGCCTCCGCGGCCATCGGCACCGTCGCAGCTATCATCGCCGGCCCGGTGCTGGGGGCGGTCCCGGCCCCGGTCATCCCGCTGGTCTGCACACTCACCCTGCTGGCAGCCGCGGCCGCCTTCACCACGAAATTGCTCGGCACCTACCTCGGCCCCATCGGGCTCCCGGTTGCCACCCTTTTGCTCCTCACCGCCGGCAATGCCACCAGTGGTGCCACCATCGGTGCCGATCTGCTGCCTGCCGCGGCCCGAGCGGTCTCCGCACTGCTGCCACCTGGCGCGGCCGTCCGCGCGATCACCGGCCTGAGCTACTTCGACGGCGCGCACACAGCAGGCCCTGTGATCACGCTTGCGCTGTGGGCCGCCATCGCCGGCGTCCTGGTGGGCCTGCGCCCCCGTCTGATGCGGCGGCGCACCGCAGCCGCCGCCTGACCCCTGTCGCACGCCGCACGCACGTGAGATCACGCCAGCACTCAACTACTCAGCTATCCAGGCAGAAGGAGATTGGCCGATGGTTACCAGCAAGCTTGTTCTCATCACCGGCGCCGGTGGCGTTGGCCGCGCGGTCCTTGAACAACTCCGCGCGCAGGAGGTGCCGGTGCGCGTGATGGTGCGCCGCGACGACGATCGCGCCGCAGAGTTGCGTGCGCTCGGCGCGGAGGTCGTCGTCGGCGACCTGACCCGACCCGAGAGCGTCGCGACCGCGCTGGAGGGCGTCGGGCGGATGTACTTCGCGATGCCCGTGTCGCCGGACCATCTGCTGGCCGCGACGGTCGTGGCCACCGTGGCCCGCGAGCACGGGCAGTTGGACGGCCTGGTCGACATGTCACAGATGACGGTGTCGCAGATGACCGCCACCAGCACCGCGGAGTCCCACCAGCAGCGGCTGCACTGGCTGGCAGAGCAGGTACTGAACTGGTCGGGCCTGCCCGTGATCCACATCCGGCCGACGTCGTTCCTGGACAATCCGCTGTTCACCACGCTGGCGGCGCAATCGATCCGGGAGGACGGCACGATCGCGCTGCCGTTCGGTACCGGGCGCACGTCGCCGGTCGCCGTGGACGACGTCGCCCGGGTGGTCGCCACCGTGCTCCGCGACCCGGCTCCGCACATCGGGCACGTCTACGAGCTGACCGGGCCACGCACGGTCGACATGACGGAGATGGCCGAGGAGTTCTCACGGGCGCTGGGGCGTCCGGTGACCTATGTGGACGTGCCGCTGGACGAGTGGCGGACCGAGGCGCTCGCCAAGGTGGGCCTGCCGCCACACACCGAACAGCACATCCTGACCATGGCCCGACTGCACCATGACAACCGCTACGATCGCGCATCCGACGACGTCGAACGCGTCACCGGCGTACCTGCCCAAACCATCGAGGCGTTCGTGGCCGCTCGCAAGGACTTCTACCTGGGCTGAGCCGCTCCTGCCGGGCCAGACTCGCCGCGGAAGCACCGCCCCTTGGGCGACCTATGGGGCGGACCTGGCCCTCGCTGGCCGCTGGGCCGCCATGTGAGGCGGGGTTCGTCGGCGGGGTGGTGCCCCGGACGCCGGTGGCTGTGTCATCGGCTCGGTGGGGGTGTCGGTGGGCATGCCGACACCTCCGGCGGTGTCGGTGGTTTGCGGTTGCCATGTTTGCTCTACGGAAAGCAGCGCCCAGATGCATGATCATGGTCGCTGCGGAAGGATCGGCAGGGGCGGTCTGTTCTCTGCGATGCTGCGCAGGGCCTACCGCCGACCGGTTCCTCGGCGTCTGGCCGAGTTGGGGGTATGCCCGTTCCGGCGCTCTTTCCGGAGCATTGAAATGCATACGAAACACATCTTGCGCTCTCTTTCGACTCCTACGGAATCGCAAGCGCACGTCGCCACCGCGGCGACGTCGTCCGCGGCCGACTGGGGTCTTTTGCTGATCAGACTCACCTTTGGCCTGCTGATGGCCGCGCACGGCGCTCAAAAACTGTTCGGGCTTTTCGGAGGTGGTGGCCTGACTGCGACCGGCAACGGGTTCGCCGAACTCGGTTACCGCCCGGGAAAACTCTTCGCCGTGATCGGTGGCCTGTCCGAATTCCTCGGTGGCCTCGGCCTGGCCTTGGGACTGTTCACTCCACTCGCGGCCGCCGCCCTGATCGGCGTGATGATCAATGCCATGGCGACCGTCACTGGCGCTCATGGTCTGTGGGAGTCGGACGGCGGCGTGGAGTACAGCGTCTGCATCACCGTGGTTGCCCTGGCTGTCGCTGCCATCGGCCCGGGCCGGCTTGCTGTCGACAGGTTCTTCCGCTGGGGCGCCGGCGGCTGGGGCGAGGCCGCCTTTGCCCTCGGCCTGGGCGGTGTCGCCGCTGCGATCACGCTGAGTCTCTGAATCACCAGACGTCCATTGAACTGGCAGCGGGCCACGCCCTGCGCGCCAACGGAGCGCCGCGCCGCAGGTCTCGACCGCTTGGGTAACTGATCTCTTCGAGCACCCAGCCGTTGCCGTCCAGGTCACTGCAGGTGGCCCAGGAGCCGTCGCCGAGCAGGTGGGCGTGAATTCGCTGCCCACGCCCCGGACTCGGCCGCGGATCTTGGTGGCCCGGAGTTCCGTGGCCAGCTCTCGGCGGCGATGCGCCTCGGGCAGCCGCCAGGAACGCGCCGGCTGCCACAGGGCCGAGCCCGCATGGGCGTGGACCTGGTGCGGGGGCCAAGTTGCGCCGGCGCATCGAATACGACTGCCGCGAACTCGGGTACGGCCTGGGCCTGGACCACGTCGAAGGCCGCACCTGACGCGGCCGGCGTCACCACGTCACCCTCGTCACCGCAGCCCAATCCTTCCTCACCCTCCGGTGCCTGGATCCAAAAGTCCCCACACCGGTCTGACCCGCCACCAAGTCCTCGACGCCCTGCAGGAGCTGCTGCGGTGCTGGACGGGCATCTGTGCTGCCTGCGGCCGCTGCTGGGTAGAGGCTGAGCCAGCAGCACTCCTAGCCGTGCGCCGCAGCTCACCGCACCGACTCGGCGGGCGGACGCTCGCGCATGGCGCCGTAGCCGATGAAGTACGCCGGGATGCGCTTGAGCCACGGTGACGTGGTGAGCATCCTGCTCATCCGCTCCGCCCGCCTGGCGTTGCCGAAGGGCGGTTGTCCCGAGAGTACGGGCGCGATGACCCTCGCGTGAGCGAACCGCTGCAGTGTCTGCGTCGCCGCCGTGGTCGGCCACCGGCGCCGCTGGACGCCGCGTACGTCCCGCAGGCCGACCACACCTGTGCGCAGCGGTTCGACGAGATACCGTGCGGCGGCCACTGCGTCTTCGACGGCGAGGTTGATGCCGATGCCGAAGACCGGTGACATCGCGTGCGCCGCGTCGCCGATGCACAGCAGTCCCGGGCGGTGCCAGCGCCGGAGGCGGTCGAGCCGTACGTCGAGCATCTTCACCTCGTCCCATGACCGCAGTGCATGCGCCCGGTCCCCGAGCCAGGGCACCGCGGCCGAGAAGTCGGCCATGAACCGCTCGAGACCGGCGGCGCGGCGCTCGGCGTCGGTCCCCTTGGGGATCAGCGCGGCGCACTGCCAGTACTCCCCACGGTCGATCATCGCGGTGAGGAACCGGTCGCCGACGCCTCCCACAAGTCCGTGCGGGTCGCCCGCCCGCCGTGGCAGCCGGAACCACCAGGCGTCCATGGGGCAGGGGAACTGCCGCAGTCGCAGTTCGGGCCGTGACCGGGCCAGCGAGCCCCGACCGTCGCAGGCCACGGTGAGGGTGGCCCGCAGTTCGCCAGTTCGGCCGTCGGACGTCCGGTACCGCACTCCGGTGACCCGTCCGCGCTCCTCCAGGAAGGATGTCGCCTCGGTGCTCATCCGCACGGAGAAGGACGGCTCTTTTCGGGCCTCGTCGGCGAGGAGGTCGAGCAAGTCCCACTGCGGCACCATCGCCACGTAGTTGTACGGCTCGGGTAGCGCGCTGATGTCCGAGACGGTGATCAGCGAACCGTCCGCGCCGAGCGGCAGCTGGACCGTGGTCACCCGACGTTGCTGCAGACGGGCGAAGCGCTCGGCCAGACCGAGATCGTCCAGCAGTGCCAGGGTCGAGGGATGCACTGTGTCGCCGCGGAAGTCGCGCAGAAAGTCGCCGTGCTTCTCCAGGACCGTGACGGCCACGCCGGCCCGGGCCAGCAGCAGGCCGAGGACCATTCCCGCGGGGCCGCCGCCCACCACGCAGCACGTTGTCCGCTCCATGGCAGTTCTTCCCTTCGGCGGCATCCACGATTCGAGTCCATGGGACATATACCCTCAAAAATGAACAACTTCGCCGAGTGGGTTCGTGACGCCCCCTGGAGAACTGATGAGCGCGCAGCCGGTCCTTCTGCCCTACGCCGATCCGGCCTTCATGGCGGATCCCTTCCCGCTCTACCGGCAGCTGCGCGAGGACGGCCCCGTACGGCGTGCCGTTATCGCCGGCGGCATCGAGGCCTGGTTGGTCACGCGCTACGAAGACGGCCTCGCAGCCCTGTCCGACGCACGGCTGAGCAGCGACGTCCGTGATGCCTCGGACCCCCGTCTCCTCGAGCGGCTGCCCGCCACGGAGCGCGAGTCGATGCTGCGCACCATGCTGCGCTCCGACCCGCCCGACCACACCCGCCTGCGCCGGCTGGTCTCCAAGGCGTTCACCGCCCGCAGGGTGGCCGAGCTGCGGCCGCGCATCCAGGAGATCACCGACCGGTTGCTCGGCGCGATCGTGCCCGCCGGCAAGGCCGACCTCGTCGAGGATTTCGCGCTGCCGCTTCCGGTCACGGTGATCCGCGAGCTGCTCGGAGTGCCTGTCGCCGACCGGCACGACTTCCAGCGGTGGACCGACGAAATGATCCTTCAAGGAGACGAGCCGCCCGACCCGGCCCGGGTGGACCGAGCGTGGCGGCAGATGCGCTCGTACCTGACTGGACTTCTCGCAGACAAGCGAGCCCGGCCCGGTGACGACCTGCTCAGCGCGCTGATCGCCACCCGGGACGAGGAACACCGGCTGGACGAGGACGAGCTGATCGCCATGGCCTTCCTGCTGCTGGTGGCGGGATACATCACCACGGTCAACCTGATCGGCAGCGGCATCGCCGCGCTGCTCGCCCACCCTGACCAGCTGCGGATGCTGCGCGACGATCCGGAACTGCTGCCCGGTGCGATCGAGGAGTTCCTGCGCTACGACGGACCGGTCAACCCCGGCATCGCCCGGTTCGCGCGCGAGGACGTCACTGTCGGGGGAGTGACCATCCCGCGCGGAGCAACCGTGCTGGTCGCCTCGGCCATCGCCGACCGCGACCCGGCGCAGTTCCCGGACCCCGACCGCCTGGACATCACCCGGCAGGACAACGCGCACCTCGCCTTCGGGCACGGCATCCACTACTGCCTGGGGGCGCCACTGGCCCGGCTCGAGGGCCAGATCGCCATTGGAACCGCCCTGCGCCGCCTGCCCCACCTCAGCCTGGCCGTGCCACCCAGCGAGCTGCGATGGCGCACGGGCGGTTTGCGCGGCCCCGCACAGCTGCCCGTCACGTTCACCCCCGACGACTCCAGCTGACAGTCCGCCGCCGGACGTGCAGCACGCCCCAGGCGTATTGATCACGAGCACGTTCGGCACAAGAACTGCAAGCCTGTGACCGGCTACAGCTATGTCCGCTCGGCCGTCGATGACCACTTGTGCCTGGCCAAATGCCCCTCGGCCAGTCGCACCACCACCAGACCCAGGCCCTGAAGTCCGGCGAACAGCAGCAGGAGCAGCAACCGCAGCGAAAATCGCCGCGACAGCGACGCCTCCCGGGTGGCCGTCCGGTGCCGAGCAGCAGTGAGCCGGATCCAGCAACGCCCAGTCCGGCTCACTGCGGTCATGTGGTCGTGATGTCGTCCACCCGCTCGCCCTCCGCCTGCGACGGCTCGGTCCTGGGGACCTCCGGGTGCATGGCTGAACGCTCAGCCGGTTCGTCGCGCTCGCCCTCGGCCTGGGAGGGTGTGTGAGAGTACAGCCAGGTGTCGTAATCCGAGGCTTCGGATTTCATGGCGGGCCTCCCTTGGTCGCTCATCTCCTATGCTCCTCCCTCGACCCCGGCAGGGCGAGCAGCCAGCGCCACATCTCGCGTCCCAAGCCATCAGAACTGCGGGATCCGCAGCCCAGCCGATCCCCGGTGTGCCACTGCCTGTACGTGGTCGAAGAGCCCGTGGCTCGCCGCTGTCCGGTTGCCGGCCCCGGTCAGGAGCCACCCGCCGTCGTCATGCCCGGTGCCGATGCCGATGCCGATGCCGATGCCGATGCCGAGATTCTCGGCGTTCCCGCAGGTCCGCCGCTGGGGATCGGCCGTCTGCCTCGCGAGACGCAGGAATTGACCATCTGGACCGAACAGACGCTGCCGAGGAGTCCGTAGCTCCTGCCGCGGTTGGGGGCGCCCCGTCGGCGGCCCGTCATCGCTCCGGCCACAGCGCGCGGGCGGCGCCGGACAGGCCGTCGACCGCGTCGGGCCCGAGGGTGGCAAGTTGGAGGATGAAGCCGGGCACGGTGGACGTGATCAGTCGCGTAAGCGGGTCCGTCGCGGCGTCGGGGGGCAGATCGCCCAGGTTCTGGTGTTCCCGCACGATCGTGGCGAGTTCGGTGGTCGCGTCGGTGAGTGCGGTCCTGATCCGCTCTGCGAGTGTCGGGTCGCGCAGGGATTCGGCCCAGACCAGCAGCGCGATGGCGGCGAAGCCGTTCTCCGCGTGCTTCGTCCTGATGACCTCGAAGAGATCGGCGAGCGCCTCGCCGATCCCGACGGCCGGCGTACGTTCGGCTTGCCGTCGGGCCTCGGCGACCACCTCGGCCAGGTTCTCCTCGGCGATCGCGATGATCATGTCCTGCTTGCTGGGGAAATACCGGTAGACCGACCCCGAGGACAGGCCTGCTTCGGCGAGCAGGTCCTGCATGGACGTCTCGTGGAACCCGTTCCGGACGAAGCAGCGCCTCGCCGCGGTCAGGATCTGTGTTCTGCGGGCGTCGCGGTACTCCTGGCTCACCTTCGGCACACCGCCAGCCTACATCGAAAACTGATCAATCGTTCTTCTTGGCAGCGGACCGCGCGCGAGGCCCGGTGAAGTCAAAGGAAATAAGAAAACGGTCAATCATGTTTATTGTGCTCCTGGTAGTCGATGGACGCCGTGGTGCATGCGTGTCTGGCCCGGAGCTTCGCGTCGTCACCGCTGCCCCAACCCTCCCAGCTGTCCGACTCGATCCCGATCCCGGCGGCCGATCCGCCACCGGGCATGGACATCGTCGCGGTGCCGACGGGCGTCAACCGGCGCGTTGAGGAGAACGCTTGTGGCGATAGGCAGTGGAGCGGCGGGCGCTGTCTCAGCCGACCCGTCCCGGGTCGCACACGAAGTCGCTCGCGCGCTGAAGGGCAGCGGCGTGGACCGTGTCTTCCTGGTCACTGGTGGCGATCTGTGGCTCTGGCGTGCGCTGCACGATCACGGCATCGAGATGTGCCTCGCCCGCAGCGAGGCCGCGTCCGTGGTGATGGCCGACGCCTACGCTCGTGTCACACCTGTCCGACGGACTCGTCACCGGCCTGTACGCGTGGGCAGACGGGATCGACACCACAATGAACCTGGACGTCCGGGACCGGGAGGACGGGAAGTGCGACGCCGAGTGGCAGCGGCTGTTCCGCGAGGGAAGGAACCTGGCGAGACAGGTCGCACACGAGCTCGACCCCGCCCGGACAGTGACCTACAAGGGCCTGGCACATGGCGGCCTGGCCGCGCTGACGTCAGCACCTGGCAAGGAGACCGGCAGCTGTAGACGCGACCAGAACCTAGCCGGGGGAGCGGAGAGAAGCACGGTCGCGGGGGAGACGTCCAAGCTGCACCTGCTGCCGTCGGTTTCCATCCCGGAGGGGAGTTCAAGCGTATGGGTCGTCTTGAAACCGACCGTGCACCGCACCCGGGGTGTACGTCGCCCGGCTTACGGGGTGCTTCCTTGGGGGCGCAGCACGGCTGCGCCGGCGCGCAGGACCGCGGATACGGGTAGCCCCACCCATCGGGTGATGTCGCGCGGCAGGGCAGGGTCGAACTCGATGGTCACTCGGAGGTATCGGGTGTGCAGCTGAGCGACCTTGGTGTGACGGGGTGCGGCGACTTCGGGCCCGCGCTGCAGTGCGGCTCGGTAGGTGTCCTTGCGCTGATTCACGCCTTGTCCTGACGCTTGATGAGTTCGTTTGCGAGGTCCATGTAGGCCGAGCCTTTGACTACGACCGGGCTGCCGAATGACTGGGCGTACAAGTCGAGTCGTGGAATATGGGTGGACAGCACGTCGAAGCCCCGCTCGGTGAGGGCTTCGCGGGCGTCGGCATCGGGACCGGTGCGCGTGGCGTCGGGACGATTGGTGCGGTTCAGCAGGACAGTGGCGCGGGCCGGCTGTGCGCGCAGGGACTGTACGTCGCCCATCTCACCGCCGATGGGCGCCATGCGGTCCAACTCGATGGGGGCTGGGGTCACCGGCACGATCCACTCGCTCGCGTACCTCATGATGCTCCGGGCGATGTGCGCGTGGTCCTCCATCTGCGGGGCGTCGAACACGACAGCCTGCCGGTTGCCGAGGAAGTCGTTCACGCGCCGGTGCACATCACCCACAGGAAGGGCGACCACGGGAAACGGGAAGCCACCTGCCAATTCGCTCCAACGCAGCGCGGAGGAGGCGGGGTCACTGTCCACCAGCAGCGGTGAGATGCCCGACTCGTGAAGTGCGTGAGCCAACCAGACAGCGCTGGTCGTCTTTCCCACTCCGGGTTTCAGGTTCACAAAGGCATGGCTCATCAACACAAGAGCCAACGCTAATGATGGCGAGCGGCTGACTGCCGTCGGCGCGGGGCACACCATGTCACCTTCACCCTGCGGCGCCGGTGAATCATTCGCATGGGTCAATGCGGAAGCCGCGAGGCCACTGGGGGCCTGGCGTGGCGGCGACCGACGAGCCCGGATGGCACGGTCTGCCCAGCACCATCCGCCCCCCTGGAGATGCTTGGCCCCTGAGGAGACCGCCGTGCTCACTCCACCGCCGTGGTTCCCTTCCACACGCGTGCCGACGACGCCGCAGCGCGTACAGCTCGCAGCCCCCTACCCGCACACCCTCCTTACCGGGCTGGCCAGCCCGGTAAGGAGGATGCGGGCTCCCACAAGGCGCGGACACGCCTTCCGCCCGCGACGAAGAGCAGTTCGAGTCGGCCAACCGGCTCGAACCGCAGTCAGACCGCTCAGACAGTGCCGGAGTCGGAGATGACGATCTTCTTGGCGGTAGTGCCGGAACGGCTGCCGAGCGCCTCGATCGCCTTCACTACGTCCATGCCCTCGACGACCTCGCCGAAGACGACGTGCTTGCCGTCCAGCCAGTCGGTGACGATGGTGGTGATGAAGAACTGCGAGCCGTTGGTGTTCGGGCCCGCGTTGGCCATGGACAGCAGGCCCGGCTTGGTGTGCTTGAGCTGAAAGTTCTCGTCGGCGAACTTCTCGCCGTAGATGCTTTTGCCGCCCGTGCCGTTCTGGTTGGTGAAGTCGCCGCCCTGGAGCATGAAGTCCGGGATCACCCGGTGGAACGGCGAGCCCTTGTAGCCGAAGCCGTGCGCGCCAGTGGCCAGCTCACGGAAGTTCTGCGCGGTCTTCGGGACGACGTCGTCGAAGAGTTTGAACTCGATACGGCCGATCGGCTCGCCGTCTGCGGTCACCTCGAAAAAGACGTTCTGGCTCATTGCTCCGCTCCTCTGGACTCGAATGGTTGCCCCCCGAGCATAGGAGGCCGAGGCGCTGGATGCGTGACCCGGGGTGATCATGCGTCGTCCGGCTTGGGATCTGAAGCGATGAGTTGTTGGCGATTCGTTGCGCGTGTACTTCGGCAGCGGTGAGCCCGGTGTCCCGCCCACGGCAGGTTCCGCCTACCGGCATGTCACACATGCTGCGCGCCGGAGCACGTCAAGATCTCAACTGGGCGGTCGCGCTTCGGCCGGTCCCGCAGCGGACTGATGACGAAGTTCCCTCTCGCCGTTGACGGCAACTGCCTGCCCATGGCTTTCCATCTCATCCCAGGCCGGGCCAGGGACGTGCCCACCTTCGGGCAGGTCACGGCCCGCCTGCAGGTACCCAGGCTCATCGATCGACTCAAGCCCATCCTTCTCGGGTCCACCCGATGAGCCGAACGAAACGGCTAGTGGCAGTCGTAGCGGTGTGCATACGGGAGTTCTGGGCAGTGCCGGCAGAGGAAGATGTAGATGCCTCCTGCGTCGCCCATGTCCATGTCCAGGGGCTCCTCCCCGGTGATGCTGAGGAGGTGCTCCATGCGATGACCGCAGTCGCAGGACGGCCAGTCCGGCGGCTGGGTCCAGGCCGGATATCCGCCGACCTTGTTCTGCAGGGCGCAGGCCAGCTCCGTGTAGCAGACGCCGAACTCTTCCTCGATCTCCGCGATACGGGGTCTGAGTTCTTCGGGCAGATCCCAGTTCGGGTACTCGACGACAACGGTCGGCGACACGGTGCACGGCGGACGGGGCATGAAGTCCTGGTCGTACTCTCCGTCGGTCGGCTCGGGAATGTCCTGCAGCACGCCAACGCCCAGGACCTCTGCCTCGTTGCGCCAGTAGAGCCTGGGCAGCGCGACGTACGGGTCCTGGGAATGGAGCAGCGCGCACCAGACCAACTGCAGCACATCTTTGCCCTTGGGAAACTGCAACTGGTGCACGTCACGCGCGAACAACTGGACCACCGGCACAACGGGCGTCGGCCCCTTCGGAAAATTCTCATTGGGCCAGGCCCAGTGCCCAGGCTGGCCGCAGTAGGGCCAGGGTTCGTCGACAGGCCAGAGCATCGGACCGCCTATGGAGCTGTCCTGGACCCGGGGGGCTCCGCTTTTCGGCAACAGTACGGTCGTCCGCCTGGCGAGAGGGGCCAGCTCGGGCATCAACTGCTCCACCTCGAGAGACGTGTTGCGAGGTCCTGGGGCCACAGGTCTTTTCTCCTAAGGGGTGGCGGTTGAGTTCGGTGCAAGCTACCCCCTGACACTTGCAGGGTCCGCGACTCGATGCGCAAGGTCGGAGCCCGATGCGCGGTGATGGCGCAAATCCGGACTTCAGTGCGCGATGGCTCCGGACGGTAACTGCCGAGTGCCGATCTCTTGTGATCTTTCAGGGGCTACGCAGGGCGCTCCGACAGCGGCAGTACGGGAAAGGTGTGGTCCTGCCAGATTAGGCGGGAGGCTTCCTCCGGGTAGGCGGTGACAGTCGGCCGGGTGTCGAAGAGCTGCACGAGGCGTTGCTCGGTGTCGTACGCGGGCCAGCCGGGGTCGCCGTGGGTGGCGAACGCCGTCCATGCGGCGCGCATGCGGGTGGAAAGCGCCTCAGCGTCCGGGGACGGGCCTTCGCCGATCAGCACGGCAGGCTGGCCGCGGTCCAGGTTGCCGAAGACGAGCGGCACGTCGAGGCCGTGGCAGGCGCCGAGGACACCGCCCATGCCCGGGGCTGGCCAGGTCAGCTCGTAGACGTGGGTACGGCCGCCGGCGCTCGTCTGGGCTTGGGCGAGGTGAAGGCTCGGCATGCGGAACAACCAGTCGGAGTGGACCAGTTCGTACAGCTGGTCCGGGCCCGCGGCCGGAAAGATGTCGCGGTAACGGCGTGGGCCGTCTCGGCCGGGGCCGAAGACGCGCAGGGCGGTCGCCGCCTGCTCCTGTGTCACCTGGCCGAGCAGGCCGTCGAGCGCGGTGAGCAGCCGCTGCTCGTCGCGGGTGTGACCGACGAGTAGTTCGACGTCCCGGCCGGCGCCGTCGGCCAGGGCCTGCCATGGGGTGACCGGCAGAGCATCACCCTCGACGACGGGCGAGAACGGGATTGAGCGGTGCGCGACCTTTCCCCAGCGTTCCGCCCACTGGGCCATCTTGGCGCCGACCGCATCACCGGCGGCGGACAACTGGGCCGGTGCCACCGCGGACAGGTCGGCCACAGTGGGTCTCAGTCCCAGCTCGGCGGCGCAGGCGGTGGCGATGTCTGCGGCGAGCTCCGGCGAGAAGAACGTGCCCGGCACGCTCTGCGCGATGGCCCGGCCGAAGAGCCCGGCCGCACGCTCCATCGCCAGCAGCGCGGCGACCGATCCGGCGCCCGCCGACTGGCCGAAGACCGTGACGCGGTCGGGGTCGCCGCCGAAGGACCGGATGTTGTCACGAACCCACTCCAGAGCGGCGACCTGGTCAAGCAGACCCCGGTTGGCGGGGGCCCCCTCGATCTGCCCGAATCCCTCAAGTCCCACACGGTAGTTGAACGTCACCACGACGACTCCGCTGCGCGCCAGGCGGCCGCCGTCGTACTCGGGAAGACCGGACATGCCGACCGTGTAGGCGCCGCCCTGGATCCACACCATCACCGGCAGCCCTGCGGCCGGGCCCGGCTCGGGCGACCAGACGTTGACCGTCAACCAGTCGTCGCCCACCGCCTCCTGCGAGAGCGCGTCCATGCCGAAATGGCCACCCTGAGGGGGCGGTGGTCCGTACGAAACCGCCGCTCGCACCCCGTCCCATTCCCGTACCGGCCGCGGCGCCGCGAAACGCAACGGGCCGACCGGCGGCTCGGCGAACGGGATGCCGCGGAAGACTGCCACACCCGCCTCCCGGCTACCGCGCAGCGCCCCGGCCGCCGCGCGGACTTCGGGCTGGGACCCGGACGGCTCGGACGCGTCAACGGTCATCACAACTCCCTCTCTGGGTAGGTGGAGCGCGATCACAGGGGTTCGAGTCGGCCCGGACACACGGGATCATCCCGCCGCACCAGGATGCGTGCCAGCCATTTACTCGACACCTGCCGGGAGGGCCCCAACTGCCCTGCTGGGGCGGGGCGTTGTCGGTGGTCGCTGGCAGGATCGCCGTCATGACGGACACGATCGACGACTGGCGGTCCTTCCTGGCGTGCTGGAGCCAGGAGTGGGCAAACGCAGGATTTCGACGCTGCGGCGGGCGAGCGTGACGCAGAGGCTCTGCGGTCGCGTTGGCTGGGGTTCCCGCCCGCGTCCGAGGAGCGGATCCTCGCCCTGGAGGAGTGGCTCGGGTACCGGCTGCCGCCATCCTTCCGGACGTTCCTGGCGGTGAGTGACGGCTGGCGGCACGCGGGCGGCTTCGTCTGGCTGCTCGCCGGCACCGACCGGGTCCGGTGGCACGAGGACGCGGCGGGGATGGCCCGGTTCTACCGCGAGGACCTGGGCGACGACCCGACGCCCGAGGAGGCGCTGGTCGCCGGGATGTGGGAGCGGGCGCTGCAACTGGACGTGGAGTCGGACGCCGCCTACGTCCTGCTGGACCCGCGGGATGTGGACGGCGACGGTGAATGGGCCGTGTACTGCTACGCGTCGTGGCGAGCGAGTCCTCCGGAGCGGTACGCGTCGTTCCGCGCGTTCATGGAGGCGATGTACCGGGGGTTCCACAGCCTGCAGGTAAGTCGCTCCGAACGCGCGGGGGTGGAGTTCGTCAACGCGACGACGCGGGCACTGGACGCGTCGGTCGAGGCCGCCCGGCTGGACGCGCTGCGCGGTCGGTACGAGCAGGCCTCGGCGTCCCTGGCGCAGGCGATCGCGTACGGCAGGCCCCGGGCCACGGGGCTGCTCGACCAGATCCGCCGGCTGCTCGGGGAGACTTACCTGGTGTCCTTCCACGGGCTCACGGCCGACCCGCGGTACGCGCCGGAGTTCCTGCCCGCGCTGGCGGAGGAGCACGTGCGCAACCGGCGGAACGACACCTTGGCGCCCCACCAACTGCGGGGCGCCCCCGACTCGGTGCGGGAGGCGGCGGACGAGGTTATGCAACAGGTACGAGACGGCACCTTCCGTTACACCGCCGACGGCCCCTTCGGCCGTGCCGTGAAGGAGGCACGGGAGCAGGCACGATGGGGCGACACGGACGCGGCATGGCACACCCTGCGCGCCGCGCTGCCCGAGTGGAGGCCGCTGGGCCCCGACCACATCGCCCCGGTCGGCCTGTGCGCCGATCCGCTTCTCGGGCCCCTGTGCACTCCGGAGCGGGGCCGGGAGCTGCTGGCCACGCCCCGGGGCGGAGAGCAGGGCGAGGCCCCGGCTCCCGCGGCCGACCTGGACCCGGCGGGCCTGGCGTGGCTGGTGGAGGGGGACCGCCTCTTCCCTCAGGGCGAACCGCACGGCGAGCGCCGAGGTGAGCGCCGCGCCCTGGAGGCCCTCGCGGCCGAGTTCGACGTCCGGCTGCCGCGTTTCGCCCTCGCCCGCGGACATCTGCACGCCTTCCGCACCCGCTCCTGGAGCCGGCCTCCGGGCCCGGGTGAGGCCTACGCGACCCTCCATATGGTGTGGCACCGGCCATAGAGGCCATGCCGCACCGCACCGCAGCGGACGCCCCGCTCCGCCGCGGACACCGTCACCGCCGCAGTCCAAAGACTCCTCGGCCCCAACTGGCCGGCGCCTAGAGGCGAGGCGCCCCGGTCACCGACATCACCAGCGAGTACAGGGAGGTGGTGGCGGTGATGAACAGGCGGTTGTTCTTCGGGCCGCCGAAGGCGATGTTGGAGACGGGCTCGGGCACGCGCAGCCGTCCGATGAGGGTGCCGTCGGGGTCGTAACAGTGGACGCCGTCGTCCAGAGCGGCGGCCCACAGGCGGCCCTCGTCGTCGAGTCGGATGTTGTCGAAGTGGACGTCCCCCCGGCCCTCGGCAAAGACCTTCCCGTCGGAGAGCGTGCCGTCCTCGCGGATGTCGAACATGTGGATCCGGGCGGCCCGCGAGTCGGAGACGTACAGCCGCTTCTCGTCGGGGGACAGGATGACGCCGTTGGGCCCCGCGAACCCGTCGGCGGCGAGGTGCACGTCCCCCGTCGCGGGGTCGATCCGGTACACGTTGCACGCCCCGATCTCGGAGTCGGCGCGATGGCCCTCGTAGTCGCTGGTGATGCCGAAGTCCGGGTCGGAGAACCAGATCGTGCCATCGGAGCGTACGACGGAGTCGTTCGGGCTGTTGAGCCGCTTGCCGGCGTACTGGTCGGCGAGGACGGTCACGGTCCCGTCGGGCTCGGTGCGGGTGACTCGGCGGTTGCCCTGCTCGCAGGTGACCAGGCGGCCCTGTCGGTCGAGGGTGTTGCCGTTGCTGTGGCCGGCCGGGGTGCGGAAGACGCCGACCGTGCCGGTGGCCTCGTCCCAGCGCAGAATGCGGTCGTTCGGGATGTCGCTCCAGATCAGCTGGCGCCAGGCGGGGAGATACAGCGGGCCCTCGGCCCAGCGGCAGCAGTCGTGCAGGACCTCCAGCCTGCTGTCGCCGTTCGCACAGCGTCCGGTACGGAAGCGGTCGTCCAGGATCTCGTACAGCCCGTTGGCGGACATGGCGTCCTCTCAGAGGAATGACCAGAATGTGATTCAACGTAGCACGCAAACGGCCGAACCAAGTATGGTCGTTGCATGAAGTCAGTGGATGACATCGACCGTCACCTGATCGCGCTGCTCCAGCGGGACGCCACCCAGTCGTACGCCGCACTGGGCAAGGCCGTCGGTCTGTCGGCGGGTGCCGCGCATGAGCGTGTGCGCAAGCTGCGCGAGCAGGGGGTCATCCGGGCCACCACGGTCGACGTCGACCCCGCGGCGCTCGAGCGCGGGGTCCTCGCTTTCGTGCTGGTCGACTCGACAGCCTGGATGGGCGACCGGGCCGAGGACTTCGCCGCCGTGCCGGAGATCCAGGAGGCGCACGTCATCGCGGGCAGAGCGGCCGTCCTGGTGAAGGTGCGCACCGCGACCACTGAGCGGCTCCAGGACGTGTTGCGCCGCCTGTACGCGATCGAAGGGGTCAGCGGGACGCAGGCAACGGTGGTTCTGGAGACCTTCTTCGAACGGCCGTTGGACGCCGGTTAGGCCACGGTTAGGCCGTGTCCTTCGGATGAGACCGACTCGGAGGCGCGGCGCCTGCTCGCCGCCGGTGCGTCCCGCGGCTCCGGGATGCCGGCCCGTAGACGTCCCGCCTGATCACGAGACCGGCTCGGTTGTTGCCCGGCTCGAGGCTTGGAGGCGTGAATGGTCCTCTGCCCGCGACCCCCGCGCATCACAGGCCGACTGCATCCCGGATCAGGAGTGACTGTTGCCTGCGCCCGTTGCTGTCCCGTCCGGTCGGCCCATCGGCGGCGGGGGCTGTGGCGGCGGTACCCGTGGGGTGGACGGGGCGTCGTCGTCCAAGTCGCCGCGGAGGGCGGCGATGGCGAAGGCCACCATGGAGGCCAGGAGGAGCAGCGCGAGCGGTCCCCAGATGGCCGGGATCGCCCACATCGGCCAGTCGTTGGCCGACTGCGCCCAGAGCGTCAGGATGGCTGCGACGCCCATGCCGACGCCGTGCCACCGCACCACGGTCGCTGCTGTCGCGTGACGCCGGTTGCCCGGCGCGAGGAGTGGCCACAGCGCTCCGACGAGGGCGGTCAGGCCGAACGAGATACAGGCGATCGCGCCGCCGAGGCGGTCCTCGGGCCACCCCACGGGCCCGGAGGACGTCTGCTGCCGCCGTCCGTCGGCGTCCCGTACCTCGACGACCTGCCCGTGCCAGATCAGGCCGACGACCTTGTCGTCCGGCTCCATCTCCGACACGACCGGATCAGTTTGCCGGAACGTCACTTTCCACGGCTTACCGGATGGCAGCAACAACTCCGCCTCCGGCGACACCCTCCGCTCTCCGCGGTGCGTGTGGGCCTTGCGAACGGTGAATTCCTGCTCCCACAGGCACCCCGACGCCTTCACTGGGACCGAGGCGCACGCCGGCGCGGCACGGAACTCCCGCTCCCGCTCCAGCGCTCCGCGGATCTCGAAGGCCGTAGCCGCCCCGAACACGAGAGCCACAACAGCGATCAGCAGCCATGCCACGGCGCCTATCGCCTTGTGCTCCGCCGACCCCACCGTGCCTCATCACCTTTCCCACGAGTCCCCGCCCGCGTATTTGATCACGCCGGCCGGTGGCCGCCCATGCCCACTACCGGCAGCGCACGACCCACCAGGCTTGCCGGGCCAAGGCAACGAATGCACGGGCGGATGACCTGGCGGACCGCATCGGTGGCCACTTGCGCATCCTCCGTGCAGTCCTCGCCGATGAGGGGGCCGCCCGGGAATGGGCCGCGGCCGGGCTCGTTAAACGCTTCAGCCAGGTGATCGGTTTCTCCAACGCCGCGGGAGCCGCCCTGCACCGCACCACCGAGGCCTAGGAACGGGCGGACACACTCCGGCAGCAGATGAGTGAGCTGGCGGCCGAGTTGCTGCCGCCCGGCCGCGCCGTGCCGCCGGTGGGCGAGCCGACCGGACCGGTCAGTCGGCTCGCAGCCACGTGGGACGACAGCTGCGAGCACCGCGGCTGCCACGACTGAAGACAGCCGTTGCTGTCACGGTCCCACCGTCGCCGATTCACCGGCTTCTTCTGCGGTCCCTTGACAGAAGGGAGCGGTCAGTTCGAACCAGGTGGTCTTGCCGATCCCCGTGTCGTGGCTGCCCCAGCCGTCGCTGAGCAGATCGAGGAGTTCGGTACCGCGACCGCCTTCCGCATCCGGGGCGGCGAAACGCCGTATGGGGGTGGCCAGGTTCGTGTCTTCGACTTCGCACCGCAGGCCGTTGACGGTGACCCGCAGGTTGAGCCGTACTGGGCCGGGCGCGTGGCGCAGGGCATTGGTGACCAGTTCGCTGACCAGCAGCTCGGCGGTTTCGGTCAGGTGGCCCAGGTTCCACTCGTCAAGGCGCCCCGTCACCGCTCGCCGGGCCCGGCCCACTGATCTGAGGTCTCGCGCCAGTGGCCAGGACGCCTCGAAGGGCGTGGCACGCGCGGCCGGTGCGTCCAGTGGGCGCAGGGGCGCCAGGGTGCGTGCCCACAGGCCACGCTGTCGTGCGAACCATGAAGTCGAGGCGTCCTTCGCCACCCATTCCTCCTGCTGCACGCCGGTCGACAGACCGGCGGTGAGGCCATCGGTCGGGCGGACCATGGTGATCAGTCCCTTCTGCGGTGTCGAGTGGCCCGGTTGCCCGGGGCGAAGTCGCGTTCCTTGAGATCAGACGACTGCTCCGCTGGGCTTACCTTTCGCGTAGCACCTGCTACATAAATAGGATACATGTAACAGGTGCTACAGTAAAGAGAGCAATCAGGGCATATTGGACATATGGGTGTCGTGTGCTCGTCACCGCGCGTCAGGAGGCGTCCATGCCGCGACCGTCCAACCCGGCCAAACGCCGGGAACTACTTGACCGCGTTCGCGCATATGTGCTTCAGAACGGGCTGTCCGACCTGTCCCTGCGCCCGCTGGCGCGGTCGCTGGGTACCAGCGACCGCATGCTCCTCTACTACTTCGGGACCAAGGAACGACTCATCTCGGAGGCCCTCGCCATCGACGAGAGGCGACCGCTCCTGAGGGGCCGGGAGGTTCTGGCCACGGTCGGCCCGCCGAAGGATGTTGCCGGCCTGCGCAGCTTCCTCGAAGAGCGGTGGCAGCAGTTCGCCACCCCTGACCTGCGTGCGGCGCTCCCGCTGTACTTCGAGATCATGACCACAAGCCTGCTGCATCCCGACCGGTACGGGCCGTTGATGCGTGATCTCCTCACCGAGTGGACGGACCTGATGACCACGCTCTTCAGGGGCCTGGGCATGCCCGAAGAGCGCGCCAGGCGCGAGGCCACCCTGCTCGTCGACGCCATATTCGGCCTTCTCCTCGCGCCGCTGGCAACCGGCGACTGGGACCGAGCCACCACGGCCTTCCGTCTTCTCCTCGACCGCCTCGAGCCCGGGTGGCGAGCAACGCACGAAGAGGTCCGGGATGTGTAGAGGCCCTGTTCATCTCCATCTCGGCCACAGTGATGCCGAAGTCTGTCGCTCCGCAGCTGCTGCCCGCGCTCGGACTCGTCGCCGCGCTCGTCCTGCTGGTCAGACCGCTGGTTGGCCTGCTGTCCGCCATCGGGACGGTTCTCGTCGCCCTCGAACGCGCCTTCAACGGCTGGATGGCCCCGCGTGACATCGTCGCCGCGTCCACCGCCACGACCTTGTCCGCTTCGCTGAGCACCGCCGGACTGTGCGGCGCAGACAAGATCCTTCCCCTCACCTACCTGGTGATGGCCGGAACGGTCATGATCTACGCACTGACGGCGAGGCCGGTGGGCGCCGGGCTGGGCGTCGCCCGGATTAGGGAAGCGGGGATCGAACGGGCCGGCGGGGAGCTCATGGCCGCGGCCACCGATCCGCGAGCCCGGTTGGAGGGTGTCACGTCGGTTTTCCTGCTCACGGACGACGACTTCAACGCGCTCGCCGCGATCGTCACGGAGGACAGTGTCGAGGGCCCGGTCTACCGTGCGGCCCGCCACCCGACAGCCGGGCGTCGTTGCCCCTTACACGGCTGGTGACACCGTCTTCGGCCCAGAACTCGTCCACCACGCCCCGGCGGCCCGCCATGAGCGGGGCGCCCGCTTCCACGTACGGCCCGGGTCGGCCCCGCGCCCGCCACGGTGCGAAACCCTGTTCGCCGTACGGCGTGATGGCCTTCTCGAACCGGTCACCGAGGCCTGCCGGTCACCGCTCAGGAGGGCGCAACGCTCGAGCTCCTCGGAACCGCACCGGGCGGCTGTCCGACCACTGAACCGGATCCGACTACCGCCGGTTGAGAGCCGCGTCCAAGGTGATGGCCGCGTCGATAAGGGCAAGATGGGTGAACGCCTGTGGAAAGTTGCCCAGTTGACGGCCCGTCAAGTCGATCTCCTCCGAGTACAGGCCGAGATGGTTGGCGTACCCCATCATCTTCTCGAACACCAGCCTCGCCTTGTTGGTTCGCCCCGCGCGCGCCAGGGCGTCGACATACATGAACGTGCACAGCGAGAAGGTTCCCTCCGAGCCCCGCAGGCCGTCGGGCGAGGCCTCGGGGTTGTAGCGGTAGACCAGGCTGTCGCTGACCAGTTCCTGTTCCATGGCGTCGAGGGTCGACAGCCACATCGGATCCTCGGGGATGATGAACCCGACCGTCGACATGCGCAGCAGCGAGGAGTCCAGTACATCACTGCCGTAGTGCTGGACGAAGGCCTGATGTCCCTCGCTCCACCCTTTGGTCATGACCTGCTCGTAGATCGCGTCCCGTGCGGCGCTCCAGCGTGCGGCCGCGCCCGGTCGGCCGTTGGACTCGGCGAGCCGCAGAGCGCGGTCGAAGGCCACCCACGACATCACCCGTCCGTACGTGAAGTGTTTGCGGCCGCCGCGGGTCTCCCACAGGCCCTCGCCCGCCTGGTCCCAGTGGTCGACCAGCCAGTCGAGGTTCGTCAGCAGCGACGTCCATCCCCGGTGACCCAGCTGGATCCCGTGCCGGTGCGCGAAGTAGATGCTGTCCAGAGCCTCGCCGTAGACGTCGAGTTGAAGCTGCGTGGCAGCGCCGTTGCCGATCCGCACCGGCGCGGAGCCCGCATAGCCTTCCCAGTGGTCGAGAATCTGCTCTTCCAGGTCCGAGGAGCCGTCGACCTTGTACATGATGTTGAGGGGGCCGGAGTCCCCGTCGCTGCCGGCCCGCTCCTTGACCCGGTCGCCCAGCCACACGATGAACGCCCTGGCCTCTTCGGTGAAGCCCAGTCCAAGCAGGGCGTACACGCAGAAGGAGGCGTCACGGACCCAGGTGAAGCGATAGTCCCAGTTGCGCTCGCCGCCCAGTTGCTCCGGGAGCGCTGCCGTCGGGGCGGCCACCAGGGCGCCGCTGGGGGCGTAGGTCATGAGCTTCAGTGTTATCGCGGAGCGCTCCACGGACTCTCGCCAGCGCCCCGAGTACTGCGACTGGCCGAGCCAGGAGCGCCAGAACATGACGGTGTCGTCGAAGAGTTGCCAGTACTCGGCGAGGCGGATCTCCTTGGGCGGCCCATCGGCGGCCGACTCCAGGATCAGCCCGCGTTCCTGGCCCGCCTGCAGGGTCACTGTGAAGTGCAGGTCGTCCTGCCGGTCCGAGAGGACATCCAGTATGCGCTCGTCCTCCGGTTCACGGATGGCGTGCACGGTGAGTTCTGTGCCGTCGTCCGAGACGAACACCGCTCCGTGCTCGGTCATGTGCAACTTGTGGGCCTTGCGTCCGTAGTCGAACCGCGGTGCGATCTCGACGTCGAACGTCATGCCGCCGCGGACGCAGCGGACCATGCGGACCAACCGGTGCCTGGGGGTGACCGTCGTACCGGTCACGGGCATGAAGTCGAGTACCTCCCCTGCGCCTGCCTCGGTCATGAATCGGGTCACCAGAATCGCCGTGTCGGGCAGGTACAACTGCTTGGTCGTGTAGGTCGCGTGCTTCGGCCGGACCGTGCAGTGCCCGCCCTTGCCCTTGTCCAGAAGCGCGCCGAACACGCTGGGGGAGTCGAATCGCGGAACGCAGAACCAGTCGACCGTCCCATCGGTGGTCACCAGCGCCGCAGTCTGCAGATCGCCGAGCAGGCCGTGGTTCTCGATCAGTGGGTAGTCGTCCATCGGGGCGCCCCTTCCGGCGTGCGTTCACCCGAATGCACCCCCCTGATCAGCGTAAGTCGAGGGTCAGACTCCGTCCCGCCGGGCTCGGGCCGGGCGAGACGTCCAGGTCGCGGACATGATCGCCTTGCTCGGCCGCTGCGTGCAGCGCCGCTGCGACGACTTGCGCCGGGCTGCCGGATGCGTCGATGGTGACGCCCGGCTCATCAGCCTGCAGCGGATCCAAGATGTCGTAGTGGGAGTCGACAACTTCGGAGGCATGAAGTGCCCCAGCCGCTGTGCGATCCGCTCCGCGGCAATCTCACGATCAAGAGCCAGGTAGACGAACCACACGTCCGCTCCCGTGGGCCGGAACTGGTCGCGGTACGTGCGCTTGAGCGCGGAGCATGTGGCGACACCTCCGTGTCCCCCTGCCGCTGTCGTTCGAATCCACTCCGTGAGAGCCGCCAGCCAAGGCCGGCGATCTGCGTCGTCGAGGGGGTGTCCGGACGCCATCTTGGCGCGGTAGGACGCGGGGTGGAGGTCATCGCCCTCCAGGAAGGGCACGCCGAGCTGCTCCGCGAGCCGCGCGCCGACGGTGGACTTCCCGGACGCCGACACGCCCATCACGATCACCACGCGCGAACCGCCGACCATGCCGGCCAACGAGCCTCCCTGAGGTGGCGGTGGAACACTGGTACAAGTCCACCAGCGCCTGCCGCTCCGTATCGCGGCGCGCGTACGAACTGTCCGGGCCAGGTGCCCGACCGGCTCTGACAACCTGGCCGCAACCGGTCGTCAGGCCAGGAGGTCCAGCCGATGACTTCCGTCGAGACGTCCGACAGGGCTAGAGCCCTGTTGCCGTTCACACCGGCCGACCTCGGCGGTCTCCCTCCGGGATGGCATGCGCTTGTCTGGGACGGCACCGGACAGCTCCCCAGCAGCCAGGGACTGAAGGCCGTCGAGTTCTTCGTCATCCCCTACACCTTCACCACCGAAGCACTGCCGCTGCTTGCGGCGCTGCCGAGCTTGCGTGTGCTGCAGTCCTTGAACGCCGGTGTGGACGACGTGCTGCCGCGGCTGCCCGCCGGAGTCACGCTCTGCAACGCCAGACATGTCCACTCCGCGAGCACAGCCGAACACGCGATGGCGCTGACGCTCGCCTCACTGCGCGGTATCCCGGACTTCGTCCGAGCCCAGGACGCGCAGCATTGGCAGCCCGGTTTCCGGCCCGCACTGGCCGACCGAACGGTCCTGCTGCTCGGCTACGGGTCTATCGGCGCCGCCGTCGAAGCCCGGCTGACGCCGTTCGAGTGCAGCGTGCTGCGCGTGGCCCGTACTGGGCGGCAGACTTCCCAAGGCCCGGTGCACGCCATAGAAGAGCTGCCGTCCCTGCTGCCGCAGGCCGACGTGGTGGTGCTGACCGTGCCCCTCACCGATGCCACCCGCGGGTTGGCCGACGCACAGTTCCTTGCTCGGATGAAGGACGGCGCCCTCCTGGTCAACATCGCGCGGGGTCCGGTGGTGGATACCACCGCATTGGTCGGTGAGTTGCAGAGCGGACGGTTGCGTGCGGCACTCGACGTGACGGACCCGGAGCCCCTGCCGCCCGGTCACCCGCTGTGGACGGCACCCAACACGCTGATCAGCCCGCATGCGGCCGCAACCACCTCTGCCTTCCGCCCTCGAGCCCTGGCGCTTATTCGCGACCAGCTGGCCCGATATGCGGCCGGTATGCCCCTGGCCAACGTCGTGACGCCGGTTCAGGACGATCGGGCGGGCCGATCAGAGCGTGGCAGCTGACCGCCGCACGCGCCATTACCGTGCGGACCTCCATCAGGCTGCGCCGTCGGGCGCCTGGGTTGTACCCCGCCGGTTTCCATCGCCGCGCGGTCAGACCCGGCCGCGTGCGCCGGACGGCATGGCCCGCCCGACGGGATCATGGTCCGCTCTACGGGATTGTGGTGCCGTTTCAGCATCGTCGGCTGACACAGCGCAGGCTCACCAGGTCCGTTCGAGCACCACGAACCTCGGCGCTGCCCGTGCCCGGGCCTCGCATGCGAGGACGAGGTTCGCCCTCATTCGCTTGATTCCCCCGGTGGGTGCCCCGGGAGGGCGGCAGTCAACGGTCCTCCAAGCCATCGTCGTCACAGAGCCTTCGCCAGATGTGGGTGCGGCGCAGCACAGCGATCCTGTGCTCCGGCGGCGCATCGACGACACTCGCCAGCTGGTCGCCGTCATGAGGCTCTGCCTGGACAGAGAAGTCGAGCCGATATTCGGCTGACCATCGACCACGGACAGTTCCCGACGATGACGATCAGCAGTCACGGGAGAGCCTTGGGGACGGTCGAGCCGGTTCTGCGGTCGTAGCCCGGGCCGTCTCCCGGCCCCAGGGCTGGGGAGGATTGGGGCGTGGGGTTCGCACATGTCGTACTGGTCGTACTCGGTGCCGCCGGTGAGACGCTCAGTCGTGGTAGGCGGCGGTCGCGATCTGGACGAACGAGCGGATCAACGGATTCGTGTCGCCCTCGTTCCATGCCGCCATCACGCGGCTGGGCGGCATGTCGATCAGCGGCACTACGGTGAGCCCCCCTCCCGGCTCGTGGTCCACGAGAGTCATGCCGACCGTGCCGTTCCAGAGAACGGCTTGCCGACATTCCTGGACGGCGCGCACCACCGGACCCTCGCGAGGTTCGCCGCCGTTCCAGTACGACTGCCAGAGGGGGTCGGTGCCCTCCGGGAACAGGAACCAACGCCGGTCGGCCAGGTCGGCCAGCTTCAGACGGTCGCGGCGGGCCAGCGGATCGTCGGCGCGCAGCAACGCTCCCACCGGGTCGGCGCGCAGCTCGTGCACGGTCAGTCCGGTCTCGTCGAACGGCCCGCGGGTCAGGGCGATGTCGACCAGTCCGGCGTGCAGTCCGCAGGTGGGATCGGTCAGGTCGGTATCGCGGATACGGACCTCGACGTGCGGGTGCCGCCGGCGGTAGTCGCGGGCGAGCCGGGTCGCGCCCGGGTCGGTGGTGTCACCCAGGATGCCGACGGTGAGGGTCGCGGCGCCGGCCGCGGCGGCCACGCGTACGCGTGCCCGGTCGGCCTGGTCGAGCAGGGCACGCGCCTCATCGAGCAGTACCGCCCCCACCGGAGTGAGCGTGACGCCGGCGGAGGACCGTTCGAACAGCGCGGCGCCGACCTCGGTCTCCAGATGCTTGATCGCCCGGCTCAGCGGCGGCTGGCTCATGTGCAGCCGGGCCGCGGCCCGGCCGAAGTGGAGTTCCTCGGCGACCGCCACGAAATAGCGCAGCGTGCGTAGCTCCATGCTGCAACGATACCCGTACGGTATCGAGGTCTTGGAATGGGTCTTGGACAGTCCCAGAGCCCCGGCAGTGGAATCGAAGCATGACTGACGAACCGAAGACCAGTGAGCCGACTGCCGACCCCGCCGTATCGGTGGTCGGTCCGGGCGACGGCGAGACGATCGTCCTGGGCACCACTCGGATGCGCGTCCTCGAGGACGGCAGCAACACCGGGCACCGCCTCGGGATCGCCGAGTCCGTCCTCGCGCCGCACACGCCCGGACCGCCGCAGCACCGTCACGCCCAGCACGACGAGGGTTTCTACATCATCTGCGGCACGGTGCGGTTCACGGTGGGAGAGAAGGACTACGACGCGACCGCGGGCACGCTCGTGATGGTCCCGCCCGGAGCCCCGCACACCTTCGCCAACATGACCGACCAACCGGCCGTCATGCTGAGCACGTTCACGCCGGACCTGTACGTGCAGTACTTCCGGGACCTGCAGGACATGTTCGCCGACGGCCAGGCGCTGACCCCACAGGCGAACCTCCAAACGATGAGCCGGTACGCCACCGAGCCCGCCACCGACTTCGCCAACGCTCGGGGCGGACGGGAATCGTGAACGTCGCATATTGGATCGTTGCCGGACTGCTCGCTCTCTTCTACCTCTACGGGGGCGGAGTGAAGGTGGTCCAGAGCCGTGAGCAGCTCCGACCGATAATGGCCTGGGTGGACAGCACGCCGATGCCGGCCGTCAGGGCCATCGGGGTGATCGAAGTGCTCGGCGCGATCGGGCTGATCCTTGCGCCGCTGACCGGCATCGCGCCCTGGCTGGCCCTGGCCCTGGCCGCGGCCATCGGGTTCGTGGTCCTGCAGATCGGCGCGACCAGGGTTCACCTGAACCGCGGAGACCGCCAGGTCGCCCTCAACATCACGCTCGTACTCGCTGCGGCCCTGACCACATGGCTGGCGACGACATGGCTGTGACTTCAGGCGAGGCCACGACCTATGAGTTCGTACCACGATCATGAGTTGGCGTTCTTGAGGCGGCGCCAGCAGATCAGTCCGCAGGCCAGCGGGACGAAGGCGTCGTGGAGTTCGAGTCGTCGTTCCCAGCGCACGGCGAGCCGCTTGAACTGGTGGAGCAGGGCGAAGGTCTGCTCGACTACGTAGCGGAGCTTGCCCGGACCCTTGATGTTCGGGGCTCTCTTGCGGGGAATCACCGGCAGAATCCGGCGGCGCCGCAGCTCACGCCGCACGGTCCGGGACTCATACGCCTTGTCGCCCAGCACGGAATCCGGTCGCCTGCGCGCACGGCCCGAGCGTCAGGCCACCGGTGGGATGCCGTCGACCAGGGCGAGGGTCTGGGTGACGTCGGTGACGTCGGCGGCGGTTGTGACGACGTGGAGCGGGATGCCCTTGCTGTCGCAGATCAGGTGGTGTTCGCTGCCCGTCTTACGGCGATCGCCCGGCGACGGACCGGTCGCGGCTCCCCCTTGTTCGCGCGGACGTGAGAGCCCTCCACGCACGCACGCGAACAGTCGAGTTCGCCGGCCGCGTGCAGCCCGGCAAGCAGAACACGGCGCAACTGCTCGAAGACTCCGGCCTGTTGCCGGCGATCCAAGCGCCGCCAGGAGGTCTGTCCGGAGCCGAACCCCATCTCGAGCGGCAGCAGCAGCCAGGCGATGTCCTGGTGCAGGACGTACAGGATGCCCTGCAGGCCAAGCCGGTCCGGCACCGGTTTCGGCCCCGGCGATCGTGCGGGCCAGGGCGGCAGCAGCGGTTCGGTCCGTCTCCACAAGTCGTCGTGCGGCGATCAGCAGCCGAGTTGTCGGTGAGTGATGAGGCGGCAGGCGAGTTTGAAGAACGCTTCGTGGATGTCGGCTCGCCGCTCCCATCCGCAGGTGCAGGAAGCAGTGCAGCCGGACGAGGTTCGTTTGATCACCTGTCGGAAATCAGGTCGTGCTTCGAGCCGGCCCGGCCCCGGTCGATCGGCGACCGACCTGTGTGACTCCCCCTTCCAAAGCCCTGACTTGGGAGGAGTCGACAACGCAGCGGGACCAGCCCAGCCGGGAGGCCGCGTAGAGTTCGGCCGGCGCGACCTCGTGGAACCGCTGCTACACGTCGGCCTCATTCGAGTCCCGCAGCCTGCACCAGCAGGTCATGCCCGAGCCGAAGCCCAGATTTTGTACCGGAGCTAACGCTCAACTCCCTGGCCAGACCCGCCGTCAGGGCCGAGCCACCTCATTTTGTTGGCCGTTGTAGGCCGCGCGGGCAGCGCAATACTGAGGTCTTTCAGCGTTGCCGCTGCAGGGTGAGGACCGCTGCGGCAACGCTGAAAGACCTCACTGATTCGCATCGAGCGAACCTCCGTAGCCGCCTTTTAGCACCGAGCGTATTTCTACTCCAGTAGCTTTCGCCTGGTGCAGTAGCTTGCCAACGCCGCCTGGAATCACCAGCTGCCGCGCAGCAGAGCAACCGGAGAGTCGCAAATGCCCCGAGAGGCGCCGTACCTTGCAGTAGCCGACGCGCTGCGCGCACGGATTCTCGCCGGAGAGTGGGAGATCGGGGAGCGCCTGCCGTCTCGGACGCGGCTCGCCGAGGAGTACGGAGTGGGGCGCAATGTCACGCAGAGGGCCATGGATCACTTGATCATCAAGGGCCTCCTCGAGGGACGCGCGGGCTCGGGCACCTATGTCCGCATGCCGCGCGAGCGCTTGCGGATGGTCCGCTCGCGGCACCGCGAACGCCGGGGCGGCTCCCTCTCCCGCGCCGGCATGAAGGAGCGGGGCAAGGCCGGTGCCTGGGATTCGCACAGCCAGGCGCGCGTCCCCGCCCCCGAGGCAATCGCCGAGCGGCTGGCCATCAGCCCCGGAGACCTCTGCGTCAACACGCACTACGAGTTCCTCGCCGACGGGCAACCCGTCCAGCTCTCCGAATCCTGGGAGCCGATGGCCATCACCGACGGAACGCCGATCGTATTGCCCGAGATGGGCCCCCTCGCGGGAAAGGGGGTGGTCGACCGCATGCGCTCCATCGGCGTGGTCATCGAGACCGTGGTCGAACTGCCGCGCCCGGCTCGTGCCACCCAGGCACAGGCGAACCTCCTGGGGATCAGCGTCGGGGACCTGGTGCTCCAGATCGAGCGGACGATCTACGACACCGACGGACGTCCGGTGGAAACGGCCGACATCTTCATTCCGGACGTGTGCCGGGAAGTGGCCTACGAGTTCGCAGTCGACCAGCCGTAGCCGTTGAAGCCAGTAGAGCGACATTTCAAAGCCGACAGTAGGTAACTCGAATGTCATTACCCTCCCGGCTCGGACTCTTGCGCGATCCGGACTTCGGGCGTTTGTTTGCCGCCACAGCGCTCGGCCAGCTGGGCGATCGCATTATTTTTCTGGCGTTGCCGCTGATTGCAATCGTGGCATTGAATGCCGATGAGTTGCAGGTGGGATTACTGACAGCGATGACCACGGCAGGCTCGCTCCTGGTCGGACTACCGGCAGGCGCGTGGGTGGATCGCATGCGGAAGCGATCGGTGATGATCAGCACCGATCTTGTGAGGGCGCTGGTCCTCTTGACGGTACCGATGGCGTGGTGGGCAGACCTTCTGACAATCTGTTGGCTCTACGCAGTCGCCTTGGTTCATGGAGTGCTGACTGTCTTCTTCGATGTCGCGTACGTCAGCTATCTGCCGCACTTGGTGGGACGCGGCAATCTTGTCGAAGGGAACTCAAAACTCTCGGCAATACGCTCGGTGACCAGTATCAGTGGTCCGGCGGTAGCAGGCCCACTGGTTGGCTGGGTCGGGGCCCCTGCAACGCTTTTGGCAAGTTCGGTCGGGATGGCCGTATCGGGTCTGCTCGCGATCAGTATCCGCAAACGTGAACAGGAGCCAGAGCCAAGCGAGCGCCGTCAATTGCGTCGAGATATCAAGGAGGGGTTGAAGTTCGTTCTCAAGCATTCTGTCCTACGCGCAACCATACTGGGGGATGCGATATTCAACCTCTTTCTGGTCATGTATCAAACCATGTTGCTGGTCTTCTTGGAAAGGGAGATAGGCCTCGGGTCCTTCGGTATCGGCCTCATTCTGTCGGGAATGGGTTGTGGTGCCTTGGCGGGCGCACTGTTGGCAACCAGGGTCTCGAAGCGGCTCGGACAAGGTCCGGTCATCTGGCTCTCGCCACTGGCCACCTGTCCCCTGACAGCCCTGATGCCGGTGGCGCGACCTGGTTGGAGCGTGTATGTCGCGGCGATCGGACTCGCGGCTCTTTCGCTGGGTGGAGTCGTCCGCGTGGTGGCTCAGTCAAGCTTCCAACAGGCCCTCACACCGGATCGACTCCTGGGCCGCATGAGCGCGACCGCCCGATTCGTGTCCTGGGGCGGCCTTCCTCTGGGTGGAGTCCTGGCTGGAGCCTCGGGCTCGGTGTTCGGAGCAACAGCCACATTGTGGATCGGCGCAGTCGGCATGACGCTGAGCTTCCTCCCAAACTTCCTGTCACCGCTTCGAACTCTGCGCAAATTGCCCAAGGGAAAATACCCCGGGCCTGTGCGCATCAGTGACGGGATGGCGTCTTCGGAGGGAGGCTGCGGATAGATGCCCTCCAATCCTGGAGGAGCGTTACGAAATTTTGGTGGGCCGCTAGCCGGAACCCGGTAAAGTCCCGGAGCCACACTCCTGACAAGGATGTTGGGTTACGAGTGCGATCCGCCGAAGGGGATGCCGGTGCCGTAGTAGGTGCTCAGCTCGTCATGGTAGTCGGGGTTACCAAGGTGCTTGTCCCGGACGAACTCCGGGGCATCTTTGATCTGCTCCTTGGTGCGGTCGACGAAGATCTTCTGCTCGTCCGGGTCGATACTGACCACCGTGCTCGCCGGAAGCAGTACTTCCTTGCCGAAGATCCACACGCCGGTGTCTACTACCAGGTAGGCGGCACCGGCCTCGTCGGAGTGCTTGTCGACTTTGCCAATGCTCCCGTCGGTGGCCTCGACCTTGTAGCCAGTGAGGTCGGCGTCCGTCACGCGGCCCGCGGTCGACTTGTAGTTCCACACATGATCAGTCACTCGAAAACAACTCCTCCGTCAAACAGAGGACGGCAGGGATTCCCGCCGTTTCCCCTTTTCCGTATGTCGTGCCTGGCGGATCTGTGCTCCGCTTTCGTTCCGAGTGCCCCGCACCCAGCGTTCGAACCGGGGTGAATCCGACATGAGAAGGCAACCCTCCCCGCCGCATCAGGGCGAATCGAAGTGGCATCCCCGACTCCCTCGATATCCAGTTCAATAGCCCACACCGAAAAAACCAGTCGCCACGCCTGTTGATCTGGGAGCGGCCCGCCGTACCTCTGAGGGTGGCGAGACACCGGCGCAGTGCTTCAAGGGCCCTGGCGGGACGCTGACCAGGTCGAACGCGCCGTCGTGCAGTGAGTCGGCTGGTACAACGCCGAGCGCCTGGACTCCGCACTCGACTATCTCCCACCAGAGGAGTTCGAGGCGGCCTCCTACCGTTTCATGACCAACCCGAACGCGGCCTGAAACACACAAGATCAGCCGCTACGAAACTCGGGGCAGCTCGACGTGTCATCTGACCTGTTCGCAATGCTTGCTCACCCGGTGAGGGTGAGGTTGCGCAGGTGGGCAATGCCGAGCATGGCGTGGTTGACGCTGCCGTTTTCGGGCGGCAGTCGCGGAGGTTCTTCCGGCTCTTCATGCGGGCGAACTACGGCACCGCGCTCATCGACTGAGAGATCAGGCAGTCTCCTTTCCTGCTGCCCGGCAGCTGCGGAGCGACTCTGTTCAGCGGTGGCGCTGCACATCCAAGCAGCCTACTTCCGAAGAAGCGCCGTACGGTTCGACGAGGGTCCTGGTACTGGTGACGCTGCCGAACAGGCACAGCTGGCCGCCCAGCACGCGCAGGTCGAGGGTGAACGCCACGCTCTCCCCTGAGTGTTGCGGGCCGTGGATCCGCTCGTCGATGTAGCCGAGGCTGCGCAGGACCTCTCTGACCTGGCGTGGCGTCTGGTCGCGCGTGCCCTCGAGAGCCTTCGTGATGCGGCGGGCGTGGATGCGGGCCTCGCACTTCTCCGCGGAGCTCAGCACCACGGGCTGCTCGACGGCCTTGGGGTCTCTGGGTTCACCAGTGGGCGGCGGCTCGTCGGGGACGGACAGCTCGGGCAGGGGAGTGGTGGGCGGCTCCGACGGATCCGGCTCCTTCGGCGGTTCGGAGACCGGGAGGTCCGTCAGGCACGGCTCGGCAAGGGAGTTGAGAAGTTCCATGAATGCGAGGAACTCGGTGTCGTTGGACCCGGCTTCGGAGGCTGCGGACGAGCCGGCCTCGACCCGGTCGTCGAGTCCGGCCTTCGGAGCCCTGTCGCCCGCTCGATCGGTGCCGCAGGCGGCGAGGGCAAGCGCGCACAGTGCCGCCAGCGCCGCGCCACGCCGGGCGCGAATGGGTCGCCGGATCCGTCCAACAAGCTGGTTCTCCCTGGAATGTTGCCTCATGTTCGCAGTGTGGGCGCGAGCAGTGGGCCGGGCATGAGTAGCGCTACTCAGAGCAAGGTCGCGCGTACCCATGTCGTAGCCATCACGGAAGCGCGGCCACAACCAAGGGAAGCGCCCAGTCATAAGGGTGTGATTGAGCACGCATGATGTGCAGCACGCTGCAGGCGGCTCAGCTGTTGTCGGGCAGAACGCCGGGCCTCGCAGATACGCAGACCACCGTGTCGCTCGGTGGCCCTGCGCGCGCACCGCCTCGATGGCCACCCGGACGACGTGCGCAGCGGCGCGCATGGGCAAGCTGCCGCAGCCCACGGACACCGGTGGTGCGTCGGCGTCCAGGAATGCCTCCAACTCGGCTGGGAGTGGGCTTTCGTCCGGCCGGCGTCAGGAGCTCGTGAGGATGACGAGTTGCTGGGTCGCTCGGGTCATCGCGACATAGCGGTCGACCGCTCCTTCGATGCCCTTGCCGAACTCCTCTGGGTCGATGAGGACGACCAGGTCGAACTCGAGCCCCTTCGACAGCTCCGGGGACAGCGACCGGACGCGGGACGTCTCCCGGAATGTGGGATCGCCGATGACGCAGGCGATCCCGTCGGCATGTGAGGCGAGCCAGGTGTCGAGGATCGAGCCCAGATCCGCAGCAGATCCGTGTACGACGGGGATGTCGTTGCTGCGGATGGAGGTCGGCACGTTGGCGTCCGGGAGCACGGCCCGGATGACCGGCTCGGCTTCCGTCATGATTTCTTCCGGCGTCCGGTAATTGATGCTCAGAGCGGCCAGGTTGATCCGGTCGAGCCCGATCCGCTCGAGCCGTTCCTGCCACGACTCCGTGAACCCGTGCCTGGCCTGGGCGCGATCCCCGACAATGGTGAAGCTCCGGGAAGGGCACCGGAGCAGCAACATCTGCCACTCTGCGTCGGTCAGTTCCTGAGCCTCGTCCACGACGATGTGGGCGAACGGGCCGGCGAGCAGGTCGGGTTCGGTGGCGGGCAGTGCGCTTTCGTCGATCAGGGTGTCCTGCAGGTCCCGTCCGTGCAGCATTCCCACCGCGCCTTCGCTCTCGTCGATCACGATGTTCTGCAGCAGGCCGTCGATGACGTCGGCCCTGCGTGCGCGTTCGGCGGCGACAGAGGCCTCCTGCCGACGCTTGCGGCGCGACGCCTCCGGGTCGCCGAGCCGCTGCCGTGCCGCGTCCAGGAGCGGCAGGTCGGACACCGTCCAGGCCTGGGCGTCCGCGCGCTGGAGCTTCTGAACGTCATCGCGGTCGAGCCAGGGAGCGCACATCCGCAGGTACGCGGGTACCGACCACAGGTCTCCGACGAGGTCGGCCGCTTCGAGCAGCGGCCACGCGCGGTTGAAGGCCGTGAGCAGTTCCGTGTTCCGCAGAAGCGACTTGCGGAGCAGGTCGGCCGGGGCGTCGTCGTGCTTGTCCTCCAGGATGGTGAGCAGCTCCTCCCAGACCTGGTCGCGCGCCTCGTTGTGCGGGGTACCGGGTTCTGCCGCTTCGAACGCCACGGCCCAGTCGTCGGCGCTCAGCCGGATGTCGGACCAGTGGGTCGTGACCGTCATCCCCTTGGTGGGCGGTTCCTCGTAGAACCTGACGGCCGTCTCGATCGCTTTCACCAGGTTCGCGGACGACTTCAGGCGGGCCACGTCCGGGTCGGCCTCGACCGCTGCCGCGGCTCCCTCGGCGACGAGGTCCCGCAGGATGCAGGTCTGCACGCCCTCCTCACCGAGGCTGGGGAGAACATCGGCGACGTAGGCCAGGTAGGGCCGGTGCGGACCGACGAACAGCACGCCGCCCCGACGGTGACCGAGGCGAGGGTCGGAGTAGAGGAGGTAGGCGGAGCGGTGCAGAGCGACGACGGTCTTCCCCGTACCCGGACCGCCGTCGACGACGAGAGCGCCGCGGGATCCCGCCCGGATGATGGCGTCCTGGTCGGCCTGGATGGTGCCGAGCACGTCTCGCATCCGGGTCGACCGGTTGCTGCCCAGGCTGGCGATGAAGGCGGACTGGTCGTCGAGCGCGGCGTGCCCGGCAAACCCGTCCGAGGTGAACACCTCGTCCCAGTAGTCGCTGATCCGGCCGCGGGTCCAGCGATACCTGCGCCGGCTCGCCAGACCCATCGGGTTGGCGTGGGTCGCTCCGAAGAATGGCTCAGCCGCGGGGGAGCGCCAGTCGACCAGCAGCCGACGACCCGCGCTGTCCGTAAGGCCAAGTCGTCCGACGTACACGGGCTCGGGGTCGTCTGCGCTGACCATGTGTCCGAGGCACAGGTCCAGACCGAAGCGACGTAGTGCGCGCAGACGAGCGGTCAACCGGTGGACCTCCATGTCCCGGTCCATCGCCTGCTGGCCTAGGCCGCCGGGCGCCCTGCGCTCGGCATCGAGGCGGTCGGACACATCGGCGATCGACTGATCGAGGCACTCCGCGACGGCCGCGAAGTGCTGCTCATCGCCGGCGATCAGCGTCGGGTCGGCCTTGGGGGAGAGGTGGTCGGGAAGGTCAAACGCCCTGGTAGTCAGGAGGTTCACGATGTTGGCTCCGATCTGAGGTCACTGGCGACCATTGCGTGCAGCAAGGCGTCTGGACCGACGTGACGAACCTGGGGGCCATGACGAGCAACGCTCCGCCCGACGTGGCCCCCGTGGCCGTGGTCGGTTCAGCTCGCCAGGGTGTGCAGGTTCTCGGGTTCTGGGTCCTGGCTCGACGATCCCGCGTGGTTCACGCGGACATGGGCGGCCTTTCTCGGCTGATCGCTTCGAGCAGCAGCTTCGCGGCCAACGTCGCCCCGTCGGTGCGGATCGTGCCGGCCACGGCCCTCGCTCGTGCGCGCGTCTCGGGCGTCAGGGCCTTCCTGAGCGCGGCCGACAGGGACTCGAAGTTCGGAGTCGGACCGGCGTGTGCCGCGCCGATGCCCAGGTCGGCCACTCGGCCGGCCCAGTACGGCTGGTCCACGATCTGGGGTACGACCACCTGGGGCGCGCCGGCCCGGGCGGCCGTCGTCGTGGTGCCCGCGCCGCCGTGGTGCACGACCGCGGCCACCCGGCCGAACAGCGCCTGCTGGTTGACCTCGCCGACGGCGAAACAGTCGTCCCGGTCGTCGACCAGGCCAAGATCGGCCCAGCCCTGGGCGACGATCGTGCGGCGGCCCTGCGCGCGCACCGCCTCGATGGCCACCTGGGCGGCATCCTTCGATTCGCGCATGGGCATGCTGCCGAAGCCCACGTACACCGGTGGTTCGCCGATCTCCAGGAACGCCGTCAACTCGGCCGGGAGCGGCCGTTCGTCCGGCAGGATCCACGCGCCGGTCTGCACCACGTCGAGGTCCGCCGGCTCCTGCCACGGCCCCAGGATCGGGTCCGCCGCCAGCCACGGCCGGTCGGTGAAAACATGGCTGCGGACGTCGTCCACCGGCGGCTGGCCGATCGACACCCGGTGAGCGTTGAGCCCTGGGCCGAACAGCGCGTTGAAGCTCTGGGCGTTCAGGTCCCACAGCGCCCGGTTGTCGGTCATGTCCGGTGGGAACGGCCGGCCCGGCAGCGGGTGCGGCGCGTGGTGCGGCGACGGCAGCATGGTCGGGAAGTAGGCCACGTACACGAATTGGATGCCCAGTTGTTCGGCCACTGACCGCGCTCCGGCCACGGCCGGGACCAGGCCGGTCGCCACCACCGCGTCACATCCCTCGGCCGCCGCGGCGACCGCTTCGTACTGCGCGGAGACCAACGCGGCCGCGCGCTGGGGCAGGCCCTCCGGCAGCGGCGTCGTCCCGGTCACCAGCGTGCGTACCGGCTCGGCGGCCGGAACAAACTCCACGCCGACACCGGCCAGCAGCTTCGCGAACTCCTCGTCCGACGGCGCGCACACCCGCACCTCCGCGCCGAGTGCCCGCAACTGCACCGCGAGTCCCGCCATCGGTTGGACATCCCCGCGCGACCCATACGTCGACAACAACACACGCACTCTGCGACTCCCATTTCCGCACGTTCTGGCCTCGGCCGGAGATTCTGCGGCACGATGGGGGTCTTGCCGCAAGGCCCCCGGTGCGCTATATGTTGAGAGTGGCAAGGAGTGGGTAACCTCCTTGCCTTTCCTTTTGTCGTCCGCTGTGGACGGACAACCGCCTCGCGAAGCGGCGGTGCGCCGCGTACGGCGGCACCGTCGGCCCACGAGGGTCTCCCACGGGCCGGCAGGATGCAGCCGCGGAACGAGAGGTTCTCCGCCCTCTTCAGAGGCCTTAACAAGATGTTGTAGGCGTGTCCGTTGGGAACGCCGCACCGAATTTCACGACGCCTTCATCTCCCTCGCCTGCAGCCTCATCTGCTGGCGACGCCTCGAACGAGACCAGACATGATCGCGTCATGAGCTCTTGGCGCGTGGTGACACGGAACGGAACGGCTGTGTGGTGTTGGGCAGTTCAGAGTCGCAGGAACCGCTGATGCTGCCGCTGGAGTCGATCGAATTGGACGCCTTCCGCGGCCGGTTCAAGCTCGTCTCGCTTCCGGTGTGTGCGTCGGCTCAGTGGCTGCGGTGGGCGGCTCGTCCTCATTTCGCGCACCTCTCCGATCTGTTGGGGCTGGCGCATGGTTGTGCGGCAGGCCCGGGACGTGTCCGACACCGCCCCCTTCTGGTGCCCCAGGATGAAGGGTCGGGCGCCGTGGGACCCTTTCCCGGTCTGAGAGGATCACCAGGACCAATACGAATGCAGGGGTGGGGAACGTGACCGTTCTGGTGCTGCTCGGTGTCTTGGCGCTCGCCGTCGGCGGGTGTGTATGTGTGGTGTGGGCGGAGCGCGGCGGGCCCCGCTGGGTCCGTGTCCTGGCGAGTGTGACGGTCACCGTGGGCGAGCTGCTGCGCCGCTCCGGGAAGAACCGGCGTCGGAGCCTGAGCCGGACCAACAGCAGCGGCGACTAGGAAGTTCATGTCGCACGAACGGCCCCTCAAGGGACCGGTGTCGTAGGCCGCAACGCCGCCCACGGAGCGACTCGAAGTCGTTCTGGCCTGCCACCATTCACGTCTGGAACGCCCGCGTGCCCTGCTGCGGCCGGAATCGGCCGCCTGCTGGCACGATTTCGCCCGCCCACTGCCGCCACCGCTGCCTAGAGGACCCGGGGTTGTGGATCTGTGACGAGCGCCGCATTCCAATCTTCGATCTTCGGCGCTTGCCGTGCATCTAGTGCCGTATCAGGCAACGTTCGCCCTGTAGGTCGTGACGCGCGGCGGTCGATGTCCGCAGTCGGCCGGCGTAATCGTGGGACATGGCTGCCCGGCCTGCCATCGGCTGCGCCGCCACGACGATGCGCTTCGCGCGTTGTGCTGTCTTCTGCCGCGATCGGCGGCCCCGGAAAACGGTTCGGCGGCTTCGCGGAGTCCTGACACCGTGGCGCACTATGACGAACGTCGAGCTTGTGACCGCCGCGGACGTGCAGCTCATGCAGGGTCTGGCGCAGCGGGTCACCGCCACCCGTCCGGACCTGGTGAACAGCGACGCGACGTTCGGCGAGCTGGCCTGGAACTGGGGCAAGGGGCTCGCCGGCGACGGCGCAAGCTGGCCGCGTCGACTGTGGTTCTCTGGCGGGGATCTGGTGGCGTGGAGCTGGGCCTATCTTCCGCACCAGGTGAGGCGGAGCGACGGGTCGGTGAAGGACGTCACCGGCGCCCATCTGGCGTATCAGGTCCATCCCGACCATGCCGGGCTGGTTGACGAGGTGATCGACTGGTACGACGGTACGGCTGCGGACATCGAGCGTACGGTGATGCCGAGCGCCGCCGATGAGTTCGCCCTGAAGCGATGGGCGGTGCACGGCTATGAGACCGACGCGGCCTCACTCGGCGACGCCGGGTCCTGGACCCAGCTCAACGAGCGGGACCTCACCGACGTGGAACAGCCGGTACTGCCAGACGGATTCCGGTTCCGCACCGCCGACGAGGCCGGGCCGAAGGCTGCGGTCCAGGCCCATCTGGACGCCTGGGCTCCCTCGACGTACACGGCCGAGGGCTACCAGGGCGTTCGGCAGACGGTGGGGTATCGCGGCGACCTGCACATCCTGGTGGAGGCGCCGGACGGAACGATGGCATCCTCGACGATCATGTGGCTCGACGAAGCGAACAAGACCGCTGAGTTCGAGCCGGTCGGGACGCATCCGGACTACCGGCGTCTGGGGCTGGCAAGGGCGATGCTTCTGCACGGGATGCATCTGGCGCGGGCGGCCGGGGCCACTCATATGACGGTCGCCTGCCTGGGTGCGCCGGGGCATCCCAAGGCGCGCGGGCTGTACTACAGCGTCGGGTTCCGGGAGCTCACGCGGGACGCGCCGCTCATCAAAACCAAGACCGCGGGCTGAAGACTGACCGTTCGGGTGGTCGCGGGTCAGGCCACGTTGGCCCGGGCGACGACCTGACGTAGGCAGGTGTCGTCGGCGTGGCGGTTTCGCCAGATGATGTAGCGGCGGATCATGCTGCCCTGCTCCTTGTGGCTGGCGTGGTCGGTACCGTCGAGAGTGAAGTAGCGCAGGGCGGTGAACTGGGCTTCGATGCGGTTTAGCCATGAGGAGTTCGTCGGGGTGTAGGCGATCTCGACGTTGTGCGCCGTGGCCCAGGTGCCGACCCGCTGGCACTTCTTCGTGGTCAAGTGCGGGGAGAAGTTGTCACAGACGATCGCGATACGGACCCCGAGTGGGTAGAGGGTTCGCAGGTACCGGCAGAACTCCACGAACTGGGTGCGCTTCTTGACCGGCTTGATGTGGCCGTAGAGCTTGTCCTTGGCCAGGTCCAGGGCGGCGAACAGGTGCCGCACTCCGCCGTAGCGGTTGTAGGTCGCCCGCCGCCTGCGGCGGGGTTCGCGGTCGGGGTCCTTGTGCTTGCCGGCGCGCTCGGCCCACTGCCGGCCCGGGTGGGGTATCAGGTTGAGCGGCCCGAACTAGTCCATACAGAAAACGACTTTGGGCTCGTCCGCGTCGGGTATGACCTCGCCGTCGGCAATCGCGTACCTTGCTCCGCACCCGCTCGAGCTTCTCAGAGCTCTCCGCCGATCTCGCACGCCCGGCACGGCGGCCGGCCGCAGGTGCACTGCGTGATGGCTTCGAGGACCTGACGATCGTGGTAAAGGCACTCGTCCTTGCAGGTGTGGCGCGGGATGAATCCCGCCGGGATCTCACCAGGCCACGGCTCGTGACCGTCCCGGCAGCGGACGAACCGCTCGGGGTCGGTGGAGTGCAGGTCGTGCATGCTCGACCGCGCCTCGTCCTCCAGCTCCCGCACTCGCTCCACCAGGCTCTTCAGCTCGGCGGCGATGTTGGAGAACCGGTCGGCGCCGGTCCTTACGTGCGCGGCCCGCAGTGCCATCGCTGCGTTGCCCAAAAATCTGCCGGCATCCTGAAGGTCGGTCACGTGATGCATCTGAATGCCGTTCACGCCCCGTACCCACACGGCGTCCATGTTGCTCACTGATCCACCTTTCCGGAGTTCGCCTTGGTTTTCTTGCGAAACAGTATGCGCGGCGCCGGTGCGTCCGCATAGGAAAAATATCTGTCTATTCAGCACGCTAAGGGTCTCGGTCGCGCCCCGCCAGCAGATTCGGAGTGAGTCGGATCACGGCAGGCACGGGCTCGCAACCGGCACGACACAGCCGAAGGCCCATTGCCCACTCACGTGGTGGATCTTCGGCTGGATCTTCCGATAGATCTTCTGCGGATTTCCTGTCCGCCGACTGTTTCTGAGCCGGCATTGTCAGATCGCCAGTAAGTAAGGCGCTGATCAGAGGCGTCGCCGTTGCTTGGCGGCACTCCGCCGTTACGGCTCCCATTCGCTATCCGGCGACCGTGTAGGAGCGCGCTCCCGTCCCGGCAAGCCCGCCGCCGTCGACGATCAGGTACTCCGGGCGGATGGGGCGCCCATCGAGCCAGCTCTCCAGGATCTCCCGGGTGCCGGCGGCATAGCGCGCCTGCGCCGAGAGGGTCGAACCGGACACGTGCGGTGTCATCGCCTCGTACGGCATCGTGCGCCAGGGATGGTCGGGCGGTGGCGGCTGCGGATACCAGACGTCACCGGCGTACCCGGCCAGCTGGCCGCTGTTCAGGGCCCGCACCACGGCATCGCGGTTGACGATCAGCGCGCGTGCCGTGTTGACGATGTACGCACCGCGCTTCATCGCCCCGATCAGTTCGTCGTCGAAGAGGTTCTGCGTCTGCGGATGCAGGGGGGTGTGGATCGACAGCACGTCGACCGCGGGCGCCAGCGACCGGACGTCGGGATGCCAGGTCAGCTCCAGCTCCTCCTCCACCTCCTGGGGCAGCCGGTGCACATCGCTGTAGTGCAGCCTTACGTCGAACGGCTTGAGGCGGCGCAGCACTGCCTGGCCGATACGGCCGGAGCCGAGGACGCCGACGTCCATTCCTTCGAGGTCGTAGGCGCGCGAGACGCTGTCGGCGATGTTCCAGCCCTTCTTGGTGCTCACCCACTCGTGGGCGGGCAGGTAGTTGTGCACCAGGGTGAGGATCTGCATGACGGCGTGCTCGGACACGCTGATGCTGTTGCTGTAGGTCACCTCCGCAACGGTCATGCCGTGGGCGATCGCGCTCGGCAGGTCGACGTGGTCCGACCCGATCCCCGCGGTGATCGCCAGCTTGAGCCGGGGCGCGGCGGTGATCCGCTCGGGGGTCAGATAGGCGGGCCAGAAGGGCTGCGAGATCACCACGTCGGCGTCGGGCAGCTCGCGGTCCAGCGTGGAGTCCGCGCCTTCCTTGTCGGACGTGACGACAAACGTGTGGCCCCGCTCCTCCAGGAAGCTGCGCAGTCCCAGTTCTCCTGAGACACAGCCGAGGAGCTGTCCCGGGGTGAAATCGATGGCTTGCGGGGTCGGCGCGGTCTGACCGCCCGGATAGCCGGTGATGGTAGGAATCTCGTCGCGGGCGTAGTCGGGTGGATATCCGCCCACGGGATCCGGATAGAGCACTGCAAGGATCTTTGCCATGGCCGTCCTCCATCGGTGGGGCCATTGCTCCGGAAAACCGGTCGGGCACCTGAAACCGATCGGCACCGATGATCTTGAATTTTAGTCGAGTGGGAGTGGGTGCGGCAATCCCCGTCGATAGCGGCAACCCCCTTGATAATGGGGTAGGTGTGCCACTGGACAGAGACACGGGTCGTTTCGTTGAGGCCTGAATGCGAGTCGTTCCGATCCCGTCTGCACGGGGGTTTCCTGGCGGCGGTCGCGCTGGGTGGGCTGCTGGGCGGGTCGGCCCGTTACGGACTGGGGCTCGCCTTTCCCGCGCCGGCGGGGACGTTTCCGCTGACGACGTTCGCCGTCAATGTGTCCGGGGCGTTCCTACTGGCGCTGCTGCTCGTGTACGTGCTGGAGCTCCGGCAACGGGCCCGGTACCTGCGACCGCTCGCCGCCGTGGGGTTCCTCGGCTCCTGCACCACGTTCTCGACCTGGATGGTCGACACCGATCACCTGCTGGGCAACGGCCACTACGCCGTCGCGGCGCTCAACGTCCTCGGCAGTCTCCTCGCCGGCCTGGCCGCCACCGTTCTGGGCCACCATCGGCCGGAAGACGCTGGCCCGGACGCGGAGCCCGCACCCGGACCCGGTACTGGCGGGCGCGATGATCACTCTGCTCGCCGTCGGGGCGGCAGCCGCGCTCGGGGCGACCGCGCTACGTACTCGACCAATACGTGCAGTACCAAAAACCCGGCTCGTTCCCTCGTGGCACATGGCTGATCAATATCACCGGCTCATTTGTCCTGGTGCTCATCGTGGGCCTCGGCGCGCGGCACGTGCTGCCGGAGCAGATCCCGAAGATCGCCGGCGTCGGTTTCTGCGGCGCCTACACGACGTTCTCCACATTCAGTTACGAGTTGGTCCGCCTGTGCCAGCAAGGGCAGGTCGGGAAAATGCTGTTGTGCGGGGTGCAGAGCCCTGTGGTGGCTTTTTCGGCGGCTGCGGCCGGGCTGGCCGACGCGGCGTTCTGAGGCCCAGCAGGGGCATTCTGAGACCCGCCATCGGACCGCCCGGAAAACGGCGTCCGGCGAACACAGCGGCCCGGCCGTCCGGGACTTGACACGCCCACGGTCAAGTCGTCTCCTTGAAAGGGAAGAAGGAGAATTGTGACGTGCGCCCACGAGAGTGTCGCGCCTCATTCCCGGGGTTGTCCAGCGTCCACCGGAACTCGGAGTGGTGATGGCAACCTATGAGTACCTGTGCAGCCGTTGTGGGCCTTTCGACGTGAAGTTGGCGATCGGGACCGCGCCCACCGCTTACGGCTGCCCTGTTTGCGCGGGCACTGCAAGACGTGTGTACTCGTCGCCCGGCCTCACGCTGACCTCGCACACGGTCGCCGCTCTCCATGAGCGGGCGGAGCAGTCCCGTGATGCCCCGGCAGTGGTTTCCGAAGTGCCGCCGGGCAGAAGGGCGCCACGACGCCCGCACCCCGCGCTCTCGCGGTTGCCGCGGCCCTGAGGGCGGTGGTCGACAAGGCGGAACGTCTCAGGCGGGTTTCGACAATTCCGTCTCCCACGCGGACTTAGGAGGTGCGTCCCCGTGGGCAATGTGGGACTGCTCTTCGTCGGTGCGGTGTTGTTCCTGAACGGGCTGTTGCTGCTGGGAAAGGTCGACGCCAAGTCCGCAGCAGTGTTCAACCTCTTCGTGGGTGCACTGCAGGTGCTCACACCGACCTACCTCATCTTCACTGCAGGTGACGACCAGGCCAAGATCCTGGCGGCATCCGGTATTTATCTATTCGGATTCACCTACCTCTACGTGGGAATTGTCCTCCTCGCCGGCATCGACAATATCTGCGTCGGCTACTACTCCCTGTTTGTGTCAATCGTGGCCCTGGGGTATTCGTTCGTCAATTTCCACCTCTTCAAGGATTACCCGTTCGGAGTCATCTGGCTCTACTGGGCCTTCCTGTGGTTCCTGTTCTTCCTGCTGCTCGGCCTCAAGAAGAAGGAGCTGTCCGACTATGTGGGCTGGGTGACGGCGATTGAGGGCTGGGTCACCGGAGTCATTCCAGCGGCGCTGCTGCTCTCCGGCTACTGGAAGCACACCACGGAGATCGCCATCGCCCTCGGGGTCTTCGGTGTCGTCGTCTTCGCGGCGTTGTGGCCACTCACCAGGAAAACGCGACAGCCGGCCCCAGCCGGATCGGCCGGAAGTACGGGCACAACATCCTGACTCAATCAGAAACGAGACGCCGTCATGCCCGAAGTCATATTCAAGGTTGACCAAACCAAGTCGATGCGTGACCAGGCTGTGCCCGGCCACAACAGGTGGCACCCGGATGTCCCCACCGTCGCCATGGTGAAGCCAGGAGCGGAGTTCCGCATGGAGTGCCGCGACTGGACCGACTGCCAGGTCGGCAACAACGACACCGCAAACGACGTACGCGACATCGACCTGACCATCCCTCACATGCTCAGCGGCCCGATAGGCGTGGAGGGCGCCGAACCAGGCGACCTGCTAGTCGTCGACATCCTCGACCTCGGCCCCGTGCCGCAGCAGACCGGGGGCGCGGCAGGACAGGGCTGGGGCTACACCGGCATCTTCGCCAAGGCCAACGGCGGAGGCTTCCTGACTGACTACTTCCCTGACGCGTACAAGGCGATATGGGACTTCCACGGACAGCAGGCCGTCTCTCGCCACCTTCCCGGGATTCGCTTCACCGGCATTACCCACCCCGGGCTGTTCGGAGTCGCCCCGTCCACCGAGATGCTCGCCCGCTGGAACGCCCGCGAGCAGGCGCTGATCGACACGGACCCCAACCGTGTCCCGCCCCTCGCCGTACCGCCGGACATCACCAACGCGCTCGCCGGCACGGCCACCGGAGACCTCGCACGCCGCATCACTGAGGAAGGCGCACGCACGGTGCCCGCCCGCGAAAACGGAGGCAACCAGGACATCAAGAACTTCACTCGTGGATCGAGGGTCTTCTACCCCGTACACGTCAAGGACGCCAAGCTTTCGGGAGGCGACCTGCACTTCAGCCAGGGCGACGGAGAGATCACCTTCTGCGGCGCCATCGAGATGGGCGGCTTCATCGACTTCCACGTCGACCTGATCAAGGGCGGCATGGAGACGTACGGCATCTCTACCAACCCCGTGTTCATTCCGGGCAACGTCGAGCCGAGGTACACGGAGTTCCTCACGTTCATCGGGGTCTCCGTCGACCACGACACGGACACGAACTACTACCTCGACGCGACGCTGGCCTACCGCCGGGCCTGCCTCAACGCCGTGGAGTACTTCAAGAAGTTCGGCTACAGCGGAGAGCAGGCCTACCTGCTGCTTGGCTCCTCCCCGATAGAGGGACGCATCAGCGGCATCGTCGACATCCCCAACGCCTGCTGCTCGCTGTACGTACCCACCGCCATGTTCGACTTCGACGTTCGGCCAACCGCCGCCGGCCCGATGAAGGCCGACCGCGGCCAGTGCGCGTTGGCCACTGCCTGAACCGGGCAACGAGGGATGCGTGCCGTCACGCAAGAGCGACGGGCCTACCCTCGGCTAGTGGATCAAGGTGCGGGATAGGCGAAAGCAGCCCTGCCGATCGGCACATGAGGGGCGTCACCGAAACCTTCGGTGACGCCCCTTGCACCGCCCGTGTAGATACTTTGTGGGGACCGACCGGATCCACATAGCCGACCGGCTGACGCTCACCGGGGACTTCGGGTACGCGCAGAAGGTGACCTTCAGTCACGACGGCCGCCCCTTCCTGCGCTACGAGGCCCGGGCCTGGATCTCGACGCCGATGACGCAACGCTGTGTCCGTCGGCCCGGGAGAGTGGCTGGTGGCGGCTCCAGCCCGCCGGCCAGTCGGCACGCTTGTACTCGAACTGCTCCAGGGCCGGGGGAATCGCCTTGTCGGCGCCCGCGACGATGCCCCAGGAGGGGATGGTGCGCCAGGCGGCCAGGTCGGTGCCCGTGCTGCCGTCGGGGTTGGGGTAGGGCACGGGATTGAGCGCGGCCTGGATCTCGCTGTCCGGATACTTGGTGATGAGCTCGCCGAGCTTCTCGCCCTTGTCCGGGACGAACGCGGCCAGGTAGACGAGGGCCTTGACGTTGGGATTGCCGGCCGCAGCGTTGGTGATCACGGCGCCCCCGTAGGAGTGCCCGACCAGGGCGATCGGCCCCTTTCCCTTCGTGCCTCCAGAACGTGAACGGCCGGACCTCGGTCGTACAGCACGCGATCCGGAGGAGGCGCCGAAGCAGCTCTCCCTCGCTCCGGTACCCGGTGGCGCCACGTGGCCACCGGCATCGGCGACGTGGTGACGCGGAGGCGGCTGAGCTGCTGGTGCCGCGCTGGGCGCCGCTGCTGTCGCGGACATGGTGTGACTTCTCCCACCTGCTCTTGCCGGAGCGAGCAAGGCTTACCTAGGTTCGGTCGCATGCCCTCCCACGGCCCCAACCTTCCTGGCGAACCGGACGAACCGGCCGCAGCGATCAGGCCTGCGGCGGACCGACCCGGCACCCCCGCGGTGGTCGACTTGGCCGTGGACCTGAGCTCACACGAAATGCTCCGGCGGGCTCATGTTCTGGCCGCTCTCGGCCCCGACTGGGACCCAATCGCGGCCCTGCGCGGCGAGGAAGAGGCGTATGAGCTGCTGTACTCCGGCCTCAGCGCGGAGCAGCAGCGCATCTACGACGAGCTGGTCTCGGCCGGTGTGCTCCCGCGGAAAGGGGGCGGTCATGCTGCCGCTTGACCCGCAGGCCGACATTGGGCGCCGCGCCTGGGTGGCCTGCCCGAACTGCGACGACAGTCGTGGGTGCGCCACCTGCGAGCAGGGGCGTACATGCTACGAACACTGGCGCTACCTGCTCTCCAACACCGGCAGCCTGCTCCACCTGCAGTGCCCGTCGTGCACCCACATCTGGACACACGAGACTCACTTCGGTGCCACCCGCTCCCGCTGGGATCGCCTTACCAGCCGCCTGCGGTGACGTTGAGCATTCCCAACGACTGACACAGGGCGCTGAGGTGTCGGTGGGCGGTGAGAAGCTGTCTACGGTCTTGCGCGGGCCTCGACCTGAGGCTATCGGGACGTTCTTGCCACTCGTCGTCGCGTCTGACTGCGCACACCCTGACCGGCGAACGGTCAAAGGGGGAGCGCAGAGAGTGACGACGATGTCGTCGAAACTGCTTGATCGGTCTTGTCCGGGGGATCGGGGGATCGAGACCGCCGTGGCCAACTATCTCTGAGCAAAATGGCCAACCGGCATTGAGCACAGGCTGCTCACCAGCTGGCCTCCTGTCGTCTCTGGCCTCCTGCTGCTGGAGGCCGCAACGGCCCGAAAGAGCTGTGACTGAGCGGCTTACACCGGCTACTGACCCTTCCGCTGGGTTGTCGGGGGTGACATTGGGTGATCCCTTCGGTACTTCGGAGTCATGAGGTACGCGCAGGGTGGTGGTCTCACACACACCGCAGGGGCAGGCCGCGCGTGAGCGGGTACGCATGCTCGCCGCCGAAGGCTTTGGGCGGGGTGAGAAGGACGCGGTGATCGCAAAAGATCTTCGGGTCAGTCTGCGGGCCGTGGAGAGGTGGCGCCGGTCCTGGCGCGAGGGCGGTGTCGCCTCGTTGCGGCTTTCCAGACCGGCGAAGGCCGAAGGTCTCGGCAGGGGAGTTCGCTGTGCTGCGGCTCGAGTTGCTTAACGCTGCAACTCGAGTTGCTTAAAGAGGCCGTGCTCCACGGGTGTCTGACGAGCGGTGGACCCTGTCGCGAGTCGCGGGGCTGAACGAGTCTCGGCTGGGCATGGTCGCCGGGCCACGGGAGCCGACTTCGCATACCTACGCTTCCTCGTTCGTTCCCAGGGCGGCGCTGAGCACTGCGATGGCCTGGGCGACGGCCGCACGTGTGGCGTGGGTGTCGCTGAGCGGGTTGAGCATCATGAAGTCGTGTGTGATCCCGTCGTAGCGGACCGTGGTGACGTCGATGCCCGCGGCGCGGAGTTTGGCGGCGTATGCCTCGCCCTCGTCGCGCAGGACGTCAGCCTCGTCGACGATGACGAAGGCAGGCGGCAGCCCGGCGAGCTGGTCGAGGTCCGCCTTCAGAGGAGAGGCGGTGATCTCGCTGCGCTGCGAACGTTCCGGCACGTAGGCGTCCCAGAACCACTCCATGGCCTTGGCCGTGAGGAAGTAACCCGTGGCGAAGTCGGAGTAGGACTTGGTGTCCATGTCGGCGTTGGTGACCGGGTAGTACATGGACTGGTGTACGAAGCGGACGTCGCCGCGCTCCTTGGCCATCAGAGCCAGTGCGGCGGTCATATTGCCGCCGACCGAGTCGCCCGCCACCGCGATGCGGTCCGGGTCGAGGCCGTGAGCAGCCCCTTCGCGCACGATCCACTGGGCGGTGGCGTAACCCTGTTCGATCGCCACGGGGTAGTGAGCCTCGGGCGAGCGGGCGTACTCGACGAACACAACAGCGGCTCGCACCCCGTCCGACAGTTCGCGCACCAGCCGGTCGTGGGTGTCGGCGTTGCCAAGGATCCAGCCTCCGCCGTGCATGTAGAGGATGACCGGGAGGGGCGATGCGGCGTTCTTCGGCCGGACGATGCGGACACGGACGTCACCGACCTCGGCGGGAACCGTGATCCACTCCGAGTCGACGGAAAGCTTGTCGATCGGCTCCGCCTGTATGTCGTCGAGTACCTTGCGGGCTTTCTCGGGCCCTATTTCGTAGAGGAAGGGCGGCTTCGACGTGGCATCGGCGATCTGCTGGGAGGCAGGCTCCAGAACGAGGCCACCGGCGGCCTGGATGGTCATGACGATCTCCTTGTGATCTCGGGATGGCTGCTGACCAGGGCGTATGTTGAAGCGGCCCGTGCCGTGGCGCGCCAGTGCCGCGCGGGGCTTCGGTCGAGCAGGCACGGCAGTGTTCCGCGCGATATGACAACAGGGTCACCCGCCCCGGTGTTGATCGCATCCGGCAGGCCCGAGTGCGGGCCCCTGGTCCTTCACATCCAGGGTCCGCCGCGGCCCCATCCCGGTCCATGGCGCCCGTCGACGTCGAGGCGGGCGCCGTGGTCGACGCTCGGCGTTCCGGCCTTCCGCCTCGCGCACCAACTGGCGCAGGAGACCGTTGAGTTGGTCGAGGACGTCGTCCTTCTGCCCTGTGGCGAAGTCTCCGTAGACGGTTTCCCACGGAGTGAAGTCGTGCGGCAGATAGCGCCAGGGATGTCGGTCCGGTCGCCATGCAGGATGGCGTCCATGATCCGGCGCAGATCGTGCTGCGACGGGTGCCCGATGTCCAGGCCCTTTGCCCCTGCGTCCTTCTCGCCCACGATCAGCCTTACTCGTCGGCGTGCCTGGAGCAGAACCCGTAGCGTCGTAATCCGTTCGCTCGCCAGCACGGCGGTGAACGCGCAGCCCGGCGCCGCGGTTCCCGTGCTCGTCGTCCGGCACCGGAAGAAAGGGCCTTTTGTTCCGGTGTTCACCTCCGAGGCGAAGACGACGGCCGCGCTGCCGGACACGACGCCTAGCAGCGGGTACCCCCGGGCATCCTCGCCGCCCTGTGGCCGGGCGACGACGTCTCGCTGGCCGTCGACATCGGCTCGCCGGACGCGCTCACCGTCAACGCCGCGGACGTACTCCTGTTCGGACTGCACCCAGGCTCACCTCGGCACTGTAGGCAGGCCCCACGGCTCCGCGCTGTCGCTCGGCGCCGTCGGCACTTCGCTGCTGGTCGGTCGGCGTCGTCGCGTTCATCGCCTGCGCCGCAGTGAAGCCGGAGCTGTTGTGGAAGGGAGGGAGCAAACGGTGGCGCGGATCCTCGTCAAGGGCGACGACCTCGTCGTACGCCTGTCACCCGGGCCGAAATGACTGGGCGCGACCAGGTGAGTGAACGGGCACGCCGATGCCGCCGGTTGCCTTGCGTCGCAGCAACGCTCGGCTCAGGCTCGTGGTGTTTCTGGAAGAGCTCTCAGGTAGCGCGAGGAGTGATCACCCATGGCAGTGTGCGACGTATGCGGCAATGACTACGAGATGGCGTTCGAGGTGCGAGCTGCCGGGTCCGTCCACATCTTCGACAGCCTGGAGTGCGCGGCACAGCGGATGGCTCCGGTGTGTGCGAACTGTCAGTGCCGGATCCTGGGCCACGGCCTCCAGTCGGACGGGCAGTTCTTCTGCTGTGGCCACTGCGCCCGCCAGCAGGGCCAGGCGCAACTGGTCGACCACGCCTGAGCGCCACCCGGTTCCGCGGCGGCCTGGAACACCCGTTCCGCAGCCGCCCGGTCACCCGGCATCGGATGCAGGGGCGCCCGGGGCCCCTGCGAGGAGTGCGTCGATGTTGGGGGCGTCGTCAGGGTGCGGAGCATCCACACGTGGTTAGGCGGCCGGCTATCACCCGATGCCGAGATACTCAGCAGCGGGCATTGGCCGTGTGCGGGATCGACGCCACGGACCGGGCTCGCACCGGCAGTCGCCGCCTGGCCTGTCGCAGGGCCAGGCACGCCGACACCCCACCCCAGGGGTCCCGGCCCGAGAAGTGATAGTCGGCAGCGGACAACTGGACGCGGCGACAACGTTGCTGACGTCTTGTTTTCCGTCGCCAGCCGCCTGGTCGGCGAGGCGGGCCATCGGGTGCGTTCGCGGTCCACCAGCACCGCTCCGCCACTGGTGGCCCAGGCTGCCATCACCCCACCTGGCAGGGGAGGGCCCCCGTCGAGCGCGTCGCTGTAATGCCGCGCGGCAGATCTTTCCTGGCAAGAGCTGTTCTGCATCACGGAGTACGTTGTCCCCCTGGGGACGCCTCACCCTCGGCTGGGCGATCCATGTCCGCCCGGCGTGAGCCTCCGGTGCGCCGGCCTGCCCGGCGTTTCCGCCATCGGGTGGCTACCGCGGCCGGTGCCCACGCACCGGGTGACCCGCCGCTCGGCCGTCAGGTCCGCATTGCCTCAGTGGCCGAAGATGTGGATCCGCCTGCCGCGGTGCCGGTGCGGTCCGGGCGCCCCCGCGGGCTCCGATGCCGGCAGTGTGGGCGCCACCGGTCCCGCCTGGCCAGTGGTCGCCGACGCCTGCGGCCCTGCGGCCGCCTCACGCTCCGACAGCCGGGCGGCCAGCGCGTCGCGTTCGTCGCGCATCCGTATCCTTCGGCTGCGCCGGCGCATGGCGCCCCCGGTGGCCATCCACAAGCCCAGCGAGAAGATCAGAGCCAGGGCGAGCCCGGCGCAGAAAATCGCCAGGGTGGTCATGGTGGCGATGTCGGTGCCGAGCACGGACACCGTGTAGTGGGGTCCGCCGCCGAGGTTGTCGGAGATCGCCAGCCCCGTGAAGGCGGCGGTTGCGGCGAGTAGAAGAAGTCCGAGGAACAGCATGCCGGGTCACCTCCGGTCTCTACCGAGCGGCTACCCGCGGTAGGCCGCCCCTAACGTCCGCCGGTGTCAGAGGCCCGAATCCGCTGCATCACGGTCCCTCACGTGTGCTGCGCGCGCTCACTCCATGCCCGTCTACTCGCCCGCCGGGATCGGGTCTTCGCGGACCGCCTGCCGGGGCCCAGGCTGCCGACCTGCCCGAGCCCGCGCAGCCGGGCCCGTTCGCTGACTTGCCTCACGTCCGCGTTGGCGACCGCCCCGCTGTCCTCTGGCCGGGCCGGTGGCCCGGATCTGCGGCGCTGGTTGAAGGACGCGCAGTACACGGTGTGCGTCTACACGGCTGCGGGTCGCCGAGGAGGCTGTCGCGCGGGCGCGCCTGCTGCTGCAACAGGTTGAGCCGCAACAGTCCGGGTCGACCGGCCGGTGAGATTACGGCCGACCCGGGCGGCGGGCCCACGCGTACACGACGCTGACGCCAAGCGCCGGGGTCGCCGCGCATGTCACGGCGAAGGCGGCGATGGAGGCCGTCGGCGTACGGGTGGCTACCACCAGCAGAAGCCCCGAGGTGACCGCCAGCACGGCGAGCACTGCCGTGCGACTCCGGCGTATCCCGTCCGCGAACATCGCCCCCACGCTCATGTGGAGGGTGCGTAGCTCCCGTTCCAGGTGCTCGTCCTGACTGAGGGCGCTCTCGATCTGGGCCAGGATCTGCTGTTTACGTGCGGAGAGCCGGGATCCGTCGATGGTCGCCACCTCCACGAACCATTTCCGACGTGTGCCTGCGTGTTCCGTGAAGGGCGGTGTTCACGCCTGTAAGTCGCCGCCCAGCGCGTGCTGCTGGGCGAGCCGGTGGATGTCGTGCCCGGTGACGATGCCCACCGGGCGGCGTCCCTGATCCAGGACGAGGATCCGCGTCCCGCCGGCGGGGCGGACCCGGTCGAAGGCGTCGATGAGCAGTTCGTCGGGGGTGGCCAGCGTGCACTGGGACACCGGGGTCGCCACTTCGCGTACGCGCAGGGTCTCCCGGTCAGGGCCGCGTACGGTGGCGAGTTGGCGCATGGTCACCATGCCGCTGAGCTCGCCATTGATGTCGAGCAGGGGCAGCGCGGAGTGGTGGGAGTTGACCGCCACCTCGTGGATGAACCGCTCGACGGTGAGCCAGTCGGGTCCGGTGGCCACCGGGTGGGACATGGCGTCGGCCACCCGCACACCGCGCAGGACGGTGGTGAGCGTGGCGTGCTGACGCTCGGCGGCCGCGGTGATCGTGATGAAGAAGCCGATCAGCGCCAGCCACAGCCCGCCGGGTGCTCCGCGGGCGAAGGCGACCCAGCCGACGGCGATGAGCAGCACGCCGATCACCTGTCCGCCGCGGTCGGCGATCTGAGCGGATCGGTCCCGGTCCCCGGTGCGCCACCACAGCAGCGCGTGCAGCACCCGGCCGCCGTCCATCGGGATGGCGGGCAGCAGATTGAACGCGCCCAGCAGCAGGTTCGCCCAGCCGAGCCACACCAGCAGGGCCGCCGGGACGGCCGCCCAGCCGCCCACCGCATGCAGCCCGATCCCCGCGCCCAGCGCCACGCCCGCGATGACCAGGCTGGTCAGTGGCCCGCTCACCGCCACCCACAGAGCCAGCCGTGCGGTCTTCGGCCGCCCCATCCGTGTCATCCCGCCCATCGCCCACAGCGTCACGTCCTCCACCTGCACGCCTCCCCGGCGGGCGGTGACGGCGTGCGCGGCCTCGTGCAGCAGCAGGCTCAGCACGAGCAGTACCGTCCCCACCGCACTCGCCACCGTGTACACGATGTGCGATCGGCCCGGTGCCCAGTCCGGCAGGGTCTGGCCGCCCAGACCGTAGCCGAGGAGCACGACCAGTACCGGGACCGTCCAATGCATGCGCAGCGGCACCCCGAACAGCCGCCCGATCCTGACCGACCCGTTCATGGCTCCCGCCTGCTCGACTCCAGGCCGTGGCGCACCCGCTCGGTCAGCTTCGCCGACGCCGTGACCTGCGGCGCCACCGGGTCTCGGATGCGGCGGGCGGTCTCCGCCAGCCTCTTGATGTTCTCGGCGAGGATCTCCCGGGTGTCGGCGAGCGACGGCGGCGGGCCGGTGCTCCGCCCGTCCCGCATGACCGGGTGCAGCAGCGGCGTCGTACCAGGCGGCGTGGGCTCGCCGACGAGTGCCGCGATGTCCGCGAAACCAGGAGACCGGAAGACCTGCTTGGCGCCGGGGGCGGTCACCTTGGCCGAGGAGAGCTTCATCAGCGGCCGCCCCTCGTACTCGACGATCTTGTATGCGGAGTCCAGATACGGCGCGTCCGCCGACACCCCGACCTTGGTGCCGACCGCGAACAGGTCGACCGGCGCGCCCGCCCGTACAAGGTCGGCGATCGCGTATTCGTCGAGCCCGCCGCTGACCAGGATCCGCACATCGCCTTCCACCAGCTGAGCCTGCGGCAGCGGCGCCGTCACCTCCAGCAACGGCTCGCCCGCGAGCACGATCCGCCCCTCCGGCATCGCCCGGACGTCCCCGGTGAACTCCATTCCCAAGAACGGCTCCAACTCGGCGTACGGCCGTCCCAAGGCCTCCGCGCACACCGCAACGCCCTCGGCCGTCACCCGCAACCGCGCCAGGTACTCCAGTGCCGACTCGAGGCCGGCGGCCACCAGGAATCCCCGCTCGGCAGGCAGCTTCCGAACGAACAGGCTGAAGGTGGCGCGCCCCATCATGCCCTCCCGCAGGTAGGGGTGCGCCATGCTCACCTCGAACCGGTCAGTGATCTGCGCAGTCGACACCGTGCCGTCATCTCCTCGGTGCCCCACACGCCGCCGCGTACCTCTACTTGAGCGCGTACCCCGCCCCACCGGTGTCAGGCATCCGCACGTGCGGATTCGCCGCGATGGTCATGCGGATCGGAGCACCGCTCCTACGCCATCGCGTGCGCGATCCCGCCCCGGACGGCGCGCCCGATCCACCCGGGAGCCGCCCAGTGATCCGATCACCGCCACCCTCACCCGCACCGAATCGGGCGCTGCGGTAAAGCAGCGGCCGCCGGCGTCGGCAGCCCGCTGACTCAAGGCTGGGTAAGGCACGGAGTGACCCGTGGCCCGTGTTGTCGCCTCTGCCGGGAAGGATCATTACTGGGGAGCAAGTACGAACGGCCCCGTGAGAGTTCGAACATCGAAAAAACACGGGGTCGAGTTGGCGAGCCTGGCTGAGCTCGACCGCCAAGTCGCCGAGTCACTGGTGGCCCGGGCCTGTTCGGTAGGCGTCAACCTGGGGGGGAGGAAGGCCTGCTCAGGGGGCTGGTGAAGGCGGTGATCGCCGTGCCCCGCCCCGGCCTGTCACCCCAGGTAGGCGGGGGCGACAGCCGAAGTCATCAGTCGGCGGGCCGTGCCGGTGCCGTTGGCGGGGACGGTCCACAGGTCTGAGCCGTAGTCGCCGGGAAGGGCGTAGACGAGGGTGGAGTCGTCGGCCCACAGAGCCTGGTCGTCGATGTTGCGCTGTTCGGCGGTCGGGGTCTCCTTCATGGTGTGCAGGTCGAGGACGTACAGCCGCCAGGGGGCGTCGGGAGAGGCTCCCTTGACGCGTTTCTTGTAGGCGATTCGGGTGCCGTCGGGCGAGAGGGAGGGGCATTCGACGTTGCGGTGCAGGGTGGTGAGGGTGCGTGCGGCGACGTCGCCGCGGACCAGGTAGGTCCGGCCGCCGGTCGCCAGTGTGGCGTAGAAGCGGGTGTCGTCGGCGAAGGTGACACCCCAGATGTTGATGTCCGCGGCGCGGTACGGCCGGCCGTCCTTGATGATGCCGAAGGTCTCCAGGTTGTCGTCGATGGCCCAGGTTCGGGTGTCGACGATGGCGGTGCGGGTGGAGAAATTGGTGCCGGCATAGGAGTCTCCGCTGACGAAGACCGTCCAGGCCACCAGGTGGCCGGAGGGTGAGACCCGGGCCCGGGTGGGGATGCCGGCTGCCGGGAAGTGGTGCAGCTCGTGCAGGTGCGAGTCGAGTACCACCGCCCGGTAGGTGTCCCGCAGCGCACCGTGCACGGCCTGCAGGCAGATGCCGGTACCGGCCGCCGCGTGGAAACGCAGGCACTTGACGCCCGACGCGGTGCGCGGCCCCTGCGGATCGTCGGCGGGCACGGTGGCGATCTCGTCGCGGTGCGGGCCCCAGGCCAGGTTTCGCACCAGCAGCCGACGGTCGGCCGTCGGCCGGAGCGAGACGGTACCGGCCCGCACGGTCGGACCGTTCGCCTGCTGCTGGTCACGCATCCCCGACCGGTGGGCGGCGTACAGCACCGCCCCGGTGCCGACACTCCCAAGCAGCAGGACGGCGATCAGCAGGATCACCAGGCGGGTGGTTCTGGTCATGTGGACACCTCATCGGCGGGACGAAGGACGAACGAGGCTACGACCGCGCTAATGGCCAGTGCGGCGGCGGTGACGGCGAGTGCGGTTCGCCCGCCCCACAGGCTCCAGGCCGCGCCGAAGGCGAGCGAACAGGTGAACCGGGCCAGCGCCTGGCCGGTGCCGACCAGCGCCTGCCCGGCACCTTGGTGCTGTGCCGGCACGGCGCCGGCGGTGGCGGCCGCGAGAACTCCGTCGGTGGCGGCGTAGAAGGTGCCGTGCATCACGAGGACGACGACCACGGCCGGGACGCCGTGCCACGGGGAAAGCACCAGACCGTAGCCGAGCAGCAGGACGCCGTGGCCGGCCAGGAAGAGCCGTCGGCGGCTGATGCGGTCGGCGAGTGCGCCGAACGGGACGGCGAGCATCAGGAAGACGGCGGCGGTGCCCAGCGGCAGCAGCGGGAACAGATCGGCGGACAGGTCGCCTTCGCGCTGGAGCAGCAGATAGAGGAAGGAGTCGCTGACGGTGGTGAGACCGAGCAGGGCCGCACACAGGGTGAGCCTGCGCAGCTCGGGGCGGCGCAGCAACCCGAGCGAATCGCGCAGCGCCGGCCGGGCCGGTTCGGGCAGCCGTACGGAACTGTCGGGGGTGATGTGGCGGGGCACGAAGAGCACCAGCACGAGGACCCCGAGCATGGCGACGCAGCCGCTGACCGCGAAGACCGCGTCGTATCCGTCGACGGTGGCCCGTAGCACGGCGAAGGCGACGAGCGGGCCGAGCAGCGCGCCGGTGGTGTCCATGGCCCGGTGCACCCCGAACGCCCGGCCTCGGTGCTCGGGTTGGGTGGCCAGCGAGATCATCGCGTCCCGGGGGGCGGTGCGCAGCCCTTTGCCGGTGCGGTCGACCGCGAGCACGGCGCTGATCACGGGGAGGGTGTGGGCGAGCAGCAGCAGCGGCTTGCACACCGCCGACAGGCCGTAGCCAAGGCCTGCCACGACCTTGTGCCGGCGGCCTCCCCGGTCGGCGAGGTGACCGCCGGCCAGTCTGACCAGGGCGCCGACGCCGTTGTTGATGCCGTCAAGGAGACCGAAACCGAGCGGCGACAGGCCGAGGCCCGCGACCACGTAGAGCGGCAGGACGGCCGTGACCATCTCCGAGGAGATGTCCGTGATCAGGCTGACCGCACCCAGGGCCAGCACGGTGCCGGGCACAGCGGCCGGCCGCCGCCCCGGACGGGTGTCCGGGGCGACGGCGGCCTTGGTGCTGCGGGAGTCCGCGAGATACACGGGCGTCAGTTCCAGATGCCGGTGATGTCGGACGCCGAGGCGGCGTTGCCCGCGTGCGCGGACAGACCGGCAAGGTCTTCCACGGTGCGCAGGACGTTGTAGTGGTTGTAGGTGGTGGAGCTGGAGCTGCCGGGGGTGACGTGCTGCCCGTAAAAGACGGTGGGGATGCGGTTGCCGGACAGTCTGTTGTCCTCGTCGAAGGTGACGGCGAGGATGCTGTTGTGGGTCTTGGCCCAGGTGGCGTAGGCGCCCAGGTTGTTCTTGATCCAGGTGTCGCCGGTGTTGACCGAGCAGTCGTGCATGTCACTGCACAGGTTCGGTACGACGAAGGAGACCTTCGGCAGGGTGGTGTAGTCGGTCGGGAACTGCGCCATGGTCATCGCGCTGCTCGTCGGCACGTTGGAGAAGCCGAACCACGGGTTGTGCTTCTGCGCGTACTTGCCGCTGCTGCAGGTCGTCGAACCCTGGCTGGGCAGCGACTCGTTGTAGCTCTTCCAGGTCTTGCCCGCGGCGATCAGCTCGGAGGCGAGGTTCGGCGCGGAGATGGAACCGACCGAGACACAGCTGTCGTCGGTGCGGCCCTGGTTGGAGCCCGAGAACAGCATGTAGTAGTTCGGCTCGCTGGGGTGGGTGAGGCCGTAGGACTGCGTGAGGTTGGCGCCACCCGCCTTGAGGGTGTTGTTGATGTATGGGGCGCTGGAGCTGCCGATCACCTGCGAGTAGGCGTGGTTCTCCATCACCACGACCACCACGTGGTCGGGGGTCGGGAGAGCGGCGGCCTGAGCGGTGGAAGCCGTTGCGGCCCACACGCCGATCGACGTGGCGGTGAGGGCGACTGCCCCGGCGAGTGCGGCGAGGGGGTGTCTGTTGCGCTTGGAAGCCTTGACGGCGGCCATGACTGTCCTCCGGACAGAAGTGACGGACGTACTGGGGGAGCGGCGCCGCAACCCTAGGAGCCCCAAGCTGGAACTGCGTGAAGCACAGACGAACGGTGGACCTCGCCAGGCAAAGATCACGCCAGGCACAGGTCATGCACAGTCAACGCACAGCTGGAGCTTGCCAAGCAGGCGTCAAAGACGGCGGTCGGCAGATCAAACTCAGGGCACCATGGCCAGTCGTGCCTCGGGCCAGATCGCCGCCCGAGGCAGCACCCGATCATCCTCACAGTCGTACCTCGTGGTCACGGCCCGGTGGCGCTTGAGCCGGTTGATCCCGTACTCGGCTTGCCGTTTAACCTCCCCTGCTGTGACGACGGCGCCGGCTTCAGGCCCGAGAGCTAGGTTGTGTGAACGGGTAGGTGAGCATCCCAGGCACTTGTTTGCGAGGGCCGGGTTCTCAAGGGATTCGACTCATGCTGTGCGCTGCCGTACGCCGGGCCGGCCTGGATCTCGGGTTGTCCTGTCTGCCGTCGCGGTCGCCCACGTACGTGCGAACACGTCCTGGAACGCGAACGCCGTCGCATCGTCGGCGGTCGCGACTTCCCTGAAACTAGGGCCTGTCCGAGGGAACCTGATGCGACCTGGTCCGGTGACGGCTGCGGAATTCGGCCAGCAGCTCGTCGGTCGCCTCGGCCCCGGCGCTCACGGCGGCGTGGACCTCGCGGAAGTAGTTTTCGTAGCCGGCGGGGGTGTAGAGGCACAGGGCGCGTGCGGGGACCGGGCCCGCATTGCGGAAGCCGTGCGGGGTGCCACGGGTGGCGGCGAGCAGATGTCCGGGGCCGACCGTCACCTCGCCGTCTCCTGTGTGGAGCGTCAACTCGCCGTCAAGAACGTAGAAGTACTCGTCGTGTCCGTCGTGCACGTGTGGTCTGGCACCAATGGTGCCAGGGGCGAGGCTGAACTCCTCGAAGGCGAAGTGCCCGCCCGTGTGCTCGCTGGTGAGCCGGAAAAAGTGCGCGACACCGGCGACGTCTATGAGTTCACCGTCCTGGGGGCGGCGTAGCAGCGGACGGGCGGGAGTGCGGGCCTGGTGATCGGTCATGGGGGCATTGTGGCCTAGTACTCCAGCAGCGTTTCGCTATCTGGCCTGGTCAGAGGCGTCGTCCGGAGTGTAGTTGGCTGATGATGCGTCAGGGGCGGTCTTGCCGGACC
>NZ_JBVHRI010000037.1:0-74065 GCF_055566975.1 Streptomyces sp. NPDC027189
ACATCGCCCGCAAGGGCGAGGCTGTGTGGATCGCGGGGCGTGAGTCACGCGTCCCTGCCACCCCATAGGGGTGTCTGGACGGAGGAGCCCACCCAGCAGCCAGCTGGGCGCTACCTCCAAGCCCGGCCGTTCACGGCCGGGTCAAGTTGACTCCCCCTGGGTCTGGTGCGGAGTACGGTCGAGCAGACGGGCGATCTCCGCCTCGCCGTAGCCGAGTTCGGCCAGTACGTCCTGACTGTGCTGTCCCAGCGCGGGCGGCGCGGAGCGCACGGGCGGGCGCTCGCCGCGGAAGTTCACCGGGACGGCAACCTGCTGGAGCGGGCCGACGACAGGGTGGTCTGCCTTCTGGACGATGCCGAGCGCCTCTGTCTGCGGGCAGTCGTAGACCTCGTCGAGAGTGCGGATGGGGGTGACAGGCACGCCCGCGTCCGTTCAGCAGGCCGCACCAGTGGGTCGCGGTGTCGCCGGTCAGGACCGCGTTCAGCTCGGTGTTGAGGCGCGGCGGTTGTCGACACGGTCGCGGTTGGTGGCGAACCGCGGGTCGTCGGCCCACTCGGGGTGGCCGACGACCGCGGACAGCTTGCGGAACTGGGCGTCGTTGCCGACCGCGGTCACGAAGTGCAGGCGCGGCGGGTTGGCGTCGGCGAGCCTGGGTGGGCCGCCGGAGCTGGCCCTGCGGGACCTGAATCCGGTCAGGCGGTAGGTTGACCGTGAGGCAGCTATGGCCGATGAGGTACACATCCGGCTCCTCGGCGGTTTCGCTGTGACGGTCGAGGACCGCCCGGTCGCCGCCGGGGCCTGGCGGCTGCGCAAGGCCCGGAGTCTGCTGAAACTGCTGTGCCTGTCACCGGGCCACCAGATGCACCGGGAGCGGCTCTACGACCTCCTGTGGCCGGACCTCGATCGGACGGCCGCGTCGAACAACCTGCACCAGGTACTGCACGCCGTGCGGCGTGCGCTGGCCTCCACGGGGGCGCCGGGGGACGTCCTCGTGCTCCGCGACGACATGGTGCTGCTCGGCCCTGCCGGCGGCGTCCGGATCGACCTCGACGAACTCGACGAGGCGGTCCGGCGGGCCTCGCACGGCGGCGGGACGGCGGACTATCGTGCCGCGCTCACCCTGGCCGATCCCGGGCTGCTGCCCGAGGACCGTTACGAGCCATGGGCCGGTGAGGCGGCCGCGGCGCTGGAGATGCGGCGTACGACGCTCATGCTGGGGCTGGCCGAGGCGCTCGAGCGCGATCACCGCACGGCCGAGGCCGTTGACGTGCTGCGGGCCCTGGTCGCTCAGGACCCCCTGCACGAGCCCGGCCACCGGGCGCTGATGCGGGCGCTGGCCGACGCCGGGCGGCGGCGGGAAGCGCTCGCCACGTACGAACGTCTGCGGGACGCACTCCGCCGTGACACCGGTGCCGATCCCGACCCGCAGACGCGCCTCCTCTTCCGTGTCCTGCTGGCCGACTCGGTCGAGGCGCGGGAACAGCGGCTGGACATCCCGCGGCACAATCTGCCGGCGCCGGCGACTGCCCTCATCGGCCGGGAGCGCGAGATGGCCGAGGTGGAGAAGCTGCTCGGGCGCAGCAGGCTGCTGACCCTCACCGGGGCCGGCGGCTGCGGCAAGACCCGGCTCGCGCTCGCTGTGGCATCTCGTCGGGGCGACGACTTCCGGGACGGGGTGTGGTTCGTGGACCTCGCCGCGCTGACGGAACCGCACCTCGTCCCCGAGGCGGTCGCCGCGGTCCTCGGGCTGCGGCTCCCGCCGTCCGGCCGGGCCCGGGAAGCGCTGATCGCGCAGCTGGGCGGCCGGGACATGTTGCTGGTGCTGGACAACTGTGAACACCTGGTCGACGCGTGCGCCGCCTTGGTCTCGGAGGTCATGGCACACTGCCCGGGCGTCTTCGTGCTCGCGACCAGCCGGGAGCCGTTGCGCAACTACGGGGAACGTACCTTCAGGGTGCCGTCCCTGGGTCTTCCGGATCCGCGTCGGCTGCCGGCCGTGGAGGAACTGGGCCGGTTCGCTTCCGTGCGGCTGTTCGTGGAGCGGGCCGCCGACGCGGCCCCCGGATTCCGGCTGACCGCGGGGAACGCGGCGGCCGTGGCACAGATCTGCTTCCAGCTCGACGGAATGCCCCTGGCCTTGGAGCTGGCGGCGGCTCGGGTGCCCGTGCTGGCCCCGCGCCAGATCGCCGAACGGCTCGACGACGCCCTGGCCCTCCTCGGCCGGGGCAGCCGGCACGGCGTGACCCGCCAGGAGACGCTGCTGGCCACCTTGGAGTGGAGTCACCGGCTGCTCGACGACGAGGAACGGCGCCTGTTTCGCCGGCTCGCGGTCTTCGTGGGCGGGTTCTCCCTGGCCGCAGCCGAGGAGGTATGCGCCGAGGGTACGGCCGACAGCTCGGTGCTGGACCTCCTCGGGCGGCTGGCCGATAAGTCCCTGGTGCTGGCGGAGCCCCGGCAGGACGAGGTCCGCTACCGACTGCTGGAGACGATCCGCCAGTACGCCATGGACCGGCTGCGGGCCGCCGGGGAACTGGCCGCCACCGAGTCCAGGCACCGGCGTTTCTATCTGGCACTCGCCGAGGCGCGGGACCGCGAGCCGCCCACCGGCGTTTCGGGGGCGCCATCGCTGGAGTTGGAGGCCGACTACGGCAATCTCCGGGCCGCCCTGCGCTCGTCCCTGCGCCACGAACCGGAGAGCGCGCTGCGGCTGGCCGTGGCCCTGCGGTCGTTCTGGCCGGAACGGGGACGCCTCGCCGAGGGCCGGCGCTGGCTGGAGGACACGCTGGCCGCCGCACCGGAGCCCACCCCGCAGCGGGCCAGAGCGCTGATGGGGCGGGCCGTGCTGGCGATCCGCCTCGGTGACAGCGCCTCGCTGGAGGGCATCGCCGAGCAGATCGTCGGGATCCACCAGCGGCGACCGGACCCGGCGGCGCTGGCGTCCGCGCACTGTCAGCAGGCGGTCCTGCTCTGGATGGGCGGCGCGTGGGACCGCGCCCGTACCGCTCTCGACCTGGCCCGCGCCCTGGCACGCGACGCGGGCGCCCCCTCGGTCCTCGCCGCCGTCGCACACCTCGACGGAGTCTGGGCCGTCTGCCGAGGCGAGGGCTCGGTGGCGCGCGAGGCCTACCGGGAGAGTCTCCGGCTGCTGGAGGTCGTCGACGCCGAGAGCGCCCCGTTCTTCCCGGTCATGACACCGGGGTACGCGGTCGAGGTCGACGTGGCGGGGCAGGTGTCTCTGTTCTACGAGGAGACGGTGCTCGTCGGCCGTGCGGTCGGCCCGTCCCGCGCCCGCGGCCACGCCCTGGCGAATCTGGCGTGGGCGTGCCGCCTCGACGGCGACACCGACGCCGCCGCCCTGGCGGCCGAACGCAGCGTCGACTGCTTTCGCGCGCTCGCCGACCCGCACGGCGAATCCCTGGCCCTCAACACGCTCGGCAACCTCCACCGCTGCCAGGGCGACCGCGTCGCGGCACGGACGTACCTCGACGCGGCGCTGGCGATCAGGCGCCGACTCGGCGACCGCCGGGAGGAAGGCATCACCCTCGGTTGCCTCGGTCTGCTCCACCTCGCCGACGGGGACACCGAGAGCGCCGCGGCCACCCTCTCCCGCGTCCTCGCGGGCTTCGAGGAGACCGACGACATCCCGGGCATCACCAACAGCCTGCTGCACCTCGGGCTGGTGGCCCGGACCGCGGGAGACACGGCGCGAGCACGCACGCTGCTGACCCGCGCGCAGAGCCTGGAGCATGTCGCCGGGTCGGCCTGCGCCGCCGGATGGGTGGCCCTCATGCTGGCGCGGCTCCAGTGGCAGGCGGGCGACGACGGCGCCGCAGAGGCGACGGCCGCCCGGGCCGGTGACCTCTTCACCCGCCTCGGCGACACCCGCGGCCCGGCCGTCCTGCGGCGCACGCTGCCATCGGCGACCACCTTCCAAAGCGGCTGCTGAGTGAGTGCTAAGAGGCGCTGCCTACGGTCCTGACCATCAGCACAAGCACGCACACCGAGGAGCCGACCATGTCGATCGACACGGCAAAGGGCGTTCTGGGGGATGCCACCATCGCCGAGCTGGAGTCAGGCCTTCGCGGCACCGTTGTCCGCCCCGGCGACGCCGCCTACGACGAGGCCCGGGCGGTCTGGAACGGGGCCCACGACAAGCATCCGGCGCTGATCGTGCGTTGCGCCGGGACCGCGGACGTGATCCGCGCCGTCGAGTTCGCACGCAGCCAGGACCTGCTCGTCGCCGTGCGCGGCGGCGCTCACAGTATCGCCGGGTTCTCGACCTGCGACGGCGGCATCGTCATCGACCTGTCGCTCATGAAGGGCGCCATAGTCGATCCGGTGCGGCGCCGGGTCGTCGCTCAGGCCGGTATGACGTGGGGCGACCTCGACCATGAAACCCAGGCCTTCGGCCTCGCCGTGACCGGCGGACTGGTCTCTTCGACCGGTATCGCCGGCTTCACTCTCGGCGGCGGCGTTGGCTGGCTCCTGCGCCGCCACGGTCTGGCCTCCGACAATGTGACGGCGGCCGAGGTCGTCACCGCGGACGGCCGCGTGGTGCGTGCGGACCCGCGAGAGAACTCGGAGCTGTTCTGGGCCCTGCGGGGTGGTGGCGGCAACTTCGGTGTGGTGACCTCGCTCGAGTACCAGCTGCACACGGTCGGGCCACACGTCCTGGCCGGCCTGATCTTCTACCCCCTCGCCGAGGCCCGGCAGGTGATCAAGGGCTGGCGCGAGCTGACCGGAGACATGCCCGACGAACTCACGACACTCGTCAATCTGACGACGGCACCTCCGCTGCCGTTCCTGCCCGAGGAAGTCCACGGCACCCGCGTCGTGGTGCTGGCCGGCATGTACGCGGGCGACCCCGCAGCCGGCGAGGCGGCCGTAGCTCCGCTGCGTACGCTGGGGACACCTATCGCCGACCTCATGGGCCCCATGCCGTACATGGGCATGCAGTCACTGCTCGACCCGCTGTGGACAGCCGGTGCCCACAACTACTTCACGTCGGCGTTCATCGAGCCGACCGACGCCGCGATCGACGCGTTGCTGCGACACCACCTGACGACGCCCACGCCCTTCAGCGAACTGCATCTGCACCAACTGGGCGGTGCCTACGCCCGCGTGCCCGCCGAGGCCACGGCCTTCAGCCAGCGTGAGGCGAGCACCCTGTGCAACGTGATCGCGCGCTCCCCCGACGCGACGGGCTTCGACGCCCATGTCACCTGGGCCCGCAACGCCCGCCAGGAGATCGCACGCCACGGCCATGGGACCATGTACGTCAACTTCACCGGCGACGCCGCCGAGGACAAGGTCCACGCCTCATACCCGAACGCGGTCCACGAACGGCTCGTGAGAGTCAAGGACGCCTACGATCCCACCAATCTGTTCCGCCTCAACCAGAACATCCGCCCCTCGGCCGCGGCGTGACCCGGAGCTGGTGTTCGGCGGCGGGCGGCGAGCTGCCGCAGCCTGGTGAGCCACTCGGCGGTCTCGGGCAGGTTGCGGACCTGGACGAGGTCGCCTGCGGGGCTCATCTTGGTGGGCAGGGCCCACCTCGACTGCCCCAGGTTGAAGGGGGCAGGGTCCCCATCGAAAACGATGATGGTGTCGGCACAGCCGAGTCCGTGGAGGGGCCGACATCAAGCGCAAGATCGCGACCACCGCCCCTTCGGCGCTGCTCGCCCTGCCGCCACCTGTCCCCCGCGGCGGCGCCCGACTCCCGTACCGCTCATGCCCCCTGGCCGAGCGGGCCAACGCGCTCCAGGTGCTGGCCGCGGCCGTCCTCTGGGGAGAACTCGGTACTCGCATCAACTGCCTTTCCCTCGGCATCGTCATGGCTCCGACGGTCCGCGAAGAGATGAACGGCCCCTGCGCTCAGCTTGGCTTCGGAGCAGTGCGGATGGGTCTGGGAGTCACGAGCGAGACGGCGGTGGTGCATGAGCCGGCCGAAGGTCCGCTCCATCGCCCAAGCACACTGCGCTTATGGATAGTCAATGCAGTGAGCGGACGCCGATAATCGGCCGTGAGGGCCTGCAGCGGTTGGTCGCTGTGGCCCGACGGTTGCGGGGCCGGCTGGGCGATGAGGGGAACGGGTCGTCATGCGCGACGACAGTGACGTCGGCCCCAGACAACGATTCCGGTGGTGCCGGACGGGCAAGTGTGGGCGGCGCTGCCGGAGGTGAACCGGCAGGCGGTGGTGAGGCAGTTGGTGCGGCTGGCGAGCCGCGCGTTGTCGGTCATCGCGACGGCGAGTGAGCGGGACCGGCGATGACGTCGGTGATGCCGTGGGAGCGGCCCGGCAGCAAGATCGACGACCGTCATCTGCAGCGGCTCGCGGTGATCTATGTCCGGCAGTCCACCCGCCAGCAGCTCGTCGAGCACCAGGAGTCGACCCGGTTGCAGTACGCCCTGGTGGACCGGGCGGTCGCGCTGGGCTGGCAGGCGGACCGTGTCCTGGTGATCGACGAGGACCTGGGCAAGTCGGGGTCCAGCGCAGTGGCCCGCACCGGTTTCCAGCGGCTGGTCACCGAGATCGGCCTGGACCACGTCGGTCTCGTGCTGGGGATCGAGATGTCCCGTCTGGCTCGCTCCGGCAGGGACTGGTACCAGCTGATCGAGCTGTGCGCCCTGTCGGGTGCGGTACTGGCGGACACCGACGGGGTCTACGACCCGGGCGAGTACAACGACAGGCTGCTGCTGGGGCTCAAGGGCACGATGAGCGAGGCCGAACTTCACCTGATCAAGCAGCGGATGTGGAGCGGGCGCCTGAACAAGGCCCGCCGCGGCGAGCTGGCCTTCCCCCTGCCCAGCGGTTACATCCGCCGCCCGTCCGGGGAGGTGACTTTGGACCCGGACGAACAGGTGCAGACCGTGATCCGCCTGATCTTCGCGCAGTTCGAACGGCTCGGCACGTTGCACGGTGTGCTGCGCTATCTCGTCGAGCACGACATCCAGTGGGGCATCCGGCTGCGGGAGGGGCCGGACAAGGGCACCCTGGAATGGCGCAGGCCGAACCGGATGACGCTGCAGAACCTGCTGCACAATCCCGCCTATGCCGGCATCTATGCCTACGGGCGGCGCCGGATCGACCCGCGCCGCCAGGACCCGGCCCGGCCGAGCACCGGACGGGTCGTCCGCTCCCGGGACGGATGGCATGTGATGATCCCGAACGTCCTGCCCGCCTACATCACCGTCACCCAGTTCGAGACGAACGAGGCGAAGCTGGCGGCCAACCGCGCCCGCGCGGAAGCCATGGGCACGGTCCGGGGCGGCCCCGCCCTCGCGGCCGGGCTGGTGCACTGCGGACGCTGCAACCGGCGCATGAGCGTGCGCTACCACACCCAGCACAGCAAGGCCCTGCCCGAATACGTGTGCGCCCGGGACAAGACCAACTACGGCGCGGAGAAGAACTGCCAGCTGCTCAACTCCGCCTGCGTGGACGCCTTCGTCGAGCAGCAGGTCCTCGCGGCACTGACGCCCGCCGCCGTCGAGGTGTCCCTGCGCGCGGCCGACCAGGTCCTGGCCGAGCGCGCCGAGCTGGAACGGCTGTGGTCACAGCGGCTGGAACGCGCCGCGCAGGACGCCGACCGGGCCCGCCGCAGCCACCACCTCGCCGAACCGGAGAACCGCCTGGTCGTGCGCCAGCTGGAGAAGGAGTGGGAGGACGCACTCGCCGCCCAGCAGCAACTCCGCGAGGACTACGACCGCTTCACCCGCAGCAGCCCGCACGTCCTCACTCCGGCCGAGCGGCAGACCCTCACGGCTCTGGCCGGCGACATCGAGGGTTTATGGCGTGCGCACAGCACCACGACAGCGGACCGCAAGGAGATCGTCCGCGCGGTCGTCGACAAGGTCGCCGTCACCGTGCTCGGCACCAGCGAGCGGGTGAAGGTCACGATCGTCTGGGCCGGCGGGACCACTACGGCAGAAGAGGTCATCCGCCCGGTCCAGCGGCTGGATCAGCTCAGCTACTACCCGCAACTGACCGAGCGGATCCGCGAACTCGCAGGCCAGGGCATCGGCGCCAGCGGGATCGCCGACCGTCTGGAAGCCGAGGGCTTCCGGCCGGGCAAGGGCGGCAAACGGATCTCCGCGGCCACCGTCCGCGACCTCATGCGCCGCCTCGCCTGCCCCGCAGGCCGCGTCCACCGGCACCGTCCCGCACCACCCGGCGAAGAGCCCGGCCCCAACGAGTGGTGGCTCAAGCACCTGGCCGCCGAGCTGGACATGACCACCTCCACCCTCTACGCCTGGATCAACCGCGGCTGGATCACCACCCGCCGGGAGAGCCACTGGCCCCACCGGCTCATCGCCCACGCCGACCAGCAGGAACTCGCCGAACTCCGCGAACGCCGGACACGTCCGCCCGGCTGGTACAGCCGCCGCATCTGGACCGAGACCGCCGAAACAGAGCAACAGACTCCATGAGTGCACTGTGCTTGACAGATCTCGACGGCCCAGCGTCACGGGATCACCTGGAACGCAACCTGCTTGTCGCCCACAACTGCGCTGCTCCCGATCCTCGGACGCGTACCAGCGGAGCCGGAGTGACGTCACGTGATCACGGGGCTCAGCCTTGAGGCTCCTGCGGTTTGCCCTCGACCTCGCGCAGACTCTGGCCTGTGAGTTCGGTGCGTGCCTCGGTGCGGTGCCCCCGGGCGATGTAGTCACGCACGACTGCTTCGACGGCGTCCTGGGGCGACCCGATCCCGGCCAGAACCATCACTTCCACCACCAGTTCGGCATCGAGACTGATGTTGACCTTGGCCACGAGCGCCCCCTCCATCGGACCGGGACTCTAACAGCCACACTGCTCGCAGGGGCTCGTTCGAAAGACACCGCGCCGTAGCCGCGCGATGCGACAAGCTCGCGGTCCTCGCTGGTGACGCCGGAAGGCCGCGGCCACCTCGTGCTGGGCCGCGGTCCGGCCCGGGTACACCTCAACCACCTGTCCGCACCGGTGGATCGTTCGCCGGCCGGCGTCCAGCAGCAGGCTGTGGTCGGGCGCTGGTTTGCTGTTCGGGCCGGTCCTGGGTGTGGCGGGTGCCCTGGGTGTGGCGGGTGCAGCCATCAAACGGCCTGGGCAGATCGGCTTGCTTGCCGCGTTGACAGTGCTGGTGAGTGCTGCCGTGCAGACGGTCGTGAAACCGGGTGGAACAGGCGCAGTCGCCGACGATCGTGTACGGCCGGTCAAAACGGGCGTGATCTCTCCCAGCGAAGCATGGACGCGAGGGTCTGCAACCCTCTTCGGCAACGTCCGCGCAGCGCACTCAGGATGAGGGCGGTACCGACTGCGATCAGGTGCTCACGGCCGGCCAGGTTGGGTTCGGCGATTGACTCCCACACCATCGATCCACTGGTGAGCGCGAACACGATGGGGGCGCGCCGGATGACCGCGAGGTAGGTGAACAGGCCCACTACCGCGGCGGAGGGTCCGGTGTCGAGCACCTGCCCGGTCCCGGGTGGCAGACCCAACCCGCACCAGCTGGGGCCCATCGCGATCATCACGCGGACGGTGAGAGTGCCGGCCAGCGTCGTGACGTACGCAATGGCCAGCGTCCGGGCACGTCCGAGCGTGAGTTCCGCGAGAGCGAACGCGAGGAACAGCTGTGTGATGCCTGCCCACACCGGCAGGTCGAGGGCCGGGACGTACAACGACACCGGAGTGCGCAGCAGGGCCAGGGGCAACGGCAGCTCGGCCTTGACTCCGCCGACGAGCCGCACCACCACTGCGCCTGTCGGCCGTTGGGCAATCGCGTGAAAGAAGATGACCCCGAAGGCGGCCAGGAACGCCAACGAGAGTCCGGACAGCCCACGACGCAGGAGCTGCCGTACCGGCTCGACGGCCATGCCGTACCACTCGTCACGCAGCATGCGCCCGGTGAACCATGCGATCCGGCAGAACGCTGAGCGCAGTTGCGCTTGTCCGCCGTGGCTCATGGCCGGCGACAGCGAACGGTCACCCACTGCATCGCTACGCGCACGGTCCTCCCCCATACCGCTGCGACGCCCGTCCGCCGCCCGAAGCAATGGCTTCTCCCCCCCATACGCCCACAGGACGCTCACAGAACGCCCATCGTATAGATCGGAATCCCCAGCCCGATCTCCCCCTGGCGACCTCGTGTGGGGTGAGCGGTGAACGGCATGACACGTCGTCGTTGGCCCGGTTGTGGTGGGTAACCGGGCACGTACTGCGATCACCGGAGTCAGCGGATCACCGGCTCGTCACGGAAGTGATCGCTGAACTCGTCGTGAAGATCCATGTGTTGCGCCATGCGCGGCACCGAGCCGGGCTCGCGGCACGGCCACGACTTCGCACGGTAGCGGCCGGAGCGAGGCATAAGTCTCCGGACTCGGATCCTCACTCAACCGAGAGCTACATCGGTCGGCCCCAAGGACCAGTGTTGTGATTCCCCGCTCGTGGTCATTTACCGGGGAGTTGTCTGGCCGCGACTGTGACCGCGAGTGACCTGTGCGGCCAACTCACCTGTCCGATACCCCCGTACGCCGGCAAGGGGGATGATGGCGGTTGTGGCATTGTCGACGGCGTTCACGAAGTTGTTCGGTGTGCAGCACCCGATCGCGTTGGCGCCGATGGGCGGATCGGCCGGTGGTGCGCTGGCGGCGGCCGTCTCTCGCGGAGGCGGGCTCGGGCTGCTGGGCAGCGGCACCGGGGATCGGGACTGGCTGGCCCGCGAGCTGCCCATCGTCGCCGAGGGCACCGGAGAGCCGTGGGGGATCGGCTTCCAGACCTGGGCGGTCGATGTTGACGCGGTCGAGCGTGCGTTGGAGCACAACCCCAGCGCGGTGATGTTGTCCTTCGGGGACCCGAGCCCGTTCGCTGAGCGCATCCGCCAGGCAGGTGCGGCGCTGATCATTCAGGTCACGGATCTGGAGGAGGCCAGGCAGGCGGTGGACCTGGGCGCCGACGTCATCGTGGCGCAGGGAACCGAAAGCGGTGGGCATGGCGCCCGGCACGGGCGATCAACATTGCCGTTCGTACCGGTCGTGGTGGACCTGGCGGGAACGGTGCCGGTGCTGGCGGCCGGCGGGATCGCCGACGGCCGCGGCGTGGCCGCCGCCCTGGCTCTGGGGGCCGCCGGGGCGCTCATCGGCACCCGCTTCCAGGCCACGGCCGAGGCCCTTGTCGACCCCTCGATCGCCAAGGCGCTCGTCCAGGGACACGGGCAGGACACAGAGCGCAACCGCATCCTCGACATTGCCCGAAGCTCCCGATGGCCGTCGAAGTACACGGCTCGCACCCTCGGCCACCCGTATCTCGACCAATGGCGAGGCCGGGAAGCGGAACTCGCGGCGGACCCCGCGGCGGCCCGCCTGGCCTATCAGGCTGACGTGGAACGAGGCGATGTGCCCCCGCTGCCGGTATGGGCGAGCGAGGCCATCGACCTCATCACCGACCTGCCACCCGCAGCCGATCTCGTCGCCGCCTTGGCCGCGCAGGCCGAGGACGCTCTGGCCCGGGCGGGAAGGCACTGACTGGAACGGACTGCAATGGCCCGCCAACAGCGGCCACGGCCGAGCTCACACCGCCACGGGCATCCGGCAGAGAGATCCTCCAGCTCCAGATGATCGCTCAGAGTCACATCCGTAACTGGCCGTCCGTGGGGAATTCTTGGTCGCCGCTGTCAGACCGGCTTTACTGCCAGAGGTCAGCTCCGTCGCGTCCACTGGGATCCATCGTCAGGAGGTCTTCATGCAGGCCCGACAGGGGCCGCCCAGTCGGGGCGCCATCTTCGCTCGACTCCATGACCACCCAGCCGACATCCACACCTGACACGTTCACGTCGCCGCCGACGTCAAGCTCGTCGAGCGTCGCGAACACCGCCTCATACGCAACAGCTCGGGCCAGGCGAACAAGGTTCTCCCGGTCCGCCCCGGCGGCAAGAAGGCTTTGGGCAGCCGGCAGTTGATCGAGCGAGCCCGGGTCGGACCAGTCGCCAATCGCACCGCGCCACAGACTCCGCAGCAGCACGAATCGCGCGAGCTGCGGAAGGCCTTCTTCGATGTCCGACTTGATCAGGTCGAGAGAATCGGTCACTCCGAGGACACCGAACTGGGCACGCAGCGACTCCGCAGCAGCCTTCTGCGGCACGTCCAGGCTGTCCAGCCAAGCCCGCCATCCTGATTGAGGATCACTCACGGCACCAGCATGCCCTACGTCCAGGGCCACCAAGTGGTCGGTACATCGGGCTCCCGGCACAGCAATCCCTGCGGTTCACGGAGCTGCGGCCAGAGCCGAGTTGGTTGTGGCCACGCTTCGGTGAAGGATCAACCCGATGGGCTACGGCCGGACCATGCATCGGCCGTAGCGGTCATGGAAGCACCATCGACACCCGGTCGAGATCGGTCGGCATGGCGAGACATCCCGCCTTCGCTCGGTGCTGGGGCCTTCCCCCGTGAAGGTGGGCACGCGGTTATTGATCACGCGGCGAGCGTGAGTTTAGCGGTGTGGTGTCGGCGTTCGTATTCGTTGGGGCTGAGGTGGCCGTTGGCGGAGTGCCGGCGGCGGGTGTTGTAGCGGGTCAGCCAGGCGAAGACGGTCCTGCGGCAGGTGCCGGCGTCACCGTAGTCGTGGGCGCCCTGGAGGGTCTCGCGTTTCAGGGACGCGTGGAAGCTTTCGCAGGCCGCGTTGTCGGCGCTGGTGCCGACCGCGCCCATCGACCGGGTGACCCCGAGTTGGTCGCAGAGGCCGGCGAAGGCCCGGGATCCGTATTGGGCCCCGTGGTCGGAGTGGAACCATCCAGGCGGCCGCGGGTCGAGGCTGCCATCCGCAGTGCGTCGGCGACCAGGTCGGTGCGCATGTGGTCGGCGATGGACCAGCCGACGACCTTGCGGCTGAAGCAGTCCAGCACGGTCGCGAGATAGAGGAACTCCCCGCCTGCGAGCGGGAGATACGTGATGTCGCCCATGTACTTCCGCCCCGGCCCGATGGCGGTGAAGTCCCGCTGGAACAGGTCCGGAACCGGTGAGGCTGCCGGGTCCGGGACGGTGGTGCGCACGCGTCTGCGCAGGCGGATTCCGGTGATGGAGAACGTCCGCATGATCCGGGCGACCCGCTTTTCGTTGACCCGCCGCCCTTTCTCGCGGAGCTGGGCGGTCACTCGCGGGGAGCCGTAGGCGCCGCCGGACTCGCCGTGGACTGCGCGGATCTCCTCGGCCAGGACCCGGTCCTCGTGCTGCCGGGCGGCCCGGGCCTCGGCGCCGGCGAGCCACTTGTAGTAGCTGGACCGGTTCACGTCCAGGACGTGGCAGAGCCGCTTCACCTCGTAGGTGTCCGACCTCGGGGAACATCGGTACAGCCGTTGGCGCTGAGAACGATCATGGCCCGGCCGGTGTGAGCGCGCTGACGCGGTTCTCGTACTCGCGGCGGGCCTTGCGCTGCGCTGGGACCGCGGGGACTCCGCGGCCGCCGTCGAGGGGCTGGCAGTGGGCGAGGAGTCCGAGGTGCACGGCGGGGACGGTGGTGACGCGCAGGGTATAGCCCTGGCCACGTCGTACGGTCACGCCCTGGTCGAGCGCGGCCCGCTCGACGTCGTCCAGCTCGGCGGCGCGGAGGAAGTCGGCGACCTTGCCCGGCATGTCGAGGGTGATCGGCAGCTCCGGCGCCGGGACGTCCTCCTCGATGGCGGCGTGGTCGGGCATGAGGTCGGCGACGGCCGTACGGATCGCGCCGCGGCTCGCCGTGGTCGCGGGCGAGAGCGGCGATGGAGCGGCCTTCCAGGTACGCGGCGCGCACGTCGGCGGTCTTCGCGGCCGTCACGGCGGGGCGGCGCCCGCCCTTGCTCCCCTTGGCTTCGGCGGCGCGCAGTCCGTCGTAGGTCAGCTCGCGCTGGAGGTCGCGCTGAAGTTCGCCAGCGGCGGCGAGGGTCTGCACCATGAACTTCACGGTGGACAGCAGCTCGCCGGTGCGCGGGTGGCGGGCGGTGAGGTCCATCGCGGAGAACGCGCCGTCGTGGATGCGCAGCGCCACCTGGTAGCGGTGCAGGACGTCGAGCACGTCGAGGATGTGTCCGGTGCCGCGTACGAGGCGGAACATCTCGGAGATGTGCACGGTGTCGCCCGGCCGCGCGTAGGTGAGCAGCTCGCGGAACTTCGGCCGCTGGAGCGGGTGGAGGCGGCTGGATGTGCCCGGGTCCTCCTCGAAGGCGACCGGGTCCTCGATCCCGGCCTCGTCCAGGACGAGGTTCTGCCGGGCGGTGGACTGCTGGTCGGTCGAGACCCGCTTGTAGACCAGGTTCGCCACTGGGGGCCCCTTCCGTACGGAGGAGCGGACCCTATCTGTCGTCAAACCCTGTCAGCAATCACCATCGGATCTGATTGGATTCGCGCCGCCCCGAACCCCCGGATTGCACGGGTTCATTGGACGCCTCGGGCGCCCGTCGGCAAACGATCGTTTGACGACAGGCAGGCTCGCCTCTGGGAGTTCCTCAAACGATTACTTGGCCAGCCACATAATCGGTGCTACATTTATGTGGCTGGCCACGGAAGTTGGTCGGTGCGGCATCCCACTTCAAGGAGAGCAGTCATGAAGGCCATCGTTTTCGACACGTTCGGCGGCACCGAGGTGCTGCACGAGGCGAAGATCGACACTCCCCAGCCCGGCCCCGGCCAGGTCCGTGTGCGCGTCCTGGCTGTCGGCGTCAACCCGGTGGACGGCAAGATCCGCTCCGGCGGTATGGAGGCCATCTTCCCCACCACCCTCCCCGCCGTGCCCGGCGGCGAGATCGCCGGAGTGGTCGACGCCGTCGGCGAGGGCGTCGATCACCTCAAGGCCGGGGACGAAGTCCTCGGCTGGTCCGACACCGGCTCCTACGCCCAGTACGCCCTGGCTTCCGCGGCCGTCCTCGCGCCCAAGCCCGCCGGTCTGGACTGGACGCACGCCGCCGCCCTGCCCGTGGCGAGTGACGGCGCCGAGCGCGTCCTGGACCTGCTCGGTGTCACCTCCGGTGAGACGCTGCTGATCCACGGCGCGTCCGGGGCGCTGGGCACCATCGCCGTCCAACTGGCCGTCGCACGCGGCGCCCGCGTTATCGGCACCGCGGGCCCGGTCAACCAGGAGTACGTCACCTCCCTCGGCGCCACCGCACTGGTCTACGGCGACAACCTGGTCGAGCGTGTCCGTGCGCTTGCCCCCGAAGGGGTGGACGCTGTCTTCGACGCCGCCGGCAAGGGTGCGCTGGAGGACTCCATCACTCTGCGCGGCGGCACGGACCGGATCGTCACCACCGCCGACTTCCGCGCCGCTGAGCTCGGCGTCGTCTTCGCCGAGGGGCCCCAGCGCCGTTCCGCCGCTCGCCTCGCCGAGCTGGCCCAGCAGGCCGCCGACGGCACCCTGGTCACCACGATCAGCGCCGCCTACCCCCTCGCCGAAGCGGCCAAGGCCCAGCAGGCCAGCGACGCCGGCCACAACCGCGGCAAGATCGTCCTCACCGTCAACTAGTCCGCCAGCCCACGTGCTGTGTGATGAGGGAGAACCATGTCAGACCCCACCTCATCGGAGCTTCCGAACACGGCGGGAGCGGGGCCGTTGAGCTACGCCATCTTCCAGCTCGCCCGCACCCACCGCGCCCAGGCCGCCGGCATGCTGCGCGCCATGAACCTGCACCCGGGGCAGGAGCTGCTGCTGATGCAGCTCTTCGACCACGATGGCCGGACCCAGGCGGAACTGCTGGAGCGGGCCGGTCTTGACCACTCCACCGTTTCCAAGTCCCTGCGCCGTATGCAGGAGGCCGGGCTGCTCACCCGGGAGCCCGCCTCCCACGACCGGCGGGTCATGGTGGTCCACCTCACCGACGCCGGGCGTGCTCTCCAAGAGCCCATCGCCGACATGTGGCGGACTCTGGAACAGGTTTCCGTGCGCGACCTGACCCCCGACCAGATCCAGGCGTTCACCACATGCGCGCGCATCATCGAGAAGTCGGTCAGGGACCACAGCCGACAGCCACCTTGCGAGTAAGCGGGCACGGAGAGCCGGCTGACTTGCCGGCACCATCCGTGTCCTGAGGACATGCTTCAACTCCGCCCGTGATCGGCGTATCAGCGCGGCGGGAACGCACGAACACGCACGTGGGGCCTCTGCGGTCCCGTCGGCGCTACGCGGGCGCAGCCCCGTGCCCGGACCCGCGCGCAGTGATGCCTCGCAGGTCGGCGACGCAGCAGATGCCCCCGTTCTCTTCCATTTTTTGTGACAGCAGGGAGATTCTCATGACGAACGTATTCGCCCCGGTGGATGTGGCCGGCCGGTCGCTGGCCAACCGCATCGTGATGGCGCCGATGACCCGCAGCCGGGCCAACGGGCCGGGCGCCACCGCGACCGACCTGATGGCGACCTATTACAGCCAGCGAGCGAGCGCCGGCCTCATCGTCACCGAAGGCATACAGCCCTCTCCGGTCGGCCAGGGTTACCCCGACACACCGGGCCTGCACTCGCTGGAGCAGGTCAGTGCCTGGCGCAAGGTCACCGACGCCGTCCACGCCAAGGGTGGGGTGATCTTCGCGCAGCTGATGCACACCGGCCGCATCGGCCATCCCAGTCTCCTCCCCGCCGGTCTGCACCCCGTCGCGCCCTCACCCGTCGCCGCGAAGGGCCAGGTATTCACCCACCAGGGACCGGTGGACTTCGTCACCCCGCAGGAACTGGACGCCGACGGCATCGCCCGCACCATCGCCGACTTCGCCGACGCAGCACACAACGCGATCGCCGCGGGCTTCGACGGGGTCGAGATCCACGGCGCGAACGGCTATCTCATCCACCAGTTCCTCGCCCCCAACACTAACCAGCGCGCAGACGGCTGGGGCGGTGATGTGGCAGGCCGGATCCGCTTCGCTCTGGAGGTGACTGCAGCCGTCGCAAAGGCGATCGGCGGCCACCGCACCGGCTTCCGCATCTCGCCCTCAAACCCCTACAACGACATCGCCGAGCACGACGCGGTGGACGCGGAGAGCACCTACACCACGCTGGTCACCCGGCTCGGCGAGCTGAACCTGGCCTACCTGCACATGATCGAAGGAGCCGACCGGGAACTGACCACACGCCTGCGCAAGCTCTGGCCCTCGACGTTCATCCTCAACCCGCTCACCCACCCACAGCCCACCGGCCCGGACGCACTCACCCTCATCCATGACGGAACCGCAGACATGATCGCCTTCGGAGCACTGTTCCTCGCCAACCCCGACCTGCCCGCCCGCCTGGCCGCCCAAGGCCCCTACAACACACCGGACCCCGCCACCTTCTACGGCGGTGACCACCACGGCTACACCGACTACCCGCACCTGTAGGACACGCCCTCACCGCGGGACGGACTCTCACTCTGGTCGGCCGCTTGCATCCTCCGGTTCACGTTTCGTCGTCCTCATCCAGCTCCCGCGTGTCCGGGTCGCGCAGCGGACGCAGGGCGCCGGCGGCCGGGACGCTGGCGGTGAAGCTGTAGCGGCCGAGCAGGTTCAGGTTGCGGTGCTTGAGCGGGGAGAGCCGAGCGATGTCCTCCTCCCGGATCTCATGGCCCTCGGCCTGGAGCTGGGCGACGGCGGCGTCGATGTACTTCGTCGTCCAGAGCACGATGGCGTTGAGGACCAGGCCGAGCGCGCCGAGCTGGTCCTCCATCCCGTCCCGGTACGCCTGGTGGATGGTGCCGCGCTTGCCGTGGCACACGTCCCTCGCCAGCTTGTGACGAGACTCCTGCACGGTGAGCTGCCGGTTCATCTGACGGCGGTAGGTGTCGTCCACCGGGTCGACCACCCGCAGCAGGTGCTCGGTCTTCGCGATCCGCCCGTACTCCGCGAACGCCGTCCCCAGCGGAGTGGGGCGCCCCTCGCGCCCGAACATCCGCAGCAGGTCGTAGGCGCGGACCTGGTTGGTGACCAGGGAACCGGCGACCTTCAGCATGTCCGGCCAGTGCGTGATCACCTTGTTCAGGTTCACGCGGTTGCGGGCCAGGTCCTCCACCGCACCGTACGCGCCGGTCTCGACGCCGGGCATTGTGGCCCGCCAGAACCGCTGGTCGTCCAGGTCGCGGAACCGGGGTGAGAAGTTGTAGCCGAGGATCTTGAACAGGCCGAACACCATGTCGGAGTAGGAAGCGTTGTCGGTCGCGACCATCTCCGGCTTCACCCCGCCGTCCAGGTTCAGCAGCGCGTCCAAGATGTGCAGGGAGTCGCGCGGGGTGCCGGGGACGACCATCTGCCCGATGCCCGCGACCTGGTCGTTGACGGCGTTGAGCCAGGTGATGCCGCGCTTGAACCCGAAGTACTTCGGCGACGGCGCCGCGCTGATCGTGCGCACGGGCACGACGAACCGCAGTCCGTCCACCGAGGCGAGCAGGCCGTTGCCCCAGAACTTCACGATGGGCACGGCGGCCTGGGCCTCGATGAGCCGCGCATTCGCCGCGGCGATGGTCTCGGCGCGCAGGTAGTACTGGTCGACGTGCACGAGCCGGGCCCGCGTCAGGGCCTCGTGGCCGGGGTTCACCACCGGAGCCAGGCCGATGTTGCACGCCTCGGACACCAGCAGCGCGACCACCGAGGTGGACAGGTCCTTCATCCGGGTGGTGCCGTCCCCCAGGTGCACGAAGGCGTCCAGGAACCCGGTCCAGGCGTTCACCTCGAACAGCAGGTCCGGCAGGTCGATCTTCGGGAGCATCTTCTCGACCCGCTTGCGCAGCCAGGTCAACGACTTCGGCTCGCCGAGCGCGCCGAGCTTGTCGACGTGCAGCTTCACCCGCCCGTCGTCAGCCACCTCGACGGAGACCTTCGCCGCCGGCCCCGCCTCCTCAAGGCGCTCGGCGAGCTGCTTCCACCCGGCGTCCAGGCCCCGCACCAGCTCCGCCAGATGCTCCTCGACGGGCATGTCCAGGCTCAGGGCCGCCAGGACGTCCTCGCACACCGCCTCCCACTCGGGACCCTCCAGCAGGCGGGCCCGCGGGTTGGACCAGCGGTGCGAGGGCGAGGCAAACACGTCGCGGTTGTTCAGGCCCCGGTGCAGCTGCTCCAGCACGCACACCACGTACGCATCCCGGTCCACCGCGCCCTGCGGCAGGTCGGGGCTGGCGTACACCGCCTTGCGCCACGCCGGAGGCACCAGCTTGTCGTCCACCTCGCGCGGCAGCAGCGGCTTGACGCCCGTCTTCCGCCGCGCCAGCGCCGGCAGGCTGCGGACCCCGGCGAGGACCCGCTTGCCCGCGCTCGCCGCCTCCAGCGCCTTCGACTCGCCCAGCAGCGACAGGAACGGGCGCACCGTGGCGTACCGGGTCGCGAGCGCGGCCCGCATCGCGACCTCGGCCGAGCCCTCGTCCTCGGGCACCAGCGCGACCACCGTGGCCGCGGCGGTCATCACGGCGGCGCGCGGGGCGACTTCCTCCAGCGCCGCCCACAGCGCGGCCACGTCCACATCCGTGCCGTGCTCCTCGACCAGCTCCAGCTCCTCGAACAACACCTTCGCCGCCCGCGCGAGGGTCCGCGACGCCTTCTCCAGCTGAGGGAGCGTGGACAGGCGCTCCTTCTCCGTCTTCCGCTTCGCCGTGCTCAGCAGGCGGGTGGCCATGAGGACCTGGAACAGATCCAGCGCCTCGTCGATCGCCTTCGCCTCCAGATGCCGCATCACCGCGGTGAGCATCGCCGTACGCTTCGGCTCCGCCGCCCGCTCCAGCAACGCCGCCTTCGATCCCAGCGCGTACCGGGCCAGCGACGCCATCCGGTTCGGCGGGATCTGCGACAGCTTCAGCCGCCCGAGCTGGAAGGCGCCGATCTCGTCCACCCGCTCCAGCGCGCGGGCGAACGCCGTGCCCGTCGTCCGCGTCGGCGGCCGGCGCAGCCGCTCCAGCTCCGAGAACCGCGAGCCCTCCGGCGTCCTCAGCGTCGCCACCAGGTCCCCGGGCAACGCCGCATCCGCGCGGCGGGCGGCTCCCGCAACGGTGGCGTGCAGCCGCTGGTCCGCGACCTTGCGGACCTCCGACACCTGCCGGGCCAGCACGCTCACCCCCGGCAGCAGCACGCGGTTGCGGCGCAGCCAGCCCACCGCGTGGTCGAACAGCGCCTTCGGCCCCTCAGCGTGCGTCCACGCCCGCCCGTGCAGGAACGTACGGAACCGCCGCGACCACTCCGGGTCCTCGTACTCGTGGTACTCGTAGGCGTCCCGGATCTCCCACGCGTGCTCGTACGCCGTCTTCGGCCGCTCGGTGTACCGCTTCACCACCGACGGGTCCTCGATGCCGAGCTGCGCGGCCAGGTGCTCGACCACCGGCCACGGTGCGTCGAGCGGGTCGTCCGGGAGGAACCGGCCGATGTAGCGCACCGTGCACATCTGGAGCGCGAAGCCGAGCTGGTGGTGCGTCGAGCGCCGCAGCGCGATCAGATCCCGGTCGACGTCGTCCAGGAAGAAGAACCGCTCCAGCTCAGGGCAGGTCGGCTCCTCGGCGAACTCCCCGTACGCCTCGGCCTGCTCATCAGTCAGAAATTCCACCGGCACGAAGCGGACCGTAGCCAGCCCCGGCACCCGCCCGGCGATCTTTCCGCGAACCCCAACGGAGCCCCCAGCCCGTGTGCTAACCGACCATGATCGTTCTCAGCGCCAACGGCTGTACCGATGTTCCAAGCGCCGCCAATTGCATCGGATGCGAACTGGCGACGGTATGCGCGTCGCGGCCGGGTGGTGTGAGGCTGAGACAGCTGATCAGCGACATCAGGCGTCAGGGTGCCTTGTGACCGTAGCGCTTAGCGAGGGGTAACGGGGAGTCCTTGTCACTCGTGGGGGTGGATGGTCTGCGGTTTTGGCTCCGACTCGCACTCGATGCGGTTTTCTCGCATCAGATGCGAGTGACGGAGAGTGGTGGCCGGTGAGGTTCAGAGGGACGGTGCCGGGGGCGGCGACGCTGCACCTGGCGGACGGGGTCGCACTGCTGCGGCCGGAAGAGCAGGTGTTCAGCGCGATGCTGGGCGGATTCGCCAATCAGCAGCTCGCACGGAACCTCGCCCGCTCAACGGTCGAGGGCCGGGAGAACACGGTGAAGGCGTTCGCCGCCTACGTGAACGCCTTTCCGTGGCAGTGGACGCCAGCGATGGTCGACGAGTGGCTTGGTGACCTGCGGTCATTGCGTGACCTGAAGCGCTCGACGATCCGCTCGTACTCCGAGGCCGTCCGCTCCTTCTGCCACTTCGCCACCGATCCCCTCTACGAGTGGGCCAACACCTGCGAAGAGAGGTTCGGTTCCCATCCGGTCCAGGTCGTGCACGAGTGGAACACCGCCGTTCACGTCCAGGACAACGAAGCCGATGCGAAGAAGCGGGCCTTCACCAAGGCCGAGTTGCACGCCTTCTTCGCCCACTGTGATGACGAGGTCGCCCGCATCCGGGCTTTCGGCCGCAAGGGCTGGCTGCCGGCCTTCCGTGACGCGACCCTGTTCAAGACCGCGTACGCCTTCGGCACAAGGCGAAACGAAACGCGGATGCTGGACGCCGCCGACTTCGGCCGCAACCCGCACGGAGCCGAGTACGGCGAGTTCGGCCTATGCCGGGTCCGCTTCGGCAAGGCCAAGAAGGGCTCCCCTCCCAAGCGCCGTTCCGTGCTGACCGTGTGGGACTGGACTCCCGACATCCTGGACGAGTGGTTCACCGACGTCCGGCCGCTGTTCGGCGCCGAGGGCAACCCCGCGGCGTGGCCCTCGGAGCGCGGACTGCGCATCGGCTGCCAGCGGCTCAACTCCCGCTTCATTGCCTACCGCCAGGCCCTGGGCATGGACGAAGGGCTGGACTTCCACTCCTTCCGCAGGTCCTACGTCACGCACCTGATCGAAGACGGCTGGGACCCGCGGTTCGTCCAGGAACAGGTCGGCCACGACCACGCGAGCACAACCTCGATTTACACCTGCGTCAGCTCGGACTTCCGCACTCGCACGCTGCGGCGACACCTGGACGGCACTGTCGCCGCCGCGCTGGAGAGTCAGAACCGGAGGCAGTTGTGAAACGCAAGGTCGGCTACACATGGAAGCTGCGTGAGGTGATGGCCGCACATGGCATCTTCACCACCACCGAGCTGGTGCCGATGCTGCGCGACCGGGGCATCGAACTGTCCGCCTCGCAGATTCACCGCCTGGTCTCCGGCACGCCCGAACGGCTCTCCCTCCAGGTGCTGGCCGCGTTTTGCGACATCCTCGCCTGCACACCGGCCGACTTGGTCACGACAACCGCCGAGAACGCCGGAGTCCGCAAGGCCGCGACCGGTGACGTTCCGGCCCCGCCGTCAGCGGTCGCGAAATTGCGACCCCGGCCGGCCCGGATTCTGCCCGACGCATGAGCCCCACCTATACCCCGGAAGAGTGCGAGCGCTGGCACAAGAGGACCTGCGCCCGCTGCCGCCGGCGGGGCTGGTTCGCCGCCCGCTGGCCCGATGGCCACGTCTGCCGCACCTGCCACGACAAGGCCCTCCTTGTCCGCGGCACCTGCCCCAGCTGCGGCGACGAGCGCGCGCTGCCCGGCCTGCGGCCCGGGGACGGCACACGAATCTGCTCCGATTGCGCGGGCTTCATGATGTCTTACCGATGCTCTCGCTGCGAGAGGGAGGACAAGCTCCACCGGGCCCGGCTCTGCACTCGATGCACCATGGCCGACCGGCTCGACGAGCTGCTGGGTGACGGAACCGGCCGCATCCGTCCGGAACTCCTCCCACTGGTCGACTCGCTCCTGACCATGGACCGCCCCCTGTCCGGCCTCGCCTGGCTGAACAGGAACAAGGGGAAGCCCGGCTCCACGGCTGACCTCCTCCGGCGACTCGGTCAAGGCGACATCGAGCTGACCCACGAGGCCTTCCACTATCTCCAGCCTTGGCGGGCCGCCGCACACCTGCGGGAACTTCTCATGACCTGCGGCATCCTGCCTGCCATCGATAAACGGATCTGCTCGTTCGAACGATGGCTTATCGAGCACCTCGCCAGCATCCCCGACCCTGACCACGCTCAGATCATCCGCCGGTACGCCACCTGGGAAGTGCTGCCACGGCTACGCACTCGCGCCGCGAAGAGGCCGGTCACACCAGCCGCCCGCAGACGCGTCGCGGACCAGGTCAAGCAGGCCACCTCGTTCCTCGACTGGCTCGTCGACCGGGGCCACACCCTCGCCACCTGCGGCCAAACCGGCATCGACGCATGGCACGCCGAACACAACCAGCACGCTGGCAACACCATCCGGAACTTCCTGCTGTGGTGTTCGGCCAGCAAGCTCACCCGGCCCTTCCGGCTGCCTCCAATGCAGATCAGCCGGGCGGCACCGATGCCGCAGGCCGAGCGCCTGGAGCTGATCGGCCGCCTTCTCACCGACCCGAGCCTGCCTCTGCGAGTCCGGGTTGCTGGGAGCATCGTCCTGCTTTACGCCCAACCGCTCAGCCGCGTCGTCCGCCTCACTCTGGACGACGTCACCCGCACCGACCAGCAGACCCTCCTCCGGCTCGGCGAGCCGCCGTCCCCCGTTCCCGAACCGCTCGCGGAACTCCTGTTCCGCTGGATCGACAGCCGGGACAACATGAACACCGCGACCAACCACGCATGCCGGTGGCTGTTCCCGGGCCGCCGAGCCGGGCAACCGATCCATCCCGACGTTCTGGCAGCGCTCCTCAACGACATCGGCATCCCCGCCACCGCCGGTCGCACCGCCGCGATTCGGCAACACGTGCTGGAGATGCCCGCCCCGGTCGTCGCGGAGGCTTTGAGCTATCACCGGGTCACCGCGGCCAAGCTGGCCTCCGAAGCCGGAGGCACCTGGAGCCGATACGCCTCTGGGGACCACTGGCGGTCACCACCAGGCTGGACCCCTCGGAGAACTGGTGACAGTTGAATACCCGAGCCCACCAGTACCGAGGCCGAAGTTGGGGGCTATTTGCTGTCGGAGCCGCAGTCTTTCAGCGGCTTGGGTGCGGGGATCTCGCTGAAGACTGAACCGGGTCGTGCCGAGGCCATCCCTGGGGTGCCACTGCTCCCGAAGAGGAGCTTCCAGGTGTCCATAACGCGATGTTTTGTGGCCGATCGGGTAGTGATGGCAGGGGCGAGGTTCATGGCCTTCAGCGGTTTGTATCGGTCGCGCCCCCATCTTTGGCCGCGCACGTCCACGAACGAGAATCCGGCGATGGCGAAGTACTGCTCTCGTCCGATCACGCTATTCGGGATGGTGACGAGGCTGCACGGCGGTACGTCGCTGAGGTCGAGCAAATCCTTATCCCCGCGGTACAGGCCTTCCTGTGTCTCGCGATCTTTTCCCGAAGCAACACCGATGGTGACCTGGGAGATGGGGTCGAGCGACCGGTTCGCGAAGTAGCCCGTGGTTTGGCCATCCTTGCCGATCTGCGTCCAACTGGAGACGAGAGCGGCCTGAGACTGGAGCTCCTTCTCCGAGTCTTCCGCCGACTGGGCAAGTTGGTCTTTGGAGGTCTGCACCTGGTAGAAGCTCGTCCAAGCTGTGGCAATCAAGCCAATTGCCGCCACAAACGACGCGATCATCGTTGCGATCAGCATCCAGTCTCGCTTCCCGGGGGCTGACGGGGCAGGCGCTCCGGTGGACGGCTGAGGTGGGCTTCCTCCAGGCTGGCCCGTCTCAGGGACTGCTGGAGGCTGGGCTGTGGTTTCGCCGCTGGGTGTCGGCCCCGGAACGGCAGGCGGCTGGTGCGGCGTGGGATCGCTCGTTCCAGGCTGACTGGTAGATGTGGCGGCCCCTTGCCCCTGACTCACTGTCATCTCCGATACTCACAGTCGCTCGGCAGGGCGGATCCTCGCAGACATCCGAGGCGCCAGCAGGAGCCTCCACGGAATCTTCAACACTCGCTTTCCTGGAGGGTTTTACTGCGAGACGCCTCCCGGGGGGTCACCGCACCTGGAGCCGATACGCCCCCGGCGACCACACACGGTCACCAACAGGGTGGGTTCCGCGAGGAACTGGCGGCAGTTGAATAGGCGAACCCACCAGTACCGAGGCCGGTGTCCCGGTGGTCGTCGACGAACTGGAAGCGGCTCCTCACCAGTTCGTTTCCCCGGCGAAATACTTGGCCGCCTTGCGGAGGATGTCCCGCTCGGTGGCGAGCTTGCGCTCACTCGCCTCGAGTTCTGCCACCCGAGCCTCCAGCTGCCGGACCCGCTCGTCCGGATCGGCGGACGGTGCCGCCTGTCGAGGTCGGGCGGCCGGCTTCCCAGCCACGGCGGTGACGCCACGGCGTTCGCGGTCCCGCAGCACCCACTCGCGCAGGGTCGCCCGGTTGACGCCCAGATCAGCGGCGATGCTCTTGTAGGTCGCCCCGGGTGTGGACTCGTACAGGGCCACGGCATCGGCCTTGAACTCGTCCGAGTAGTCCTTCATCGCCATCGGCGGTCTTCTCGCTTCCTCCGGATCAAGCAGATCCAGTATCAGCGTGTCCACCACTCAGGGGGAGGCCCCCTGCCCCCACGGTCGCGCCTCTTGGCTACCCCCAAGTCGCAGAGACGGAGGCCGGGGGCTTCGACCCGTCTGCGGCCGGCAGCTACGACGCGGATCACAGTCGTTCGCACACGGCTGATCACTTCCAGCCGTATGCGTACGCAGCCACCCAGGTGATGTCGAGTTCGGCGCTGCTCCCCGGAGCAGCACCCGGTCCTTCGAGGGCGCTTTCGTTTTGCAGCACCCAAGAGAGCGGACGGTCCGGCACACTGCGGTTGTCCTCACCCGTCTCCTGGCCGTCCACGAAGAACCGCACATGTCCGGGTGTCCATTCCGTCGAGACGGTGTGCCACTCGGTCCAGTCATCGTTGCTGGGGAAGTAACCCTGCTCACCCCCGCCGCACGGATGATGGAACGCGGTGAGGGTGCCGGTCCACTCCCCCTCGGGGTGGTCCATCTCGCAGCCACCGCCATAGTGCAGCCAAGCGGACTTGTATCCGGGAGCCACCTTCGTCACCTTGATGCGAGCGCTGTACTTGCCGTATGCCATCTGCATGACGGCACGCGGTACGAGTGCCGCGGCATGTACAGGGCCGCCGTCGGCGGGTCGCCACATACGGACGTGCATCCTCCCGTCGCCATTCTCCGCGGGTCCCACGCTCACCGTGTCCTCCGGGTGGTATTCACCCACGACTTCACGGCCCCGGTCATTGGCCGTGTCACGCCAACCGGTCGGATACGCCCACCAGTTGTCCCGGTACGTACCGCTCAGGCCCCCGCAGTACGCGGCTGAGGTATCGACATGATGGTCGCAGTCGCTGAACGAACCGCGCAGTACACGGTCACCGTTGAAGTCCTCCGCAAGGACCTGCCAGAAGGGGCCGCAGTCGCCGCGAGGCAGGTCGGTGCCCGTGCTGTGGCAGGCATCGTCAGAGCGGGGCGCCCCATCAGCACGGGGAACGAAGAGAAATCCGGCCAGGAGCATGAGGCCAAGGGGCATCATCAGAGCACGTTTGCGCCGGCTCGGCGCCGCGTGTAGACCCATCGGAAGACTCCCCCGCTCCTCAGCGTGCAGGCGTCGTCGATCTCCTCCGCACAAGGCTGCGGGGACAACTCCTCAAGCCGTCTGCGGCAGCAAGCACCACGCGAAGGAGCATCCTCGCCGCACGACACGCGCAACGCCACCCCCCGAGCACCCCTCGTACCGGAGGGTCGCGCTCCGATGCCGCGAAAGGAGTGCATGCCGCCATCCAAGCCGACCCCTCTGACACTCATGCGGATCGCCCGCCGGCTGAACCGCTCAGACGGCCGACTCGTAACCCGTGCAGAACTCGGCACTGCGAGCATCAGGCGGGACGCTCGCAGTGCGGGGCGGGCGTGAGCGCTGTTCGTCGTGCGGACCGAGGGGAACGGGGGCCGCCGGGACGGGAGTACAAGGCCAACAGGGCTGTTGGCCGGTCAGCCGTTCTTGCGAGCCACTCCGCCGTAGATGCCGATGGGCGGGGCGTCACGTTTCGGCGGCTCGTCAGGGCGCCAGTCCGGGACCTGGACCAGACCGGGGTCCACCAGGGTGAAGTCGCCGAAGAAGTCCAAGACCTGGGTGTGGGGGCGGAGGTTCAGGGTGGCGGTGGCGCTGTTGTAGACGGCTGCGGCGTCCTCACGGCGGTCCTCGTGGATGTCGCCCGTCGCGTGCGACAGGACAAGGTAGGAACCGGTGGGCAGCGCGTCGCGGAGGGTGGCCACAATGTCCTCAGGGTCCTCCGCGTCAGGAATGAAGTGCACGATGGCCACCAGCAGCAGAGCCACCGGCTGGTCGAAGTCGATGACCTTGCGCACCTCGGGGTGGTCGAGGAGGGCTCGGGGATCACGCAGGTCGGCCAGGACGACGGAGGTGTCGGTGTCAGCCATGAGGGCCATCGAGTGGGCGCTGACGATCGGATCGTTGTCGACGTAGGCGACGCGGGTCTCGGGGGCGATGGCCTGCGCGATCTCGTGCACGTTGGGCTCGGTGGGCAGGCCCGTGCCCACGTCGAGGATCTGCCGGATGCCGCCTTCCGCGACGACGTGCCGGACGGCGCGCTGCATGAAGCGCCGGTTGGCGCGGACGCCGGCCCGCACCTCCGGAGCCACCTTCATGAACTGCTCGGCCGCCTCCCGGTCGACCTCGTAGTTGTCCTTCCCGCCGAGAAAGTAGTTGTACATCCGAGCCGGGTGGGGCTTGCTCGTGTCGATCTCTAATGGGTGGGCGCCGCTACTGGGGGAGGTCATGCTGCCTGGCTCCGTCCTGGAGTCGCATCTCGCCACCGAATGAGCTGTGGTGAGTGACTGTCAGAACATCATCCTGGCATGCCCGGGTTCCGGTCCATCCCGGGCCTTCCTTTCAGAAGACCGGGCCACCGAGGTCGTCCGGCGCCGAGGCCAACCGCTCGACCAGAACGCCTGATGGGCGCGGACAGTCCATCGCCCGCATGCCCGCGGGAACTCCGAAGCGCTTCGCGCCGATGCTCCGCAGTTACGAGACCGCCAGCGCCGCCCGCGGCCAACTCCCGCGTCTCCGCCCACACGCCGGTGTTGGGCAGCTCGGCGTTGACCTCGACCTCCTTGAAGGCGCCGTCGTCCAGCCACCCCGGACCGGAGTGCCGGCGAGAGGAGTTCCCCGGGTACGACGTATGGGGGAACCGACGACGTGCTGCGTGTGTGGGTGACGGAATAAGGACGGCGGGTCAGCGGGCGGGGTGACGTGGCGGGTTGTTGTCCGCCGACGTCGAACCCAGTCGGCGGGCTTCCTTGCCGTCCAATGCAGTCGCCGCAGGCCGCCGTCGCGGCGGAGCGCTGGACGCCGGCCCGCACCTCCTTGACATCACGGTGGGTCACGCGGCGACGACAGCGATGCCGGTGCGGCCTCCGTCGACGTCCACCACCGTTCCGTGTACGAAGGCAGCTTCATCACTGGCCAGCCAGACAGCGGCGTACGCAATGGCGTCCGGGCTACCAACCTCCCCGGCCGGAGTCCCCTTCATCAAGACCTCGCCGGGGTGAGGGTCACTTTCCCCCGCAGCACGGGTGACGATCACACCGGGGGAGATCGCGTTGACCCGCACGCCGGCCGGCCCGAACTCGGCCGCCCACGCCCGAGTGAGCGTCTCCATGGCACCTTTGGTCGAGCTGTAGAGAGCGCCGACCGGAATGCCCAGGCGGGCGATCCAGGACCCGAGATTGATGATGGTTCCGCCACCGGCCTGCGCCATGGCCGGGGCGACGGCGGCGGTCAGGAAGAACGGTGCTTTGACGTTCACCGCGTAGACCCGGTCGAAGGTCTCCTCGTCCGTGGCGGTGGTGGTGGCACCGGGGTAGATGCCGGCGTTGTTGACCAGGATGTCGATGCGACCGCCGAGCACCACACCCGCCTGCCGCGTCAGGTCCAGGGAGGCCCGCGCACTTCCGTCGAGGTCCGCCTCTACGAAATCGGCACGACCGCCGGCTGCGCGGATCCCCTCGACGACCTGCGCCCCCCGCTCCCGGCTGCGCCCCGACACGACGACATGGGCGCCCTCGGCGGCGAACGCCTCAGCGATCGCCTGCCCGATATTGCTCGTCGATCCCGTGACGAGCGCGGTCTTGTTCTGCAGTCGTCCACCCATGGTGCGTGTCCCTTGTCTCGTTCTCCGCGGCCGGTACCGACCGCTCTGCACGACTGTCCCGTGGACTGAGCCGTGAGATCGACTGTGCTCCGGCAAAAATGGACTGGCAAGTCCAATCGCTGGTGCCGGCGCACCCTGGGGCAGCGCCGCTCGCGACGACCGCCGTAAAATGGACCTGCGAGTCCAGTGAATGGGAGAGGTCGATGCCACACGCTCCGACCGCGAAGGGACGGGCCACCCAGGCCCGCATCGTCGAGGGCGCCGCCGAGGTGCTCCGCGACAGGGGCGTCGCTTTCACGACACTCGACGACATTCGCAGCCGCACCAGGACGAGCAAGAGCCAGCTCTTCCACTACTTCCCCGGCGGCAAGGACGAACTGCTCCTGGCGGTAGCCCAGTTCGAAGCGGACCGCGTCCTGGACGACCAGCAGCCGTTCCTGGGGAGCCTGGACTCCTGGGAGTCCTGGTACCGGTGGCGGGACGCGGTGGTGGAGCGCTACGAGCTGCAAGGCGATCACTGCCCGTTGGGATCGTTGTTCCTGCAGGTCGGGCGCTCCGAACCGGGAGCGCGGGCGATCGTGGTCGAGCTGATGCGCCAGTGGCAGGAGCACCTCGCCGCCGGCATCCGGTCGCTCCAGGCCCGCGGCCTGGTGGCGCCGTCCCTTGACATCGACGAGACGGCCGCAGCACTGCTGGCCGGAGTCCAGGGAGGCGTATCGATCATGATGTCCACGGGCAACTCAACGCACCTCAAGGCCGCACTCGACTCCGGCATCGCGAACCTCCGCGCGACTGCGAGCAGCGCCTGAGCCGCCCCATCGGCCTCCACGAGCTGCCTGCTGCCTGATGAGCCCCGCTCGGGTGTCAACCTCGCATCTGCGAGGTGCCGCAGGGGCGCGGTCTGCGGCAACGTGGTCTCCCGGCCGCCTGCCCCGGGGGAACGAGACGGAGCGGCCGTCAACGGGAGGAGAACACCATGCTCACCAGGACCAAGGCGGGCCTGGCCGCCCTGCTGGCCGTGCCGGCACTGACCGTCGGCTTCGCCGGCGAAGCGCAGGCGGACGGTTACTGCGGGGCTGGTCGCGTCTGCATGTGGGAGGACGGCAACTTCGAAGGCAGCCGGTACGTGGACGTCGTCGCGGGCGGCCCGTACGACATCGACGGCTGGGACGGCGACAACGAAATCAGCAGCGTCGACAACGCCTCCGACCTCTACATCGTGATGTTCGACAACGACAATCTCACTGGCTTCATGGGCTGCGTCGCGCCGCACCAGCGCATCGCCGAGCTGTGGCGGAACGACGAGATGGAGAGCTTCATCGCCCGCTCCTTCTGCTGAGACTGCCCGCGCGGCCGCGGGCCGGTCATCATCCTCGCATTCGCTCCTGATGTCGGGTGATGGCAGCCTCTGCGGGCGGGCCCTCACCGGCATGATGCCTCCCCCAGGGCTTCACCCCGGCCTCAGTCGGACAGAACAGGGTCCCGGCCGACCGGCTGTCGTGGTCTGCCCCGCCACTCAGAGCACAGGCACGAACACGCCTTGGACGTCGTGGTCTTGCCTGCCATCCCTATTGGCCACCGCTGCGTCACAAGCGGGGCGCTGCATACCCAAACGCAGCGTCAGGGAGCGCACCAGAAGGCTCCGGTGCTCCTCCTGCTTGTTCTTGTGGTGCTGTGCAGGTCTCGTGCGCTCAATGGCGTCGCGCCGGGCGGACCCACCGCGTACTGCCCCTCCTCGGCGGGGTGCTGATGGAGGAGCGCGGCCTTCTCGGAGGACTGCCCGGCGCGAATCTTACTGTCCTTCAGCGTGGCGCCCTGGTTGGCGCCCGTTCGACGCGGCCAAAGCCCTTCCGCCTGCGTGTGGCTGAAGTCAGGCACCGCGTATCGACTAGGCAAAGAGCCAGAAGATCCAGCTGTGAGACTCAACTCGGATCACCCCCTTCCACTTTCACAAGCACTGTGGGTCCGGTGCTTCCATGCTTATGCAGGCGCGGATGCCGGACCGGCATCGGTTGCAGCGGCCATCATCCGCATGAGATTGGGAATCGAGTGTTCCGTGCGGTCGTACACCCTGCTGGCCTGGAAACTCGCTCAGGTTGTCTGCGTGCCGTCCGGTGTCCGGGGAGCCAGGCGAAATATCGCCCGGGATGAGAGCACCGCCGGCTAACGCGGCAGCCGTCGGCGCCACTTCCCGAAGAAGTCCGCCACCAGCCGATTCCGCTGGCGGGCCGCTGACCATTAGTAGCGGCCCTGTTGGCGCCCCGCCACTGGGACGGGCCCATCGGTGTGAGTGCGCCGTCGCCGATGCAGGACCGACGGCGGTGCGTCGGGCTCGTCCCGGTCGGTGGTCCCGAGGCCCTCTCGACGACGATTGGACAACGGTCCTCCGCCGCCCTGGAGTTGGCCACTCGCGGGGTGTGAAGGCGGGGCACATGAAGTCCCGCACCACCTGTCCAGCTATGGCTGTCTGCGTCCTGGTCGCTGCGCTCGCCGGATGCGGCAACGACACGACGCGTGATGAGCCGTCCCCCTCGCGAACGTCGGCAGCCGGGGTGCACGGCGCGCCTCCCGCGAGCGGCACTCCGGCCCGCGGGAGGTGAACCCTTCGACCGGTCCGGTGCGCCGACTCGTACCGACACCACCCTGCCCTGGTCGGACGGCGCGCTCGTCGCCGATGACATCGACCCGTCCGGCACACCGCGCGCGACCTCCCTCCTGCTGCACACCGTGAGCGACGGGAAGCAGTCCGACAACACCCTTTACCCGGCCCACCAGGGCACCGGCCTGTCCGCGAACGGCAGGCAGCTGCGCCGCGGCAACGCCCATGCGTTCGGCAACTTCGACGGGGACGGACTGCACGACCTGGCCGTCGGCGACGACGACAGCCGCAACGACGAGCCCGGCTACGAAACGGAGCCGCCCGACGTCGACGGATCGCTCGCCGTCTACCCCGGCAGCGGCGGCCAACCGGTCACCTACCGGCTGCCCGGGACGGCCCAGGACGCGCGCACGGACTTCGGCCCGGGTGGGTTCACGGCGGCCGACCCGGACGGCGACGGCCGCGACGGGATCCTGGTCGCCACGTACGAAGGCGGCACGCTCATCGACGGCTCCGAACGCACTCCCGTTGTGCGCGAAGGACCCGCGACGGCGAACGGCGAGAAGACTCCGACGAAATGGCGGCACGCCCGGCCCGTGGGAGCAGCCGACTTCGACCATGACGGCAAGGACGAGCTGATCTTCAACTGGGCGTCCGGCTCCGTGTTCGGCTTCTACGGCCGGCACCCCACGCACTGGTGGATCACCGACGGCACGACCTCCCGCGACAAGATCTCCTTCACGACCACGAGGTTCGCGCCGCACGGCGCCTGACCGCCTCGGGACCGGCAGCGGCCTCGCCGGGATCGGTCTCAGTCGTTGGAATGACGATCTTCGTCACCCAGCGGCCCGTCCGGGGCGCCTGCCATGGCCCGGCCGACGTCATCCGGCGCGGCGCTGCACGGGCGCGTGCGATGCTGGGACTGCGGATCATGACGGAGAGCGGGAAAAGCGACAGCGTGAGGACAGTGGCGCGGCCGAATTGGACGGAGATCTGGGACCGGTTCGAGGCATCCGACCCCGGGCTGTTGCGGCTCATGGCCGGGTTGCGGACCGTTGGTGCCATCGCGCTCACGCTCGCGGTCCTGGCCGTGCTCGGGGCCGATGTCAGTCACATGGTGACCGGTGCCATGGCGGCCATGGTCGCGACCTTCGCCATCAAGGAGAAGCAGCGGCACGAACAGGCCCTCACTCTCGCACTCGGCCTGCCCGTGGCGGTGGTGGCGATGTCGCTGGGGGCACTGTTGAACACCCGGGTCGTCGCGGGGGATCTGTTCTTCATCGCCCTGATCTTCGCCGCCGTATACAGCCGCCGCTTCGGAGACCGCGGCACGGCGCTGGGCCTCATCGGGTTTCAGATCTACTTCGTCGCCCTGTTCGTCAGGGCCACCTCCGCCGCCCTGCCGGGGCTGTGCGGAACGCTGGCCGTCGCGTTCGCCTGCAGCGCGGTGGTGCGGTTCGGGCTGGTCGTGGAGACGCCCGAACGCATCCTGCTGCGACTGCGCGAGGCCTTCCGGGCCCGGCTGGCCCAATTGGTGTCCGCCCAGACCGAGTTGCTCGATGCCGGGCCCGACCGCGTCGAGAAGGCCTTGGAGGACGTGCGCCGGCACACCGCACGCCTCCACGAGAGCGCGATGATGATCCAGGGGCGGCTGGAGGAGGGAACGAGCAGCCCCGCCACCGCCTCGCTCGTCCAACGGCGCGTGGCCGATGCCGAGATCGCCGCCGAGCGGCTCGGCGTTCTCCTGCTCACCGCGCGCAGCGCCGAGCGCGCCGACACGCTCACCCTGCACCTGCCGCACGCGCCGGTGCCGCCTGCCGGCGACCGGCTGCGCGCCCAGGACGACACCACCGCGACGCTGCGCCGCGATCTCGACGCGCTGCGCCTGCTCGTGATCCGTCCGGTCTCGAACGACCGCGGCGCCGCGATGGCCCACCTCCGCAACCGGCTCCTCGGCTATCGGGACGAGGAGAATCTGCCACGTGCCTCGGCCGTCGTACAGGACGTCTTTCGCGGCATCGGAGAGGCGGCGCGCTCGGTCCTGGGCCTGCGGCTGGCCCTCGACGGCCCCCAGGACGAGTCCGACGACACACCCGCGACGACCCGTTCCCGGGAGGAGTTCGATGCCGAGGACGTCGCCATCGCGGGGGCCGAGGAGTCCGGGCCGGGCGGGGACGACCGCAAGGGGCTGGAGCGGCCCACGACCCGGGCCGCGGTCCAGGTGTCGGTGGGTTCGGCCCTGGCCATTGTCGGCGGGGAGTTCCTCTCCAGCCAGCGCTGGTACTGGGCGGTGCTGACCTGCTGGGTCGTCTTCTTGAACACGGCGTCCACCGGGGAGATCCTGGTCAAGGGCTACCGTCGGCTGCTGGGCACCGTTCTCGGCGTGGTCGCCGGTGTCGGTCTCGCGGGCCTGGTGGGCAACCACACCTGGACGGCGTTCGCACTCGTACTGCTGTTCATCTTCGCCATGTTCTTCACCGCGCCGCTGTCGTACGCCCTGATGTCCTTCTTCGTCACGGCGATGCTGGGCCTGCTGTACACACTGCTCAACACCTACAGCGCCTCGGTTCTCGTCCTGCGCATCGAGGAGACCGCGCTCGGCGCCGTCTGCGGCGTGATCGCGGCCGCCGTGATCCTGCCGGTGAACACCGATCGCCGTACCGACGAACTGCTCGGCACGGTGCTGACCCGGCTCGGTGACGTCACCGGTGCCGCGGTGGAGCAGCTGAGCGGCGGTCCCGCACTGGATCTGCTGGACAGGGCCCGGGATCTGGATTCGGCACTGGACGATCTACGGGCCTCCACGCAGCCGTTGACCCATCCGATCACCCCGCTGCGGTCCCGTCGCCAGACCGCTCGCTACGTCGTGGCCCTGCTGGAGACGTGCGCCTATCACGCGCGTTCTCTGGCGGCGACGGCCGAACTCCTCCCGTACAGCAAGACGGTCGCCGCTGATCCCCGTCTCAAGGGTGCGGGGCGGCGCATCGCCCACAACATCGACGTACTCGTCGCCCGCGTCGAGGACGACGACAGCGACGGGGTGGCCGAGACCGGTGCGAGCCTCGCTTCCATGCTCGAGACGGACACGCCGGGTTCCCCTCGGCACGACCGCGTCACGGGTCGGGTGCTACGGCATCTGCAGCGCCTGGACGAAGGGGTGATCGGTCTCGCCCGTCCCCTGGGAGTGACCGTCTCCACACCCGACAAGGCATCGTCTCAGGGTCGGGTCTCGTAGCCGATTTCGACGTCGTGGCCCTCACCCCACATTCCAAAGGAACCGGTGCGTGTGGATCCCGAAGTACGGGAACGACTGCACTTGCCGGACGCCTTCGATCGGTCGCACGACGTCGTTGACGAAGTCCAGCAGATCCCGGGGGCCCGGGCAGACGACCTCGGCGAACAGGTCGAACCCGCCGGAGGTCAACACCGAGTAGACCACCTCGGCCCGCCGGGCCAGTTCGTCGGCGACCGCTCGCGGGTCACCGTCCACCGCGATGCCGAGCAGTGCCATCGACTGTCCGCCCATGCCCATCGGGTCCGTGACGCCGACCACCTGTACGGCCTGGGAGTCGAGCAGTCGTTGCAGCCGCTGGCGGGCCGCCGATGCGGACAGGCCGACCTTCGGGCCCAGTTCGGCATACGCGATACGGCCGTCGACCTGCAGTTCGCGCAGGATGGCCCGGTCGATCTCGTCCACGCTGCTCCTCTCCGGCTCGCCCGTACCAAGATTAACGGCGCGGTTCAGCCGACCATTTCGGACAGGGCGGCCGCGAAGACGTCGGTGTGTGTGTCCACGTCCTCCTCCGTCGTCGCGGGGCACATGAGCGCCATGTTGTGGAACGGGGTGAGCAGGATGCCCCGGTTGGCGAGGTAGAGGTGGAGGTAGTCCTCCAGCTCCCCATCGGCAGCGGCGGCGGATTCGGTTCCGGTGCGCGGCGCGGAATCGGCGAACCGGTACTCGGTCCGGGCGCCGAGCCTGCTCACCGACCACGGCAGGGCCCACGCGTCGATGCCCGCACGCACCCCGGCCTCGAACCGCTCCGACAGCTTCGACATCCCGTCGAAGGCCCCGTCGGTGAGGACGTGTTCCAGAGTCGCTCGCATCGCGGCCACGGAGAGGGCGTTGCCGGCGAGGGTGCCGCCGACGCCGCCCATGTCGACCAGATCCAGGTCGTCACGGTCGAGGAGCTTCTCGGCGAGCTCGGCCGAGAGCCCGTACGCACCGGCGGGGATACCGCCGCCGATCGCCTTACCGATGGTCAGCAGGTCCGGCTCCAGGCCCCACGCAGCGGTGCAGCCACCGGGACCGGCGGAGAAGGTGTGCGTCTCGTCGTTGATGAGGAGCGTGCCGTACTGGCGCGTCAGTGCCCGCACACCTTCCAGGTAGCCGGGTTCGGGCAGCACGATGCCGATGTTGGTGAGCGCGGGCTCCATGAGGACGGCGGCGACGTCGCCGTGGGCGAGTTCGCGCTCCAGCTGTGCCAGGTCGTTGAACTCCGCGACCCTGCTGGTGAGCGTGACGTCGCAGGGGGCGCCGACGTTGCCGGGGCGGGCGGTGCCGCGTCCGTCCGGGCCGACCACGATCAGCGACTCATCGACGCTGCCGTGGTAGCTGTAGCTGTTCACCAGGATCTTCGGGCGTCCGGTGACCGCCCGCGCGAGCCGGATGGACCAGCGGTTGGCGTCGGTCGCGGTCAGCGAGAGGCTCCAGCGCGCGAGCCCGAAGCGGCGGGTCAGCTCGGCGCCCACCCACTCGGCGTCCTCGGTGGGCAGCATCGCGGTCGCGCCGCCGAGTTCCCCGAACCGGATCCGCACCGCCTCGGCCACCACCGCGGGTGAATGACCGGCCATCGCGCCCGTGTCACCGAGACAGAAGTCGATGTACTCGTGGCCGTCGACGTCCGTGATCCGGGCGCCGCGCGCCGTGTCCAGGTAGCGAGGGAAGGCACCCGCGGTCTTGTTCATCCACGTCATCGGGACCCGGCCGAAGAGGTGGTCGGCTCCTTCGTAGGCGGCCTTGGACCGCGGGTTCCGACGCTCGGCCTCGGCGATCTCACGGGCCAGGAGCTGCTGCAGGCGGGTGCGGTTCATCGGGTGCTCCTCCACTGGTGACCGAATGCAGCGATGCTACGAATGAAAATGATGTGGACGCAAGCTTTGACGATCGATTCAGCTGTGTGCGCGATCGAATCGACAGGCTGAAGTGATCGCTCCTCACCCGGCCCGAGGGATCCATCACACCCGGTCGCAATGAGTCACGAAGCGACATCCTCCGTATCTGTTCTGTGGATCAGAGCGGCGTCACACGACCGGCAACGACGCAGAGCGAGGAGCCGGGCATGGCAGGCATCACGGGGGCATCCACCTGCATGGGGCGATACGGATCACGGCTCGCCACCGACGCGCCCACGAGCGCCCGCCGACGCGTGAGCCTGGCCAAGTCGTCTCCCCAGGGCGCCCAGGAGCGCCAAGTGCCCGCGCCCGAAGTGTCCGGACACCGGGCCGTGTTCGTCGACGACAGCGGCCGTCGGCGCTCATGGCTGCGCAGGATGGGCTGGGTCGTCACGGTCTCCTGCGTCTGCTTCGCAACGGCGCTCGCGGCTCTGGTCAGCGGGGAGTACTCCCGCGCGCTTCATCCCAGCTCACTACGACCTGCTACGACCAGAGGAAGACGCAAGCATGCGCGGCGGCCCACTGGGCGAACATCTGCGGGGGCCCACCACGCACATTCAGGTGCCGCTCGGTCGCGGTGCGTCCGTCCCCCGTCCCTCCAGCGCCGTAAGCGTGCGTTCCCCGGCCGGGTCGCCGGCTGTGGCGGGGACCACGGCGATCTCGTCGAGACCGGAGGCAGCGTACGCGTCGAGGCGGGCGTGAACGGCGGTGGCGTCGCCCACCAGGGCGACTGTGGTCGCGGCCTCGGGCGGGAGCGCGGCGAGCAGCACGTCGGGGGCGGCGCCGGAGCGCGCCAGCTCCACCGCCTCGCCAAAGCCGGCCGCCGTGAACATGTCGCTGTATCCCGGCACCGTCAGGTAGCCGACGACGCTCCGCAGAATCTGGGTGAGGGACTCCGGCTCGGGATCGACCGCCACGGGCAGCCATGCGGCCAGCCGTGGCGGTGTGCGGCCCGCGCGTTCGGCGGCCTCGATGAGCTTGGCCCGCAGTGCGCGGACCTGTTCCGGGGAGACGACGTCGAGCAGCATCCGGTCGGCGTGTTCGGCGGCCGCGGCGATCGCCCGGGCGCCGAACGCCGCCACGGTGAGCGGGCCTCCGGGCGGCCGTTGACGACGGCGGAACGCGCTGCCGGGCACGACCTCCTCCCCCGGCTCGGCGTGCATGAGTGCGCGCACCGCTTCCGCGCTCCGCGCCAGTTCGGCCGCGGGCCGGGTGCGGGGGCGGCCGTGCACGCCTTCGACCACCCGCTTGCTGGAGGTACCCAACGCCACGCCGACGGGGCGGCCGATGGCGGCTGCGGTCGATGTTGCACCCCTGACGATCGTGAACGGGTCGCGGACGGAGACAGGCACGGGTCCGGCCGTCACAGCGACACGTTCGGTGACGTGTCCGATGGCCGTGGCGAGCACGAACGCGTCCCATGTCGGGCCCTCACCCGCCCACACCTCGTGATACCCAAGTCGGTCGGCGAGGGCCGCGACCCGCAATGGCTCGTCGAGCGGGCTGTCGTCCTCTCGCGCCGCGGCGACAACACTGATCCTCATACGAGTCACCGTAGACATCGGCGGCACGGTTTCAAGGCTGCCTCCAGCCGACCAGGCAGCGCGTGCACCCTTGCCGTCGCGGTCGCCTCGCAGTTCAGGAAGCGTGCGCCGCGGTAAGTCGTTCGGCGGCGTCCCAGAGTTGGCGTTCGCGCTGCGGGGCGTAGGACTCGTCGGACGACTGGGCCACGCGGCCACGGTCGACGTAGTCATGGCAGCGGCCGGAAGCAGCGACGCGGGCACGCTCGACCTCCTCCGCGTCACAGGTGGCCCTACCCCTCCGCACGCCCCTGACCCGGCCGACTATTCGCGCGCGCCACAACAGGCTTCCCCAGTACGGTCGCACGATGGACGATGAGGACGGTTACTTCGGAGAACAGGTCGCGGCCACCTACGACGAATCGTCGGCGGACATGTTCGCTCCCAGCGCCGTAGAACCGGTAGTTGACGTTCTGGAGGGGCTGGCCAGCGGTGGCCGCGCCCTTGAACTGGGCATCGGCACGGGGCGTATCGCGCTGCCGCTGGCACATCGCGGAGTCCCGGTCCACGGCGTGGATCTGTCACGAGCGATGGTCACGCGGCTGCGGGCGAAGCCGGGCGGCGACGCGATCGGCATCACGATCGGCGACTTCGCGACGACGAGGGTGGACGGGACGTTCTCCGTCGCCTACCTGCTCTTCAACACGATCATGAATCTGACGACGCAGGAAGCCCAGGTGGCCTGTTTCCGCAACGTCGCGGCGCACCTGGAACCCGGAGGCTCCTTCGTCATCGAAGTCATGGTCCCCGAGTTGAGAAAGCTTCCCGCCGGGCAGAACGTCGTGCCGTTCCACGTAAGTCCGACGCGGTGGGCATTCGACGTCTACGACGTCGCGACACAGGCGACGAGTTCGAATTACGTCGAGGTCGTCGACGGCCGTGGCACATACCGGTCCATCCCCTTCCGGTATGTGTGGCCCTCGGAACTCGACCTGATGGCCCAGCTCGCCGGGCTGCGGCTGCGCGAACGGTGGGCAGGATGGACAAGGGAGGCCTTCACGAGCGAGAGCCCCCGGCATGTCACCATCTGGGAGAAGCCCGCTGACTGACCACTACGGGGGGCCGCGGCGTGCCCACGGCTCCCCCGCCTCGGTTCAGGCGAGGCTCAGGTTTCGGCGGGGAGGTGGCATTCTTCCGGGAGTTTGCCCTACGCGCCGGGAGCCTACGGCCGTGATCACCTGCGCCGAAGCACAGCGGTACGAACGACTGGTCGGCCGCGCCACCACCCACACGAAGGCCCGGAGTAGAAGCCCCCCAGGTGCAGGGGAGCATGCCCGGGGGCGACCCGGAGTCCATGGGGAGCATCGAGCCCGCTTACCTCGGCTTGAACATGCCGACACGCTGCCGTTGGGCAATGTGCGGGGCCAGAGGGAGCATGGAAGCACGGGTATGCAGAACCGAGGCGGGCGGCGTTGCCTGCAGAGGCCGGCATGTCCTGCCCTGGTGGAGGATGATCTGGGATGACGGCAGAATCCTTCCAGTTCAGCGGTGACGAGTCGGGCCTCGAGCCGTCCCGGCCGATCGGCCTGCTGGATGTGCTGAGCGTGGCCGCGGTGGTCCTGGACGCCGGCGGGCGCATTGTGTTCTGGACCCCTCAGGCCGAGGAGCTCTTCGGCTACACCGCGGAAGAGGCCCTGGGCAAGTACGCAGCGCGACTGTTCATCCACCCGGAGCATCTGGAGGCTGTCCAAGGTCTGTTCGCGGAGGTCCTGGCGACTGGCCGGAGTTGGGCCGGCGCCTTCCCCATCCGGCACAAGGATGGCAGCACCCGCGTGATGGAGTTCCGCAACATGCGGCTGCTGGACGATCGCGGGGATGTGTACGCCCTCGGCATCGCCGCCGACCACACCCTGCTCCAGCGTGTCGAGACCGACCTGGCCCTGTGCGAGCGGCTGATCAACCAGTCCCCGATCGGCTTGGCCCTCATGGATCCCGACCTGCGCTATCTCTTGGTCAACCCCGCGCTGGAGCGCATCGACGGCATACCCGCCGAAGACCACATCGGCCGCCACCTGAGGGAGACCCTGCCCTTCCTGGACGTCGACACCATCGAGTCCGCCCTGCGCCAGGTGCTCACCACCGGAACCCCCCTGCTCGACCAGTTCCACGTGGGCCGCCCCCCGGTCGATCATGACGATGAGCACGACCACGAGCACGAGCACGACCGCGCCTGGTCCCTCTCCTTCTACCGGCTGGAGGACCCCGGCGGGCGGGTCCTGGGCGCCGCCACCTCGGTCGTCGACGTCACCGAGCGGCACCGCGCGGCTACCGAGGCCGACCGGGCCCGGCGCCGCCTGGCTCTCATCGCCGACGCCTCCATCCGCGTCGGCACCACGTTGGAGGTGGAGCAGACCGCCCACGAACTGGCTGAGATCGCCACCCCCGAGCTCGCCGATGTGGTCGCCGTGGACGTTCTCGACTCCGCCCTGGCCTGCCGCCGCTCGCGCAGACCGGACAACGGCCCGGAACTCTTCCGCGCGCTGGCCCTCAAAGCGGCGCATCCCACGGTGGCCCTGCGTGCCGCCGACCCTCCCGGTGACCTCGCCACCTACGGGGGCGACCGCCTGGTCACCCTGTGCGTCCACACCGGCCGACCGGTGCTGGTGCGCCATGTCGGCGACCACGATCTACAGCGCATCGCCCGCGACGCCGAGGCCACCGCGCTCCTGGCCCGCGCCGGCGTCCACTCCTATCTCGCCGTGCCGTTGATCGCCCACGGCGAAGTGCTGGGCGCCCTTGACCTCAAACGCACCCGCAACCCGCTCGCGTTCGACCAGGACGACGTCATCCTGGCCAGTGAGCTCGCCAGCCGCGCAGCCGTGGCCATCGACAACGCCCGCTGGTTCCAGAGCGTGCGCAACACCGCCCTGACCCTCCAGCGCAGCCTGCTGCCCGACCATCCGCCGCACCACACCGGCCTGGAACTCGCCTCCCGCTACCAGCCTGCCCAGAGCACCAGCGAAGTCGGCGGCGACTGGTACGACGTCATCTCGCTGTCCGACGACAGGACCGCGCTGGTCGTCGGCGACGTCATGGGCAACGGCATCGACGCAGCCGCCACCATGGGCCGGCTGCGCACCGCCACCTGCGCCTACGCGGACCTCGACCTCGCCCCGGACGCAGTGCTCCAGCACCTGGACAAAATCACCTGCGATCTGGAGCACTACATCGTCACCTGCCTCTATGCCGTGTACGACCCCCACACAAGGCAGTGTCATATCGCCAACGCAGGACACATGCCGCCCGCGCTCGCCCGCCCCGGCCAGGCCCCCGCACTGCTCGACCTGCCCTCCGGAGCGCCGCTCGGCGTCGGCGGCATCTCCTTCGAGACCACGACGGAGGACCTGGGCCCTGGCGACCTGCTGGTCCTGTACACCGACGGGCTCGTCGAAACCCGGCAACACCCCATCGACGACCGCCTGAACGTGCTCCTCAGCTTCCTCGACGAACCCCACCGGCCGCTCGAAGAGACCTGCGACCTCCTGCTGCACGGCCTGCGCCACCCCGACGACCACGACGATGTCGCCCTCCTCGTCGCCCGGGCCCTCTAGCCGATACGGCCGCCCACCCCGCTGCACGTGGAGCCACAACGTTCTGTACAACACCGCCAACACGGGAAGGGACGATGCCTGTTGACCGCACGCGAATCCAGCGCATCGAGCGCCCACCCAGGCTGATGACCTGGACTGCGTCCGTTCGGGGCCAAGTAGGCCCGGCGCCGATAGCGCAGCGTCTGTGCCGATCACGCTTGGACAGTGTCCGCAGGAGCGGCACCTCCGTGATCAAGGAGAAAAGCATGCCCATCGATACCCTCGAACGATTCCTGGCCGCTCTGAGCCCACGCGCCCGAGAACATGTCCAGCAGCAGCCACGCGAGGAGCAGGAAAAGCTCGCCACCGCCTGGGAAGCAGAGCTGATGCAGGACACTGACCTCGACACACTGAGCGAGCTGTCACCCGCCGCCGCCGAGAGCGAGGCAGCCACACGGGTCTTCAGGAAGCTCTTCGAATAGGTGACATGCGACATCCTGGCGGCCCGCCTTGTACTCTCCGGCCGCCAGGATGCGTCTCACGCGACGCAGCCGCTCGAGCTCGTGACACCATCACGGCAGCAGCCTGTTGATCTCCGCAGTCGCGACGGGCGAGGCCTGGGCGATTTTCCGCGTCGGGGTCGGCGGTGGCCTCGGCGGAAAGACGGACGACGACGTCGTCCAGGTGCGTGAGCAGTTCGTCGGGCGGCAGTCGATGTCGGCCAGGGTGCGTACCGCTGTCCGCAGTCGGCCCATGGTGGCGGCGGCATGGATGCCGTGGCCGACCACGTCGCCCACCACGAGGGCGACCCGGGCACCGGACAAGGGGATGACGTCGTACCAGTCGCCACCGACGCCGGCCTCGGCGCAGGCCGGCAGATAGCGGCAGGCGACCTCCACGGCGGACTGCCGCGGCATATTCCGCGGGAGCAGGCTGCGCTGGAGGGCGAGGGCGGTGGCACGCACGTGCGTGTAGCGCGAGGCGTTGTCGACGGCCACGGCCGCCCTGGCGGCGATGTCCTGAGCAAAGAGCAGATCGCCGTCGTCGAAGAGTTCGGGGTTGCGGTGACGGAAGAACTGGCCGAAACCCAGGGTGATGCCTCGGGCGCGCAGAGGTACCACGAGCCTTGAACGGATTGGGTGGGCACCGACGGCGAGGCCGGGATCAGCGACCGCCGCCGATCCATCCGGGAGGTGGGAGGCGTCGAGGTGGTGGCGAGAGGGCGCCCAGTGTTCAGAGCGCGGTCCGGCGGGGATCCGACCGGGTAGGTGTGGAGCTGCTGCGGGGCAATCGTCGGTTCCGGGGAGCCCTCGGCCACTGACCGCTGGGCGGTCCGGCGCAGCACGAGCGGGCCGGCCGCCGGGGTGTCGTGTCCGTGGAGCGCGTGGTCCAGCAGGTCGACGGTGCGAGGTCGCCGAAGTCCTCGGTGGTGAGGTCCGCCAGCTCCTGGGCAGTGCGTGCGATGTCCAGGGTCGTCCCGATGCGCATGCTCGCCTCGTTGACCACCGACAGCCGCCACCGCAGACGGCGGTCCCGCTCCTCCTGGAACGCCACGACACCCCGCTCCGACGTGCGGTCCACATACTCGGTCGCTATCGCGATCAGCTTGCGTGCCGCCTCGCTGATTAGTTCGGGATCGTTCGTCAGCCGGGGCAACTCCTCGAGCAGCCTGTCGAGGATCACACCCTGCCCGAGGCGAAAGGCCCGCAGCATCGCGCTGACGGGCTTCCCGTGCCGAGCCAGCCGACGCGCACGCTCCGCGTCGGCGACCGGCGGTTCGATCTCGCCAGTCTCGATGCCGCGCTCAAGGGCGACGAGCACGCACGCACGACGGCGGAGTCGACCGCGATGTCCCCGTCGATCTCACCGGTCGTTTCGACGGCGGCCCGGACCGGGTGCGACAGCGGTTCACAGGTTCCGTCGGCCGACCGTGGCCCGTGGCGATCAGCCCGTGCGGCTATCCCCGTCCCGCCTGGTCAGGGCTGCCCGGCGGTGCGACGCTGGGGTTGAGAGGTGTCCGAGGAGGGAAACCCGGGAGGGCCGATGGGACGGGACGTCCCGGCGCTGGTCTTCACCCGCGAGGACCGCCGCCGGTACCGGATCAAGATGCAGGAGTGCCTCGACGCCTTCGCGCAGATGCTGCGCGAGTCACGGTTCGAATCCGAACGGCCCCAGGTGGGGCTGGAGATCGAGCTGAACCTGGTCGACGGCGAGGCAGAGCCGACGATGTGCAACAGCGATGTGCTCGAGGCGATCGCGGACCCGGCCTGGTCCACCGAGTTGGGCCGGTTCAACCTTGAGATCAACATTCCGCCCCGCCGTCTGACGGCGGGCGGCCCCGACGCCTGGGAGTCCGAGATACGCGCCGCGCTGAATCACGCGGAGCAACGCGCCAGGTCGGTCGACGCACATCTGATCATGATCGGAATCCTGCCTACCCTGCGGGAGGAGGACATCGGCGAGGCGGCGCTGTCGGAGAACGCGCGCTACCACCTGATCAACGAGCAGGTCTTCGCGGCTCGGGGCGAAGACCTCCTCATCGAGGTGGACGGCGTCGACCGGCTGCGGACCTACGCGGACACGATCACCCCCGAAGCCGCGTGCACCAGCACCCAGTTCCACCTCCAGGTGTCCCCGGAGGAGTTCGCCGATTACTGGAACGCGGCGCAGGCGATCGCCGGGGTCCAGGTCGCGCTGGCGGCCAACTCCCCGTTCCTGTTCGGCAAGGAACTGTCGCACGAAACCCGTATCCCGCTGTTCGAGCAGGCGACCGACACCCGCCCACAGGAGATCAAGGTGCAAGGGGTGCGGCCCCGGGTGTGGTTCGGAGAGCGATGGATCAACAGCGTCTTCGACCTCTTCGAGGAGAACGTGCGCTACTTCCCGGCGCTGCTGCCCCTGTGCGACAAGCAGGATCCCGCGGAGACGCTGGACCGCGGCGACATCCCCGAGCTGGCCGAGCTCACCCTGCACAACGGCACCATCTACCGCTGGAACCGCCCGGTCTACGCCATCGCCCACGACAGACCTCACCTGCGGGTGGAGAACCGTGTGCTGCCCGCCGGCCCGACCGTCGCCGACACCCTCGCCAACGGCGCCTTCTATTACGGGCTCACCCGAGCCCTGGTGGAGGAAGACCGGCCCGTGTGGTCACGGATGTCCTTCTCGGCCGCCGAGGACAACCTGCACACGGCGGCGCGGCACGGCATTGATGCGCGGCTGTACTGGCCAGGGATGGGCGAGGTGCCGGTGCCCGAACTCGTCCTGCGCCGTCTGCTGCCTCTGGCGCATCGGGGGCTGCAGCACTCCGGCATGGACGAAGCCTGGCGCGAGCCGTTGCTCGGCATCATCGAGCAGCGGTGCGTCACCGGACGCAACGGAGCGGTCTGGCAGAAGGAGATGTTCCACCACATCGACGCCACCACCCATGCCGGCCGTCACGAGGCCCTGCGGCGGATGACGCAGCAGTACATCGACTACATGCACCTCAACGCCCCGGTCCACACATGGCCGGTCGACTGACGGAAGTCACTGACGGAGTTCATCTCCGCGGCGGCGGTGGTCGATTGTGGCCGTGAGAAGCGGCAACGCCCGACGGTGAATTCTGGCAACCGTCGAGCATGGCCTGCCGGTGCTCAAGGACCGGATCCGGGGCCTGGTGCCGGCCTCTCGGCCGACCGGCCGGCGAGGGCGAGCCGGTGGCGCCCTCGCCGGCCATCCGCGCGACGAGGTGCGCGCCGACCGTTGATCACGCGGCGGACAGCACCGTATGGATTTTGAGGGCGAGGTGGACCTGCAGCGCCTGGTCGCCGTGGCGCCAGTGCGGGCCGAGCAGCGAGGTGACGCGGTCGATGCGCTGGTAGAGGGTGTTGACGTGGATGTAGAGCTCGGCAGCTGTGCGGCCCAGGCCGGTGTCGCAGGCGAAGTAGGTGAGCAAGGTGCGGGCGAGCTCGCCGCCGCGTGCGGTGTCGTAGTCGAGGACGGGACCGATGGTGCGGCGCACGAAGCGGTGCAGCTCGTCGCGGCCCGTCTGATGGAACAGCAGGCCGTAGACACCGAGTTGGCTGGGAGAGGCGCCTTCCCCGTCGCGGTCGAGCGCGAGCAGGACATCCAGGCAGCGGGCCGCGTCGTGGTGCGCTTCGACGATGGCGTCGACGCCGGGCGCAGCCGTCGCGGCGCCGACCGTGACCGGGCTGTCCACGGCCCGTGACAAATGGTCGGCCAGGCTGCGGGCGGCCTCGTCCGGGTCCGGGTCCTGCGGCAGGAGGACAACCGTGTCGCCCCGGTATTCGCCCGCGAGACCCCGGGCATGGGCGGCGTACGAGGCGGCGGCATCCGCGATGCGTCGCCGGTGGGTGCTGTCGCGGCAGCGGGCGGCGAACACCGTGTGCGGCCGGAGGAGGTCGAGGCCCACCAGGGTGGCCCGGCGCCACAGGCCTTCCCGGTTCCGATGCGGGGAGCCGAGGAGGTCCTCGAGGATCTCGCCGCGCAGCCGGTGCTCGGCCTCGGCGACGGTGCGTTCGCTCAGCAGCATCAGCGCGGTGACGAGCGCGGCGCGCTCCAGGGAACGCACACCGGAAGCGTCCAGGTGGTCGCGGACGAGCAGCAGTACGCCCAGGAGTTCGCTGCCGGCGACGATGGGGGTGGCGCAGGCGGCGGATCCGTCGGCGCCGGCCGGGATACGGCGGGTGCGGCGGGCGTCCGTGCTCAGCACCCGGGCGTCGCGGACGGCGTGGGCGGCCGGGCACGGATCCGGGAGCGTTCCTTGGCTGCGGGCCTGTTCGACCAACGGGTCGTCGCCGGCGGCGGCCATGGTGCGGCCGCGAGGGTCCAGGACGAGGATGCTGCCGCCGAGGACTTCGGCGAGGGTCTGGGCCACATCGGCCATCCCACCGCCGTCGAGAACGATGGTGGTGAGCCGCTCGTGCAGGGCGGCGGTGCGCTCGATCGATTCGCTGTGGGCGCGGATGACGCCGTTGGCTTCGGTGAGTTCGTCGACGGCTCTGCGGACGTCCTGGAAGAGGGTGGCGTTCTCGATGGCGATGGCGGCATGGTTGGCGAGCGAGACCAGCAGGGCCACTTCGTGGTCGGAGAAGGGACGGACCCGGCGGTTGGCGGCGAACAGGACACCGATGACGTTCTCGCCGAGTTTGAGGGGTACTCCCTGGATGGAGATCAGCCCCTCGCCGCGCACGACGTCGTCGATGCTGTGCTCGAAGCGCAGGTCGCCGAAGTAGTCGGGGGTGTTGTAGGGAACCGCTGTCTTGGCCACGAGCCCGCCGAGGCCTGCGCCCATGGCCAGCCGGGCCTGCTTGAACGCGTCCGTGCGGATTCCGTCGGTGACCCGCATGTAGGTGTCGCCGCGTTGGCTGTCGTTGAGCATCAGATAGGCCACGTCGGTGCCGAGCAGCGCGTGAGCCCGGCGGACGATGGCCTGGAGCACGGCCTCCAGATCACGCAGTGAGGACAGGTCGCCCGCAGTCTCGTAGAGCGCACCGAGTTCGTCCTCCCGGCGCCGGCGCTCCTCCAGACGACCGCGTACCTGCAGGGCGTCGTCGACCAGCGGGGCCAGCCAGGGCCGGTCCTGCTCGGGGCATCGCTCGAGGAGGGCTTCGTACTCGCTCGGCGCGGCGTCTTCGCGCAGCAGGCGCAGCAGCCGCGCCGCAGGCTCCACATCGGCCCGACTGTGTGTGGTCGTCGAGTGCACGGATGCCTCCTGGGTGTTCCGATACGCGTTCCCGCCTGCGATGTTCGCTGTCCCGGCCTGGTCTGCACAGATCTACGACGACACCGGCTGCGACGAGTCGTCGTGGTCGTGCTCCAGGCGTGGTTCCGGGTCGGGTGTCGGGGACCCGGCCCGGGGGCGAAGCACGTGCGCGAGCGTGCCCCACACTCCTCGGCGGAAGAGCAGGACGACAACGATGAAGACGCCGCCGGTCACCAGGCCGGTCTCCTCGAAGCCGGAGGTGGACAGCCAGTCCTCCAGACGGACGATGGCGCCGGCTCCCAGCAGGCTGCCCCACAGCGTGCCCATGCCGCCCAGGACCGTCATCACGACGACTTTGCCGGAGGTCGTCCAGTACACCTCCTGCAGTGAGGCGAAACCGTGGTTGACCGCGTACAGTCCGCCCGCGAGGCCGGACAGGAACGCGGAGACGGTGAAGACGACGAGCTTGTAGCGGTCGGCGGGATAGCCCAGGGCACGCGCACGGGCGGGATTGTCGCGCACGGCGGCGATCACCCGGCCGAACGGCGAGTGGGCGATCCGCCAGGCCGCGGCGAGGCCGAGCAGCACCACCGGCAGGGCCGCGTAGTAGAAGACGAACGAGTCCGACAGGTCGAAGCCCGGCAGGTCGCGCGGGATTCCCTGCAGACCGTTCTCGCCGCCCGTGACATCGCCCCACTGGTTGGCGATGAAGTACACCATCTGCGCGAAGGCCAGGGTGACCATGGCGAAGTAGATGCCACTGCGCCGGACCGCGAGAAACCCGATGGGCAGGGCGAGCAGCGCGGCGGCCCCCGCGCCACCCACGACGGCCACATAGAACGGCAGTCCGCTGTGCAGGGCGATCAGCCCGGTGACGTACGCCGAGCTTCCCCAGAACGCCGCGTGACCGAAGGACAACAGCCCGGCATGACCGAGCAGCAGATCGAACGCGACGGCGAACAGGCCCCAGCAGAGGATGTCGGTGGCGACCGGCGGATACAGGCTCCAGGGCAGGCCGAGGGCAACGAGCAGCCCAGCGGCGAAAAGGCCCCACCGGATCCAGGCCGGGCGGCCGTGCAGCTTGTCGAGGAGGGTGAGGATCATGCGTGTTCCTCCTTGCCGAACAGTCCGGCGGGCCGGACCAGCAGCACGACGGCCATCAGCAGATAGACCGAGGTCTGGGAGAGGACGGGGACGTAGAGGTTGCCGAGCGCCTGGAGCATGCCGATGGTGAAGCCGGCGAGCACCGAGCCGAAGACGGAGCCGAGGCCGCCGATGACGACGACCGCGAACACCGTAATGATCAGGTCGCTGCCCATACCTGTGTTGACCGCCCGCATGGGTGCGGCGAGCACCCCGGCGAGGGCCGCGAGCCCGACGCCGAAGCCGAAGACCGGCGTGACCCAGCGTCCGGTGTCGATGCCGAACGCCCGGGTGAGCTCGGGGCGTTCGGTGGCCGCGCGCACGATGGTCCCGATCCGGGTGCGGGTGAGCAGCAGCCACACGGCCAGGCAGAGGGTGACTGAGACGGCCAGGACGAACACCTGGTAGCGCGGGAAGTCGAACAGGCCCAGGTCCATCGAGCCGGTGAAGGGACCACGCTCGTACGGCTGGGAGTGCGCGCCGTACTTCATGCGCAGCAGGTCCTGGCAGACCAGTGCGATGCCGAAGGTGAGCAGGAAGTTGTAGAGCGGGTCGAGAGCTGTCAGGCGGCGGATCAGCAGCCGTTCGAGGAGGGTGCCGGTGACGGCGAGGGCGAGGGGGACGAGCAGCAGGGCCCACCAGAAGCCGAGCCCTGTGGTGTCGGCGAGGGCTACCGCGCCGAACGCGCCGAGCATGTAGAGGGCGCCGTGGGCGAAGTTCACCACGCGCAGCATGCCGAAGATGACGGCGAGGCCGAGCGCGAGCAGGGCGTAGAAGCTGCCGCTGACCAGCCCGTTGAAGGCCTGTTGGAGGAACGAGGTCATGGGTGGGTCCCGTCTTCGGCCGGTGGCCTGCCCGTGGGGCTCTGTCGTGCGGCGGGCGGGCCACCGGGCCCTGGTGGTCAGCTGAGGTGGCAGTCGGGGGAAGGCTTGTCGAATGCCTCGGCCGCGGGGATGGTCTTGACCGGCTCTGTGTAGTCACCGGGTTCGCTCGCCTTGGCCGGGTCCTTGACCTTGGCCAGGTAGGCGTCGTGAACGATCCGGTGGTCCTCGGCGCGGACGGTGGCGTTGTGGGCGAAGAAGTCGCTGAACTTGGTGCCGTCCAGTTCCTTCGAGACGTCGGCTGCCTTGTCACTGCCCGCTTTCTGCGCGGCCTCCAGATAGTGCGTCGCTGCCGAGTAGTCGGCCGCTTGGACGAAGGTGGGCCGCTGTCCTGTGCGTTCCTTGAATCGGTCGGCCCAGGCCTGCGCCTTGGGGTCGACATTCCAGAACCAGGCAGTGGTGAACATCGTGCCGGCCAGTTTGTCCGCGCCGATGGCCTTGATGTCGCTGTCGAAGAGCAGGCCGATGGCCAGCTCGATTCCTTTGTCCTTCAGTTTGAACTGCTGGTACTGCTTCACGACGTTGGCCAGATCACCGCCGGCCTGCAAGGCTCCGAGCACGTCCGGCTTCGGCTTCAAGCGCGGTGCCTTGAGCAGGAAGGTGGAGTAGTTGTCGCTGGGGAACGGCGTGGGGTCCTTGGCGACGATCTTGCCGCCCGCGCCCGCGATGGCCGTCTCGAACTTCTTCTGCATGTCCTGCCCGAAGGCGTAGTCCGGGTAGATCGTGTACCAGTTCTTGCCGCCCTGTGCGGTGACGGCGTCGCCGGTGCCGTGCGCCAGCATGTAGGTGTCGTAGGCCCATTCGTAGGTGTACGGATTGCAGGTCTTGCCCGCGAGTTCCGTGGTGGCGGCCCCGGTGTTGAAGTACAGCTTCTTGGCCTGGCCGGCGACGGTCTGCACGGCGAGCGCCGCCGACGAGGTCGGCACGTCGAAGAGCGCGTCGGCCTGCTTGCGGTCGTACATCTCGCGGGCCTGGGTGTTGGCGATCTCCGGCTTGTTCTGGTGGTCGGCCTTGATGACCTCGATGTTCTGGGTGACGGCCTTGTCGCCGTACTTCTTCTTGAAGTCGTCGACGGCCATCTGCACGGCCTGTACCGAGTTCGGTCCCGCAATGTCCGCGTACACGCCGGACAGGTCGGTCAGTACACCGAGCACGATCTTGTCGTCGCTGACCTTCCCGCCGCCCGAGCTCGGTCCGCCGCCCCCGCAGCCTGCGAGCAGTGCCCCCACGGCGGCTGTGGCCACGACCGTCGACAGCCTGTGCTTCATCTGATTCCTCCGTGGATACTCCACCCTTTTTGGGCGGAAGGGAACGGGACTCCTACGGAGCTGAGGGAAGGAATAGCTGATTCGCCGTCAGGGCAGATCGGCGTCCACCTTCCAACTGCCCGCAGGGAGTTACGAGTTGGTTTGCTAGTTTGTGGGATGTGGCCACTCACGTGAGGCGGGCGTATCGGTACCGCTTCTATCCGACTGATGTGCAGGCGGCTGAGTTGTCGCGCACGTTCGGGTGTGTGCGGAAGGTCTACAACCTGGCGCTGGCCGCCCGTACCGAGGCGTGGGCGCGCAAGGAGCGGGTCAGCTACAACGCCACGTCGGCGATGTTGACGGCGTGGAAGAAGACCGAGGAGCTGGCCTACCTGTCCGAGGTGTCCTGCGTGCCGTTGCAGCAGTGCCTGCGGCATCTGCACGGGGCGTTCGTCAGCTTCTGGGAGAGGCGGGGCAAGTATCCTCGTTTTAAGTCCAGGAAGAAGTCGCGCCGCTCGGCCGAGTACACGTCGTCGGCGGTCGGGTACCGCAACGGCGTTCTGACGCTGGCGAAGATGACGGAGCCGCTGGATATCGTGTGGTCGAGGCCTCTGCCCGAGGGGGCGGTGCCGACGACGGTGACCGTCTCGCAGGACGCGGCGGGCCGCTGGTTCGTTGCGATGCTGTGCGAGGACCTGAACCTGAAACCGCACGCCGTTACAGACGCGGTCGTTGGGGTCGATGCGGGGATCACCAGCCTGGTGACGCTGTCCACCGGGGAGAAGGTCACCAACCCGACGTTCGAGCGCAGGGACCGGGCGCGCCTGGCGAAGGCGCAGCGGGAGCTGTCCCGCAAGGCCAGGGGCGACGGCGCGAACCGGGCCGAGGCGCGCCGCAAGGTCGCCCGGATCCATGCCCGTATCGCCGACCGGCGCCAAGACCACCTGCACGAATCCATCCTCCTCATGCGTACGTCCCGAATGAGCGGGGTGACGGGGTGTCACAGTCCGAGATAGGCGAGGAGTTCGCCCTCGCGCCGGCGTACGTCGGTGTTGTCGAGCGACTCGACGACGCGGCCCTGCGCGAGGAGGTAGTGCCGGTCGGCGACGGTGGAGGCGAAGCGCAGGTTCTGCTCCACGAGCAGAACCGACACTCCGTGCTCCTTGGCCCCGCGCAGAATCTCGCCGATCTGCTGCACGATCACCGGAGCCAGGCCCTCGGTCGGCTCGTCGCACAGCAGTACGCGTGCGCCGGCGCGCAGGACCCGGGCGAGCGCGAGCATCTGCTGTTCACCGCCGGAGAGCTTGCCGCCGGGGAAGCGGCGGCGTGCGGCGAGCACCGGGAAGGCCTCGTAGATCCGGGACAGTGGCCACGCGGAGCGTGGGGCGGCCGGCGGCAGGGTCAGGTTCTCCTCGACGGTCAGGCCCGCGTAGATGCCTCGGTCGTCGGGCACATAGCCGAGGCCGAGCCGGGCCCTGCGGTGCGCGGGCGCCGTCGTGATGTCCCGGCCCGCCAGTGCCACCCGGCCGGTCATCTCACGGTGCAGGCCCATGGCGCAGCGCAGCAGGGTCGTCTTGCCCGCGCCGTTGCGGCCGACGAGGGTGACGACCTCGCCCTCGCCGACCCGCAGGGACACCTCGTCCAGGGCCGTGGCCTCGCCGTACTGGGCGCTGAGGTCCTTGATCTCAAGCAACGTCGGCCCCCAGGTACGCCTCGACGACCCGTGGATCGGTCTTGACCCGGTCGTAGGGGCCCTCCACGAGCACTTCGCCGCGCTGCAGGACCGTGACAGTGTCGGCGAGCGAGCCGACGACGCTCATGTTGTGCTCGACCATCACCACGGTGCGTCCCTCACGGATCCGGTCGACGAGGGCCACGGTGCGGTCGATGTCCTCCAGGCCCATGCCGGCCGTCGGTTCGTCGAGCAGCAGCAGCGCGGGATCCAGGGCGAGGGCGAGGGCCAGTTCCAGGGCGCGCTTTTGTCCGTAGGGAAGGTTTCCGGCGGGCCGGTCGGCGAGATGCGCGAGCCCTACGTCGCCGAGGAGTTCCAAGGCACGGCCGGAGAAGCGGCGCATCAGTTTGTCCGTGCGCCAGAACCGGCGGCCGAGACCGGTGCCGGACTGGAGCGCGAGCTCGACGTGTTCCCTCGCCGTCATCTGTTCAAAGAGGCTGGTGACCTGGAAGGAGCGGGCGACGCCGAGGCCGGCGATACGCTCCGGCGGCTGTCCGGTGATGTCGTGTCCGTCGAAGGTGATGTGCCCGCTGGTCGGCTTGAGAAATCCGGTCAGCAGGTTGAACAGGGTTGTCTTTCCTGCTCCGTTGGGGCCGACGAGCGCGTGGACCGTGCCCTCGGCGACGCTCAGGTCCACCGCGCTGACGGCGCGGAATCCCTGGAACTCCTTGGACAGGCCTTGGGTGACCAAAATGGCGCGCGGTTGTCTCATGACGCCTCGGATGGGCAGCGGATGCACCGGCGGATGCCGATGTGGGGCAGACGTTAAGTTCGGCCATGAGCAGCGGCTACGGAGAGAATCTCCACAAGCCACCCCTGCGCGGGTGTGGGTTTTCTCCCTTCCCGCGTCACGCCGCCCGTCGCCGGTGTGGGTACTTGCTCCACTGAGGTGCGGGACGGTCTGGAGTCTTCCTCCGTCGCTAGGCTCCCGCACCGCGGTGACGATGTGCGCCATGGCGATGATGGAGACCCCGCTCAACACCTGGCTGCTGTTCGGCCACGCCCCGCGCTACTTCCCCGACACCGAGGTCGTCACGCGACTTCCCGACGGCCGTGTGCACCGTTACACGTACGCCGAATTCGCCTGCCGCGCCCAGCAGTTGATGCACGCTCTGGACGCCCTCGGTCTGGCGGCCGGTGACCGGGTGGCCACCCTCGCCTGGAACGGCTACCGGCACCTCGAGGCCTACTGGGCCGTGCCGTGCACCGGGCGGGTCCTGCACACCCTGAACCTGAGGCTCTCCCCCGAGGACCTGGCCTACGTCATCGGCCACGCGGACGACCGCGCCGTCCTGGCCGATCCCGATCTGCTGCCCCTCCTGGAGAAGGTGCACGAGCGGGGCGGCCTCGGCGGCGTGCGGCACGTCGTCGTGCTCGGCGACAAGGTGCCCGACACCGCGCTGCCGGGGGTGGTGGCATATGAGGAGCTGATCGCCGGTCTGCCGGACGCTTACGCCCCTCGCGACATCGACGAACGGTCGCCCCTCGGTCTGTGCTACACCTCCGGCACCACCGGACGCCCCAAAGGCGTGCTCTACACACACCGTTCGACTGTGCTGCACGCCATCGCCGCGTCCTCGCAGGCCGCCATGTCCATCGGCCCCGGTGACTGCGTGCTGCCGGTCGTGCCGATGTTCCACGCCAATGCCTGGGGCGTCCCCTACACCGCCACTCCGTACGGTGCCAAGCAGGTGTTCCTCAGCGGCTCGCTGGACCCCGCGGCCCTGGTCGAGCTGATGGCCGCCGAGCGAGTCACGGTCGCCGCCGGCGTGCCCACCATCTGGATGGCGGTCGCCGACGAGATCACCGCCCGCGGCGGCCTGCCCGAACTGCGGCATCTGCTGTGCGGCGGGGCCCGTCCGCCACGCGCCCTGATCGAACGCTACCGGCGCGACTTCGGCATCCCTTTGGTGCAGGTGTGGGGCATGACCGAGACCTCGCCACTGGCCAGCCTGGCGTGGCCGAAGGAACGGATGCGTGACTGGGACGAGGAGCGGATCACCGACGCGGTGCGCACCCGGGCGGGCCTTCCACTGCCCGGCGTGCAGATGGACATCCGCGACGAGGCAGGCAACTCTCTGGACTGGGACGGCATTTCGATGGGTGATCTGCTGGTGCGCGGCCCGTGGATCGCCGATTCCTACCTGGGCGGCGAGGGCGCCGCCCAGTTCACCGAGGACGGCTGGTTCCGTACCGGGGACATCGCCGTCGGCTCACCGGACGGCTATGTCGTCATCGCCGACCGCGCGAAGGATCTGATCAAGTCGGGCGGCGAGTGGATCTCCTCGGTGGACATGGAGTCGGCCGTCATGGCCCTGCCCGAGGTCGCCGAGGCGGCGGTCATCGCCGTCCCCGACGAGAAGTGGCAGGAACGCCCGCTGATCTGCGTCGCCCCGCGCCCGGGCTCCACCGTGACCCTCGAACGCATACGGGCTCACCTCGAGGCCGGGGGTTTCGCGCGCTGGCAGCTCCCGGACCGTATCGAGGTCGTGGAGGCCATCCCGCGCACCGGAGTCGGCAAGTTCGACAAGAAGGCGCTGCGCGCCCGCTTCGACTCCTGATCCAAAAGCCCCTCTGTCCGAAGCCGCTGGTCGGACAGCTCGCGACCCGATGTCCCCTTCTCCCCCGCCCGGAGGCCGAACCATGCACCTCAGACGCCCCCTCACCCTGTTGTCCGCCGCGCTCCTGTCGACGGCGGGCGTGTCCGCGAGCGCCACCGCGGACTCGGCGCACCACTGCGCCGGCCAGGCCCACATCGCCGTACCCGGCGCGGAGTTGCAGACCACGGCCTGTCTGCCCGACATGACCACGGCCGCGACCGCCGATACCGCCTACACCGACCCCGCGGACTGGGCCTCACTCGCCGCGAAGGGCACCAAGAACCCCACCGGTGTCCCCGGCATCCAGGTCGACGGCTACTTCCCCGACTCCTCGCACCTCAACAAAACCCACGGCTGGAACCACGACTCCCAGTTCGTCATCCGGCTGCCCGAGCGCTGGAACGGCGGCCTCGTGGTGACCGGCGCGCCCGGGACGCGCAAGCAGTACTCGCTGGACACCCTGATCTCCGACTGGGCCATCGCCCAGGGCTACGCCTTCGCCTCCATCGACAAGGGCAACAGCGGCCCCGACTTCTACACCGACGGCAAGCGGCCAGGTGACGCGATCGCGGAATGGAACCGGCGCACCACCGAGCTGACGCGCGCCGCGAAGACCGTCGTCCGGCAGGCGTACGGGCATCAGCCGCGCCGCACCTACATGACCGGCATCTCCAACGGCGGCTATCTGACCCGCTGGCAGCTGGAGAACCGCCCCGAACTGTACGACGGCGGGGTCGACTGGGAGGGCACGCTCTGGACGCCTGGCGGGCCGAACCTGCTCACCTATCTGCCGACCGCGGTCGCCTACCAGGCGGGCCGGGCCACCCACGACGACATGCTCGCCGCCGGATTCGCCCTCGGCACCGAGTTCCTGTGGCCCTACCACGAGGCGGCCTACTGGGGCCTGACGCAGAAGGTGTACCGCGCCGAGGTCGACCCTTCGTACGACCCGAAGTGCCCCGGGGCGTCAGCCGGTTCGACGACGGCCGAGATCCTCGCGCCCTGCGCCTCGGACGCCTCGTACGACTACGCGTCGCGGCCGCTCTCCGTACGCCGGGCAGTCGAGCGGATCTCGCTCACCGGCCGGATCGGCAAACCCATGCTCACGCTGCACGGCTCGCTCGACGCGCTGCTGCCGATCGCGACGGACTCGGACGTCTACACGCGCATGATCGCCGACAGCCACCGCGGCCGTCTGCACCGCTCTTACACGATCGAGGGCGGCACCCATGTCGACGGCCTGTACGACGCCTATCCGGACCGGCTCCGCCCGATCCTGCCCTGCTACCGCTCCGCCTTCGGCGTCCTGACCGACTGGGTCGAGCACCGGGCGACCCCGCCGGCGAGCGGTGTCGTGCCCAGGCCCGCATCCGGCGACCTGGTCAACTCCTGCGTGCTGCGCTGACGTCGACGTGATGCCCAGTGGAGGCGGCCGACACCCGCGGTGATCGAGATGTGTGGTCCGCCTCCGCTGGCGGGCAGCCGCTGCGGTTCTACGGTGCAGCGGACCGCCCGCTCCGGAGGGACGACCGGAGCGGCGTCCACCCCCCATCCCCTCACCACGGGAGGACCGCATGTCGGTTCGTGACCGCGCCCGTATCTCCTGCTGGGCCGGGCTGCTGGCCCTGCTCCTCGCCCTGTTCGCCGTGCCGCAGAGCGCATCGGCGGCGTCGCTCACCCAGGTGACCGGCTTCGGCTCCAACCCCGGCAACCTTTCGATGTACACCTACGTCCCCGACAATCTGCCGCCCGGCGCTCCGGTGGTCGTGGCGCTGCACGGCTGCACCCAGAGCGCGAGTGACTACTACAGCCACTCCGGCTGGCCCAAGTACGCCGACGCCTACGGCTTCGCACTGGTCTTCCCGCAGACCTCCAGCACCAACAACGCCAACTCGTGCTTCAACTGGTACCAGTCCGGGGACTACACCCGCGGCCAGGGCGAGGCCCTGTCCATCAAGCAGATGGTCGACTACGCCAAGTCCCAGTACGGCAGCGACCCCGCCCGCGTGTACGTGACCGGGCTGTCCGCCGGCGGCGCCATGACCTCCGTGATGCTCGCCGACTACCCCGACGTCTTCGCCGGCGGGTCCATCGACTCCGGCATCCCGGCCGGCTGCGCCACCGATCTCAGCAACGGGCTCACCTGCGAGTACAACCCGGTCAGCAAGACCCCGCAGCAGTGGGGCGACCTGGTCCGCAGCGCGTCCGGCGGCTGGAGCGGGCCCTGGCCGCGGGTGGCCATCTGGCACGGTTCCGGCGACTCGACGGTCAACCCCGCCAACGCCACCGAGTCCCGCGACCAGTGGACCAACATCTGGGGCATCGGCCAGACCCCGTCCTCGACCACCACGCTCACCGGGGGCACCACCCAGGCCGTCTACAACGACGCCGACGGCAAGCCCGCCGTGGAGACCTTCACCATCTCCGGCATGGCGCACGGCCTCGCCGTGAACCCCGGCTCCGGGGCCGACCAGTGCGGCACGACCGGCACGTACTACCTCAACTACATCTGCTCCAGCTACTACACAGCGAAGTTCTGGGGCCTGGACGGCACCTCCGGCGGTGGCACCGGCAGCCTGCCCGCACCCAGCGGTCTGAAGGTCACCGGCACCACGGACACCAGCGTCTCGCTGTCGTGGAACGCCGTCAGCGGCGCCGCGTCCTACAACATCTACCGCGGCGGTACGACGATCGGCTCGACAACCTCCACCTCGTACACGGACACCGGGCTCGCCTCCGGCACCGCATACAGCTACACCGTCGCCGCCGTCGACTCATCGGGCAGGGCCGGTGCCACCTCGGGTGCCGTGCCGGCAAACACGACCGGGTTCCAACCCCAGTGCTTCACGGCCAGCAACTACAGCCAGGTCGCCGCGGGCCGCGCCCACCAGAGCGGCGGCTACACCTACGCGAACGGCTCCAACCAGAACATGGGCCTGTACAACACCTTTACCTCCCACACCCTCGAAGAGACCTCCACCGGCTACTACGTCATCGCCGACTCCGGCTGCCCCGCCTGACCAGGCAGGTCTCTGCTCACCGCGTTGCCGTCGGTGAGCAGGGGCAACCGGCCGCCGCCGTCCCGCATGGAGCTCACGGATCAGCCCACGTGCCCTTCACCGGGGCATCGGCCGCCTGACTATCCTCGCCCATGGCCATGCCACCAGGGCAAACGGAGGACACCATGCGCAGCAGCCACCGGAAGCACCCGCGGGGGCGGCGACACCGGCTTCGACATCTCGGCTCGGCGCTGGTCGTGCTGACTGCGGTGGCACTGGGCGCTGCCTGGCAGACCAAGATCCGCCACTCGGGCGGCCCTGACGACTACGGCGACCTGCTCGCCGACGACAGCGGCCTGCCCGGGGACGGCACGGTCAAGGTGACGTCCCTGGGCACCACGATGATGCTCGTTGACGACGGCACCACTCAGATCCTCATCGACTCGTTTCTGACCCCGGTCGGCCTCTTCAGCTCCGCGCTCAACACACCCGTCGCCACGGATCCGGTGGCGGTGGACGCAGCCCTCGACAAGGCCGGAGCGGACCGAGTGCGGGCCATCTTCATCTCGCACTCCCACCACGACCACGCCCTGGACCTCGCCTACATCGCGCACCGCACCGGAGCGACCGTCCATGGCTCTCCCTCCACGCTGAACATCGCTCGAGGCGGCGACATCCCCGAAGAGCGTCTTGTACCGCTGGGCATACAGACCCCGGTGCAGGTCGGTGGCTTCGCGGTGCGCACCATCGGCTCCAGGCACTCACCCGACCCGTTCGGCGGCGAGGGCGCGACCATCGACCGGCCGCTGCGACAGCCCGCGCCCATCAGGGACTACAAGGAGGGGGGAACGTACGACTTCCTCGTGACGACGCCTGAGACGAGCATGCTGTTCAAGGGCTCGGCCAACTGGGTCCCTGGCGCGCTCGCCGGCGTGCGCGCCGACGCACTGTTCCTCGGCGTCGGCGGTCTCGGACGAGCGAGTGACGCCTTCAGGCAGGACTACCTCGCCGCCACCATCGGCTCCGCCCAGCCCAGCGTCGTCGTGCCCACCCACTGGAACGACTTCTTCAGCCCGGTCCGTCCCGGCCTCCCACTGCAACGGAAATTCCTGGACGACACTCCGGCCGCCTTCGACGCCGTCCTCGACCGCGCGCGAGCGGACGACATCAGGATCGCGCTGTTGGACGCCTTCAGCGGCATCACTCTCCCGCGGCGCTAGACCGCTTTCTTCAGGCGCACGGCAGCGGGCTGCGGCTGCCATCGCATGGCTGCCGCCCGCTACCGTGTGCGCAACATGAGAGCGTGGCGAGTGTTGTCGCCGTAGACGCCGGTCTCGTCGCCGCGGATGCCGTACCACTTCTGGAATCTGGCTACGGCCAGCCGGACTTCCTCGTCGTAGCGGCCGTCGATCGCGCCGCCGTCGTAGATGTTCGGGACCTGAAGCAGACGTACCTGCAACTCGTAGACTCCATGGCCGCTGTCGCCCTGGCGCAGCACACCCGTACCCGGGATCTCGGGGAGCGAGGGAGCCGGGGTATCGGGCAGCGGCTGGCCCAGCCGCCCAGCCGGCGGGGAGGGGGCCTCCGGTACGGAGTTGTTGACCAGCAGCGAGGAGGCGAGCAGCAGTCCGCTCACGGCGCCCAGCCCGAAGACTCCGGCGACACGGGTCTCCCGCCGGTCGGTGAAGCGCCGCCATCCTTGGCTTCTCTTCGTCGCGTACGCGCGGACGGGTGGCGGTAACGCCCCCGGCGGGGCGAGGAGTTGGTTCGGCTGTGGGGCCGGGCGTTGAACCGGGTGTTGAATCGAGCGTTGCGGGGTGGCCGACCGAGTCGCGTCCGGGCGCGGACCGGTCCCGCGACGCGCGCCCGCGTGCTGGGGGGCTGGGGGCAGGGAGGCTGGGGGCCGGGGTGTCACCGGCGGCGCGGCGTGTGTCGTGCCTGCGCCACGCGCCGTTCTCGTTGGCGGGGGTGGAAGAGTCTCCGGATGCCCCTCCCGCATCCACAGCGGCTCCACGACGACCGGCTGCTGGACATCGACTTCACGTGCGCCATCGGTCCGCAGTGGCTGCACGACAGACGGCGGGACGCCGTGCGGTCGATCCGGATCGGGATCGGGATCGGGCTCACGCCCTAACCGCTGTGTCCGTCGGGTCAGGTGTTGGGACGGGGTCGCGCTCCGGGTCGGAGACGGGGTCGGATCAAAGAAACCGGCGTCCCTCGCCGGTTCACTGTGGCGACCCCAGGACGGCGGCGGTAGCTCGGCCCGCTCCTGCTGCTCGTCGAACGCGTAGAGGTCGGCGCGTGCGGCGTCCAAGGCGTCCAGCACGGCCTGGAAGGAGTCCCGCACCTCTTGCGCGACATCAGGGCCTGAACCGGGAGCTCGCTGTGGTTCGGTGTCGTTGAGGCCCACCGGCAGTCCTCCTCAACCATGTCGGCCATGCATGTGCAAGGTCATGTCCCGTGCCCCCGGGGACGGTTCCGTGACGGGAAGCTCAGCCGCACGATCAGGCCACGCCTTGTTGTTTCGTTGTCATGCGATACGCATCCCACGCGGCCTCGTCTCATCCGTCTGCCGCGACACAGGCCACATGCCGCAGTTGCCGCCCGGGGTTGACCGCCTGCCGCAGTACGCCGGGGCAGGCTCCTGAACCCTCCCTGCCCCATGGACCGAGTGGGAAGCATCACGGACAACTTAGTTGTGCACAACTAAATTGCTTCATAGGTTTGCACTGAACACATCGCCCCCTGCTGGTGTCCGGGGGCGAGTGCCGTCAGCAGGAGGGGAGCCAGGTCATGGATTTCGTGAGGTTCGAGGCCTACCAGCCGATCGAGCGCCCGGGAAACGAGGACGAACTCGCCGAAGTCGTCCGCAACGTGGGCCGACGCACCCGCGACTCGGTCCGAGCCGAAGGCGTCGGGCGTGCCGTGCGCACCGCTCACGGCAAGAGCTACGGACTGGTGAAGGCCACGGTCCGGATCCTGGACGCACCGCGGGCTTACGCCCAGGGCATCTTCGCCCGGCCGGACAGCTTCGACGCCGTGGTGCGCTACTCGAACGGGCTGGGCCATCTGCGGGCCGACTCCCTGCTGGGAGCCGCCTGCGGAATGGGGATCAAGCTGTTCGGCGTGCCCGGCCGCTCACTGCTGCACGACGAGACGGAGGCGACGACGTTCGACCTCAACCTGATCAACAACCGTGTGTTCTTCGCCAACCGGGTGCGCGACTACCTGATGATCGAGCCGCTCTTCGCCCAACTCCCGGACGCCCTGCTGAACCCGGCCGCCCGGCGGGAGTGGCTTGCGGACTTCCTCACCCGCGGGGGCACGCTGGACCGGGACGAATGGCTGTGGGACGAGCTGTTCGCCATGATGTCGTTCACCCAGGTCCCGCGGAAGAACCTGCTGTCGTACACCTACAACAGCATGGGCGCCTTCCGCCACGGCGACTACATCGCCAAGATGCGCACCGTCCCGACACAGCAGTCCCTGGCGGGCCTGACGCACGGCGACGTGGACGTGCTGGCCGACGGCGAGGCGTTCCGCAACACGCTGGTGACCGAGGCGGGAGAGCGCGACCACGCCTTCGACCTTCAGGTTCAGCTCAACGTCGATCTAGGGCGCATGCCGGTGGACAACACCTCGGTGGAATGGCCGGAGCAACTCTCCCCCTGGGTGACCGTGGCCCGCGTCGACATCCCCCGCCAGGACATCTCCGGCGAGTCCAACCTGTCCGCCGCCGACAGCACCTCGATCACCCCTTGGCGCTCTCGTGAGGAGCACCGGCCCATCGGGGAGATCATGCGGGTGCGCGAGGAGGTCTACCGGCGCTCCTCGATCGAGAGGCACCGCATCAACGGACAGCGGCGGCAGGAGCCGGCCGGCAGCGCCGAACTCCTCGGCTGACCCGCCGGTCGCCCACGGCCGACACCGCGGCCGGCAGGTCAGGCGCCGACGGCCGGCGGGTCGGGCGGCATCGCGGCCTCGACGCTGACCCGCTGACCCGCTGACCGGTTGTCAGACCCGCCTGAGCGAGGGCCCGCACCAGGTGCCGTCGCCCGGAACGGTTTCTCCCTGCCGGAGCACCGCCCGGTCCGGGCTCGGCGGAGAAGGCGGCGGCACGGCATGTGCCGTACCGCCGCCGGGGCCGAGGCCGGGCCGGTGCCGGGCGCTCAACCGGGCGACGCAGACAAGTGGGACAAGATGCCGCACACCTCGTCCACGATCTCCCGTACCTCCGCCTCGTCCGCGCAGTCGCCGAGTTCCCGCGCCGCCCCTCCGATGACGGTGGTCAGCACGATCACCCGTACCCGGCCCGCGCGCCGCCGCTCGTCCACCTCCAGGAGCCGGGCGTTGCGCCGCACCCAGGCACGGTCCCACTGCCGCCGCAGCGTGTCGAAACCCGCCGGGCCGTCGTTCTCCACGAGCAGCCTGCCGATGCGGCGGTTCTCCCAGGCGCCCTCCAGGTAGGCCCTCGCTCCCTCCACGAAGAGGGCGATGGGGTCTTCCACCCCGCGGCTGCGCGCCTCGGCCAGCACCCCCGCGGTCCGGCGTTCCTGTTCCTCCCGGAACTCCTCCCACAGCTCCAGGTACAGCCCCCTCTTGCCACCGTAGTGATGGAAGAGACTGCCGACGGGGATGCCGGAACGCGCCGCGATCTCGGTGGGGCTGGCGTCGGCGTAGCCGCGCTCGGTGAACACCTCCAGCGCCGCGTCCAGCAGCGCGCGCCGGGCCGAGTGGTCCGGCGCGGCAGGAATCCCTTGCACGGCCGGCCGCAGTCGTGCGACCTCGTTCCATGCCGGCTCAACGGTCTCGCTCACCGCCTGTCCTCGCCTTCTTGGGCCCCGTCGCGGATGGCGAGGGCGACCAGCAGTTCCAGGAGGTCCGCGATCCGGCGCGGATTGCGGCCGGTGCGTTCCTCGATCCGGCGCAAACGGTAGTGCGCCGTGTTGTGATGCACGCGCAACCGGTCGGCGGCCAGGCGCAGGTTCAGGTCTGCGTCGGCGAACGCACGCACCGTGTCCGCCAGCGTGTCCCCGCGCCTGCGGTCCTCCTCCAACAGCGCGCTCACCCGCGGATCGACCAGCTGACGGGCGATGTCGTCGGCGCGCAGCGCCAGATAGTCGAACGGGGACAGCCGGGGCAGCGCCGCCACTCCGCCTCCGGCCGGAACCAGTTCGAGCGCTTCCCGTGCCTCCTGGTGGGCACGCGGCAGTTCGGAGGCGCCCCGGGCAACAGTGCTGATGCCCATGGAGAGCACGATCCCCTCCCGGGCGAGCCGCTGCTGCATGGCGTCGAAGTGCGCGCACACGTCCTCTTCGTCCATGCCCGCACGCACCATGGGAATCGCCACCACCTCGCCGTGGCGCACGACCACCAGCGTTCTGCTGGCCCAGACACCCGCGACGCTGATCGCCGCGCTGGTGGCATAGCCGTTCTCGGCCGACACCGTGTCCCCGGTGCGGTTGTCGCGGACGCAGGCCGCCACGACCACCATCATCGGTGAGTGCGGCCCGATGCCGTACGCCTGCGCCGCGGCGAGCAGGGGGCCGCGTGTCGGCGCCACACCCGCCAGGAGCTGCTCCAGGAGGTCCCTGCGCTCCCGGTCCGCGTCCGCCACGACGTGCTGCTGGTACTCCACATAGGCCTGTGCCGCATGCGTACTGGCGAAGTCCACGTACCGCATCAAGGGTGTGACGAGGGACAACGCGGCCTCCTGCGCCGCCGGTGAGGTGCCGGCGCATTCCAGCAGCGCGTCCCAGAAAACCTGCCGGCCGACCCGGAAGGCGCTGATCCAGTCCTCGAGGGCGAACCCCGCGCGTGCTCTGCGCATGGCCGCCGCGCGGCTGAAGACCAGGTCCTCCGGCGCGATGTCCCCCTCACCCGCCAGCACCGTCAGTTTGATCCTGTAGTGCGAGAGGACCTGGTCGCGTACATCGTCGAAGAACCGCTCGTCCTGCACCGCGTACGACGGGATCTCCTCGCGCATCACCGCCACGGCGGTGTCCGCCACCTCCTCGACCCGGTCGTGCACGGCGCGCAGGATCCGACGCCGCTCCTGTCGGAGCGGTTCGGGGAGAGCGGGGGTGCCGATGACAAGCGCACGAGGCATGGCGCAGATCGTGGGGCGCGTCCTCGTGTCCCGTCAACAGGTCCAGCCGGAATTCGCGCCGACCTGTGCGCGGCGCACAGTCCACCGGTCGCGAAGTTGGGTTCTCGCACCCAATGTGCGCCCGGAAGGCGCCCCCCTACTGTGACGCTCGCCCACCCCCCAGGGATCTCGGAAAGGGCGTCACACATGCTCGCGGTCGACGGTATCACCGTGCGCTTCGGCGGGATCACCGCTCTGGACGGCGTGGCGTTCGCCGTCGAGGCCGGCACCGCCGTGGGGCTCATCGGGCCCAATGGAGCCGGAAAGACGACGTTGTTCAACTGCCTCACCCGGCGCTGCGCACCCGATGCCGGAACGGTGCGGTACGAGGGCGAGGACCTGCTCGCTCTCGCGCCGCACGCCGTGGCAGGCCGCGGCATCGCCCGCACCTTCCAGAACCTGGGCCTGTTCCCACGGCTCACGGTCCGCGAGAACGTCATGGTCGGCGCGCACAGCCGGGGCCGAGCCGGACACCTCGCCGCGGCGCTGCGGCTTCCCCGCGTCCGGCGGGAGGAGGCACAAATGCGCGACCAGGCTGCCCAGTTGCTGCAGCGGCTGGACCTGGGGGACGTAGCCGACCAGCCCGCCTCCGGGCTCCCGTTCGGCACGCTCAAGCGCGTGGAACTGGCCAGAGCGCTCGCGGTACGGCCCCGGCTGCTGCTGCTGGACGAACCCGTCAACGGTCTCAGCCACGGCGAGGTCGACGCGTTCGCGGACCTGGTGCGCGCCGTGCGACAGGACTTCGACCTCACGCTCCTGGTGGTCGAGCACCACATGGGTTTCGTGATGGGCCTGTGCGACCGGGTGGTGTGCCTCGACTTCGGACGCAAGATCGCCGAGGGCCCGCCGGAACAGATCCAGCGCGACCCCGGGGTCATCGAGGCATACCTGGGGGCGGCATGAACGACCACACCTCCGACCGGCCCGAGGACCCCATGCCGGGGACGGATCCGACGGGCCAGGACCACCCGGTCGAAGAGCACGTCGCCGGCGCGGCAGAGGTCGCCCCGGGCAGTCACGGGGCCGGGCACACCGCGGCCGGGGAACCGGCCGAGCCGGACTTCCTGCGCGTGTCGGACCTGCACGCCGGATACGGCCAGGCCCGCGTGCTGCAGGGCCTCGACTTCTCCGTCGCGCGGGGAGAGGTGTGCGCGATCCTGGGACCGAACGGCGCGGGCAAGACCACGACCCTTCGGGCCCTGTGCGGCATGGTCCGCGGCCGCGGCTCGGTGACGCTCAACGCCACGCAGCTGCTGGGCCGCTCCCCCGAGCAGGCCGCCAGGCTCGGCGTGGCGCACGTACCCGAGGGCCGGGGCACCTTCAACGACCTGACCGTCGAGGAGAACCTGCGCGTCGGCGCCCACCTGCGCACCGGCGTCCTGCGCCGCGGCAGAGACGAGCGCGCGGCCGTGGCAGCCGACCTGCAGCGGATCTACGACTACTTCCCCAAGCTCCGCCAGCGCACCCGCCAAGCCGCGGGCAGTCTCAGCGGCGGCGAGCAGCAGATGCTCGCCATCGGCCGGGCACTGATGCTGCGCCCCGCCCTGCTCCTCCTCGACGAGCCGTCCCTGGGACTCGCGCCCCTGGTCACCCGCGAGCTGTTCGAGATCGTCCGCGCCGTCAACGAGGAGGAACGCACCACCGTGGTCGTCGTCGAACAAAACGCCCAACTCGCGCTGGACATCGCGCACCGGGCCCACGTACTGGAGGCCGGCCGCCTCGTGCTGTCCGGCCCAGCCCAGCAGATCCGTGAGGACGGACAGGTCGCCGAGGTGTACCTCGGAGTCTCCGTCCGCTCCCGCCAGGGTGGGTGAGCATCGTGACCGAACTTCTCCAACAGGTGGTCGAGGGCATCGGGGCCGGCGCGGTGTACGCCAGCCTGGCACTCGCCCTCGTACTGATCCACCGGTTCACCGGGATCGTCAACTTCGCCCAGGGCGAGCTCGCCATGCTCTCCACGTACGTGGCCTGGCAGTTGATGGCGTCCGGCATGCCGTTCTGGCTGGCGCTGCCGGTCACCCTGGCAATCTCCTTCATCGGCGGCATGCTGGTGGAGCGGGTGGTCATCCGGCCCGTGGAGGGCGCCCCTGAACTGACCGTCGTCATCGTCACGGTGGGCCTGTTCATCTTCGTCAACGCGGCGGCCGGCCTGATCTGGTCGTTCACCGTCAAGGACTTCCCGCAGCCGTTCCCCGACGGCGGCATCGACCTGGCCGGGGTGAGCGTCGACTGGTCCACTCTGGGGATCATCGGCGTGGTGGCCGCTGTGATGGGTCTGCTGTACCTGCTGTTCCAGCACACCTCGGTCGGCCTGGTCATGCGGGCGGTCGCCGCCAATCCCGTCTCCGCACGGCTGTCGGGCATCCGCGTGGGCCGGGTGCTGATGCTCGGCTGGGGCCTGGCCGCGACGGTCGGCGCGGTGTCGGGCGTTCTCGTCGCCCCGCTGCTCTTCCTGGAGCCCAACATGATGGGCGGGGTCCTCATCTACGCGTTCGCCGCAGCCACCCTCGGCGGCTTCGACAGCCCGGTCGGCGCGGTCGTCGGCGGCCTGCTGGTGGGCATTGCCGAGACGCTGGCCGGGGCGTACGTAGATGTCGTCGGCGCCGACCTCAAGATCGGCGTACCGCTGGTGATCATCCTGGCGGTGCTGCTGGTGCGGCCCCAGGGCCTGTTCGGACGGGCGGCGGTGGAGCGGGCATGAGCACAAGCACAAGTACAAGCACAAGTACGGGTACGAGCACCGCGATCCTTCGCGCCGACGGCACCCGCGCCGGGCGACTGCGAGCCGCTCTCACCGCCCTGGCCGCGGTGGCCACCGCCGTCGCCGCACCGTTCTACTTCGCCCCCTTCCAGGTCTTCCAGCTGACCATGGTGCTGCTGTACGCGGTGGCGCTCGCCGGGCTGAACCTGCTGGTCGGATACGGCGGGCAGATCTCCCTGGGGCACGGCGCGTTCTTCGCGGCCGGGGCCTACACGGCGGCGGTCATGCTCGACCGGTTCGACACCGGCCATCTGGCCACACTTCCGGTGGCCGCCGCCGGATGCTTCCTGCTCGGCCTGGGCTTCGGCGTGCCCGCACTGCGGCTGAGCGGGCTGTATCTCGCCCTGGTCACCCTCTCCTTCGCAGTGTTCCTGCCACCGCTGCTCAAGCGGCTCGAACCGGTGACAGGCGGCTCCATGGGCCTGACCGTGGACAAGCTGCAACCGCCCGCGTGGAGCGGACTGGCCGAGGACCAGTGGACGTACTTCCTCGTCCTCGCCGTAGCCGCCGTGGCGCTGCTGGTCGCCCGCAATCTGCTGCGGTCGCGAGTGGGCCGTGCGCTCCTCGCCGTCCGCGACAACGAAAGTGCGGCGGAGGTCATGGGGGTGCGGCTGTCGCTGCACAAGACCCTCGCCTTCGCGTGGAGCGGGATGTTCGCGGGCGTCGCCGGCTGTCTGTACACGTGGGTGATCGGCTTCGTCTCACCCGACTCCTTCAGTTTCGTGCTGTCCATCACGCTTCTGGCAGGTCTGGTGGTGGGCGGGCTGGCATCGCTGTACGGACCCCTGCTGGGCGCGGCGTTCGTGATGTACGTGCCGAGCGTGGCGCAGGACCTCAGCGAGGCCGCACCCGGTGTGGTCTTCGGGCTACTGATCATCGCGGTGATGTACGTGGCCCCGACAGGACTGGCCGGTCTGGTGAGCCGCGTCCGGAGGGCAGCTGCCCGTCGCCTCTCCCGCACCACAGCCCCCGACCGGACGCAGGCCCCCGGGCCCGCCCCCTCCGCAACCCTTGCCGATCCCACACCGCCCGAAGCCGAACCCGTGGGCGCACCGCCCCGCACCGAAAAGGAATGAATCGCATGCGCAACAGGACCGTTCTGCGAATGGCCGCCACCGCGACCGCAGCCCTGCTCACCGCCACCGCCTGTGCCACCCAGCGAGGGCAGGAGGACAAGGACACCGCCGCCGGCGGCGCGTGCAAGGGCCAGCAGACCACCGGCATCACCGACAAGAGCATCAAGCTGGGCGGCATCTACCCACTGTCCGGCCCCGCCTCCGCGTACGGCACGATCAGCAAGGGCGTGAGCGCCTACTTCAAGAACGTCAACGAAAAGGGCGGCATCGACGGCCGCAAGGTCGAGTTCGTCGTCCGCGACGACGGCTATCAGCCGCCCAAGGCCGTGGAGGAGGCCAGAAGACTGGTCGAGCGGGAGAAGGTCTTCGCGGTCTTCCAGACCTTGGGCACCCCTTCCACGGCGGCCGTGTGGGACTACCTCAACGAGCAGAAGGTGCCGCAGCCCTTCGTCGCCACCGGCGCCTCCATCTGGGGTACGGACGACAAGCACCCCTGGACCATTGGCTGGCAGCCCAACTATGTGGCGGAGGCACGGGTCTACGCCAAGTACCTCAAGGGCAGCAAGCCGAAGGCGAAGGTCGCGGTCCTCTACCAGAACGACGACTTCGGCAAGGACCTGCTCGGCGGGTTCGAGAAAGCTGTGGCCGGCAGTGGCATCAAGGTGGTCGCCAAGGAGAGCTACGAGGTCACCGACCCGTCGGTGTCCGCGCAGATGGCTAACCTTGCCCGCTCCAAGGCGAACGTGCTCCTGAACATCACCACGCCCAAGTTCGGCAGCCAGGCCCTCGCCGCCGACGCCAAGAACACCAAGTGGAACCCTCTGCACATCGTGAACAACGTGTCCTCGTCCGCTGCTGTGCTCAAGCCGGTCGGATTCAAGAACGTCCAGGGCGTGGTCTCGGCCACGTACTTCAAGGACCCCGCCGATCCGCAGTGGGCCGACGACCCGGAGATGAAGGCGTATCGGCAGGCGATGCGGAAGTTCGCACCGGACGCCGACCCCGCCAACCAGTTCAACGCCTACGGCTGGGCCGTCGCCTCCAGCATGCACCAGGCACTCGCCGCGATGAAATGCCCGACCAGGGAGGGACTGCGGGATGCGGTGCGCAACCTGAAGGACGTCAAGGTGGGCTTGCTGCTGCCCGGCGTCACCTTGGCCACTGGGCCCGATGACGGCTTCCCGATCGAGACGATGCAATTGATGCGGTTCAAGGGCGAGCGGTGGTCGCTCTTCGGCGAACCGGTGGACACGCGCAAGGAGTTCGGCCCGATCACTCACTGAGGCGTTCGAGCCTCTCCCTCACTGAGGAGTGGAGGCCCATCACTCACTGAGGCGTTCGGGCCGGTTGCTCACAGCGGTGCGGGCGGCAGGTCGTTCCCGCGAGCCCGCCGCCCTCCGGACCGTTCCCGAATGGACGGCCGGGCGCGGGACGGGGGGCCGGCCGCTCCCCGACGGGACACCATGGGTGAGGGGGTGCCAAGTGTGTACGTGGGTCGGCCGCCACCCGGCTCCAGGGGGCAGCCGGCCCACGGACGCACAGCTCCTGGCCTGTCCGGACGCGTCGTGACGCCGCCCTCAGCGTGGCCGTGGCGATGGCCGCGAACGTGGCTGGTGTCCTTACGTCGGAGTCCTTGACCACAGCGTCGACCTGGGTGTCCGCAGCGCTGCACGCCGTCTTCCCGTTCACCGTCTACCGGATGCACGGACATCACCGGTGACTACGCGCAAGCTCGTGCAAGTTCATTGAGGCTGCGTCTCCGCCATTCCTAGGTTTGTCGTCATCAGGACGACGCCCGCGAGGGTACGGCCTATGACTCACCTACTGAGGTTGAAATCGCGGTGTCGGGGCAGGTCATGCGGGTCTGATGCTCAGGCCGGTCTCGGCGAGGCAGCCGTCTACGGCGCCCAGCTACGGGCGCTGGATCGTCCCGTCCGCCGAGATGTGGGCGGCGTGCGGGCCGAAGTCCTCCTCCGACACGCTGGAGACGAGGTCGATTGCCTCGCCGCCCGGCTCCGGCGTGCCGGGCTCCACGATCTGGGTCGGGCGCAGGCGCCCGGACACGTAGGTGCCGTCGGTGCGGAGGGTGACTTGCAGCACGCCGCTGGTGGAGAGTGTGCCGCCGAGGCCGAGCACCTTGTAGCCGGCGAGGTTGCCCAGGCTGTAGGCGATCAGTCGGCCCTTGTAGAACTCCATTCCCCGCATCACGTGCGGGCCGCTGCCCACGACGAGGTCGGCGCCGGCGTCGATCACCGCACGGCTGAAGCGGTAGCTGTCGCCGCGATTCTCGCCGAGGAAGTACTCGGTGCCGGGTTCTACGTGGGTGCGGTCCGAGCCCTCCGCGCCGGCGTGCATGGTGACGATCACGATGTCCGCCATCTTCGCGGCGCGGGCGGTGAGTTGCTTTGCGGCGGGGATGTTCGTGAGGTCACTCGCCCCTCGGTCGGGAGCGAACCCGATCAGTGCGACCCGGATGCCGCGTACCTGCTGGATGGTGATCTGGCCCAGGCGGCCGGTGTACGGCAGGTTCACGGAGCGCAGGGCGGCGAACGTCTGGCGCCGCCCCTCCGCCCCGAAGTCGTCGATGTGATTGTTCGCCGTGTTCATGACCGTGAACCCGGCCTTCTTGAACCAACGGGCGTAGGACGGCGGGGCGTGGAACGCGAAGCAGTTCGGGCCGCCGATGTCGTCGCACTTGCTGGAGCCGTCGGTGGTGAGTGTGCCCTCCAGGTTCCCGAGCACCACATCGCCGGCGAGCAGGTCGTCGACAGGGTCGAAGAATGAGGCACCGCCATCCGGCGGCAGGTCGTCCGGCAGCGAGCCCATCACGACGTCCCCCACGGCAGCGATCCGCACCATGCCTGTAGGGCGCGGCGGCGCCGGTGCACCGGACGCCGTGATCCCGGTCGTCCGTAGGGGGGCCTGGGCGGAGCCGATGGAGGCTGCGCCCTCGGAGCCGACACGGAACACCAACGCCGCACCGACCACCACACCGGTCCCGACCAGGCCGAGGGCGAACAGGCGGTGACGGCGCACCGCCTTCTGCCGCTCGCGCCGCTGCTGAGGACACTGTCCGCCGGACGTGATCACCGGCTCATGCTACGAAGCAGGCACCCATCCTTCACGCAGGGTCATCCACCGGCGTGTTCCCGACGCCGTTCCCGTTCGCGCTCGACGCCGACCGCGCCGCCTCGCGAGGGCTGCTGTGCCGGGGGCGCTGAGTCGGCGCGTATGCCTGGCGGGCGGTGCGGTGCGGCTGGTGAAGTCCCGACCGAGATGGCGCCTTGCTACGGGTGGGTCTGCGACCGGGGGCCCTTGGGGGTGGTGGCGGGAGCGGCGGCGTGGAGGGCGGCGGTCAGGTAGCGGTGAATGGTGTCCAGTTCGCCAGGGGTGAAGTCCTCGGCCACCTCGACCAGGTTGGCGATGAGCGGGCCGAAGAAGGCCCAGCCCAGCTCGACGGCCTTCTGGTCTACCGTCAACAGGACCCGTCGCCGGTCGTGTTCGTCGCGCTTGCGACGGACCAGCCCCAGGCGCTCCAGCCGGTCGAGCAGGGCGGTGGTGCCCGCCGAGTTGAGCCGCAGCGCCTCGCCGAGCCGTCCCGGGGTGAGGGTGGCGCCCGCCCGCTCGGCGTCGAGCAGGCAGATGAGGGCCCGCAGGTCGGTCGAGTGCAGGCCGTTCTGCCCGGCGAACTCAGCTCCGCGCAGATCGAATTCCACGGTTACCGCGCGCAGGAGGTGGACCAGCTGCATCGCTGGGGAGGTGTCATCGCTCACTCAGCTAGTATCTCGCCAAGCGAGAGAATTGGTCAACGAGACGATGTCCGAGGAGTTCACTGTGTCCGAATCCCAGGAGTTCTTCGCCGCCTACGACGCACTGCTCGCCCGCTGGCCCGCCGGCACCACCGAGATCGACGTTCCCACCCCGTACGGCACCACCCGCATCCATGCCTACGGGCCCGCCGACGCCACCCCGCTACTCCTCCTACACGGTGGCGGCTCCACCGGGGCAGTATGGTTCGCCAACGCCCAGGCGCTCGGCACCCAACATCGGGTGCTCGCCGTCGACATCCTCGGCGACGCCGGCCGCAGCATTCGTGAGGGGCGCCCGCTGCGCACCACCGCCGACCTGATGGACTGGCTGAACGCGCTGCTCAACGGCCTCGGTGCATCCCGTGTGCACCTGCTGGGCCATTCCTACGGCGCCTGGATCGCCCTGACGTACGCCCTGCACGCCGCGCAGCGGGTCGACCGGCTGGTGCTGCTCGACCCGACCCAGTGCTTCGCCGGCTACCGCCCCGCCTTCCTCCTGCGGTCGCTGCCGGTAATGGTCCGCCCGACGGTAACCCGCGCTCTCGCCTACCTGGACCACGAGACGGCGGGCACGGACACCGACCCGGACTGGAAGCGGCTCTACGCGCTGGCAGCCTCGGGCTTCGCGGACCGGAAGCTAGTCGTCGGCCGTCGCCCGGACCCCACGGCGCTGAGCGTCCCGGTCCTGGTCCTCCTCGCCGGCCGCAGTGGCACCCACGACGCGGCGAAGGTCGCAGCCCGCGCCCGCAAGGCCGTACCGCACGCCCGGATCGAGACCCTCGCCAATCTCACCCACTTCGCGCTGCCCACCGCCGCGCATGCAGAGACCAACCGCCGGATCACCGACTTCCTGACGGCCGATCAGGAGATCTAGGCCGCCCCGGGTGCGGTCTAAGGAGGATCTTCCCGGGCATCCTGGCGCGCGTGTTGGGCAGGGATTCGGTCGGATCTGCCGGGGCCGGTCATCAACCGGGCACAGAGCTGGGCGCAGGGGTACGCACAGCAGGTGCAGGCCCGGCCGCCACCCACCAAGGGGCACACAGACCCATGCACCAAACCCGTCCGTTGAACGAGCAGTCGGCTCAAGCCTCGAAGGTGTTTCGGAGATCCTCATCGAGACTGAAGATCAGGCGGTGGCCGCAGGTCACAGCGTAGAGCCTGCCCGCTGGCAGGAGGCGTTCGAGGGCCTGATGTACCAGATCGCGGGCCGGTTCACTCGGGTGGAACCCCGCCACCGGGCACGGGACTTCGTGCTCGGGCTGCTGTCGGACCTGCCGCGCAAGAACTGCTGGACGATCGCCGAGCGGGCTGGGGAAGCAAGTCCGGACGGGATGCAGCATCTGCTGGGCCGGGCCAAGTGGGATGCCGATCTGGTGCGCGACGATGTTCGCGAGTACGTGCTCGAGCACCTGCACGACGACCAGGCGGTGCCGGAGTACTGGCGCTGCACGCCGGCGGAGGTGGTGCCTTTCTTCAGGAACCCGGTGTCGTCGATGAGCAGGACGCCGTCCGGGCGGCCCAGCTTCTCTGCCACGTATGCCTGCAGGTCGTCGCGGATCTCGTCGGGATCCCACCGGCTTCCCGCCAGCAGCCGCTGCAGCCCGTCCGGCGTGCGGTGACCTGCGAACTCGGCCAGCTGCCAGCGGTTCTTGCGGCCGACCGGGCCCAGCAGTCCGCGGACGTAGTCGGCATCCGCCGCCGTGGTTCGACCCTCGAGAATCTGCCGCCGACCCGCAGGCAAAGGTCCTCAAGTTCCGCTGCCCACAGCCCAGTTCCAAGATCCTCGATCACACTCGGACCCTGCCCGCCCCCAACGGCCCGCTCGCATAAACCCACCCTTCGGATGAGCCATCCGCCAACCCCGCACCCGACCCGCCATCAGCCCACTACACTCAAAATCAGGCCCCTGACCAGAAGGAATAGCGAAACGCTGCTGGAGTACTAGTACTCCAGCAGCGTTTCGCTATCTGGCCTGGTCAGAGGCGTCGTCCGGAGTGTAGTTGGCTGATGATGCGTCAGGGGCGGTCTTGCCGGAC
>NZ_JBVHRI010000038.1:0-68947 GCF_055566975.1 Streptomyces sp. NPDC027189
GCATCAGCGTGCTGTTCGCGATGCTCCGCGACGGCACCTTCTACGAACCCAGAACCCCACGCCTCGCTTGACGAAAGACATAGAGGCACCCCCCCGGCTCTAATTCCGCTATTTATCAGGCAGGGTTCCTGATAGTTTACGACGGCAGCACGGGGAGGACGTCCGGGAGGGGCAGCGGCACCATGGGTGAAGTGGTCTACGACATGCGCGCGTTGAAGCGGGCACGCTACGCCGTGGCCGCAGTGTTCGCGGTGCACGGCGCGGTGACGGGCTCGTTCGCGACCCGCGTGCCCTGGATCCAGGACCACGCCTCGGTGGGCGCGGGCCAGCTCGGCATCGCGCTCGCGTTCCCGGCGATCGGCGCGTCCGTCGCGATGCCGCTCGCGGGCCGGATCAGCCACACCTTCGGTGCCCGCACGGCGCTGCGCGGCCTGATCTCGCTGTGGACGCTGGCCCTGATCCTGCCGTCGCTCGCACCGAACCTGTACACGCTGTGCCTGGCGCTCTTCGCCTACGGCGCCACGGCGGGCATGGCGGACGTCGCGATGAACGCCCTGGGCGTGGAGGTCGAGAACCGCCTCGACAAGTCGATCATGTCCGGGCTGCACGGCATGTGGAGCGCGGGCGCCCTGATCGGCTCGGCAGCCGGCACCCTCGCCGCGCATCTGGGCTCGGACGCACGCCTGCACCACGCGCTGGCGGCGGCGGTGCTGACCGTCCTCGGCCTGGTCGCCTGCCAGTGGGTGCTGGATATCAAGCCGACCGAGGACGAGGAGCCCCCGCCGCGCTTCACCCTGCCGCCCAGGTCGGCGCTGCTCATCGGTGCGGTCGGGTTCTGCGCGGTGTTCGCGGAGGGCGCGAGCCTGGACTGGTCCGCGGTCTATCTGCGCGACCAGCTGGCCACCTCGGCGGGTCTCGCGGCGGCGTGCACCACGGGCTTCACGCTCACCATGGCCCTCGCGCGGATCGCGGGCGACCGGATCGTGGACCGCTTCGGCGCCGTACGCACCGTACGCGTCGGCGGCCTGTGCGCGGCGCTCGGCGGACTGCTCGTCGTGATGGCCGCAAGCCCGGCCGTGGCCATGGGCGGGTTCGCCCTGCTGGGCCTCGGCATCGCCGTCGTCGTCCCCCTCTGCTTCGCCGCGGCCGGGCGCAGCGGCCCCAACCCCAGCCAGGCCATCGCGGGCGTCGCCACCATCACGTACACCTCGGGCCTGGTCGCGCCGGGCGCGATCGGCACACTGGCGCAGGCGACGAGCCTGGTGGTGTCGTTCGGGCTGGTGACGGTGCTGGCGTGCGGGCTCGTCGCGTTCGCGGGCGTACTGCGCGCGGGGGACCGCAACCGGCCGAAGGTCAGCCCTGCGAGCGCAGCAGTTCCCGACCCAAGGCCCTGAACCGGTCGCTCCACGGCGTCGGACGCAGCGTCCCCGCGTCGAGCCGGACCAACACCCTGGTGCCGTGCGCGTACGTCACCGAGCCGTCGGCCGAGCAGAAGCGGAAGCCGTACGTCAGTCCGGTGTTGCCGAGCCGCTCCAGCCAGAGGTGGACGGCGTACGCGCCCGGCCGGCTGACCGGGGCCTCGTAACTGATTCGGAGCTCCTTGACTGCGTTGCAGAAGTCGCCCGCCGCCTCCCAGTCGCCCTCGAAGCCGAAGCCGCGCTCGTACCACAGCGCCGTCCAGGCACGCTCGACCATCACGGGGTAGCGGGCGTTGTGCAGCAGCCCGAGCGCGTCCAGGTCGTCGAAGTGGACGGTGACGGGTATCAGCCGCCCATAGGCAAGGACGGGGGCGGCGGGTGGTGCTTCGGCGGTCACGGGCGGGGCTCCTGAGGGTGCCGGACGGGACGGTGGGGTCATCCCATCCTAAGCAGCCGCTCAGGAGCCCCTGTCGGTGCGGGGCCGGTCAGCCCGCTATGGAGTCCAGCTGCTCCGCCGCCGGTCGCAGCGCCCACAGGTCACCGCCGGGCGGCGTTTCGAGCTTCGGCACGGCGGCCTTCGCGGCCCTGTCCCCCGCGTCGGCGGCCGCGTGCACGACGTCGCTCGCCGCGAACCGGTGGAACTCCAGCTCCGGGTGGGCCCATGGCTCGGCGCCCGTCGCGGCGGGCAGCAGATAGTCGACCGCCTTGAACAGGCTCTGGCCGTCCGGCCCTTGGTACGACCAGAGGTTCACGCCCACGTGCCGGCCGATGGCGGCGAGGCGGGTGTAGGCGACCAGGTCGAAGGTCGAGTAGTGCCAACTGCGGGTGCGGGCCAGCTCCTGGGGCTGACTGCCGTCGGCGGCGATCTGCGGATCGATGCGCAGGGCGCGCGCGTCGAGGACGGTCCGCCGGGCGAGGTCGTTGTCGCCGGTCGCGTACGCCAGGGCGGCGAGCTGCATGTCGTAGAAGGTGCCGTGGTTGTTCTTGGCGGCGCCCTCCTCCTTGCCGAAGGCGCTGTTCGCCAGCCAGTCGCGGAAGTCGGTGTTCCAGGCGCGCATCGCGGTGCGGTCACTCTTGGACCAGCCCGGGGCGCCCGTCTCCAGGATCGCGATGGCGTCCAGGACGCTCGTGTAGGACTGCGAGAAGTCGATGATGCCGATGGCCCGGCCGTCGTACTTGCAGGGGATGAACTGACCGTGGTTCAGGTTCGGGTTCATCCGGGTGTCCGGGGCGAGGAACCAGGTCCGCAGAACGGTCGCGGCCTTCTCGGCGTACTGCTTCCTGCCCGTGTAATACCAGGCCAGCGAGAGGTCATAGGCCGAGTCGAAGACCTTCTCGACGTCCTGGCGGTCGGTGCCGGTGTCGACCTCGGGATTGCGCTGGCCGTCACGCTGGACGTAGGGGCAACCCCAGGGGTTGGCGTCGGTCCTGGGCTGCGAGGGCCACCAGTAGGGGGCCTGGCTGAGGTAGTCGTGGACGTCGCCGCCGGGTGCGGGTTTCGGCTTGTCGACGACCGTCCAGGGGCCCTGGTCCAGCCAGTTGTCGGCGCGGGCCGTCAAGTCCTTCAACGTGCGCTTGAGTTGGGGATCTCCGTGATCCAGACGGGCCCTCGTCTGCTGCAGGCGCGCGCCGTCGAGCACCGCCGTCCGCGGGGCCTTCGGCGCGGCATGTGCGGCGGCGGAGGGGACGACGGCGGCCGTGAGGGCGACCACGGCCGCCAGGACCACACCCAGTCGGGGTCGTGCACTCATCGAGCACTCCGATCAGAAATATGAACGCAGTTCATGAGTAGGACCGTGCGAGCGTAGGGCGGCTGGTTACCCCTGACAATGGTCCGGACAGATTCACGTACAGAGAAAGCGAAGCCACACCATGGACCTCGGCGTGCGCTGGAAACTGCACGGCGACGGGCGCACGCCCGCTCCCGGAGCGGTCGTCCGCCCCGATGAACGCCTCTCCTGGCCCCGCACGGTCGGGCTCGGCGCCCAGCACGTGGTCGCCATGTTCGGGGCGTCCTTCGTCGCACCCGTCCTCATGGGTCTCGACCCGAACCTCGCGATCATGATGTCCGGCGTCGCGACGGTCATCTTCCTGCTCGCGACACGCGGCCGTGTGCCCAGCTACCTGGGCTGCTCGCTCTCCTTCGTGGGCGTCGCGGCCGTGATCCGGGCGCAGGGCGGCACCGGCGCGACGGTGACCGGCGCGGTGTTCGTGGTCGGCATCGCCCTGTTCCTGGTGGGACTCGCTGTGCGGCGCTTCGGGGCGCGGATCATCCATGCCACCATGCCGCCGATCGTCACCGGCGCGGTCGTCATGCTGATCGGCTTCAACCTGGCACCGGTGACCGCGTCCACGTACTGGCCGCAGGACCAGTGGACGGCGCTGCTGGTGATGTTCTTCACCGGTCTGGCCGTGGTGTGCCTGCGCGGTTTCTGGTCACGGATCGCGATCTTCCTGGGTCTGGTCTTCGGTTACGGGATCTCCTGGGCCTTCGACCTGATCTTCGGCAAGATCCACGCGGTCGACGCGAGCGGCAAGCTCACCGACCACTGGCGGCTCGACCTGTCGGGCGTGAGCAAGGCGGACTGGATCGGGCTGCCCAGCTTCCACGGGCCGTCCTTCCAGTGGTCGGCGATCCTCGTCGCGCTGCCCGTCGTGATCGCGCTGGTCGCCGAGAACGCGGGCCATGTGAAGGCCGTCGGTGAGATGACCGGCGACCGGCTGGACGACAAGCTGGGCACCGCGATCTCCGCGGACGGCGTCGCCTCGATGCTCTCCACGGCGGTTGGCGGCCCGCCCAACACCACCTACTCCGAGAACATCGGCGTGATGGCCGCGACCCGCGTCTACTCCACGGCCGCCTACTGGGCCGCCGCAGGCTTCGCCCTCCTCTTCGGCCTCTGCCCGAAGTTCGGCGCGGTGGTGGCGGCGATCCCGGGCGGCGTCCTCGGCGGCATCACCGTCATCCTGTACGGCATGATCGGCCTGCTCGGCGCCCAGATCTGGCTCAACGCCGGGGTCGACCTGCGCAACCCGCTGAACCTGGTGCCGGCCGCCGCGGGCATCATCATCGGCATCGGCAACGTCACCATGAAGTTTTCCGACAACTTCCAGCTCAGCGGCATCGCGCTGGGCACCCTCGTCGTGATCACCGGCTACCACGCGCTGCGGGCGATGGCTCCGGCCCACCTCAAGACGCAGGAGCCGCTGCTGGACGAGGGCACCTCCTCGTACGACGAGTTCGCGGATCAGCGCGCCAGCTCATAGGCGTACTCCGCCGAGAAGGTCCCCGGCGTCCCCATGCAGCCGTCCGACTCGCCCGGCAGCTTCACCCACAGATAGGCGTCGATCCTGGCCTCCCCGGTGTTCAGGGTCGGCGCCTGTCCGATCTTGCGGCCCGCCGGATCGCACCACTCGCCGTCGGCCGGGGCGCCGTTGCCGTTGCGGCTGGTGTCGATGACGGCGCCCAGGCTCGCCGGGCCGCCGAGAGCGGACAGCACCTGTCGGGCGTACGCGATCTCGTCGCTCGTGCGGTGGAAATTGGACACGTTGGTGAAGACGCCGTCGGAGGAGGCGGGTGATGCAGCACCCGCCTGGTCGAGCAGCGAGGCCTGTTTGGCGGCGGGGTTCCAGTCGGAGTGGCCGGCGTCGTAATAGACCCGGGCCTTCGGGTTCGCGGCCTTGAGGACGCGGCCCGCGCGGGCCAACGAGGCGAAGCGGTCGGCCTGTTCGCCCTCGGTGAGGCAGTCGGACTGGGCGATCGAGTCGGGCTCCAGGACGACGATGACCTCGCCGGAGCCCAGCCCCGCCGCGAAGTTGTCGATCCAGCCGTCGTACGCGGCGAGGTCGGGCGCCCCGCCGTCCGAGGCGCCGCCGCAGTCGCGCTGCGGGATGGCGTACGGCACGACGACCGGGACCCGGCCCTGCGCGGCGGCGGCCGACGTCACCGCCCTGACCCGCGTGGTGATGGTGGACGGCGTGAAGTCCGCGAACCAGACCGCGGCCGGGCGGCCGGCTATCCGGGACTCGATCACGTCGCGCCGGGCGTCGCCGGGATGGGCCTTGACCCAGTCGAGGACCTGGGAGTCGGGGTGGCGGTAGAGCAGGGCGGGAGCGGCCACGGTCTCCTGCTTCTTCTTGCTCGCGGAGGGCTTCGGGCCGGGCCTTGGGGGCGGGGATGTGGACGGGGCCGGGGACGGCGAGGCCGACGTGCGCGACGCCGTCGGTACGGCGGGCAGCGGACGGAGGCTGGGCGAGCGGGTCACCAGCGGTTTGGCGTCGTCGGAAGGGCGCCCGTGGTCGAGCGCGGACACCATCCCGGTCACCGTACCGACCGCGACCACGACCGAGGCCGCCGCGACCATGGCACCGCGCCGGGCGGCCCGCCTGCGCTCGTCCCTGCGCGCGGCCAGGCGCTGGGCACGTAAGCCTGACACGTAGTGCTCCCCCCTCCCGCCACGGACGCGTTCCCCCGTTCTGGGGACGCGTCCGGCCCGGCGGCACTGCGGCCAGCCTAGGACTGGGACGCTGCCCCCATGGCGCAGTTGGCACAGTCGATTACTCCCGTGGACGCGGTCGTCTCCCGTATGCGCATCCTGGACGCGACCCTGCCCGAGCGGGACGGGGTCGCGGTCTTCAACCGTGTCTACCTCGCCGTGACCGAGGAGGTCGACCGGTGCCTGGACGCCGGGGCGTTCCCCGACCCCGAGGCCGCGATCACGCTGGACGTGCGGTTCGCGGAGCGCTACCTGAAGGTGGCCGAGGAGGGGCGCCCGCCCGCCTGCTGGCGACCGCTGCTGCAGTTCAGGCGCCATCCCGGTGTACGTCCACTGCAGTTCGCGCTGGCAGGCATCAACGCGCACATCGGGCACGATCTCGCGCTGGCCGTCGTGGACACCTGTCGTACGCTCGGCTGCGAACCGGTCGATCTGGAGGACGAGTTCGACCGCGTGGGCGATCTCCTCGTCTCGATGGAGGAACGCATCCGCGAAGATCTGATGCCGGGCCCCGACCTGCTCCAGATCGCCGATCCGCTCACCCATCTGCTCGGCTCGTGGAGCCTGGAGCGGGCGCGCGACGCCACCTGGTCGGCGGCGCGGGCCCTGTGGGCGCTGCGCGGCCTGCCCGACCTGGCCGAGGAGTTCGGCGATCGCCTCGACGCGGCGGTGGGCTTCGCCGGCCGGATGCTGCTCACCCCGCTGCCGGACTGATCCGGCCATATCAACGCGCACGGCGCGGAACATGACGTAGTAAGCGATACGTTGCTGATCGATATGCCTGACGCAAAGGAGCACCAGCATGGCCACTCGGCTCGGCCTGAGTCTTCCGCAGACGCACCAGTACGACATCGGACGCGATGTGCCGGACGTGGCCCGCGCGGCCGAGGAGATCGGCTACGAGAGCCTGTGGGTGTTCGAGCGCGCCCTGTTCCCGGAGCCCGCCACTCAGGGGCTGTACGGCATGCCGGGGGTGCCCTGGCCCGCGGCGTACCGCGGCCTTGCCGAACCGCTGGTGACGCTGACCCTGGCCGTGCCGGCCACGCGGCGGGCCCGGATCGGCACGAGTGTCCTGGTCGCCCCGCTGCACGGCCCGTTCCAGCTGGCCAGGACCCTCGCCACGCTGGACGCGGCGAGCGGTGGCCGGGTCGTGGCGGGCTTGGGCACGGGCTGGTCGCTCGACGAGTACGCGGCCGCGGGCGTGGCCCCGTTCGAGGAGCGCGGCCAGGTCCTGGACGAGGTCCTCGACGTCTGCCGCGCGGTGTGGGGTCCCGACCCGGTGCACTACGAGGGCCGCCTGACGAAGATCGCGTCGGCCGTGGTCGCCCCCAAGCCGGCCCGGCCGATCCCTGTCCTGCTGCCCGCGTTCACCAAGAAGTCGCTGTCCCGGCTGGTCGAGCGCGGCAACGGCTGGATGCCGGTGGCCATGGGGGCCGAGCAGCTCGCCACGCAGTGGCAGGGGGTGCGGAACTTCGCGGCCGAGCGGGGACGGACGGAGCCGATCGAGTCGGTGGCGCGGGTGAACCTCCAGTACACGGCCAAGGCGTACGACGGCTCTGACCGCGCCCCCTTCCAGGGCGACATCGACCAGATCGTGACCGACCTCGCGGCCCACGCCGAGGTGGGCCTCGACGAGTTCTTCCTCGACTTCGGCGACACCCCGCGGGACGCCCAGGAGCTCAAGGACCTGGCCGCCGAGGTGTACACGGCGGCGCGGGCCGCCGGAATCTGACGACCGCCCGCGGAACCCGATCCGGCCTCAGTCCTCAGGCAGCTCCACCGGAGCGATCTCGTCGTAGACGTCGCCAGGCCCGGGGTTGGTCGGGTCGGTCGTCCCGCCCAGCTGGTGCATGACGCCCCAGACCGCGTTCAGCGCGGTCTGCACGGCGCCCTCGGCCCAGCCGGCCGTCCACGAGATGTCGTCGCCCGCGAGGAAGATGCCCCGCTTGTTCTCGGGCAGCGCGTCCTGCATGAAGTGGGTGAACAGGCGCCGCTGGTAGCGGTAGTGGCCGGGCAGGTTGGCCTTGAACGCGCCCATGAAGTAGGGCTCGTTCTCCCAGGACACGGTCACCGGGTTGCCGATGATGTGCTTCCTGATGTCGACCTTCGGGTAGATCTCGCCGAGCGACTTCAGCATGACCTCCATCCGCTCGTTCGCGGACAGCGGCAGCCACTTCAGGCTGTCGTCGCACCACGTGTACGAGAGGCAGATGACGGCGGGCTTGTCCGGACCGTCGTCCAGGAGGTAGGTGCCGCGGGTCATCCGGTCGGTGAGCGTCATCGACATCACGTCACGCCCGGTCTCCTCGTCCTTGTCGAGCCAGAACGGCCGGTCGACAGGCACGAAGAGCTTGCTGGACTCCATGTAGTGGGTCCGCTCGATCGCCGTCCAGTGGTCGATCGGGAAGAGCGAGTCGTCGCAGGCGATCTTCGACAGCAGCATCCAGGACTGGGCGGTGAAGATGGCCGCCTTGAACGTACGGATGTCACCGTTCGCGTCCGTGACCGTGATCTGGTTGCCCGCGGTGCGGTGCAGCCGGGTCACGGCCGGGCGCGGGGTGCCGTCGTGCAGCGTGGCCAGCGACGTCCCGTGCGCCCAGTGGACGATCTTCTCGGGCTCGCGTTCCCACAGCCGCAGCGGCAGCTGCTGGGAGCCGCCGACGATGCCGCGGTGGTGGTCGTCGGCCTCGGTGTAGACGACGCGCAGGATCTCCAGGATGGAGTTCGGGAAGTCGGTGTCCCAGCCGCCCGTGCCGAAGCCGACCTGGCCGAAGATCTCGCGGTGGCGGAAGGACTTGAAGGACTCCGACTCGCAGAGGAAGCCGTAGAAGGTCTGGTTGTCGAGCTTCTCGACGAGCTTCGCCCAGATCTCGCGGATGCGCGGCACGTCGCGCTCCCGCATGGCCTGGTTCATGTCGGAGAAGTCGGCGCCCTCTTCGAGGCAGGCGTTCCAGGCGTTCATCACGTCGCGGTAGACCTGCGGCAGGTCGTCGACGGTGGTCGCGTAGTGGGACTCGCCCTTGAGGTCGACGACCGTCGAGGGCGTCGACTCGGCCAGCGGGTTGGGGAACGGCCGGGTCTCCAGGCCCACCAGGTCGATGTAGTGCTGGAGGGCGGTGGAGGACGGCGGGAAGCGCATGGCGCCCATCTCGGCCGTGAGCGAGGGGTCACAGCCGTCGAAGCCGACCGTGCGCAGCCGGCCGCCGATCTCGTCGGCCTCGTACACGACGGGCTTGAGGCCCATCTTCATCAGCTCGTACGCGGCCACGATGCCGGACAGGCCGCCGCCGACGACCGCGACCTCGGTGCCGTGCTCGGTCGCGGGTATCTGGCCGAGGCCCGCGGGGTGCGCGAGGAAGTCGTCGTACGCGTAGGGGAAGTCCGGGCCGAACATGGTGATCGGCGGCTGCTGCACATCGGCGTGCTGGACGGCGTTGGGCACCGTGGACGTCATGGGGTACGGACTCCTTGCGCGAAAGCTGTGTGAGGGGAGAGGGCGGCCGGACTCAGATCAGCGACCCGTAGAGGCCGGGGCGGCGGTCCTTCAGATACGGGTTCGCCTCGCGCGAGGCCGCGAGGAATCCGGGGTCGGCGTCGGCGAAGACCAGTTCCTCACCGCGGCCGGCCCGGGCGCGGGCGACCCCGTCGGGCCCGGCCAGCGTGGAGAGCCCGACGAACTCGAACTCCCCCTCCGGGCCGGTGCGGTTGACGTACGCGACGTACATCTGGTTCTCGAAGGCGCGCACCGGGACGACGGACTCGGCGACGAACTGGAACGGGTGCATCTGCGCAGTCGGCACGAGCAGGAGGTCGGTGCCGGCGAGGGCGTGCGCGCGGACGTTCTCCGGGAACTCGACGTCGTAACAGATCATGAGGCCGACCCGCAGGCCGCCGAGCTCGGCCTGCACGACCGGCTGCTCGCCGGGGGTGAAGTGGTCGCGCTCGAAGCATCCGAAGAGGTGGGTCTTGCGGTAGTTCGCGAGACGGGTGCCGTCGGCGGAGATCAGCTGCGCGGAGTTGAAGACCTGAACGTCGGAGCGCTCGGGGTAGCCGTAGGCGACGGCCACGCCGTGCCGGGTGGCGATCTCGGCGATCGCGTCCGCCGAGTCGCCGTCGGCGGGCTCGGCGAGGCGGGCGATGTCGTCGCCGATCGCGTACCCGGTCAGGAACATCTCCGGCACCACGAGCAGCCCGGCGCCGGCACCGGCGGCGCGGCCCGCGGCCTCGTCGAGCACCTTGAGGTTCTCGACGACCGAGCCGGGGCGGCCGGAGCTCTGGAGCAGGGCTGTACGCATGCGTGTTCCTCAGCGGTACGGAGGTTTGGGGGCCAGATAGACGGTACGGGCGGCGGGCTCGGCCGGACAAGAAGGACCCGTTGCGCGCCACTGAACGAATCGTTGCGTGCCCCGGGGGTCCCGCGGCGATTCATTGCGCACCCTCGGACGTAGCCCGGATCCACCTTGAGGCGCAGGTCACAGACGTGGCCCCCACCGGGCGGCGGAGGGCGATGGCGTCCACGGCACGATGTGCCCGCCGGGCGTCGGCGGAACAGTGGTGGCTGTCCGTTTCACCTGCAGAAAGGACCGTCATGAGCCGCCTCGACCGTCGTACGGAGCTCATCGCGCTCGGCGCCGCCGTGCTCCTCTCCGCCGGGGCGGCCGGATCCGCCGCCGCGTCCGGCACCGGGCATCCGGGGAAGCGGGAGGCCGCCGCGCTCACCGGAACCGCCAAGCTGTACCGGTCTGCGGGCGACGACATCACCTTCTCCTTCGACGCGCACCTCGCGGCCAAGGACAACGACAACCCTCTGAAGGCCACCGGCACCTTCGCGTGGAGCCATTACATCGACGGCAACGGGGCCTGGGCGAAGGCCGAGGTGGACTGCCTGCTCACCGGGGGCAAGGTGGCCGTCGTCTCCGGAGTGATCACCGACTCCGACCTGCCAGGCGCGAAGGGCAGGCGGGTCGGCATCACGGTCCATGACCTCGGCCACCACGACCGGCTGGGCTACAGCTGGGCGTCGGTCGGCGATCCGGTCGAGACCAAGGACCTGCCGAAGTGCGTGGGCTCCGCGCCCTTCGAGAAGGTGAAGCAGGGCACGGGCGACTACGCGGTCGTGCCCTGGCGGCCCGCGTTCTAGTTCCCCCCTGTTTGGGCCCGGTTCTCACGGCTCGGGCCCGGTTCTCACAGCTCGCGCAGCCGCTCCACGATCTCGCGCAGCAGCTCCGGGTCGGCCGCCGGCCCGCCCGGCGCCGTCCGCCGCGGTGCGTCGACGCGCACCAGACCGGCCTCGGCCAGGTCGCCGAGCAGCACGCGTACGACGGTCAGGGGCAGGTCGGCGTCCGCGGCCAGCTCGACGACCGGTCGGGGTCCGCGGCGCACCAGGTCGAGCAGGGCGGCGGGGGCGTGATCGACGCCCGGCCTCCCCTCGTCCGTCTCCACGGCCGTGACCTGCGACATCAGATCGATCGTGTGCCGGTCCGAGGGCCGGGTCCGGCCCCGTGTCACGGTGTAGGGCCGCACCATCGAGCCGGTCTCGTCCTCGTACCAGTGGTCGTCGGTCACGGCCGGATCAGGGGCCCGCGGGGTCGGCGGCCGACCGTACGGCGGCGGCCATGTGGCGGCCGACGCGGCGGACGAGCAGCGCCATCTCGTGGGCGAGCTGTCCGACGTCCGTCTGCACGTCGCTCAGGACGGCCAGCCGACTGCCGTCGCCCGCGGGGGTGATGAAGAGGTAGGCGTCGTCGAGCATCACCATGGTCTGGCGCACCTCCCCCGCGGCGAAGCGCTCGCCGGCCGACCGGGCGAGGCTGTGGAAGCCGGAGCAGACCGCGGCGAGGTGCTCGATGTCCTCTCTGTGCATGCCGTCCGAGCAGCTCAGCGGGAGGCCGTCGGCGGTGAGGAGCACGGCCTGGCGGACGTGGTCGGTTCGGGCCACGAGGTCGTCGAGCAGCCAGCCGAGGTCCGTGCCGGGCGGTTCGGGGGTGATGCCCGGGGGCTCGGAGAGGTCGGCGGCGTGCTCGTGGGTCTGGTCAGGGCGCATCGTCGGCGTCCGTTCCTTCCTCGGTGTCGGTTCGCTGCGCGGGGCCGGGTTCCGTGGGCAGGCCCTTGCGGCCGCGGTCGAGGCCGCGCTGGAAGGCGCCGAAGACCGCGCGGATCTCCTCGGGCGTGACTTCGCGCTCCGGCGTCCCGTCGGTCGCCGGAACCTCGGTGCGCAGCTCGGGGGCGAGGGAGATCTGGCGGACGCGGGTGGGCAGGGCGGGCGACTCCGACGCCGGACCGCTCTCCGGCATACGGCGCGGGCTCAGGTCCAGGACCTGCTCCCGCTCCCGCTCTCGTTCCTGCTCCCGCTCCTGGCCCTGCTCCCGCTCGTGCTGCACCGCGCGCCGTTCTTGGAGGACCGCGGTCCCCCTCCGGGAGGGCAGCGCCCGCAGTTCCGTGTCCGCCACCGCCTCCGGCCGCTCGGGTTCGACCGGCGCGAGGACCGCCTCCGGCAGCAGCACCACCGCCGTCGTACCGCCGTACGGCGACCGGCACAGCGTGACCTCGATACCGTGCCGCGCGGCGAGCCGCCCCACCACGTACAGCCCGAGCCGGTCGTGGCGAGTCGGGTCGAAGTCGTCCGGCGTGGTGAGGGTGCGGTGGGCTTCCTCGATCTGCTCGGGCTCGAGGCCGAGGCCCCGGTCGTCGATCTCCAGGACGAAACCGCCCCCGGCCCGTCCGGTGCGCAGGGTGACCTGGGTGTGGGGCGGCGAGAACACGGTGGCGTTCTCGACGAGTTCGGCGATCAGATGGACGACGTCGGCGACGGCGTCCGCCGCGACACCCACTTCCGGCATCGGCGGGATCACAACGCGCGCGTACTCCTCGATCTCGCTCACCGCGGAGGACACCACGTGGGCGATGGGCACGGGCCGCCGCCATCTGCGGCCGGGCGCCGCGCCGGACAGGATGATCAGGCTCTCCGCGTGCCGCCGCATGCGAGTGGTGAGGTGGTCGATCCGGAACAGATCCTCCAGGACGTCCGGGTCGTTGGTGCGCCGCTCCAGCGTGTCGACGAGTTTGAGCTGGCGGTGCACGAGCGCCTGATTGCGGCGGGCGATGTTGAGGAGCACGGCGAACAGCCCGCGGCGCAGGGTGGCCTGCTTGACGGCGGCTTCGACGGCCGCGAGGCGGGCGGTGTTGAAGGACCGGCCGACCTGTCCGATCTCGTCGGCACCCGCCTCCCCGTCGGCCAGGGGCGGTGCCTCGGCGACGGCGTCCACGTCCTCGCCCGCACTCAACCGCCGCATCACGTCCGGCAGTTGGCGGGAGCTCAGAACGTCGGCAGCGTCCCGCAGCGTCTCCAGACGGCGCGAGATACGACGGGCGCCGCGCACGGCGAACCACAGGGACAGTGCCACGGCGGCGAGTCCGAGTACGCCGACGATCGCGGCCTTGGCCAGCTCCCGGTAGGCGAACTCCCGCCCGCGCTCGGCGGAGTTGACGGCCGACCGGGTGCACAGCTGCATGTAGCGCTTGACGGCCCGGTCGGTGGTGGTGCGCCAGGAGCCGGCCGCCACGGACTCGCCCGCACGCTGCGCGCCCGCACGCAGCAGGGCGTCCTCGCCCCGGGTCAACTGCCGGTGGAGGTCCCCACGCTGGAACTCCTCGAAGAGGGCGCGCGAGTCGGCGGGCAGGTCGGGCACATACGTCCGCTCGAAGACCCGGCGGTCCTCGATCGTCGCGGTCAGCGTGTCGTACTGGCGGTCGGTGAGCGATCCGGCGGCCCGCGCCCCGGCGACGAGCGCGTCCTCGCGCGACACGAACTCCCGTACCCGCACCAGCTCGATGACGACTTGGGCCTCGCGCGCGAGCTGTCCGGCCTGGAGCGCGGTGAGCGCGGACTGGACGTCGAAGCCCGGTTCCACGAGGGCGCTGTACTCGCTGACGGCCTGGTCCCAGGAGATGTCGCGGGACAGCACGCGCTCCCGCAGCCCCTCCAGCCCGTCGACGGAGTCGAGCACGGCGTCGAGCACCTGTCGCTGCCGGTCGGAGAGCCGGCCGCGGTCCCCGTTCCGGATCGCGTCCCGCAGGGCGGTCACGGCGCGATCGGTGCGGCGCTGTTGCTCCATCAGGTCGAGGGCCGCTGCCGTCCCGTGGTTCGCCCCCAGGTACGCGGCCGCGAGCCGCCGTTCGATCTGGATCTGGCCGACCGCCGTGTCGACCGGTGTGCCGAAGTCGTCGTACACCCCCTGGACCCGGACGAGCGCGCGCAGTTCGCCGGTGACGGACACCATGGCGAAGCTCCACAGCGCCATGAGGGCGATCACCGGAGCGAGCGCGAGCGCCACGATGCGCGTACGGACCGTGGTGGGACGGCCGAAGGGCCAGCGCATGGTCTCCCCAGGACGGCGGGACGGTCGGGTGGCCGGGCGACGTGTGGTTACCCATCGGTGTTACCCGCCGGTAGCGACGCGGATCAACCTACGGGATGGCACGCCCGGACCGCAATGGCTTCCTGAACTGGCTCTCTGTTCAATACGCGGGGAGTGCCCGGTCCGCTCAATGCGCGGCGCGTACCCGGTCAGTCGGCCCGGGGCACGGTGAAGGTGGTGACGACCGCGGCGTGGTCCGACGGCCAGTGGTTGCCGGCGACGTCGGGCCAGGGTCGCGGAGTGCCGCTGACGAACGTGCGTGAGTCGCGCACCCGCAGGCCGCGATGCAGGACGAAGTCGATCCGGTCCTGCGGCTCGAGCCGCCCGCTGCCGTCCTCGTGCTCCACGTGGATCGGCGACCAGGTGTGCCCCGGATCCCGTACGGGGTCGGGGTGGGCCTCGCGGTAGGAGTCGCGCAGGCCCGCCTCCTCGGCGGCCTTGGTCACCGGCCACTCGACGTCCGGCCAGTCCAGGTGCGAGGGCACGTTGAAGTCACCGACCAGCACCACGGGGGCGGCGTCGGTGGCGGACTCCGCGATCCGCCGGAGGATCTCCCGCATCTGCTCCAGCCGTACGGCTTCGTGGGCGATGAGCTCGTGCGCCGGGAGCCGGTCGAAGGCGGCCTCGTACGGGCCGTACGGCGTGTAGTCGAGGTGGGCGCTCCAGATGTCGACCTCCTGCCCGCCGTCCAGCCGGATCCGGACGCCGGTCCCCCCGTAGAAACCGACGTCCGGATCGCCGAGGCGGGCGGTGATCGGGTAGCGGCTGATCACGCCGAGGTTCTCGCCCGCCCGGTGGTGGTGCCAGCCGAGCGCCTCGGCGAGTTCCTCCGCCGAGTTCCCGTACGTCTCCTGGAGGCCGACCACGTCCGCGCCCGTCTCCGCGATGGCCTTGAGCTGCTTCTCGCGGTGGTCGTCCACCTTGGTGCCGCCGTACCAGAGGTTCCAGCTCATCACCCGCAGCTCGCGGGGCGCCACCATGGCGCGCAGCCGTGCCGGGGTCACCTGCTCCAGGCTGGCGAGGACGGTGCGTCCGGCCGCGGGGGCGATCGGCGCCAGGGAGGGCACCGCGAGCACGGCGCAGCCCGCCGCCTCGGCGGAGGCGACGCCCGTCTGGGTGTCCTCGACGGCGACGCACGCGGCGGGCTCGACCCCCAGGGCGCGGCAGGCCGCGAGGTACGGGTCGGGGGCGGGCTTGGTGCGCTCGGTGTCGTCGGCGGTGACGGAGACGGCGAAGTGTCCGGCGCCCAGGGCTTCGAGCACGGTGTCGGCGACCGCGCGCGGTGATGCGGTGACGAGGGCGGTGGGGACGCCCTCGCGCACCAGTTCCTGGAGGAGGCGCAGCGCTCCCGGCCGGGGCACGATGCCGGTGCGGACGCGGTCCGCGAACTCCCGGTGCAGCTCGGCGGCGATCTCCTCGGCAGGGGCGTCCGTGATCCCGCCCAGCCAGGCCGCGGTGTACTCGACGGGCCGCCCGAGTACCTCGGCCTGGTCGGCGCCCGTCAGCGGACGCCCGAGCCCGTCGGCCACCTGCTCCACCGCCTCCCACCACAGCCGCTCGGTGTCCACGAGCGTGCCGTCCATGTCGAACAGGACGGCCTGGAGGGTGAGTCGGGGGGTGCGGTGGGTCACGGTGCTCTCTTTCGTCGGTGGGGGGTCTCGGTGGCCGGGCTTCGGTGGGCGAAACCCGGCCCTTCTTCAGTTCGTACGCTCGGCGACCAGCACCGCCCGCTCCGGCAGGCTCACCGCCACGGCGGCGCCCGAGCCGAGCGCCGAGGCCTCGTGCGTGGCCAGGTCGGCCTTGACCTCGGTGCCGTCCGCGAGCCGTACGGTGACCCGGGTGGCCGCCCCGAGGAAGGCGGTGGCCACGACGCGCGCGTCACCGGCGTCGTCCGCGCGCACCCGCACCGCCTCGGGCCGTACGAGCACATCCACCTCCCGTACGGCGGGCGCGTCCCCGTCCACCGGCAGCCGCTGACCGAGCACCTCGACCGTCTCGCCGTCCAGGTGTCCCGGAATCCGGCTCATCGTGCCCACGAACTCGGCGACGAAGGCGGTGGCGGGACGCCCGTACAACTCGGCGGGCGCCGCGCACTGTTCGAGCTTCCCGGCCCGCATGACCGCGACCCGGTCCGCCATGGACAACGCCTCTTCCTGATCGTGCGTCACGAACAGGGTGGTGATGCCGAGTTCCTGCTGGAGACGGCGGATCTCCTCGCGGAGCGTGAGCCGCACCTTGGCGTCCAGCGCGGACAGCGGCTCGTCGAGCAGCAGCACGCGTGGCCGCAGGGCGAGCGCGCGGGCCAGCGCGATGCGCTGCTGCTGGCCGCCGGAAAGCTGGTGCGGAAACCGCTCGCCCTTGTCGGCGAGACCCACGAGGTCGAGCAACTCGGCTGCACGGGACCGCCGTTCGGCCGTTCGCACCTTGCGCATCCGAAGTCCGAAGGCCACGTTGTCGAGGGCGCTCAGATGCGGGAAGAGGCTGTACGACTGGAAGACCATCCCGGCGTCACGGCGGTGCGCCGGGACGCGCGTGACGTCCTCGCCGTCCACCAGCACCTCACCGGAGTCGGGGTGTTCGAACCCGGCGAGCATGCGCAGCGCGGTGGTCTTGCCGCAGCCGGACGGGCCGAGCAGGGCGAGGAGTTCGCCGGGCCGAACGGTGAGGTCCAATCCGTCGAGGGCGACGGTCGGGCCGAACTCCCGGCGCAGACCCCGGAATTCAACGGTGGCGGCCTTGGCGTCGGCGGCCTTCTCAAGCGTGGTGACGGTCATGGTTCATCCCCGGGAAGCGGTACGGGAGCGCCCGCCGAGCCCGGCGAGCGAGAGGAGCAGGGCCCAGGTGACGAGCAGGCTGAGCACGGAGACGGCGACGGACAACTGGGCCTGCGAGCCGCCGACGCTGTAGATCCACACGGCGAACGGCTGGAAGCCGAGCAGCTGGGCGACCGTGAACTCGCCGAGGACCAGCGCCAGCGTGAGGAAGGAGGCGTTGAGCAGCGCCCCGCGCAGATTGGGCAGCACGACCCGGACCAGCGCCTGCGGCCAGCCCGCGCCGCAGCTGCGGGCGGCCTCGACGAGGGTGCGTACGTCGATGGCGCGCAGTCCGGCGTCCAGGGCCCGGTACACGAACGGCAGTGCCATCACGACGTACGCGAGGACGAGCACGAACGGGAAGTCGGGGTTCTGGATCGCCACGAACGTCTGGAACAGCGGGGTGCGCGAGAGGTGCTCGGGCCCCCACTTCAGCACGGTGGCGATACCGGCGACGAACGCGATCGGCGGCACGACCAGCGGCAGGGAGCACACCACCTCGACGACCGGCCGCAGCCGAGGCGCCCCGAGCCGCAGCGCGACCATCGCGGGCACCATCAGGAGCAGCACCATCGCGATGGTGGCGGCGGCCAGTTCCAGTGAGAGCAGCAGGCTGGAGACGAAGCCGTCGGTGGAGACGATCTGGCTGTAAGCGTCGAAGGTGACGCCCTGGCCCGGCACGTCGACCGTGAAGATCACCGACGCGGCGAGCGGGACCAGGAAGTACAGCGCGGCGCAGCCGAGAACGACCCAGCGCCACAGGTTCAGGCGAGCCATCGCGCACTCCGTCGTTGCAGGGGCAGGTACACGGCCATGACCAGGCCCGCCACGAGGACCATGTCGAGGCTGAGAGCGAGCGCCACGTTCTCCTGACCGACCAGCACGTTGCCGGAGATGGCGTCGGCGATCTGCAGGGTGACCAGTGGAACCGCGCTGCCCACCATGGCCGCGGCGGTGGCGTACGCGGCGAACGCGCTGCCGAAGAGCAGCACCAGGCCACCGAGCAGCGAGGGCGCGAGGACGGGCAGCGCCACGTGCCGCCAGTACTGGACGGAGGTGGCGCCGTTGTTCTGCGCGGCCTCGCGCCACTGGGAGCGCAGTCCCTCCAGGGCGGGCGTGATGGTGAGGACCATCAGCGGGATCAGGAAGTACAGGTAGACGATGACCAGACCCCAGAAGCTGTAGAGGTTCCAGCCCTTGTCGGTCAGGCCCAAGTGCCGGGTCAGCACACCGGAGTTGCCGAGGGTGGCGACGAAGGCGAAGGCCAGCGGAACCCCGCCGAAGTTGGCGAGGACGCCGGACGCGGTGAGCACGGCCTCGCGCAGCGCACGGAAGCGGGAGGTCACCACGGCCTGGGCGAGCGGCAGTCCGAGGACGGTCGCGATGCCCGCGGAGACGGCGGACAGCTTGACGCTGCCGATCAGCGCGGTGAGATACGCGCCCTTCAGCGAGCCGGTCAGATTGACCGTGGTGTACGACGTGGCGCCGGTGGCCTGGTCCTTGACCGTGAAGGCGCCGTTCAGCATGGCCAGGGCGGGAATCCCGAAGGCGACGGCCACGACGACGAGCAGCGGGACGACGGCGAGCCAGCCGGGCGCGCGGCGCCGCCGCTGCTGGTCAGCAGCGGCGGGCGCCACGTCGGCCGGAGCCTCGGTGAGGACGGTGGTCATCCGGAGACGGCCTTGCCCCAGCCCTGGGCGAGAACGCCCTTGGCCTTGCTCTGCTGGGCCTCGGTCGGGAAGCTCGGCGTGCCCGAGACCTGGGGGAGCTTGGCGGCGGCGGTCTTGTCGAGCGTGCCGGCCTTCTCCATCGCGGTCATCAGGGCCGGACGGGCGTAGCCCTTGAGCCAGAGGTTCTGGCCCTCGGCGCTGTACAGGTACTCCTGCCACAGGCGGGCAGTCGCCGGGTGCGGGGCGTCCTTGTTGATGGCCTGCGAGTAGTACTGGGAGAACTGGCCGTCCGTCGGGACGGTGACCTTCCAGTCGACGCCCTTGGACTTGAACTCGTCGGCGTAACCGGCGTTCAGGTAGTCCCAGTCGATGCTGATGGGCGTCTCGCCCTTCTCGACCGTGGCCGGCGTCGACTCGACCGGCGTGTAGTTGCCGTTCTTCTTCAGCTTGGCGAAGAAGTCCAGGCCGGGCTGGATGTCGTCGAAGGAGCCGCCGTTGGCGAGGGAGGCCGCATACACGCCGCCGAAGGCCGAACCGGACTTGGTCGGGTTGCCGTTGAGGGCGACCTGGCCCTTGTACTGCGGCTTCAGCAGGTCCTTGAAGGTCGTCGGGCACTCCTTGACCTTCTTGGCGTCGCAGCCGATGGAGATGTAGCCGCCGTAGTCGTTGTACCACTGCCCCTTCGGGTCCTTCTGGCCCTCGGGGATGTCGCCGAAGGAGGCGACCTCGTAGGGCGCGAGCAGCCCCTGCTGGGCGGCGCTCAGAGCGAAGGAGCTGCCGAGGTCGAGGACGTCGGGCGCGCGGTCCTGGCCCTTGCGCGACGTGACGGCGTTGATCTCGTCCTGGCTGGAGCCGTCCGGGTTCTCGACCTCGACCTTGATGCCGTACTTCTTCTTGAAGCCGTCGATCAGGGCGCCGTAGTTGGCCCAGTCGCGGGGCAGCGCGATCGCGTGCAGCGTGCCCTCTTTCTTGGCGGCCTTGACCAGGGCGTCGAGGCCACCGAAGTCCGCGGCCGAGGTCGCGGTGGCCGCGCTCTTGCCGTTGGCGGTGGTCGCCTTGTCGTCGGGAGCGGCGCCACAGGCGCTCAGGGCGAGTGCGGCGGCGACGGCGAGGCCGCCGGTGAGGACGGCGGTCCTCGGCAGGAACACGGTCACGGTCTCTCCAGGAGTACGCACGAGGGTGGGGTGGAACGGAGAACTTGTCTGAACAAGTTGGCCCCAGTAGGCCCGGCGATGGTGTCCTGTTCGTAAACTTTGATGAAACCGTGACCCGCGATTCCCTGCACAATCCCAGCCCGCGTCGATCACCGTCGCATCTCGATTAGGCTGGTCACGCTGTGCACAGCAGTCGAATCAGAGGGGAAGCATGGCGGCGCGACACGAGGAGATCGCCGACGAACTGCGGCGGGCGATCGACCGCGAGGAGTACACGGTGGGCAGTCTGCTGCCTGCGGAGACGGACCTCGCGGCCCACTACGCCGTCTCGCGCGGCACGGTCCGCCAGGCCGTGGCGGCCCTGACCGCCGAGGGGCTCATCGGCTCCCGCCAGGGCGCCCGCCGCGTGGTCCTGGCCAGCCGCCGCAGCCAGAGCTTCGCCGAACTGCGCAGCTTTGCCCAGTGGGCGCGCGCGATGGGGCGCGAGGCGACGGGCCATGTGGTGTCCCAGGAATACCAGCCGGCGACCGCGGAGGACGCCGTACGTCTCCAACTCCCCGAGGGGACACCTGTGTTGCACGTCCTGCGCGTCCGCGGCCTGGACGGCGAACCGGTCCTGCTGGAGCGGACCGTGTACGCGGACTGGATCTCGCCCGCCGTCGAGGCCATCGAGCCGGAGTGCCCTTCGGTCACCCAGCGGCTCTTCGAGGACACCGGGCTGGTCTTCGCCTACGGCGAGCACGTCATCGACGCGGTGGCGGCCGGCGCCCAGGACGCCGATCTCCTGGGCATCCGCCGCACCAGCCCGCTGCTGCGCGTCCGCCGCGTCACCACCACACGCGAAGGGCGCCCGGTGGAGTGGTCAGACGACCGCTACCGCTCGGACGCCGTGAGCTTCAGCGTGCACAACTCGATCGGGAACAACGCGCTGGCCCGCAAGACAGCGGAGTGAGCAGCTGCGCCCCGATGGGGGCGCGGGGCCGTGACATGTGCGGCTCCGCCGCGTGGGCGCGACCAGCCACACACGGTCCGCAGCCGCGAACCGGCCCCTCAGGGGCACTTACGTAGGCGACCCGGAAGAAAACCGTCGCAGCAAGGGCGAGAGCACCAGCACGGACTTCGTACGCTCCACAAAGGGCTCGCCCGCGATCCGCTCAAGGACCCGCTCGAAGTGCCGCATGTCGGAGGCGAAGACCTGCACGACCGCGTCCGCCTCCCCGGTGACGGTGGAGGCGGCCACCACCTCCTGATACCGCTCAAGGCCACGCTGAATCGTCTCCGGCGAGGTGTTCCGGCGGCAGTAGATCTCGACGAACCCCTCGGTCTCCCACCCGAGCGCCGCCGGGTCCACCCGCACGGTGAATCCGGTGATGGCCCCGGTGGCCCGCAGCCGGTCCACGCGCCGCTTTACGGCAGGCGCGGACAGACCGACCAGTTGGCCGATGTCGGCATAGGAGCGACGGGCGTCCTCGGCGAGGGCGTGCACGATGCGTTCGTCGAGATCGTTCAGCACTGCGGGTGGTTCACTTTTCTGCGAGTGGTTCTGCGGTTGCGGCTTCCGCGGTGGCGATACGGGACCGGCGGTAGCCGTAACTGAAGTAGAACACGAGCCCGACGGCCATCCAGACCCCGAAGACCACCCAGGTGACGGTCGACAGGCTGCCCATCATCCACACGCACAGGGCGAAGCCGATCGCGGGCAGCACGGGCGACAGCGGAACCCGGAAGGTGCGCCGCATGTCCGGGCGTGTCCGGCGCAGCACCACGACGGCGATGTTGACCAGCGCGAAGGCGAAGAGCGTACCGATGCTGGTGGCGTCGGCGAGCTGGCCGAGCGGAATCGCGGCGGCGAGGACACCGCAGAACAGCGAGACGATCACGGTGTTGGCGCGGGGCGTACCCGTCTTCGGGTTGACTCGCGCGAAGACCTTGGGCACCAGCCCGTCACGGGACATGGCGAAGAGGATGCGGGTCTGGCCGTACAGCACGGTCAGGACGACGCTGGCGATGGCGATGACGGCGCAGGCGGCCAACAGCGTGCCCCAGAAGGTCTGTCCGGTGACGTCCTTCATGATCTGGGCGAGCGCGGCCTCCGAGTCGTTGAATCGCTGCCAGGGCTTGGCGCCGACGGCGACGGCCGCGACGAGGACGTACAGGGCCGTCACGATGACCAGCGAGAGCATGATCGCGCGCGGCAGGTCACGCTGCGCGTTCTTCGCCTCCTCACCGGCCGTGGAGGCGGCGTCGAAGCCGATGTACGAGAAGAAGAGCGTGGCACCGGCGGCGCTGACGCCCGCCATGCCGAGCGGCATGAAGTGCTCGTAGTTGCCGGACCGGAAGCCCTGGATGCCGATCGCGCAGAAGAGCACCAGCGCGGCGATCTTCACGCACACCATGATCGTGTTGGCGCGCGCCGACTCCTTCGCCCCGCCGAGCAGGAACGCCATGGCGAGCAGCACCACGATCAGCGCCGGCAGGTTGAAGATGCCGCCGTCGCCGGGCGGCGCGGACAGGGCGTCCGGGATGGTGACGCCGATCGTGCCGTCGAGCAGCTCGTTCAGGTACTCGCCCCAGCCGACCGCGACCGCGGCCACCGACACGCCGTATTCCAGGACCAGACACCAGCCGCAGATCCAGGCGATCAGCTCGCCCATCGTTGCGTACGCATACGAGTAAGAGGACCCCGAGACCGGGATGGTGCCCGCCAGCTCGGCGTACGAGAGGGCGGAGAAGAGCGCCGTGAGACCGGCGATCACGAAGGACAGGGTGACCGCGGGCCCGGCCTTGGGGACGGCCTCGCCGAGGACGACGAAGATGCCGGTGCCGAGCGTGGCACCGATGCTGATCATGGTCAGCTGCCACAGCCCGAGAGAGCGCCGCAGGGTGCCGCCCTCTCCCTGGCCACCCTCGGCGACCAGGCGTTCCACAGGCTTGCGGCGCATGAGGCGCGCGCCGACCCCCGGGGACGGTGGGGCGGATGTGGTGCGGGACTGCGGGGGTGCGCCTTGGTCGAGCACGCGCTGGCTCCTTCATCGCTGCCGGTCGGGACGGCGGGGACCGGCGGCACCCCTGCGAGCAGGAACCCACCGAGCGGGGTCCCCGCCACGCCTATGTACAGCGCTTGACCCTATGAGTCCGGGCTTCACTGGCGTAATGCAGCAACCTTGCGCATCTCCGCACGATCGTTGCGTTCATCGCATCCGGGCGCATGTTCGTTGCGCGGGGCCTTTCGATGGTTGCGCAAGGCGCCTTTCCGCGCCTGGACGAGGCTCCGGAAGCCGAATGGATTGACACCTCGTCAGGTCTGCTTCATGGTGCTCGCCACTCGATACGGGAGGCACGGCATGGACCTGGATGTCCTGTACGAGATCGACGTACCGAAGCCCTGGAAGGGGCCGCACCCCTACGGTCAGCGCGCGGCCGAGCAGCGGGCGTACCGCGAGGCCGTGGAGCAGATCCGGCTCGCCGACCGGATGGGTTTCCGCACGGTGTGGGCGGTGGAGCACCACTTCCGCGAGGGGCGCTCGCACTGCCCTGCCCCGGAGGTGCTGCTGGGCCATCTCGCGGCGCTGACCGAGCGCATCCGGCTGGGCTTCGGCGTGACCCTCACGCCCTTCGGCTTCACTCCCCCGCAGCGGATCGCGGAGAAGGTCGCCGCCGTCGACGTACTGTCCGACGGACGCGTGGAGTGGGGCACCGGACGCTCGACGCCCATGGAGCAGACGGCTTTCGGCGTGGACCGCGCCAACTCCCGCGAGGACTGGCGCGAGGCGATCGAGATCGTCACCGGGATGTGGCGCGAGGAGTACTTCGCCTACGAGTCGCCGCGCTTCGCCTTCCCCCGCCGCATGGTCACCCCGAAACCGGTCCAGGACCCGCATCCGCCCTGCTGGATGGCGGCGACCTCGCCCGGCTCGGCGCAGGTCGCGGGCGCGAGCGGCCTCGGCCTGCTCTCGTTCTCGATCATGCAGCCGCTGGAGTCGATGGCCCGCCAGATCGACGCCTACCGCGCGGCTGCCCGCGCCCCGCACCCCATCACGGACGTCACGACGGACCGCGTCGCCGCGTACACCCTCGTCCACGCCACGGACCGTCCGGGCAAGCGCGTCTGGGACTCGGTCGCCTGGTGGTACGAGAACCTCGCGCGCTTCACCCTGGACTGGGAGCTCCCCCATCTCTCCCCCGACGAGCGTGAGCGGGCCTTCCCGCTCCTCGATCCGATCCTCCAAGGCGCCGTTCCCGTAAGGGAGTTCAACGACGGCGACATGATCCTCATCGGCGACGCGGAGACAATCGTCCGCAAGGCGAAGCACTACGCGGACCTCGGCATCGACCAGCTCATCTGCTACGTCCAGTGGGGCTATCTGGAGCACCGGGAGATCCTGCGCACGATAGAGATCCTGGGGAAGGAAGTCATCCCGGAACTGGCGGGGTACCGGCCGAAGGCGGCGCCATGACCCCAGGCCCCGCAACCCCTGACCCCACAGCACCTGACCCCACGCCCGCTTTGGACATGTCCCCGGTGCCCGACTACGCCTCCCTCCACCGCCTCGACGGCCGGTCGTTCGTCCTCCTCGGCGCCGGCAACGGCATCGGCCGTCAGACCGCGCACGCGCTCACTCAACTGGGCGCCCGGCTGCTCTGCGTCGACGTGGACAAGGAACGCGCGGAGGCCGTCGCCGCCGAGACGGGCGGGGTGCCGTACGTCGCCGACGTGACCGGACGGGAGGCGGTACGGGACCTCTTCACGCATGCCGTACGGGAGTTGGGCCCGGTCGGCGGAGTCGTCGACATCGTCGGCATGGCCCAGTACGGCCCCCTGGACGCGATGGACGACCAGGCCTGGGACTGGCACTTCGACATGGTGCTGCGGCACGCGTGGCTCGCGGTCCAGTACGGCGGCCCGGCGGTCGCCGAATCCGGCGGCGGCCCCCTCGTGTTCGTCGCCTCCGTCTCCGGCCTGACCTCCGCGCCGCTGCACGCCGCGTACGGCGCCGCGAAGGCCGGCCTCGTGTCGCTGGTCCGCTCGGCGGCGGTGGAGTTCGGGCCACGCGGAGTACGGGTCAACGCCGTTGCTCCCGGGGCGGTGTGGACGCCACGCGTCGCCGCGCTGCTGGGCACGGAGGGCCGCCGGCGCAACGCCGAGAACGCGCCGCTCGGGCGCATGGCCGAACCCGCCGACATCGCCTCGGCCCTGCTCTTCCTGGCGTCCCCGCTCTCCTCGTACGTCACCGGTCAGACCCTCGTCGTGGACGGCGGCGTCACGGTCAAGTTCCCGTACCCGACGATCGGCGGCCCACGATGAAAAGCCTCCTGCGCGGCATCGCCTGGTGGTCGAACGACGGCCGTCCACTGCGCGCCGACCCGGCCGACCGGGACCGGCTGCCGGCCGACACCTGGTCGCGGGCGCTCGTACCGGCGGGCGTACGCCTGGAGTTGAGGTGTCGCGGGGTGTCCGCGCTGCGGATCCGGTACGCGGCGTCGGAACCGTCCCTGGCGGACACCTACCGCCCGCACGCCCCCGTCTTCACGCTGCTGTCCGGCGACGAGGTGGCGGCCGAGACGTCGGCGCACCCGACGGACGACGACACGGCGGTTCTCGAACTCCCCCAACCCGACGGGGAGTTCACGGTGCACCTGCCAGAAGCCCTGTGCCCGGTGATCCGTGCGGTCGGCACGGACGCGGGCACGATCGAGCCCGCTCCCGCACTCCCCCGCTGGCTCGTCCACGGCGACTCGATCGTCGAGGGCTGGGCGGCGTCCCGCCCGCACCTCGCCTGGCCCGCCATCGCCGGACGCGCACTGGGCGTCGAGACGGTGAACCTCGGCTACGCGGGCGCGGCGCGCGGCGAACTCGCCTCGGCCGAGCAACTGGCCTCGCTCAGAGCCGACTTGATCACCGTCGCCCTCGGCACCAACTGCTGGGCGCGGACCCCACATTCGGCCCCGCTGCTGTACGAGGTGACCCGCGCGTTCCTGGCAGTCGTCCGCCGGGCACACCCGCACGTCCCCCTGCTGGTCGTCTCCCCCGTCGTACGCCCGGACGCGGAGACGACTCCGAACCGCCTGGGCGCCACCCTGGCGGACTTGCGCGAGGCGGTGGAGCGGGCCGCTCGCGAGGTCCCCCTGCTCCCCGGAGGCCGGCTCCTGGACGCCGCCCAGCTGGTGGACGGCGTCCACCCCGGCGACGAGGGGCACGCGCGACTGGCGGAGGCGGTGGTGGAGGCGATGCGGAAGACGGAGTGACGGCCACGATGGCGCGCGGCTCCGCGCCCCGGCGTCAGCCCTCGTCCGGCCCCCCGGCGATCGCCCGCGCCTGCGCCACGTCCTCCTCGTCGAACCCCAGCTGCCCGGGCCGCCCGTACGCCGCCGCCTGCGCGTCGATCCAGCGTGTGTGGGCCTCCCAGGCGGCCTGCTTGCTGGTGCCGAGGGCCGCGCCGATCTGCGACCAGGAGGCCCCGGACTCACGGGCGGCGCGGACGGTGAGCTGACGGCCGTACGCCGCCTTGTGAGCGACCACCTCGCTCAGCGCGAGGAGTTCCAGCAGCTCGGCCCGGTCGAGCGCCTCGGCGTCGCTCCCGGCCCCGGCGAGCGACTCCCGCACGCGCAGCTCGTCGAGGCGGGCCACCGCGGTCAGCAGGGTGTACTGCGGCTCGATGTTCTGCGGTGTCGTCATGACTTCAGCGTTGTGTCAAGCGGGCTTGACGTCAAGAAGGCCTGACGCCCTGCTCGACGACGGACAGCTCTTTGACCAGGAAGGTGCACGGGTCGGCGCACTCACGGGTCGTGCCCGCGGCGTCCTCGTACGACCAGCGGTCGACGTATCCGGTCAGACGCCGGTACCCGAGCCGCGCGTAGAGCTCCGCCGCGCGCGGATTGTCCGCTCCCACGCCGAGACCGATCACTTCGAGGCCTCGCTCCCGGGCCAGCTCCTCGGCCGCCCGGATCAGCGCGCTGCCGATGCCCCGCGAACGCAGTTCCTCGGGCCACACGCCGAGCCCGTTTATCTCGGGGCACCCGGGGCGCGCGGCCCGCACCTCGGGCGCGGCGCAGCCGGTCCAGCGCACCTCCGCGTGCCCCACGGGCCTCTCGTCGCGCCAGGCCACGAGATACGTACTTTCGCCCGCCTCCTGCCGGGCGAAGCGGCGGGCGTGGAAGGACGTGGCTCCGGCGGAGCCGATGTACTGGTCGAGGAGCGCGACGTCGGCGGCTCCGCACATGGCGATCTTCATCCGGTCGACCCTAGTGGCGTACGGACGCCGACGGCCCCCGTGGTCGCACCACGGGGGCCGAACGGGACAAGAAGCGCGTCAGCTCCAGCTGGCGTGCAGCGGCTTGCCCTCGGCGTAGCCGGCCGCGCTCTGGATGCCGACGATGGCCTTCTCGGCGAACTCCTCCAGCGAGTTGGCGCCCGCGTAGGTGCAGGAGGACCGGACGCCCGCGATGATCGAGTCGATCAGGTCCTCGACGCCCGGGCGGGACGGGTCGAGGAACATCCGCGAGGTGGAGATGCCCTCCTCGAACAGCGCCTTGCGGGCCCGGTCGTACGCCGACTCCTCGCTGGTGCGGTTGCGCACCGCGCGCGCGGACGCCATGCCGAACGACTCCTTGTACAGGCGCCCGTCGGCGTCCTGCTGAAGGTCGCCCGGGGACTCGTACGTACCGGCGAACCAGGAGCCGACCATGACGTTGGACGCGCCCGCGGCCAGCGCCATGGCGACGTCACGCGGGTGACGGACACCGCCGTCGGCCCACACGTGCTTGCCGTACTTCTTCGCCTCGGCGGCGCACTCCAGGACGGCCGAGAACTGCGGGCGGCCGACGCCGGTCATCATGCGGGTTGTGCACATGGCGCCGGGACCCACGCCCACCTTGATGATGTCCGCGCCCGCGTCGATGAGGTCCTTGACGCCCTCGGCGGCGACGATGTTGCCCGCGACGATCGGGACCTGCGGGTCCAGCGCGCGCACCGTCCTGATCGCGCTGATCATCGACTCCTGATGGCCGTGCGCCGTGTCGATGACGAGCGTGTCGACGCCCGCGTCCAGCAGCTGCTTGGCCCTGCCCGCCGCATCGCCGTTGATGCCGACTGCGGCCGCGATGCGCAGCTTGCCCTGCGCGTCGGTGGCCGGGGTGTACAGCGTGGCGCGCAGGGCGCCCTTGCGGGTCAGGATGCCGGCGAGCTTGCCGTCAGCGTCCACGGCGGGGGCGTAGCGGCGGTTGGCGTGGTCGAGCTTGTGGAAGGCCTCGCGCGGCTCGATGTCGGCGTCGAGGAGCAGCAGGTCCCGGGACATGACCTCGGTCAGCTGCGTGAAGCGGTCCACGCCGGAGAGGTCGGCATCGGTGACCACGCCGACCGGGCGGCCGTCCTCGTCCACGACGACGCCCGCGTTGTGCGCGCGCTTGTTCAGCAGCGCCAGCGCGTCGGCGACGGTCTGGTGGGGGGCGAGGACGATCGGGGTGTCGAGCACCAGGTGGCGTCCCTTGACCCAGGAGATGACCTCGGTGACGACCTCGATCGGGATGTCCTGCGGGATGACGACGAGGCCACCGCGGCGGGCGACGGTCTCGGCCATCCGGCGGCCCGCGATGGCGGTCATGTTGGCGACGACGAGCGGGATGGTGGTGCCAGTGCCGTCCGGGGAAGCGAGGTCCACGCCCTGACGCGAGCCGACCGCGGAGCGGCTGGGCACCATGAAGACGTCGTCGTACGTCAGGTCGTACGGGGGCTGGATGTCATTGAGGAAACGCACGTGCTGCACATCCCAGTCGATCAGAGGTGGCCCCCGGACAGGTCAGCCAGGGGGAAGAGCACGTACTTCATTGTCCCATGTCGGCCGGTATGTGTTGCCCGGACAGATCATCCAGGCTGGCCGGAGGGCAGTTGGTCGGATCCTCCAAGAGAGAGGACGACGGACAGCGTCGCGTCGTGCTCCTGGTAGTGCCCCGCGGCCGACGCCAGGACCTCCTGGGCGATCTCCCACTCGTCGGGGCGCCGGACCGCGTAGGGTCGCCAGCCGGTCACCACGAGCAGTCGGCCCGGGGTCGCGGGCCCCCAGTCGGGGTCGCCCAGGACGTCCGCGAGCGCGTCCCAGTTCCGGCCGAACCACTCGGGCAGGTCGAGGGCGCGCACGCAGCGCTCCATGAAGGCACCCTTGTCCCCGACGCCGGTGAGGTCGAGCTCGGTGACCTGCCATCCGGCCGTGCGGCACATGTCCGCGAAGGGCCCGTGAGTCATCTCAGCACCGCCCTGAACGACTTGTAGTGATCATCGCTGTAGTAGATCTCACCGCCCTGCCCGGTGACAATGCGCCGGGCTCCGCGGTCTCGCTCGCCGGGGGTCTTGACCGTGTACTCGTGGTAATAGCCGCGGGGGTGCTTCGGCAGCAGCCGCTCGAAGTTGCCGAAGACGATGCCGTCCCTGGCGTACGGGAAGGGACCGCCCTTGTCGATGAGGGCGAGGGTCTGACGGGCCTCGGCGGGCAGCTGGGCCACGGGGACGGTCCGTATGCCGCCGACCCAGGAGGGGGCTGCCGTCGAGGCTCGGGTGTCGGAGACGCTCGTGGTCGCCGAGGAGCAGCCCGTCAGGAGCACTCCGAGGCACAGGAACAGGCCCGCGAACACGCGGGGGACGGACCGCAGCAGCATGACGTCGATGCTGCCACGGCCGCCCCCTCGCGGCGCGCGGTGCGAAGACCTCAGGGCCCGTCGGGGTCCGCCCGGTTCAGAGCCGGTCGCGGCGTCGGACCCGCCGTCATCAGATAGTCCGCCGCCGACGTGTCCGTCACCAGGCTGGTGACGAGTCCGGAGCGCAGCACCGCGTCGATGGCGGCCGCCTTCCGCTGCCCGCCGGCGATGGCGACGACCTCGGGAATGCGCCGCAGCCGGTCGGCCTCCACCGTGATGCAGCGCTCGCCCAGGTCACGGCCGACCCGTCGGCCCTCGGCGTCGAAGAGGTGCGCGGACATTTCGGCGGCGACACCGAGCGACGCGTAGTGCGCGCGCTCCTCGTCGCTCAGCATGTCGTGCACCGTGGAGATGCCCGGCTCCCAGGAACCGATGGACACGCACGCGACCGTGACCTTGTCGAAATACTCGAAGGCGCGGGCGATCCCGGTCTGGTTGCGCAGCGCGGCCGCGGTGGCCGCGTCGGGCAGCAGCATCGGCGCGTAGATCGGGTGGGCGTCCCCGCCCGACACCTGGGCGGCGCGCCGCACGGCCTCCACCGAACCGCGCTCGGCGGTCCCGGCGTCGTACACGCCCGTCAGCTGCACCACCGTGCACGGCGGGAGCCGGTCGAGCGCGGCCGCCATGTGAATGGTGGAGCGGCCCCAGGCGAGGCCGAGCACATCGCCCTCGTTGACGAGCTCGCCGAGCAGGTCGGCGGCCACTTCTCCGAGGTTCTCCGGATCGGGCGACTCCTCGGCCTCGGCCGGGGACTCGACCACGACGGCGTGCCGGAGGCCGTAGCGGGCGCGCAGCGCGTCGGAGCGCTCCGCGTCCAGCTCGGCGGGCACACGGATCTCGATCCTCACCAGATCCCGTTCGAGAGCGGTCTCCAGGACCCGGGCCACCTTGAAGCGGCTGACGCCGAACTCCTCCGCGATCTGGATCTTGGACTTGCCCTCGAGGTAGAAGCGGCGGGCCATGGCCGCCGCCTGCACCAGCTCAGCGGGTCCCATCCGCATGGCTGACCGGCCCGCCGACATACCCGACACGGCGATCTCCTCACTGCTGTTCACACTCTGGATTCGCCGTTCATCCTTGCAGATCCGGCGTACTTGATCAGCCCTGATGGGCGGCGTTCACGTTCCCTTGGCTCAGTGGTCGCACGCCCACGCCGCATGGGACGTCGCCTCCTGTGCCTGGGTGCGCAATGCACGTACCGCCTGAGCCGGGTCCGATGCCCCGTACACCGCCGAACCGGCGACGAAGACGTCGGCTCCGGCCTCCGCGCACCGCTCGATGGTGGAGGCCGACACGCCACCGTCGACCTGGAGCCACAGTTCGAGGCCGTGCTTGCTGATCAGCTCACGGGTGCGGCGGATCTTCGGGAGCATGATGTCGAGAAACGCCTGGCCGCCGAAGCCGGGCTCGACCGTCATGATCAGCAGCATGTCGAGTTCGGGGAGCAGGTCCTCGTACGGCTCGATGGGGGTCGCGGGCTTGAGCGCCATGGAGGCGCGGGCGCCCTTGGCCCGGATCTCGCGGGCGAGTCGCACCGGCGCGGCGGCCGCTTCGGCGTGGAAGGTGACGGAACCGGCACCCGCTTCGACGTACTGGGGAGCCCACCGATCGGCGTCCGCGATCATCAGATGGCAGTCCAGCGGCGTGTCCGTCGCTCGGGCCAGAGACTCTACGACCGGCACACCGAGCGTGAGGTTCGGTACGAAGTGGTTGTCCATGACGTCGACGTGGAGCCAGTCGGCTCCTTTCACCGCCTTTGCCTCCTCGGCAAGACGGGCGAAGTCGGCGGACAGGATGCTGGGGTTGATCTGCACGGCCATGCCCCAAGACTGCCATGCCCGGCACCGGTTGCTCTCCTCGGTCCAGACCTAGGCCGTTCTGCGGATGTTGTACAGCGGCCCGACATGCCATGCTGGGCCGCCGACCGGCTCCAGATACGGCTACGGGGGTGGCCATGACGGACGGGAAAGAGCGCCATGTGCGCCAGGGACTCATCGGATTCGTGTGCGGGCGGCGCAGCAAGTGGCTGATCGTCGGCCTGTGGCTGGTGGCGCTCGTGGTGGCGGCACCGCTCGCCTCCAAGCTCACCGACGCCCAGGAGAACGACGCGGCCTCCTGGCTGCCCGGGTCCGCCGAGTCCACCCAAGTCCTCGACATGTCCAGCAAGTTCAGGCCCGAGCAGATCCCGGCGGTCGTCGTGTACGCCCGCGAGGGCGGCCTGACCGCCCAGGACAAGCGGGCCATCGCCCAGGACGCCCAGCGGATCAAGGACCTCACGGCACACGGCGTACGCGGCTCCGAGACGCGCGGCCCCGTCTACAACAACCCGACCGCCCCCGAAGCCGCCCAGATCTACGTGCCGATCACGATGGACAAGAAGGGCTGGGAGGAGATCGCGCCCGCGGTCGACTCCATCCGTGACCAGGTCGGCAAGGGCGGCGGCGGTCTGGCGGTGCACATCACGGGCCCGGGCGGCACCTCCGCCGACTTCTCCAAGGCCTTCGAGGGCATCGATTCGACGCTGCTGTTCTCCGCGATGGGCGTCGTGATCGTGATGCTGCTGCTCACCTACCGCAGCCTCACCCTGATCTTCGTCCCGCTGATCGGCGTGGTCGCCGCGCTCTTCACGTCCCAGGCGCTGATCTATCTCCTCGCGAAGCACGCGGGCCTGACCGTCAACGGGCAGAGCGCGGGCATCCTCACCGTCCTCGTCTTCGGCGCGGGCACCGACTACGCGCTCCTCCTGGTCGCCCGCTACCGCGAGGAGCTGCGCCGCCACGAGGACCGGCACGAGGCGATGGCACTCGCCCTGAACCGCGCGGGCCCGGCGGTGCTGGCGTCCGGCGCGACGGTCGTCCTGAGCATGCTCGTGCTGCTGGCCGCCGAGATGAATTCGACGCGGGGCCTGGGCCCGGTGGCCGCGATCGGTGTGGCCGTCGCCCTCCTCGCCATGGTCACGCTCTTCCCGGCCCTGCTGCTGGTCTTCGGCCGCTGGATCTTCTGGCCGGCGATCCCGCACTTCGGTTCGTCCGACCCGACCGCGAGCGGCGTCTGGGCCCGGATGGGCCGCCGTATCGCCCGCCGCCCCCGCGTCGTCTGGGGCGCCACCGCCCTCGCCCTGGCGGTCCTCTCCCTCGGCCTGCTGCAGATCCGCGCCGCGGGGATCAGCAACGCGGACGCGTTCACCGGCAAGCCGGACTCCATCACCGGGCAGGAGATCTCCGAGCGGTACTTCCCGGCGGGCAGCGGTGATCCGCTGGTCATCGTCTCCAGCCAGGCCCAGGGCGAACAGGTCCGCAGCGCGGTGGCCGGTACGAAGGGGGTGGTGCCGAACAGCATCACCGTGCCCGCCGGCACGAAACCCTCGTACGACAGCAAGGTGCTGTTCGAGGCGACGATGACCGATCCCGCCGACAGCGAGGCCGCGAAACGGACGGTCGAGCGCGTACGGGATGCCGCGCACGCCGTGCCGGACGCCGACGCGCGGGTGGGCGGCGGGACCGCGGCCCTGCTCGACATGGACGCGGCGACCACCCACGACAACATCCTGATCATCCCGGCGGTCCTGCTGGTCGTGCTGCTGATCCTGGGTGTGCTGCTGCGCGCCCTGGTGGCGCCGCTGCTGCTGATCGGGACGGTCGTACTGTCCTTCGCGGCAGCGCTCGGCGCCAGCGCGCTCGCCTTCCGGCACATCTTCGACTACGCGGGCGAGCAGACGGACTTCCCGCTGTTCGTCTTCGTCTTCCTGGTCGCCCTCGGCATCGACTACAACATCTTCCTGACCACCCGGATCCGCGAGGAGGCCGACAGCCAGGGCACCCGTGCCGGTGTGGTGACGGGCCTTGCGGCGACGGGCGCGGTCATCACGTCCGCGGGCCTGGTCCTGGCCGGCACCTTCGCCGCGCTCGGCACCCTCCCGATGGTCGCCTTCGCCGAGATCGGCTTCGCGGTGGCCCTGGGCGTCCTCCTGGACACCTTCATCGTGCGGTCGATCCTGGTGACGTCGCTGTTCCTGGACGTGGGACCGAAGGTGTGGTGGCCGCACCGACTGGCCCAGGAGGGTGACTCGGGGCGGCCGGCGGCGACGCCGTCACAGGCTCCGGAACCGGCGTCGCAGCCGGACTAGGACGAGCCCGGGGCCGGGTCAGCCGGTCCTGCGGATCAGCGCCAGGTACATGGCGTCCGTCCCGTGCAGATGCGGCCACAGCTGTACGTCGGGGCCGTCGCCCAGGGCCGGTACGCCCGGCAGAAGCGGGCGGGCGTCGAGCAGTTCGGCGGAGCCGTCGTCGTAGTGCTTGAGCACGTCGTCGACGACCGCGCGGGTCTCGGCGAGGTGCGGCGAGCAGGTCGCATACCCGACGACACCGCCGACCCGCACCGAGTCGAGCGCCGTGCGCAGCAGCCCGCGCTGGAGCGGCGCGAAGCCCTCCAGGTCCTCGGGGCGGCGCCGCCAGCGGGCCTCGGGACGGCGGCGCAGCGCGCCCAGCCCCGTGCAGGGCACGTCCATGAGGACGCGGTCGAAGGTGCCGGGCCGCCACGGCGGACGGGTGCCGTCGGCGGCGATCACCTGATACGGCCCGGGGTTGCCGGCGAGCGCCTTCGCCACCAGGCCGGCCCGGTGCGGCTGCTTCTCCGAGGCGAGCAGGACGGCACCGCGTTCGGCGGCGAGCCCGGCCAGCATGGCGGCCTTGCCGCCGGGTCCGGCGCAGCCGTCCAGCCAAGTCTTGTCGGGTCCGTCGAGCGGCGCGTTCGCCAGAGCGAGGGCGACCAGTTGGCTGCCCTCGTCCTGGACGCCGGCACGGCCCTCCCGTACGGCGTCGATGGCGCCCGGTTCGCCGCCCTCGGTGAGCCGCACGGCATACGGCGACCAACGGCCGGGCAGCGCGGACTCGTCTCCGAGTACGTCGAGGAGCTCATCGGCGGTGGAACGCCCGGGCCGGGCGACAAGGGTCACCTCGGGCCGCTCGTTGTCGGCTTCGAGCAGATCCTCGATGCCCGCACGGCCGCCGCCCAGCGAGTCCCACAGCGCGGAGACGACCCAGCGCGGGTGCGAGTGCACGACGGCAAGATGGTCCTCGGGGTCCTCGTCGTAGGGCGGCGCGACCTGCTGCAGCCACCCATCGAGATCCTGCTGCGCGACCTTGCGCAGTACGGCGTTGACGAACTTGGCGCGCCCGTCGCCGAGCACGACACGGGCGAGCTCGACGGATGCCGAGACGGCGGCGTGCGTGGGAATCCGCGTCCCGAGCAGCTGATGCACACCGAGGCTCAGCACATCGAGCACCGGCGGATCGACTTCCCTGAGCGGCCGGTCGACACAGGCCGCGATGACGGCGTCGTACGTCCCCTGCCGGCGCAGCGTCCCATAGACCAGCTCGGTCGCCAGCGCCGCGTCCCGCCCGTCGAAGTCGCCCTTCTCGCGTGCCTTCCGCAGCAGCGGCGGCAGAACGAGGTTCGCGTACGCATCCCGCTCGTCCACGGCCCGCAGCGCCTCGAAGGCGAGCATGCGGACCGGGTCCTTCTGCGGACGGCGGTAGGGCTTGCCGGGCTTGCGCGGCCGACGGGACTGCTCACTCACGAAAAAGGTGCTCCGGATTCTGGATGGTTCGACCCGTCCAGCCTACGTCCGGACGGGCGCGGGGGGCCGTGCGGGCGGCGTACGCCGGGGCGGGCGTGGGCGCGCGTCGCGGGCGCGGAGTGCCCGCAGGGGCCGCGTCGGCGGGGCGGGGGTGGGCGCGCGTCGCGGGCCGCGTCCGCCGGTCAGACCCCGAGGCGCTCCCCGGAGGGAATCCGCACGCCGCGCGCCCAGTCTGCGGCGCGCATCGGCTTCTTGCCCTGGGCCTGGACCCAGAGCAGCTCGACGGCGTACGAACCGGTGCCCACGTAGACGTTGTTCTTGCCGACGGACAGCTCGCCCGGGGCGAGGTCGGTGCGGTCGGGCACGGACGCGACCTGGATGAGCTTGAGCCGCTCGCCCCGGAACACGGTCCAGGCGCCGGGCGCGGGCGTGCACCCGCGGACGACCCGGTCGACGCGCAGCGCCGGGGCGGCCCAGTCGATGTGGGCGTTCTCGACGGTGATCTTCGGCGCCATGGTGACGCCGTCGGTGGACTGCGGCACGGCCTTGAGGCTGCCGTCCTCGATCCCGTCCATCGTCGCCGAGAGCAGCCCGGCGCCGGCGAAGGCGAGCCGCGTGAGCAGGTCGCCGCTGGTGTCGGTGGGCCGGATCTCCTCGGTGACGGTGCCGTACACGGGCCCCGAGTCGAGCCCTTCCTCGATGAGGAACGTGGACGCACCGGTGATTTCGTCGCCGGCCATGATCGCGTGCTGCACGGGAGCGGCGCCGCGCCAGGCGGGCAGCAGCGAGAAGTGCAGATTGACCCAGCCGTGGGCGGGGATGTCGAGGGCGACGCGCGGCAGCAACGCCCCGTACGCGACCACGGGGCAGCAGTCGGGCGCGATCTCCCTGAGCCGCGCCAGGAACTCCTCGTCCCGCGGCTTCACCGGCTTCAGCACCTCGATCCCGGCCTCCTCCGCCCGCTCGGCGACCGGACTCGCGACGAGCCGCCGCCCCCGCCCGGCCGGCGCGTCGGGCCGCGTGACGACAGCGGCCACCTCGTGCCGCCCGGAGGCGATCAGGGAGTCCAGAGCGGGAACGGCGACCTCGGGGGTACCTGCGAAGACAAGCTTCATGGGTGGCGGTTGGCCTCTCGGGCGGGAGTTCTTGAGCCCCCGCACACCTGCCGGGTGGGGCGAAGCACGGGGCAGCGCACCAGTCTATGCGGCCCCGGGACTCGGGGGCGCGCAGATTCCGCGCCTGCCGCGCGCCCCCAACTCGCGGCCCCCACCTCGCGGCCCAACCCGCGCCCACCACCTCGCAGCCCAACCCGCGGCCCCAACTCGCAGCCGCCAACGGCGACCCGCCCCCACGGGAGACCCGCACTCGACACCTGACTCGCACGGGCGGTGAGCGGGCGGTGCGCGGGCGGGAGAACAACCGAGCCAAGGCCGAATGCGGAGGCGAGTCCCCCACCGGCGGCGTACGCATCAAGACGCGCCCCGGGCATATGCCCTTACGCCCCCGATGCGTGACCAGCGGAGCGTAAACGCGTTGGTCAAGAAAGAGTTGACCACAACGGGCCGCAATCGCGGCCCGATCCTTTTCAACGCCGGTTCGAGAGGCTTGTTCATGGCCGACCACGCAACCCACGACGCCCAGGCTCGGGCCAGCCTGCACTTGCTGGTGCGGGACATCGAGCGGGTCCGCCGGCAGGTGGACGCACTGCGCACGCTCACCGCCCAGTTGGGCAACGTCTACCGCCCGCGCCGCTCCGGCCCCTCCACGGGCTTCGTCGTCTACGGACGCGCCCCCGCCCCGACCGTCCGCCTCGCCCAGGAGCTGCGGGACAGTGTCGAGACCCTGGTCACGGCCGCCGTGGACTTCGACCGCTCACTCGGTTTCTCGTGGGACGCGGTGGGCTCGGCCCTCGGAGTCACCAAGCAGGCTGTGCACCGCCGTTACGGCGCCCGCCGCGCCGCCGCCCAGGCAGCGGCCGAGGCCGAGCGGGCCACCGAGACGTCGGGCAGCCACACCGTAGCCGTCAACACCGGCATCCCCACGGTGCCGACGGTCCCCGCGGCCCGCTCGATGCCGACCCAGCCGACGGCGGGCAGCCCCACCCTCCGAGAGGACGTCAGGCCCACCGCGTTCCCGGGCCCGCGCAACGGCTGACCGACTCCTCCGCTGCCTCCCGGAGCCGACCGACCCGGGAGGCAGCCTCATGGCGAGGCAGCCCGCGCCGAGGCAGCCCAGGCTTCACGCCTTCGCTGATGCACCCTCACCCAATGTCCGGCGGATCGATCCGAACCCGTACGGGCTCGCTTCCCCCACGCGCCATCCGCGCCGCCTGCGCGGTCTTCAGCGCGGTCGCCAGCGCCGCACCGCTCCCGGGCGGCACGCGGATGAGGGCCCGCTCCCAGCGCTCACCCGGAGGCGGCGCGCCCGCCCGCCGCGGCCGCCCCGCCTCCGTGACGGCCATCGGCACGGGCCCCAACACCTCGGCGTCGCACGGCAGTTCGACCACCGCGAGAAACCCGGCGAGAGCCTCCGGCGCACCGGAGACGGCCGCCATCCGAGAGACAGGCGGAAACCCCAGCTCGGCCCGCTCGGCGAGTTCGCGCACCGCATGCCCGACCGGATCCCACCGCACGAGCGCCTGCACGGGCCGCAACGTCGGCTCGGCGACGACCACCACGGTGCCCCCGGCCCCCTGCGGGCGTACGAGCGCCGCGGCCCCGATCCACCGCCGCAACGCGTCCTCACCGGCCCGCAGATCGGGCCGCCCGAGCATCGCCCAGCCGTCAAGCAGCAGCGCGGCGGCGTACCCGCCCTCGGCGACAGGCTCGGCCCCCGGTGTACTGACGACCAGGGCGGGCGCCTCGGAGACCGTGTCCAGCACCTGCTCCCGCCCGGACGTCCGCACCGGCACAGCCGGGAACGCCCGCCCCAGCTCCTCGGCGGTGCGCCGCGCCCCTACGATCTGCGCCCGCAGCCGGAACCCGCCGCACTCGGGGCAGTGCCAGGCCGCCTCGTCCCGCCCGCACCACGTACACCGCAGCGCCCCCGCGTCCTGTGCCTCCAACGGCCCGGCGCAGTGCCGGCACCGCGCGGGCGCCCGGCACTGCGCGCAGGCCATCCGGGGCACGTACCCCCGGCGAGGCACCTGCACCAGCACGGGCCCGTTCCTCAGTCCCTCCCTGACGACCTGCCAGGCAAGCGTGGGCAGCCGCGCGGCACGAGCGGCCTCGTCCCGTGCGAGATCCCCGTCGCCCACGGTCCGCACGAGCGGCGCGGCCCCCCGCACCTGCTCCCGCTCCGCGACGAGCGGCAGTGCCCACCCGCTCTCGACGAGCTGCGCGGCCTCGACCGTGCAGCCCCAACTCCCCAGCAGGAAGGCGCACTTGTCATGGGCGGCGCGCAGCAGCAGCACCTCCCGCGCATGCGGCTGCGGAGCGTGCTGCTCGCTGTGGCTGTCGTCCCCGTCGTCCCAGATGACGACCAGCCCCAGATCCCGCACGGGCGCGAACATGGCGGCCCGGGTGCCCACGACGGCCCGCACGGACCCACGCCGGACGGCGAGCCACTCCCGATACCGCTTCTCGGGCCCGGCCTCGGCGGTGAGCACCGCATGCCGCCCCTCCCCCAACAGCGAGGTCAGCGCGGCATCAACCCGGGACACGGCGCGCCCGTCCGGTACGACGACGAGGGCGCCCCGCCCGGAGGCGAGCGTCGCGCCCACGGCTCTGGCGATTTCCTCGGCCCAACCGGGACCCGGCAACGCGTTCCACACGGCTCGCGGCGCCCCGCCCGCCGCGAGCGACTCCAGAAAAGCGGCCCCGCGCCCGTACCGTGCCCAGGACCCCACCTCGGGCGCCCCGGGAACCGGCGGTGGCGCGGGCGAGGGCTTCCCTTCGGCCCGCGCGTTCCGCGGCGGCACGGCGAGCTGCAGCACATCCGCGAGGCTTCCCGCATACCGATCGGCGACGGCCCGCGCCAGCCTCAGCAACTCGGGCCCGAGCACCGGCTCGGGAGACACCACCTGGGCCAGCGCGGCGAGCGGCCCGGAGTAGTCGGAGTCGGCGAGCCGCTCGACGAGATACCCGTCGATCAGCCCCCCGCCCTCACGCCGGCCCTCCCGAACTCGATGCCGCCCGGCCCCGAACCTCACCCGGACCCGCACCCCGGGCTGAGCCGCTTCGTCGAGCTCCTCGGGCACGGCGTAGTCGAAGTACCGATCGAGGTGCAGCACACCTTTGTCGACCAGCACCCGCGCGACGGGCAGTTCGTCGGCAAGGGCCGCTCCCCGCCAGGTCCGCGGCTTCGCCTTGGGCACCTTGGCCTGCCGCACCCCCTCGCGAATCAGCGCAAGCTGTTCGGGCGGCGCACCCTCCGCGCCACCCTCACCCCGCCCATTCGCGCTGCTCACAGCAACATTCCTACCAGACCCCACTGACACCGCCGTGCGCCCGAGATCAAGCCGGCCACGGATCGCGAACGCCCTGAGGACGCTTCTGCCATGGACCACTCGGCCATACCGGTCCAGGACCGGCAGCAGGATTCGAACCTGCGAAGGAGATCTCCCGGAAGTAACCGCAACCATCGCACCGGGCGCCTCGACGTCAGCACCTCCCGAGTTCCAAGCGGCAGCGGACCATGTTCCAGATTCACCGCGCACCCTGGGCGCACTCCACCGAAGTAACCGCGGCCATCGCACCGGGAGATCACCAGCGTACGAACCTCTGGCCGCCCGGACCAGCCGATTTCGGCTGCGTGTGAAACGGCGAGGCCCGGTACCCCGAAGGGACACCGGGCCTCGCCGAAAGAGCTCGTCCTACAGACCGGCAGCCTTGCGCAGCGCCTCCACGCGGTCCGTCCGCTCCCACGTGAAGTCGGGCAGCTCGCGGCCGAAGTGGCCGTACGCGGCCGTCTGGGAGTAGATCGGGCGCAGCAGGTCGAGGTCGCGGATGATGGCCGCCGGGCGGAGGTCGAAGACCTCGGTGATGGCGGTCTCGATCTTCTCGGCGTCGACCTTGGCGGTGCCGAAGGTCTCGACGAACAGACCGACGGGCTCGGCCTTGCCGATGGCGTAGGCGACCTGGACCTCGCAGCGGGAGGCGAGGCCCGCGGCGACGACGTTCTTGGCCACCCAGCGCATCGCGTACGCGGCGGAGCGGTCGACCTTGGACGGGTCCTTGCCGGAGAAGGCGCCACCGCCGTGGCGGGCCATGCCGCCGTACGTGTCGATGATGATCTTGCGGCCGGTCAGGCCGGCGTCGCCCATCGGGCCGCCGATCTCGAAGCGGCCGGTCGGGTTGACCAGGAGCCGGTAGCCCTCGGTCTCCAGCTTGATGCCGTCGTCGAGGAGGGCCTTCAGCTCCGGCTCGACCACGAACTCGCGGATGTCGGGGGCCAGGAGCGAGTCCAGGTCGATGTCCGAAGCGTGCTGGGACGAGACCACGACCGTGTCCAGGCGGACCGCCTTGTCACCGTCGTACTCGATGGTGACCTGGGTCTTTCCGTCGGGACGGAGGTAGGGGATCGTGCCGTTCTTGCGGACCTCGGAGAGGCGGCGCGACAGGCGGTGCGCCAGGTGGATCGGAAGCGGCATCAGGTTCGGCGTCTCGTCGGTCGCGTAACCGAACATCAGGCCCTGGTCGCCCGCGCCCTGCCGGTCCAGCTCGTCGTCGTCGCCCTCGACCCGGTTCTCGTACGCCGTGTCGACGCCCTGCGCGATGTCCGGCGACTGCGAGCCGATGGACACGGAGACGCCACAGGACGCGCCGTCGAAGCCCTTCTTCGACGAGTCGTAGCCGATCTCGAGGATCTTGTCCCGCACGAGCTGGGCGATCGGCGCGTACGCCTTGGTCGTGACCTCGCCGGCCACGTGCACCAGGCCGGTTGTGATCAGCGTCTCCACGGCGACCCGGGACGTCGGGTCCTCTCGCAGAAGCGCGTCGAGAATGGTGTCGCTGATCTGGTCAGCGATCTTGTCGGGGTGACCCTCGGTCACGGACTCCGAGGTGAACAGGCGACGGGACACAACGCTCCCTGTGGTTGCAGCGGCTGCTGGCTGATCATTGGCGGACGGGACGGGAGCTGCGCCCGGCGTCGTCCGAGAACAGTTTATCGGTCGCGCTCGCCCGCAGGCCCCCTTGTCTCGCTTCTCGGAAGCGCTGTGACCTGCGGCACGGGCATTCTGCGCCATGACGATCGGTCTTCACCAGGTTCGTCACACCGTATTTCGCGCGGATGGAGGCGTCCGTTGCGGCGAATGAGACATTCACCGCAGGCGGCGTGTCACCAGGTCCCACACGGTCTCGGCCAAGGCTTCCTTGGGTCCGTACGGCACCGGGGTCTCACTGCCGTCGGCTCCGAGCACCACGGCCTCGTTCTCCTCGGAGCCGAACGTCTTGCGCTCCCCCACCTCGTTCACCACGAGGAGATCGCAGCCCTTGCGCTCCAGCTTCGTACGGCCATTGGCGAGGATGTCGTCCGTCTCGGCGGCGAAGCCGACCACGACTTGGCCGGGGCGCGGGCGGTCCGTCGAGATCTCCGCGAGGATGTCCGGATTGCGGATCAGAACGATCGGCTCCGGTTCCTGGCCGTCCTTCTTCTTGATCTTTCCGGCCGCGTACACGGCCGGGCGGAAGTCCGCCACCGCCGCGGCCATCACCACGGCGTCGGCGTCGGAGGCCGCCTTCAGCACCGCCTCGCGCAGTTGCACGGCCGTCCCGACCTGTACGACGTCCACCCCGGCCGGGTCCGGCAGTCCGGTGTTCGCGGCGATCAGGGTGACCCGGGCGCCGCGCGCGGCCGCCGTACGGGCGAGGGCGTATCCCTGCTTGCCGGAGGAGCGGTTGCCGAGGAAGCGGACCGGGTCGAGCGGCTCGCGCGTGCCGCCCGCGCTGATCACGACGTGACGGCCGGCCAGATCGGGCTCGGTCACGCCCCGCGCGAGCACCCGGCGGCAGATCTCGAAGATCTCGGCGGGCTCGGGCAACCGCCCCTTGCCGGTGTCGACGCCGGTCAGGCGGCCCACCGCGGGCTCGATGACCACGGCGCCGCGGCGGCGCAGTGCCGCCACGTTGTCCTGCGTGGCCGGGTGCTCCCACATCTCCGTGTGCATGGCGGGCGCGAAGACGACCGGACAGCGGGCGGTCAGCAAGGTGTTCGTGAGGAGGTCGTCGGCCAGGCCGTGGGCCGCCTTGGCGAGCATGTCGGCCGTCGCGGGAGCGACGACCACCAGGTCGGCCTGCTGCCCGATGCGGACGTGCGGGACCTCGTGGACGTCCGACCAGACCTCGGTGGACACGGGGTGGCCGGAGAGCGCGGACCAGGTGGCGGCGCCGACGAAGTGCAGCGCCGACTCGGTGGGGACGACCCGTACGTCATGACCGGACTCGGTCAAACGACGCAACAGCTCACAGGCCTTGTAAGCGGCGATGCCGCCGCTGACCCCCAGAACGACCTTCGGCTTGTCCACCGGGCCTCCCCAACACTCGAAAACGTACAACCCCATGACACACCACAGGCCCGACAGTCGCGCTGCCGGGCCTGGGATGAAGGAAAGAAGCGGTGACTACTGCGCGGGGCCCTCAACGGCCTCGGACGTCAGCAGACCCGCGTTGATCTCACGCAGGGCGATCGAAAGCGGCTTCTCGTGGACGTGGGTGTCGACGAGCGGACCGACGTACTCGAGGAGACCCTCGCCGAGCTGCGAGTAGTACGCGTTGATCTGACGGGCACGCTTGGCCGCGTAGATCACGAGGCTGTACTTCGAGTCGGTGGCCTCGAGGAGCTCGTCGATCGGAGGGTTGATGATGCCCTCGGGCGCGGTGATGGAAGAGGACACGCTTGGCCTTCCGAAAGGTGGGATTGATCAGTGAAGATCACACAACGTCCACCAAGGCTAGCAGCTCGCGCGCCACGTCCTCGACGGAGGTGTTGACCAGGGTGACATCGAACTCCGGCTCGGCCGCCAGCTCGATCTTGGCCGCCTCCAGGCGGCGCTCGATCACCTCGGGCGGTTCGGTGCCCCGCCCGGTGAGCCTGCGCACCAGCTCCTCCCAGGAGGGAGGGGCCAGGAACACGAGCAGGGCCTCCGGCATGGACTCACGGACCTGACGGGCCCCCTGAAGGTCGATCTCCAGGAGGACCGGCACACCCGCCTCCAGGTGCTCCAGGACGGCCTTGCGCGGCGTCCCGTAGCGGTTGCCGGCGAATTCGGCCCACTCCAGCAGCTCACCGTTGGCGATCAGCTTGTCCATCTCCTCGTCGGTGACGAAGAAGTAGTGGACTCCGTGCTTCTCACCGGGGCGCGGCTTACGGGTCGTCGCCGACACCGAGAGCCAGACCTCGGGGTGTTCCTTGCGCATATGGGCGACGACCGTGCTCTTGCCGACCCCTGAGGGGCCGGAGAGCACGGTCAGCCGCGGTCGTTCACTCATGCAGCGATTATTCCAGCAATCCCGGAGTGCCCAGGACTCAGGCGCCGGAGCCGCCGAACTCGCGCTCCAAGGAGGCGATCTGGTTCGAGCCGAGGCCGCGTACACGGCGGCTCTCGGAGATCCCGAGTCGCTCCATGATCTGCTTGGCGCGGACCTTGCCCACGCCCGGCAGGGACTCGAGGAGAGCGGAGACCTTCATCTTGCCGATGACGTCGTTCTCCTGGCCCTGCTTGATGACCTCGTGAAGGGAGGCGCCGGAGTGCTTGAGTCGATTCTTGACCTCGGCCCGCTCCCGGCGAGCCGCGGCGGCCTTTTCGAGCGCGGCTGCGCGCTGTTCAGGGGTAAGGGGCGGAAGAGCCACGCCTACGTCACCTCGGATGTCGAACTGTCGGATACGGACCGGTGAGGAACCTAGTCGCCCCACACCTGGGGAGCTACGAGCAACACGCTTGCCCGTTCTCCCCCACTGCCTTAAAAGCGTGGGAGGTGCCCCCACTCGACGGAGACTAGCGGGCAAGTCCGCCAGAGTCAGCGAGAACAGCGGAAAAGTCCTGGTCAGCCTCCCTGGAGTCGGACATTTCAGACATATTGCCCTGGATTTGAGGATGTATTCAGACTCAGGGCGCTCCGAAGACACTCATCCGAGGACTGTCGAGCGGCTGTCCGAGGACTCAGGAGATGGCCACGGCGGCCCTGATCTCCTCCGCGAAGCGCTCCGCGGACTCACGCAGCGCGACCGCGTCGGGACCGTGACGCAGAACACCCCGGCTCACGTTCGGGACGACATTGCGCACCGCCACGCCGAAGACACCCGCCAGATCGGCCGCCGTCGCCCCCTGGGCGCCGATTCCGGGCGCGAGGAGCGGTCCATTGATGTCCAGGTCGTACGAGGAGAGATCGCCCAGCGTGGCCCCGACGACCGCGCCGAAGGAGCCCAGCGGCGCCTCCCCCGCGTTCTCGGCGGCCAGGTGCCCGAGCATCGTCGCTCCGACGTTCCGGCCGTCCTCGCGGACCGCGTGCTGCACCTCGCCGCCCTCCGGGTTGGAGGTGAGCGCGAGGACGAAGAGCCCGGCCCCGCTCTCGCGCGCGAGTTCCACCGCGGGCTTCAGCGAGCCGTAGCCGAGGTACGGCGACACGGTCAGCGCGTCCGAGAAGAGCGGCGCGTCCTTGCGCAGGAAGGTCTCCGCGTACGCGGCCATGGTCGAACCGATGTCGCCGCGCTTGGCGTCCATCACGACCAGCGCGCCGGCCGCACGCGCCTCCTCGACCGACTTCTCCAGGACGGCGATCCCGCGCGATCCGAAGCGCTCGAAGAAGGCGCTCTGCGGCTTGAGGACGGCGACCCGGTCGGCCAGCGCCTCGACGACGGTGCGGCTGAAGCGCTCCAGGCCCGCGATGTCGTCGTTCAGGCCCCAGTCGGTGAGCAGGGAGGCGTGCGGGTCGATGCCCACGCACAGGGGGCCACGCTCGTCCATGGCGCGGCGAAGGCGTGCGCCAAAGGGTTCCAGACTCATGCGGACTTCCTCACGTCGGCGCCGACCGCGTCGGCGAGGCTGGCGTACGGGCTCGTGCGAAGGCGCGCGGCGAGCCCCTTGTGGATGGCGCGGCCCCAGAAGGGGCCCTCGTAGATGAAGGCGCTGTAGCCCTGGACCAGCGTGGCGCCGGCCAGGATGCGCTGCCAGGCGTCCTCGGCGTTCTCGATGCCGCCGACGCCCACCAGGGTGATCCGGTCGCCCACGCGCGCGTAGAGACGGCGCAGCACCTCCAGGGAGCGCGACTTCAGCGGCGCGCCGGAGAGTCCGCCGGTCTCCTTGACCAGAGAGGGTTCGGACTTCAAACCGAGTCCCTCGCGCGCGATGGTGGTGTTCGTCGCGATGATCCCGTCCAGGCCGAGCTCGACGGCCAGGTCGGCGACCGCGTCGATGTCCTCGTCCGCGAGATCGGGGGCGATCTTGACGAGCAGCGGCACGCGCCGGTCGGTCACGGCGCGGTCGGCGGCTTCGCGGACCGCGGTCAGCAGCGGTCGCAGCGACTCCGTGGCCTGGAGATTGCGCAGACCGGGCGTGTTCGGGGAGCTGACGTTGACCACGAGGTAGTCGGCGTGCGCGGCCAGCCGCTCGGTCGACTTCACGTAGTCGGCAGCGGCCTCGGCCTCCGGTACGACCTTGGTCTTGCCGATGTTGACGCCCACGACGGTCTTGAACACGGGCGTACGGGCCGCCAGGCGCTCGCAGACGGCCGCGGAGCCCTCGTTGTTGAACCCCATGCGGTTGATCAGCGCGCGGTCCGGCACAAGGCGGAACAGGCGCTTCTTGGGGTTGCCGGGCTGCGGCTCCCCCGTGACCGTGCCGATCTCGATGTGGTCGAAGCCGAGCATCGACATCCCGTCGATGGCGACGGCGTTCTTGTCGAAGCCCGCCGCGAGCCCGAAGGGGCCGTGCATCCGCAGCCCGAACGCCTCGGTGCGCAGCTCCTTGTAGCGGGGCGCGAGGGCGGCGGCGATGAAGGTGCGCAGGACGGGGATGCGGACGGCGAGCCGGATCCAGCGGAAGGCGAGGTGGTGCGCCTGCTCGGGGTCCATCCGCTTGAAGACGAGGTTGAAGAAGAGTTTGTACATCTCAGTGTCCTCTTGAAGCTCATGAGCCTCATGAAGAGGGGGACACCGTTTCCGATGTCCCCCTCAGGGCTGCTAGTCGCGGGCCGCGGTCAGATGCTCGGCGTGTTCCTGGAGTGAACGCACGCCCACGTCACCGTGGTTGAGCGCGTCGATGCCCTGGACGGCGGCGGCGAGCGCCTGGACCGTCGTCAGGCACGGCACGGACCGGGCCACGGCGGCCGTACGGATCTCGTAGCCGTCGAGGCGGCCACCGGTGCCGTACGGCGTGTTGACGATGAGGTCGACCAGGCCGTCGTGGATGAGCTGGACGATGGTCTTCTCACCGTTCGGGCCCTCGCCCTCGCTCTGCTTGCGCACGACCGTGGCGTTGATGCCGTTGCGCTTGAGCACCTCGGCGGTGCCGGACGTGGCGAGCAACTCGAACCCGTGCGCGACGAGTTCACGCGCCGGGAAGATCATCGAGCGCTTGTCGCGGTTGGCGACGGAGATGAACGCGCGGCCCTTGGTCGGCAGCGGACCGTACGCGCCCGCCTGCGACTTGGCGTACGCCGTCCCGAACACCGAGTCGATGCCCATGACTTCACCCGTGGAACGCATCTCCGGGCCGAGCACCGTGTCGACACCGCGTCCGTGAATGTCACGGAAGCGCGACCACGGCATGACGGCCTCCTTGACGGAGATCGGCGCGTCGAGCGGCAGCGTGCCACCGTCACCGCCCGCGGGCAGCAGCCCCTCCGCCCGCAGTTCGGCGATGGTCGCGCCGAGAGAGATCCGGGCCGCGGCCTTGGCGAGCGGCACCGCGGTCGCCTTCGAGGTGAAGGGCACGGTGCGCGAGGCGCGCGGGTTGGCTTCGAGGACGTACAGGATGTCGCCGGCCATCGCGAACTGGATGTTGATCAGTCCGCGCACGCCCACTCCGCGCGCGATGGCTTCCGTGGACGCCCGCAGCCGCTTGATGTCGAACCCGCCGAGCGTGATCGGCGGCAGCGCGCACGCCGAGTCGCCGGAGTGAATGCCGGCCTCCTCGATGTGCTCCATCACGCCGCCGAGGTAGAGCTCCTCGCCGTCGTACAGGGCGTCGACGTCGATCTCGATCGCGTCGTCGAGGAACCGGTCGACCAAGACGGGCCGGGAGGAGCTGATCTCGGTCGACTCGGCGATGTACGAGGACAGCCGCGTCTCGTCGTACACGATCTCCATGCCGCGCCCGCCGAGCACGTACGAGGGCCGTACGAGGACGGGGTAGCCGATCTCGTCGGCGATGGCCTTGGCCTCGGCGAAGGTGGTGGCGGTGCCGTGCTTGGGCGCCGGGAGACCCGCCTCCGCGAGGACCCGCCCGAAGGCGCCGCGGTCCTCGGCGGCGTGGATGGCCTCGGGCGAGGTACCCACGACCGGCACGCCGTTGTCCTTGAGCGCCTGCGACAGGCCCAGCGGGGTCTGTCCGCCGAGCTGGACGATGACACCCGCGATCGGACCGGCCAGCGACTCCGCGTGGACGATCTCCAGTACATCTTCCAGCGTCAGCGGCTCGAAGTACAGGCGGTCGGAGGTGTCGTAGTCCGTGGAGACGGTCTCGGGGTTGCAGTTGACCATCACGGTCTCGTAGCCCGCGTCGCTGAGCGCGAACGAGGCGTGGACGCAGGAGTAGTCGAACTCGATGCCCTGGCCGATACGGTTCGGGCCGGAGCCCAGGATGATCACCGCGGGCTTCTCGCGGGGCGCGACCTCCGTCTCCTCGTCGTAGGAGGAGTAGAAGTACGGCGTCTTGGCCGCGAACTCGGCGGCGCACGTGTCGACCGTCTTGTACACCGGGCGCACGCCCAGCGCATGCCGCACCTCGCGCACGACGTCCTCGCGCAGCCCGCGGATCTCGGCGATCTGCACGTCGGAGAAGCCGTGGCGCTTGGCCTCCGCCAGCAGCTCGGGGTCGAGCTTGTCGGCGGCGGCCAGCTCGTCCGCGATCTCCTTGATCAGGAACAGCTGGTCGACGAACCACGGGTCGATCTTCGTCGCCTCGAAGACCTCGTCGGGCGTGGCGCCGGCGCGGATGGCCTGCATGACGGAGTTGATGCGCCCGTCGGTCGGCCGTACGGCCTCTTCGAGGAGGAGCTTCTTGTCGCCGGGCTCGCCCACGAACGTGAACTGCGAGCCCTTCTTCTCCAGCGACCGCAGCGCCTTCTGCAGCGCCTCGGTGAAGTTGCGGCCGATCGCCATGGCCTCGCCGACCGACTTCATGGTGGTCGTCAGGGTGGAGTCGGCGGACGGGAACTTCTCGAAGGCGAAGCGCGGGGCCTTCACGACCACGTAGTCGAGCGTCGGCTCGAAGGAGGCCGGGGTCTTCTCCGTGATGTCGTTCGGGATCTCGTCGAGCGTGTAGCCGACGGCGAGCTTCGCGGCGATCTTGGCGATCGGGAAGCCGGTCGCCTTGGAGGCGAGGGCCGAGGAGCGCGACACGCGAGGGTTCATCTCGATGACGATCACGCGACCGTCCTCGGGGTTCACCGCGAACTGGATGTTGCAGCCACCCGTGTCCACGCCGACCTCGCGGATGACCGCGATGCCGATGTCGCGCAGGATCTGGTACTCGCGGTCGGTGAGCGTCATCGCCGGGGCGACGGTGATCGAGTCACCGGTGTGTACGCCCATCGGGTCGAAGTTCTCGATGGAGCAGACGACCACGACGTTGTCGTGCTTGTCGCGCATCAGCTCCAGCTCGTACTCCTTCCAGCCGAGGATGGACTCCTCGAGGAGCACCTCGGTGGTCGGCGAGAGCGTGAGGCCCTGACCGGCGATGCGGCGCAGTTCCTCCTCGTCGTGCGCGAAGCCGGAGCCGGCGCCGCCCATAGTGAAGGAGGGGCGGACGACGACCGGATAGCCGCCGAGCGTCTCGACGCCCTTGAGCACGTCGTCCATGGAGTGGCAGATGACGGACTTGGCGGACTCGCCGTGCCCGATCTTCTGGTTCACCGCCTCCACGACGTCCTTGAAGAGGTCGCGGTCCTCGCCCTTGTTGATGGCCTCGACGTTGGCGCCGATGAGCTCGACGCCGTACTTCTCGAGAGTCCCGGCCTTGTGCAGCGAGATGGCGGTGTTGAGCGCCGTCTGGCCACCCAGGGTGGGCAGGAGCGCATCCGGGCGCTCCTTGGCGATGATCTTCTCGACGAACTCCGGGGTGATCGGCTCGACGTACGTCGCGTCGGCGATCTCCGGGTCGGTCATGATCGTCGCCGGATTGGAGTTGACCAGGATGACCCTCAGGCCCTCGGCGCGCAGGATGCGGCACGCCTGGGTGCCCGAGTAGTCGAACTCGGCGGCCTGGCCGATGACGATCGGGCCGGAGCCGATGACCAGGACGGACTGGATATCGGTGCGCTTAGGCACGCTGGCCCTCCAACAGGGATACGAAGCGGTCGAACAGGTAGGCGGCGTCGTGCGGGCCCGCTGCCGCTTCGGGGTGGTACTGGACGCTGAAGGCCGGCTGGTCGAGCAGCTGGAGGCCCTCCACCACGTTGTCGTTCAGGCAGACGTGGGAGACCTCGGCGCGGCCGTAGGGGGTGTCGGACACCTTGTCGAGCGGGGCGTCGACGGCGAAGCCGTGGTTGTGCGCGGTGACCTCGACCTTGCCGGTCGTGCGGTCCTGCACCGGCTGGTTGATGCCGCGGTGGCCGTACTTCAGCTTGTACGTGCCGAAGCCGAGCGCGCGGCCCAGGATCTGGTTGCCGAAGCAGATGCCGAAGAGCGGCGTCTTGCGCGAGAGCACTTCCTGCATGACCGCGACAGGACCGTCGGCGGTGGCCGGGTCACCCGGGCCGTTGGAGAAGAACACGCCGTCGGGGTTCACGGCGTACACGTCCTCGGCCGTGGCCGTCGCGGGCAGCACGTGCACCTCGATGCCACGCTCGGCCATGCGGTGCGGGGTCATGCCCTTGATGCCCAGGTCGACGGCGGCGACGGTGAAGCGCTTCTCGCCGATCGCGGGGACGACGTACGTCTCCTTGGTGGCGACCTCGGCTGCGAGGTTCGCGCCCTTCATCTCGGGGGCCTGGCGCACCTCGGCGAGCATGGTGCCCTCGTCGGGCAGCGCGTTGCCGGAGAAGATGCCGACGCGCATGGCGCCGCGCTCGCGCAGGTGGCGGGTCAGCGCACGCGTGTCGATGCCGCTGATGCCGACGACGCCCTGGTGGCGGAGCTCCTCGTCCAGCGAGCGCTTGGCGCGCCAGTTGGAGGGCACGCGCGCGGGGTCACGTACGACATAGCCGGAGACCCAGATGCGCTGCGACTCGGGGTCCTCGTCGTTGACGCCGGTGTTACCGACGTGCGGGGCGGTCATCACGACGACCTGGCGGTGGTACGACGGGTCGGTGAGGGTCTCCTGGTAGCCGGTCATGCCGGTGGAGAACACCGCTTCGCCGAAGGTCTCCCCCACGGCCCCGTAGGCACGGCCGCGGAAGAACCGGCCGTCCTCCAGGACGAGTACGGCGGGAACCTTGGCAGCTCCCCTGGTGGAGGTCGTCATCGCGCGCCTTCCGTGTCGTTGCTCTTGTTGATCATGCTGTTCAGGGTGTCGACCCACTCGTTGTGCTCGGCCGCGCGGTCCGAGCGGAAGCCGGAGTCGAGCAGCTTGTCGCCGTGCGCCCAGGTGACGACGAGGAGTCCGCCCTCGGTGAGGACCTTGCCGGCGATGCCCTTGTCGAGCCGGGCCTCGCGCAGGGCCGCGAGAGGCACGAAGAAGTCGGTCGCTCCCGGGCGTACGACATCCAGGCCCGCCTCCGTCAGAGTCAGCTCGACCCGGCTGCGGGTGCCCAGGCCGTGCGCCACGATGCGGTCGAGCCACTGCCCTGCGGTGGTGGAGCCGTGGTAGCGGCCGCTCATGCTCAGTTTCGCCGGGCCGAGGTCTTCTGGCGCGGTAAGCAGCTCGGGCAGGTCACCCTGGAGAGTGGCGCGCCACTTCCAGCCCTCGCGCATCAGCCAGTAGACGAGCACGACGAAGAGGGTGAGCCCGACGAGCCAGCCGATCCGGCCGGCCCAGTCGGTCACGGGCGCCGACTTCTGTTCGGCGGCCATCGAGATGAGAGGTGTCACGCGAGCTTCCCGTCGACGAGGGTGGCCTTGCCCCGCAGCCAGGTGTGCGTGACCCGGCCCGGCAGCTCACGGCCCTCGTAGGGGGTGTTGCGGCTGCGCGAGGCGAAGCCCGCGGGGTCCACGGCCCCACGGTATGCCGTGTCGACCAGCGTGAGGTTCGCGGGCTCACCTGCCGAGACGGGACGGCCGTGGCCCGCGGCCCGGCCGATCCGGGCGGGCTTGACGGACATACGGTCGGCGACGCCGGCCCAGTCGAGCAGGCCGGTCTCGACCATCGTCTGCTGGACGACGGACAGCGCGGTTTCGAGGCCCACCATGCCCATGGCGGCCGCGGCCCACTCGCAGTCCTTGTCCTCGTGCGGGTGCGGCGCGTGGTCGGTGGCGACGATGTCGATCGTGCCGTCGGCGAGCGCCTCGCGCAGCGCCATGACGTCACGCTCGGTGCGCAGCGGCGGGTTGACCTTGTAGACCGGGTTGTATGTGCGCACCAGCTCGTCGGTGAGGAGGAGGTGGTGCGGGGTGACCTCGGCGGTGACGTCGATGCCCCGGGACTTGGCCCAGCGCACGATCTCGACCGAACCGGCCGTCGACAGGTGGCAGATGTGGACGCGCGAGCCGACGTGCTCGGCGAGCAGGACATCCCGGGCGATGATCGATTCCTCGGCCACCGCGGGCCATCCGCCGAGCCCCAGCTCGGCGGAGACGACGCCCTCGTTCATCTGGGCGCCCTCGGTGAGGCGGGGCTCCTGCGCGTGCTGCGCGACGACACCGCCGAAGGCCTTCACATACTCCAGCGCGCGGCGCATGATCACCGCGTCGTCCACACACTTGCCGTCGTCCGAGAAGACCGTGACGCCGGCCGCCGACTCGTGCATCGCGCCCAGCTCGGCGAGCTTCTTGCCCTCCAGGCCGACGGTGACGGCGCCGATCGGCTGCACGTCGCAATAGCCGTGCTCCTGGCCGAGCCGGTAGACCTGCTCGACCACACCGGCGGTGTCGGCGACCGGGAAGGTGTTGGCCATGGCGAACACGGCCGTGTAGCCACCGCTCGCCGCCGCCCGCGTGCCGGTCAGCACGGTCTCGGAGTCCTCGCGGCCCGGCTCACGCAGATGCGTGTGCAGGTCGACGAGCCCCGGAAGGAGCACCTTGCCGTTGGCCTCGACGACCTCGGCCCCGTCGGCGCTGAGACCGACACCCACCTCCGCGATCGTCCGACCGTCGATCAGGACGTCCTGCGGCTCGCCCCCGAGCACCTTCGCACCACGGATAAGGATCTTGCTCATGGTTCTTACTTCTCCTCGGTACGGGTGTGGGTGACGGCGGGCTCGTTGCCGCCAAGGAGCAGGTACAGGACGGCCATCCGGATCGAGACGCCGTTGGCGACCTGCTCGACGACGGTGCAGCGCTCGGAGTCGGCGACCTCGGCGGTGATCTCCATGCCGCGGACCATCGGGCCGGGGTGCATCACGATGGCGTGCTCGGGCATCCGCGCCATGCGGTCGCCGTCGAGGCCGTAGCGCCGCGAGTACTCGCGCTCGGTGGGGAAGAACGCCGCGTTCATCCGCTCGCGCTGCACGCGCAGCATCATCACCGCGTCGGACTTGGAGAGCGTGCTGTCCAGGTCGTACGAGATCTCGCAGGGCCAGGTCTCGACGCCGACCGGCACCAGGGTCGGCGGAGCGACGAGGGTGACCTCGGCGCCGAGGGTGTGCAGCAGATCGACGTTCGAGCGGGCGACCCGGCTGTGCAGGATGTCGCCGACGATCGTGATGCGCTTGCCGGACAGGTCCTGCCCTATCCCGGCGTCCCGGCCGACCAGGCGGCGGCGCATGGTGAAGGCGTCGAGCAGGGCCTGCGTGGGGTGCTGGTGGGTGCCGTCGCCGGCGTTGATGACGACGGCGTCGATCCAGCCGGAGGTGGCGAGCCGGTACGGGGCACCGGAGGCGCCGTGCCGGATGACGACGGCGTCGACACCCATGGCTTCGAGCGTCTGGGCGGTGTCCTTCAGGGACTCGCCCTTGGAGACGCTCGATCCCTTGGCGGTGAAGTTGATGACGTCCGCGGAGAGGCGCTTCTCGGCGGCTTCGAAAGAGATCCGGGTGCGGGTCGAGTCCTCGAAGAAGAGGTTGACGACGGTGCGACCGCGCAGGGTCGGCAGCTTTTTGATCGGCCGGTCGGCGACCCGGGCCATCTCCTCGGCGGTGTCGAGGATCAGGACGGCGTCGTCGCGAGTGAGGTCGGCGGCCGAGATGAGATGACGCTGCATCTGTCAGGCTCCGTAAGGCAGTTCAGTTCGGGAGGATTCGGGCAGGCAGAGCGTGCTCAGGGGCGTACGACAGCGGCGTACGCCGGAGGGCTACTGCTGTGCGTCCGAGGAGGTCCGCTTCGCACCGAGCAGCACGGTGTCGCGACCGTCCTCCTCGGCGAGCTGGACCTTGACCGTCTCCCGCAACGACGTGGGGAGGTTCTTGCCGACGTAGTCGGCGCGGATGGGCAGTTCGCGGTGACCGCGGTCGACGAGGACCGCGAGCTGCACGGCGCGCGGGCGGCCGATGTCGTTCAGCGCGTCGAGCGCCGCGCGAATGGTGCGGCCGGAGAAGAGCACGTCGTCGACGAGGACGACCAGGCGGCCGTCGATGCCGTCACCGGGAATCTCGGTGCGGGCCAGCGCACGCGGCGGATGCATGCGCAGGTCGTCGCGGTACATGGTGATGTCGAGGGAGCCGACCGGGATCTTGCGGTCGGTGATCTCTTCGAGCTTGTCGGCCAGCCTGCGGGCCAGGAAGACGCCTCGGGTCGGAATGCCGAGGAGCACCACGTCGTCCGCGCCCTTGGCGCGCTCGACGATCTCGTGGGCGATGCGGGTCAGCACCCGCGCGATGTCGGGGGCTTCGAGAACGGGCCGCGCATCGGCTTCGTAACTCTGCTTGTCCTGCTCTGTGTCCATACGAAACGGACCTCCTTCTCCGCCTCACGGGACGGATCATTAAAGGACGTCGGAATTGCGCCATCCACGGTACCAGCCCGACAACGCGCCTGATCACCCCCCTTCAAGCCACCGCCGGTGACTCCCACGCAAGGGTCGGTCCGGACCATTCGGCTTGACGGGGAAGAGTAACGCTGCGTAACCTCACTGTGAGTCACAAGAGTCACCAGCCGCGCGGCGGAGCCGCACGTTGATACAGCGTCCGGGGAGCTATATGTCCAGCGAATACGCCAAACAGCTCGGGGCCAAGCTCCGCGCCATCCGCACCCAGCAGGGCCTTTCCCTCCACGGCGTAGAGGAGAAGTCCCAGGGACGCTGGAAGGCGGTCGTGGTCGGTTCATACGAACGCGGCGACCGCGCCGTCACCGTGCAGCGCCTCGCGGAGCTGGCGGACTTCTACGGGGTCCCGGTGCAGGAGCTGCTGCCGGGCACCACGCCGGGCGGGGCCGCCGAGCCGCCGCCGAAGCTGGTCCTGGACCTGGAGCGGCTGGCCCACGTGCCGGCCGAGAAGGCGGGTCCTCTCCAGCGTTACGCGGCGACGATCCAGTCCCAGCGCGGTGACTACAACGGCAAGGTGCTGTCGATCCGCCAGGACGACCTGCGCACCCTCGCCGTCATCTACGACCAGTCGCCCTCGGTCCTCACCGAGCAGCTGATCAGCTGGGGCGTCCTTGACGCGGACGCGCGCCGCGCTGTCTCCCACGACGAGGGCTGACCCCTTCGGGCAACTCAGCAGAAACGTGCCGCCGGGGTGGCCGGAATTTCATGGTTCCGCCCACCCCGGCGGCTTTCTGCGCGCCTCGGGAGCCTCAGCGGTACGGGAACGCCGGAGGGCCCGCAGCGTCCGCTGCGGGCCCTCCGTGACGGCTTCTGGGGGCGGAGCCAACGGTTCCCCTGTTCACACCCGCCCTCCCAGCGGAGCGCCTACGCCTCGTCCCGGCGGAGCGACGGCTTCAGGTCCTTCAGCCGGCCCAGCAGGCCGTTCACGAACGAGGGCGACTCGTCCGTGGAGAACTCCTTCGCCAACTGCACCGCCTCGTCGAGCACCACGGCGTCCGGGGTCTCGTCGACCCAGATCAGCTCGTAGGCACCGAGGCGCAGGATGTTGCGGTCGACGACCGGCATCCTGTCCAGCGTCCAGCCGACGGCGTACTGCGCCAGCAGCTCGTCGATCCGGGCCGCCTTCTTGGCGTAGCCCTCGACCAGCTGCATCGTGTACTCGCTCACCGGCGGCTGCCGGGTGTCGGTCCGGGAGTGCCGGATCCAGTCCGCGAGGACCGTCAGGACGTCCACGCCGCGCTGGTCGCCCTCGAAGAGGATCTGGAAGGCGCGCTTGCGGGCCGTGTTGCGGGCAGCCACGGTTAGCTGTTCACCCGGCCGAGGTAGTCGCTGGTGCGGGTGTCGACCTTGATCTTCTCACCGGTGGTGATGAAGAGCGGGACCTGGATCTGGTGGCCGGTCTCCAGGGTGGCGGGCTTGGTGCCACCGGTGGAGCGGTCGCCCTGGACGCCCGGCTCGGTCTCCTGGACGACGAGCTCGACGGCGGCCGGCAGCTCGACGAAGAGCACCTCGCCCTCGTGCTGCGCGACGGTGGCGGTGAAGCCCTCGATCAGGAAGTTGGCGGCGTCGCCGACGGCCTTGCGGTCGACCATGAGCTGGTCGTAGGTCTCCATGTCCATGAAGACGAAGTACTCGCCGTCCATGTACGAGAACTGCATGTCGCGCTTGTCGACAGTGGCCGTCTCGACCTTGACGCCAGCGTTGAACGTCTTGTCGACGACCTTGCCGGAGAGCACGTTCTTGAGCTTGGTGCGCACGAAGGCAGGGCCCTTGCCGGGCTTGACGTGCTGGAACTCGACGACGGACCAGAGCTGGCCGCCTTCGAGCTTGAGCACCAGGCCGTTCTTGAGGTCGTTCGTGGAAGCCACGGTTGCGGAATCTCCTGGACTGACGTGGACGACCCCGGCGCACGCGCGTAGCTCGAAAAGCTAGAGCGCGAGCAGCTCCTTGGTCGTGATGGTGAGTAGCTCGGGTCCGCCGTCCGCCTCAGGGCGTACGACGAGCGTGTCATCGATCCGGACACCGCCCCGGCCCGGGAGGTGGACCCCCGGTTCGACGGTGACCGGCACGCAAGCGTCCAGTTTACCCATGGCCGCGGGGGCCAGCTGCGGGTCCTCGTCGATTTCGAGCCCCACACCGTGCCCGGTCAGCGGTGGAAGACCTTCCGCATAGCCCGCGGAGTCCAGTACCTGGCGGGCCGCACGGTCCACGTCACGGTAGGCGGCGCCGGGCGCCAGCGACTCACGTCCGGCGCGCTGGGCGGCGAAGACGAGGTCGTACAACTCGATCTGCCAGTCGGCGGGCGAGGTGCCGATCACGAAGGTACGGCCGATCTCGCAGCGGTAGCCGCGATAGGTCGCGCCCAGGCAGACGGAGAGGAAGTCGCCCTCCTCGACCCGCCGGTCGGTGGGCCGGTGGCCGCGCCGCCCCGAGTTCGGGCCGGTGCCGACCGAGGTCGCGAAGGCAGGGCCGTCGGCGCCGTGGTCGACGAGGCGGCGCTCCAGCTCCAGCGCGAGATGGCGTTCCGTACGGCCGACCAGGATGGATTCGAGGAGCTCGCCCAGGGCCTGGTCGGCGATCTCGGCGCCGATCCGCAGACAGGAGATCTCCTCCTCGTCCTTGATCACCCGCAACTGTTCCACCGCACCGCCCAGGTCGCCGAGGCGCAGCCGTGGCGCCACCGAGCCGATGGCGCGGTGCCGGGTCACGGTCAGGTGGTGCTCCTCGACCGCGAGGGACTCGGCGCCCTGGGCCGCGGCGACATCGGCGGCGGCGACGGCGGCATCACCGCCGGCGCGCGGCAGCACCTGCACGCGCAGCGCCTCGTCAGGGCGTCCTTCGTCGGCCTCGCCGCTCGGCGGGCCGACGCACAGCAGCAGATCCTCACCCCTGCCCAACAGGAGCACGGCACCCCGCGGGGCCGCGCCGGCGAGATACCTCACGTTGGCGGGGCGGGTGACGAGCGCCGTCGCACTGCCGCCCGCCGTACAGCGCTCTCGGACCCGCTCTCTGCGGGCCGCGTAGACCTCTGGCATGAAACGAGCCTACGAGCGGTGGCCGGATGTCGCCGTTTCAGAGGGGCCGGACGGGCGGTGGAGGTGTGGGGACTACCACTGGGGCGGGCTGGCGATCGACCGGGCGAGCACGTCGTCCAGGACGCGGGCCGTGGCCGGTACGTCGAGCTGCGAGTTGTCGATGATGGGCAGCCCGGAGCCGTACCAGCCGGCCATCCGTCCGTGGATGCGGGCGACTTCCTCGTCGGTGAGGCGGCGGTTTCCGGAGCGCTCGGCGTTGCGCTCCAGGACTATCTCCAGGCCCGGGAGCAGGACGACCGGCAGCAGGCCGGGACCGACGTGCCGCTTCCAGCCGCCGAGGCCGACGACCGGGCGGTCCGGGAAGACGGCGTCGTCGAGGATGCAGGAGATGCCGTTGGCCAGGAAGTTCCGCGCGGCGAAGCCGCAGGTGCGGCGGGCCAGGCGGTACTGCGCCTCCGAATGATCGTTCCACCCCGACTGCGGGTCCGCGAAACCCGAGCGCACCCATTCGCGTACGTCGTCGAGGCTGATGTGCGCGGTGGGGACCCGGCGGTGATCCGCCCAGTACTTGGCGACGCTGGTCTTTCCGGCGCCCGCGGGGCCGATGAGCAGCACCGCGAGCGTGGTGGCCGTCGGGTCGGACGCGCCTGTGGCGGGCGGCGGCGACGGCATGGCGACGGGGCCGCCCGGGGGCAGTTGCACATGCCCGGTCGTGTCCGGCGTGGGAGGCACGGGAGCGTGGTGTGCGGGCTGCGCGGCGGCGTGGTGCGGAGGCTGCTGCGGAGCGTGGTGCTGGGGCGCGTGATGCGGGACCTGCGTGGGAGGGACCCCGGGAGGCACGGGCGCTCCGGTGAAGCCGGGAGCGGGTGCGGGACCCGGGTGTCCCGGGTGCTGTCCGGTCGGCGACCAGCCGGCGGCCGTTCCGTGCCCCGGCTGCTGGGACGGCGGCAGCGGAGCCCCCACTGCGTGCTGCATCCGGTGCCACTCCGTCTCGTGTCTTTTGGCTCGTTCGCCTCCGGGACGCCTCAATCGGTGTGGAGAGGGCGACCGTGTTCAGCCCGTCGGGCCTCTACGCGCTCACCCTCTCGACACCGACGCGTCCCTTCGGCTCACTCGCGTCAGGCAATTGGCGCTGGGCGAACGGGGCCTCGGTCCCGCTCGCTACCGAACGGTACCTTCCCCGTCCGCCGTTGTGTGAACGGCCGGGGAACGTGCGAAGTGCCCGTGAGCGAGGGGCAAAACGGACCAAGTGTGGGCCCGTGGGTATTACCCGCCCAGCTCGCCGGTGGGGGTCGTCACTCCCCGACTTCGCCGTACGCGGCGAGGAGCACGGCCGGGTCCGGGCCCTCAAGCACCGTCGGCTTGGCGAGGCCGTCGAGGACGATGAAGCGCAGCAGGTTGCCGCGGGACTTCTTGTCGACCTTCATGTTCTCCAGGAGCTTGGGCCACTGGTCGTAGCGGTAGCTCAGCGGGAGACCCACGGATTCGAGAATCGTGCGGTGGCGGTCGGCGGTCGCGTCGTCCAACCGGCCCGCCAGGCGGCCGAGTTCGGCGGCGAAGTGCATGCCGACGGAGACGGCCGCGCCGTGCCGCCACTTGTAGCGCTCGTTCTTCTCGATGGCGTGCGCGAGCGTGTGCCCGTAGTTGAGGATCTCGCGCAGCCCGGACTCCTTGAGGTCGCCGGAGACGACCTCGGCCTTCACCTTGATGGAGCGCTCGATGAGCTCGGCGGTGTGCGGGCCCGCCGGGGTGCGGGCGGCCTGCGGGTCCTCCTCGATCAGCTCCAGGATCACCGGGTCGGCGATGAAACCGGCCTTGATGATCTCCGCGAGCCCGGAAACGAAGTCGTTGACCGGCAGCGAGTCGAGCGCGGCCAGGTCGCAGAGCACGCCCGCGGGCGGGTGGAAGGAGCCCACCAGGTTCTTGCCCTCCGCGGTGTTGATGCCGGTCTTGCCGCCGACCGCCGCGTCCACCATGGCAAGCACGGTGGTGGGGACCGCGATCCAGCGCACCCCGCGCAGCCAGGTCGCCGCGACGAAGCCGGCCAGGTCGGTGGTGGCGCCGCCACCGACACCGACGATGACGTCGGTGCGGGTGAAGCCGGACTGGCCGAGCGCCTTCCAGCAGTAGGCGGCGACCTCGGCGGTCTTGGCCTCCTCCGCGTTCGGCACCTGGATGGCGACGGCCTCGAAGCCCTGTCCGGCCAGGTCGGCGCGGAGCGCCTCGCCAGTCTCGGCGAGGGCCTCGGGGTGGATGACTGCGACGCGCTTGGCCTTGTCGCCGATCAACCCGCCCAGCTCGCCGAGGAGTTGACGGCCGACCAGGACCTCGTAGGGGTCGGTGCCCGCGGTACCGCCGACCTGGATACGGGTCACTGCCTCGCTCATGCTTCCTTCAACTCCAGTGCGTCGAGGACCGCCTGGGCGACCTCTTCGGGGGTACGGCCGTCGGTGGCCACGACCGCGCGGGCGACTTCGGTGTACAGGTGGCGGCGCGCCTCCATCAGGTCGCGCCACTGCCGGCGCGGGTTGACGGCGAGCAGCGGCCGCGCGGCGTTGAGGCCGGTGCGCTTGACCGCCTCCTCGACGTCCATCGAGAGGTAGACGACCCGGTGCCCGGCGAGCAGCGCGCGGGTGTCCTCGTCGAGGATCGCGCCGCCGCCGAGCGCGAGGACGCCGTCGTGCTCGGCGAGCGCCTTGTGCACGGCCCGCTTCTCGATCGCGCGGAAGACCGGCTCGCCCTCGTCGACGAAGATGTCGGCGATGGTGCGGCCCTGCTCGGCCACGATGTCGTCGTCCGTGTCCCGGTAGGCACAGCCGAGCCGCTCGGCGACCAGCGCACCCACCGTGGACTTGCCGACCCCCATCGGGCCGACGAGGACGACGCTCGGAGCGGTCACCGCACGGCCAGGTTGTCGAGGTACGACTGGACGTTGCGGCGGGTCTCCGGGACGCTGTCGCCGCCGAACTTCTCGGCGACCGCGTCCGCGAGGACGAGGGCCACCATCGCCTCGGCGACGATGCCGGCGGCCGGGACCGCGCAGACGTCGGAGCGCTGGTGATGGGCCTTGGCGGCCTCGCCGGTGGCGACGTCGATGGTGGCGAGCGCGCGCGGCACGGTCGCGATCGGCTTCATCGCGGCGCGCACGCGCAGCAGCTCACCGGTGGTCAGCCCGCCTTCGGTGCCGCCGGAGCGGCCGGAGGTGCGCCGGATGCCCTCGTCGGTGTGGACGATCTCGTCGTGCGCCTTGGAGCCGGGCACCCGGGCGAGCTCGAAGCCGTCGCCGACCTCGACGCCCTTGATGGCCTGGATGCCCATGAGCGCGGCCGCGAGCCGGGCGTCGAGGCGCCGGTCCCAGTGCACGTGCGAGCCGAGGCCCACCGGCACGTGGTACGCGAGGACCTCGACCACGCCGCCGAGGGTGTCGCCGTCCTTGTGGGCCTGGTCGATCTCCGCGACCATCGCCTTCGACGCGCCGGCGTCAAGGCAGCGCACCGGGTCGGCGTCGAGCTTCTCGACATCCGAGGGCTTCGGGTAGACACCGTACGGCGCCTTCGCCGCGGCCAGCTCGACGACGTGCGAGACGATCTCGATCCCGGCCGTCTCCTTCAGGTACGAACGGGCCACCGCGCCGAGTGCCACGCGGGCCGCGGTCTCCCGGGCCGAGGCGCGCTCCAGGATCGGCCGGGCCTCGTCGAAGCCGTACTTCTGCATGCCCGCGAGGTCGGCGTGGCCGGGCCGGGGCCGGGTCAGCGGGGCATTGCGGGCCACGTCGGCGAGGATCTCCGGGTCCACCGGGTCGGCCGCCATGACCTGCTCCCACTTGGGCCACTCGGTGTTGCCGACCATGATGGCCACCGGTGAACCGAGGGTGAGGCCGTGCCGTACGCCGCCGAGGAAGGTGACCTCGTCGCGCTCGAACTTCATCCGGGCACCGCGTCCATAGCCCAGGCGCCGCCGGGCGAGGTGGTCCGCCACCATCTCCGTGGTGATCGGCACGCCGGCGGGAAGGCCCTCCAGCGTCGCGACAAGTGCGGGACCGTGGGACTCCCCCGCGGTCAGCCAGCGCAACCTGCTCAACGGTGCTCCTCATGCTCGCGCCCTGGTACTGCTGCTGCGTACGCGCGTCCTCGCGTACGGCGACGGCGTGACCGGGTGCGCGGCCCTGGCCCGCCACCTCCGATCCTCCCACGTCTCGGCCCAGGATCCGGTCGCAGGTCCATCAGGCGGACGGACCCTGCTAGGCGGTGCAGCCCCGGTGTGCGCCCCGGCATCGCCTCATCCGCGCCACCGCCGTCACCCCATCCGTGCCGCCGCGTTCTTGATCGCCTCGCGGATGCGGAAGTACGTGCCGCAGCGGCAGACGTTCGCGATCTCGTCGATGTCCGCGTCCGTGGGGTTCTTCGTACGCTTCAGCAGGGCGACGGCCGCCATGATCTGTCCGGGCTGGCAGTAGCCGCACTGGGCCACGTCCTGCTCCAGCCAGGCCTCCTGGACGGGGTGCAGCCGGTCCCCGTCCGCGAGCCCCTCGATGGTGGTGACCTCGCGGCCCGCGGCCTCGGCGACCGGGATCACGCAGGGACGTACGGCCTCGCCGTCGAGATGGCTGGTGCAGGCCTTGCACACGTCGATGCCGCAGCCGTACTTGGGGCCGCGGACGCCGAGCAGATCGCGCAGCGCCCAGAGCAGGGGCAGATCGTCGGGGGCGTCGACGGTGACGGTCTTCCCGTTGACGGTGAAGGTGTGGGAGGGCATCGAAGCTCGTGCTCCTGAGGCGAAGGGTCGGCGAGAAGCCGGCGGGAGGTCGGTGCGGGTGGCGCGGCATCAGCGCGGGAAGGGGGCGAAGTCGACGTCGAAGTTCACGGGGAAGCTGCGCGGCTTGGTGCCGGTGGCCCGCGCGTAGGCGTTGGCGATGGCGCCCACGGCCGCGGGAACACCCAGCTCACCCGCACCACCCGGCTCGTGCTCCGTCGGCAGGACGAAGATCCGTACGTCCTTCGGGGAGTCCTTCTGGCGTGCGTAGTGGAACTGCGAGTAGCTCGCTTCCAGCGGGAGCCCCTTGTCGATGTGCAGCCCCGCCCGCAGCGTGGTGGAGATCGCGTCCGTGAGTCCGCCGAGCAGCTGTGCCTCCAGTCCGCGCGGATTGATCGGCCGCCCCACGTCCGCCGCGATGACCGCCTTCGTCACCCGCGGCTTCCCGGGATCGGTGGCGTCGATCTCGACGAGACAGGCGGTGCAGGACTTGTACTCGTCGTGGAACCCGACGCCCTGGGCCCAGCCGGACGGCAGGGCCCGGCCCCAGTCGCCCTCCTCGGCGACCTTGTCGAGCACGGCGCGCTGCCGGTCCGTCTTGAGGAAGAAGCGGCGGAAGGCGACCGGATCCCGGCCGAGCTTCGCCGCCAGTTCGTCGACGACGATCTCCTCGGCGCCCCGTGTGTTGGCCGAGTACACCGAGCGCCACGACCCCGTGTGCATCTTCAACGGCACTTCGGTGAGCGCCTGGGTCGTGACCCCGAAGTTGTACGGGGACTTCACCGTGGTCAGGAACAGGGTCTGCGCGAAGGTCGCGTTGCCGAGGCCGGTGGGCAATGCGGCCGCGGCGGCGGTGATCGCGTCCCCGAGACCGTGCCGGAAGTCGGTCTCCACCGCCGCGACCTGGTGGACGAAGGTGAGCACCTGGCCTGCCGCGTAGGTGGCACGGATCCTGTGGTGGGTCGCGGGCCGCATCCGCCCGTGCCGCGTGTCGTCGATCCGCGACCACATCAGCCGCACCGGACGACCGCTCTTCTTGGACACCACGGCGGCCTCCAGGGCCGCGTCGTAGAACAGCCGGCGCCCGAAGGAGCCGCCCGACTGCACCACGTGGACCTTGACCTTGCTCACGGGCAGTCCGACGGCCTGGGCGATGGCCGCCTGGGCGGCGATCGGCGACTTCATGCCCGACCAGATCTCAGCCCCGTCGGCTCGTACGTCGGCCACGGCGGAGTTGGTCTCCATCGGCGCGTGGCTGACGAACGCGAAGTCGAACTCGGCGTCCACCTTCTTGACCAGGAGCCCGAGCAGATCCAGGGACGGCGTCGCCGCCTTCAGCCTCGCGCGGATGTCGTCGTCCGAGAACGCGTCGACCGTGCCCTCGCCCCAGGTGACGTCCAGGGCGTTCTTGCCGTCGAGCGCCTGGCCGAAGGTCTCGGCGACCACGGCGACACCGGTGTCGATGGTGACCACGTCGAGGACCCCGGGCATGACCCGTACGACGGCCTCGTTGTTGACCGACTTCACCGTGCCGTTGATGCTCGGCGGCCGGCGCACCATGCAGGGCTTGGCGCCGGGGACGTCGAGGTCGAGCGTGTACGCCTGCCTGCCGGTGACCAGCGCGCGGGCGTCGATGCGGGAGGTGGGGGTGCCGACGAGGGTGTGCTCGGACTCCTTCTTGGGTGTGACGGTCAGCGAGCCCAGGTCGAGGGAGGCGGCAGCCGCCGACAGCGTGCCGTAGGAGGCGGTGCGGCCGTCCCGTGCAGTCACCACTCCTTGACGAACCGTCAAGTCATCGGCGCTCAGGCCCCATTGCCTCGCGGCCGCGCCCACCATACGGGCCCGCGCGGCCGCTGCCGTGTGCCGTACGGGGTCGTACAGCGAACGGATGGAGTTGGAGCTGCCGGTCAGCTGGTTGAACAGCAACTCGGGCCGGGCATCCTCCAGTTGGACGCGTACGTGGTCGAGCGGAGTGTCCAGCTCCTCGGCCACCAGCATGGCCACCGCCGTGGTCAGGCCCTGCCCGACCTCCTCCCGCGGCAGCCGGAAGTGCACGATGCCGTCCTCGTCCACGCTCAGGACCAGCATGCCCGCGGTGGGCTTGCCCGCCAGGATGAGCAGATCACCGAGGTCGACCAGATCGGCCGGTGCGGGCGGCGTGGGTATCGCCGCCTCCGCGGTGCCGGGTTCGTACGCGTCGAGACCGATCCTGGTCGCCACGGCCAAGGTGGGCGCGGCCACCAGGTAGGTGAGAAACCTGCGCCTGGCATGTCCAGTCATGGGGGCTCCGTTCACGCGCCCGCCGCCGTCGCCGGGCCGCCCGGAGATCATTACCGGAGGTAAGTTCCATATTCAATAGAGCGTGCAGGATCCGACCGCCGGCCGCACGTCACGTCCTCGAAACGACCTTCTCCGCCACATCCGTACCCAGGTGTACGCCGGTGGCACCATGGCCACGGTGAGGGCGGACGTCAGGCTGTCCTCGGCGACTAGCGCGCCTCGAGCGCGTGCTCGCCCGCCTTCCGCATGGCGTCGAGCGGCGCCGGCGAACGCCCGGTCATCTGCTCGACCTGGAGCACCGCCTGGTGCACCAGCAGGTCGAGACCGCTGACCACGGCACCGCCGTACGCGGACCAGCGCGCCGCGAGGGACGTGGGCCACGGGTCGTACAGCACGTCGAAGAGGGTCGCGGGCCGCTCCGGGACGGCGGCGGCGAGCGCGTCCGTGGTCCCGGCCGGGGTCGTGGCGATCACCAGCGGCGCCCGCAGCGCCTGCTCCGCGTCCGCCCAGTCCTCGGTCCGCACCTCGACGTCGAGCCGCTCGCCCCACTGCCGCATCTCGGCGGCGCGCGCCTCGCTGCGGACGTAGGCGACGACCTCGCCGGTGCAGACGCGGGCGAGCGCGGCCAGCGCGGAGGAGGCGGTGGCGCCCGCGCCGAGGACGGCGGCGGAGTCCACCTCCTCGATCCCCCGCTCACGCAGGGCGGCGACCATCCCCGGGATGTCCGTGTTGTCGCCGACGCGTCGGCCGTCCTCGGTGAACACCACCGTGTTGACCGCCTCGACCGAGGCCGCCGTGTCGGTGATCTCGTCGAGCAGTGGAATCACCGCGCGCTTGAGCGGCATGGTCAACGACAAGCCGGCCCACTCCGGCCCGAGCTCCCCGAAGAACCCGGGCAGCGCCTCCTCGTCGACCTCGAAACGGTCGTACGACCAGTCGCCGAGCCCCAGTTCCTTGTACGCGGCGCGGTGCAGCACCGGGGAGAGCGAGTGGGCGATCGGAGAACCGAGTACGGCAGCCCGACGTTGGCTATTCATCAGCTCCCTTTACGCAACAACAGAAGCCACTCATTGAAACTTCCCTAACCCTGAGTATTCAGCGGCATTGGGTGGCCTGACGCCCTGATAGCAGAATGGTGCCGCCGACTTGCGAGAATTGCGAGTGTCTACGCTGTATCCGCTACAAGGATCAGGGCACCAATCTGGTGAACAAGGCTACAGGGTGGAATCGTCGGCTAGTACTCCAGCAGTACTTTGACGTTTTACCTGGTCAGGGGCAGTTTGGGTGAGTGTAGCGGGCTGATGAGCCGTCAGCACTGTCTTCCCCGGACCGCCCCTCGATCGTGTGCAGCCGCCGCTGATAATGACACCCGTCTGGGCAGCTTCCTGCCGTGATCAACGAGCGTGCAGTTGAGTTCTGGAACGACGAACTCGAGGAACTCTTCCTACGTACCGGCCACCGCTTCAAGCGCGTCGAACCGCGTCGGCGGATGCGTGACTACGTCCGCGGGCTGCTGGGCCCGGTCGGCCGCAAGAACGGCTGGCAGCTGGCCGAATACGCCGGACACCGCACCCCCGACCGCCTCCAACGCCTGCTCAACGGGGCCCGCTGGGACGCCGACGAGATCCGCGACGACCTCCAGCACTACGTGTCAGAACGCCTCGGCGAGCCGGACGGCGTGCTGATTCTCGACGACACCGGCTTCCTCAAGAAGGGCGCCACGTCGGCTGGCGTGCAGCGCCAGTACTCCGGCACCGCCGGACGCACCGAGAACTGCCAGATCGGCGTCTTCGCCGCCTATGCCACCGCCCGAGGGCGGGCTTTGGTGGACCGGGAGTTGTATCTGCCCAAGTCCTGGACCGACGACCGTGCGCGCTGCCGCGCCGCGGCCATCCCCGACGAGCGGACCTTCGCCACCAAGCCCGACCTGGCCAAGGTGATGGTGCTGCGCGCTCTCGCCTCGCCACTGCCGATCGCCTGGGTGACCGCGGATGCCGCCTACGGCCAGGAGTGACGGCTGCGCCGCATGCTGGAGGAGGTCGACCTCGGTTACGTGCTGGCCGTCCCCAAATCCCAGCAGGTGCCACACTTCGGACGCATCGACCACCTCTTCACCCAAGCACCGAGCGAGGCATGGGAGACCCGCTCGTGTGGCGACGGCGCGAAAGGCCCGCGCGTCTACCATTGGGCCGCCCTGCAGATCGCGTCCATCGAGGACTTCGACGGCGAGATGCCCACCCACCAGCGGTGGGCACTGGCACGACGCAGCATCAGCAAACCCGACGAGATCGCCTACTACCTCGCCTACGCGCCGCTGGGCACCGACGTCGAGCACTTGGTCCGCATCGCCGGAACCCGCTGGGCCATCGAGGAAACCTTCCAGGCCGCGAAGAACGAATGCGGCCTGGACCAGTACGAGGTCCGCCGCTACACCGGCTGGATGCGGCACGTCACCCTGGCCATGCTGGCGCACGCCTTCCTTGCGGTCATGGCCGCCGACGCCACCACAAGGGGGGATGCAGAAACGGTTCCCGTCGGGCGCCGCTCACCGCGGCAGAGGTTCGGCGGCTCCTGGCAACTGGCCACCCATCAACCAGGAACCCCCATCAGCCGCTGATCAACGCACGCGCGCTGGGATGGTCGCACTGGCGCAGACAACACCAAGCCGTCGCCCGCCACTGAGCCCTTTCCAACCTCCCATGCCAGCCGGGCAGTTGGGCTGACAGACAGATGAAGCCCCTGGTAGATGGATTTTCGACCAAGAGAACCGTCTCCACCAGAGGCTTCGCATGCTTGTCTACCCGTCCGGCGTCGACGTGTCCAGCTCTGCCCTGCGCTTCCTCGCCGCCCGTCTGAGGGAACACCGCCGCGCTCTCGGAACCCGATGGCGGCGCCTGAACGCAGGCCGCCAGGCCCTGCTCACCCTCGCCCACCTGCGCAACGGCCAGCCGTACGCCCAGCTCGCGGCCGGATTCGGGATCGGCACCACCACCGCCACCGCCTACCGGTATATCACCGAGGCCGTCAACCTCCTGGCCGCCCTCGCCCCCACCCTCACTGAAGCTGTACGAGCGGCGTCGACGAAGGCGTACGTGATCCTGGACGGGACGCTCCTGCCGATCGACCGAATCGCCGCCGACCGCCCGTTCTACTCGGGCTGTGAGTATGGGTTCTGCTAAACACAAGAAGCACGGCATGAACGTGCAGGTCATAGCCGATCCGTAGGGGCGTCTGATGTGGGCTTCACCAGCCTTGGCCGGCGCCGTCCACGACGTCCGTGCCGCGCGCGAGCACGGCGTCATCGATGCACTCGCCGAGGCTGGCATCACCTGCTGGGCAGACAAGGGCTACCAGGGCGCAGGCGGCACGGTTCGTCTCCCTTACCGCGGCCGATGGGACGGCCTCTCCGCCGGCCAGCAGGCCGTCAACCGAGCCCAGGCAAAGGTCCGCGCACTGGTCGAGCAGGCCATCGCCACCCTCAAGTCCTGGCGCCCCCTCCGCAAACTCCGCTGCTCGACGACCCGGATCACGAGCCTCGTCCAAGCCGTCCTGGTCCTCCATCTCGCCGCCTCGGGCTGAGATCAACCCGCAGCATTCACCAGGTCCGTCAATTCGGCCTCGTTTGTCCCCGCCCGCAGACGAACGTCGAAGGTGTAACCCTCGTCGCAGAAAACCAGGTCAAGGTCCATGGGTGTCAGCCTGCGGAAGACGATCGCCAACCAGATCGCGTCTTCCTCCCAGACGTCCATGTACAGGCAGGTACCGTCCTCGTGCAGATACGCCTCACCTGGGCCGTTCTCCGTCTTGAACTGCCATATGAGGCTGCGCACTTCGCTGCGGTGCATCGAGTCGATCTCGGCCCCAGACCACCGGGCACGGATCGCGTCTGTCAGCGCATCCCGATCGATGCGCCAGCCGCCCGCATCACCCTCGACTACCGCCAAGAACGTCATAGCCAGGGTCTACCAGATGTCCGTGACACAGCGCCGATCGGCTGCCGCCTGAAGTTGGAATGGGCTCACTGTCATTATCAGCGGCGGCTGCACACGGTCGAGGGCCGGTCCGAGGAAGACAGTACTGACGGCTCATCAGCCCGCTACACTCACCCAAACTGCCCCTGACCAGGCAAAACGTCAAAGTGCTGCTGGAGTACTAGACAACAACCATGGTCACGAAGGCCCGCGGGCTCCTTGCATCCGGGTCACCCGCACCCCAAACCTCACACAGCGTGACCCGGTAAGCCCGCCCGTAACCGCCGCACCCCCATCAGGTTCGGAGACCCAGTTTGCGATCGATCAGGTATTAACTCAACCGACCTAAAACAGGTCGAATTGACCCCTAGTCAGACAACGTGAGTGATCGCAACTATGCTAACCCCCCCCCCCGTTATCTTCTTCGCGGTCCTGCAAGAGGACCGCTGGCCTCCGGGCCCGGCATGACTGTTCCCCCCTGTCGAACGGATGACCTGGGGGG
>NZ_JBVHRI010000039.1:0-67610 GCF_055566975.1 Streptomyces sp. NPDC027189
CAGATCCGTAAACACAGTTGAGGTCAGAGCAGCCCAAAGAAGCGATTCCCCCCACGCCTAAAGGCGCGGGTCCCCTCGCTAGATATCGGATGGTGGGTCTCCTTGATCCCTTCCCAAACTATACAACCAGACTGTACACATAGGTTTCAGAACATGGGTAGGATGGGGCCATGGACGACGACACGCTGGCTGAGGACCTGCGGCAGGCGATCGGGGAACTGGTCCGCGCCGTGCGGGCCGCCGACACGATGCCCTCCGGAGAAGCCGCCGTCCTGGGCCACCTCGACCGCGGCGCCCCGCAGACCACGGCCGAGCTCGCGCACCGGCGTGGCGTGACCCATCAGTCGGCCGCCAAGTCCGTGAAAGAACTCCTCCGCAACGGCCTGGTGCGCGCCGAACCGCATCCCAGTGACGGCCGCAAGCTCCTGCTGCACATCACCGACACCGGCCGCGCCCGCCTCCGGCAGGAGCGCGCACAGCGCGCCGACTGGCTCAACACCGCCATCGGCGACGCACTCGGCCCCAGCGAGCAGCAGCGGCTCCGGGACTGCGTTCCCCTGCTGGCCCGCCTGGCCACCCGCATCGCCGGAAAGTGACCGCGGCGCGCCCCGCCGCACGCTTCGGGGTCGGCTCCGGAAGTGCTTCGGGGGTTGATCAGGCAGTTGGGGAGCCGGTTTGCGGACCTGGGCCGGGTCGCTGAAGCCGTTGGGTGGGGCGGCCTTGCGCCGGGCTGTCGGGAAGAGGGCCCCCGCCAGTGGGTGGCGGCCGCGGGCTCAGGTGGCGGGCGGGGCTGTCGCGTGGCGCGTCTGCCGGATCAGGACGGTGGTGGCGCGTTCCAGGAGTTCGCAGAGTGCGGCGTGTTCGGAGGGCGTGAACGCGTCGGTGAGCGCGCGCTCAAGGATGATCACCTCCTGGTAGGCGCGGTCCAGCAGCGCCTGGCCCTCATCGGTGAGGGTGGCGATCTGCACCTTGGCATGCACCGGGGACGTCTCGCGGCGGATGAGTTCCTTGGTCTCCATATTGGTCAGCACGCTGCTCATGCTCTGCTGCGTCACCCCGCAGGAGCGGGCCAGTTGGGCGCCGGATCTGCCGCCTTCGCGCGAGAGGATCAGCAGCACGGTGTACTGCGTCATGGTCAGCCCGTAGGCGCGCAGCACTGCCTCGTGGTGCGCCATCAGCGCCTGCTCCGACCGCCTGATCCGGGTGCAGAGGTCATCCTCGATCGGGGCTTCCACCGCGTGCTCCCCCTCCATTGACAGGTTAATGGGTTGACTCAGGAACCTTATATAACTACCGTTTCTCGACTGTAAGGATACTGAGTCAACACAGGGGGCTGTAACCATGAAGGCTGTCCTTCTCGACGCCGATGACCGCTACCGGGTCGCCGAACTCGATGAGCCCACCCCTGGCCCCGGCCAGGTGGCGATCCGCGTCGCCTACGCCGGGATCCAGTGGGGCGACACCATGGTCCGGGACGGCCACTTCCCCGTGCGGCGTCCCTTCGTCCCCGGCTTCGAGGCCTCCGGCCATGTCGCCGCGGTCGGCGAGGGCGTCGACGCACGCCGTGTCGGTGAGCCGGTCACTGCGCTGACCACGGCAGGCGCCTACGCCGAGGTGGTCCTGGCGCCCGCCGCGCTCACGTTGGGCATCGGCGACATGCCGCTGCGGACGGCCGCAGGTCTCGGGTGGGGCGCACCGACCGCCTACGACCTGATCAACACCGCCGCGCAGGTGCGCCCCCGCGAGAGCGTGCTGATCCACGCAGCCGCCGGCGGAGTGGGCACGCTCGCCGCCCAGTTCGCCCGGCTGGCCGGGGCCGGCCGGATCGTCGGCGTGGTCGGCAACGACCTCAGGGCCGACTACGCCGCCCAGTTCGGCTATGACCAGCTCCTGCTGCGCGAAGAATTCCCGGCCAAGCTCGGCGACGAGAAGTTCGACGTGATCCTCGACCCGGTCGCAGGCTCGACCCGCCACACCAGCCTCAAGCAGCTGGCAGAGCACGGCCGACTGGTGGCATACGGCAACCTCAGCACGTACGAACCCGTCCTGGCCAACACCAACGACCTGCTCATGCACGGCACATCGCTCGTGACCTACAACAGCAGCCTGCTCAGCCAGACCCACCCCGAGCGGCTCGCCGACAGTGTCCGCTGTGCACTTGGCCTCGTCGCCGGCGGCCGGGTGCGCGTGGACATCACCGCAGAGTACGGCCTGGCAGACCTGGCCCTTGCCGTGCAGCGCCTCGCCGAGGGCGCAACCCATGGCAAGAGCATCCTCCGCGTCGCCTGACGACGCGCAGAAGGCGCCGACCACGAGGCGGCTCCCGCGATGGGCCCTGCCGCCTCGGACGCCGGGAGAGACCCGTATCCCCCTTCACCGGCGCTGGGCAGCGGCCGTGGCCACTGCCCAGCCTGCCGTGCCCCACTCGGATGATGTGGCGATCATGAGAAATGGGGCGCTGCCGTAACGCCGGGATGGTGAGGCGACGGCTGCGGGGGTCGTTGAGGAACCTGCCAACCCAGCTGACTGCCCGGGGAGTTGCCTCGGGGGCCGAAGGCGCGGTTTTCGAGCGTCCCTTGGGGGAAGGGCGCCTTGGCGAAGATGAGTCCTGACGCTAGGTCTCAGCAGGCCATCGCAAGGTGGTCGAGCTGAGGCTGCCTGCCCCGCCGATGGTCGACCACCCTTACCGAAGGGTTCGACCAGTGCGTTTCACCCCCTCAGGTACTCGGGCGCTGCTCGTGGTTCTGGCGTTCGTCTCATCAGTGCTCACCGGCGTTGTGGCGGGCGTTCTCTCCTACGCGAACGGCGCCCTTGTGCCGGGTGCCGTGCTGTACGGCGGTGGAGTGCTCGTTGCCTGGATGACGTTGAGCCTCATGGCCATGGGCGCTCTTGGCTGGTTCGATGCCGCAGACTCTGGAACCTCGTCGGCCGCAAGCCAGAACGGAGGCAGCTGAGGCGCAGGTTGCGGTCGTCGCGCGGCGCGCCGCCGCCAGAACTGGTGCGCAGGCTGAGCGCGCCGGCGGAGGTCGAGCGGCTGCCGCCCTGGTGGAACCCGTCCGGACGGACACCTCAGGGTCGGCGAACGGGCCCATCCGCCGGGGCTGGTGCCGATCGTTTTGCCGGTCCCTGCGCTGATCGCTGACCCCCGCCGCGGCGAACCCGCTCGCCACCGCGAGGGCCGCATGGCCGGCTGCGCGCGGCTCGGCGCACGGATCAGGCCGGCGCGGTCATCGGGCACTGTTCGCCGCCGCGTCTTCCGGCTCCTGCCGCACGGCCGTGACGGCGGGCCCGGGGGCCCGGATGCCAGGGGGCCCCGGCCGGGGCCCCTGGCATCCGGGCACGCTCTCTCCTCCGGGCACAGGCCGCAGGAGAGGGCGCCCGGAGGGGGAGCCGCCGGCGTCGGCGATTCGGGCACGGGGATCACCCGGCCCCTGTAGATTCCGGATCAGTTTTCGGACAGGACGTCGATGTGCGCCGGGAACTTGTAAAGAACCGTCCACCCGGTTTATTTTGACGTGGGGCATGGCTGTTGGGCATGAAACGGCAGGGGGACGAGTGTCGAGTCGTATGCATGTGCAGGTAGCGATCGTCGGCGGGGGGCCGGTCGGCATGTGCCTGGCGGCCGAGCTGGCGGCTCATGGAGTGCGCACCTTGGTCGTTGAGGCGCGCACCACGGTGTCGTTGAGACCCAAGGCGACCACGCTGCATGCCCGGTCGGTGCAGTGTCTGGTCCGCCGTGGACACCTCGGGGGCCTGGTGTCGCCGGGTGGTGCCATGACGAGTGCTTTCCATTTCGCGGGGATTCCCGGACTGGCGATCTCGGCTCCGGACGGTGAGCCGGAGCCCGTCCTCAAGTGCGCGCAGGCCGAGCTGGAGCAGCGTTTCGAGGAGCGGGCCCGTGCCGCCGGCGCGCGGATACTGCGGGGGGTGTCGGTGACGGACGTCCGCCAGGAGCACGACGCGGTTCGCCTCGCGGCCCGCGGGCCGCGGGGGTGCCTGAGCTGGCGGGCCGAGTATCTGGTGGGGGCGGACGGTGCGCGCAGCACGGTGCGCGAACTCGCGGGGATCGGCAGCCGTACCTATCCGGCGACCGTGTCGGCGATGATGGGCCGCGTCCGTCTCCAGCAGCCCGGTGCGCTGTGTGCCGGCTGGCACCGCACCCGGCGCGGCTGGATCGTCGCCAAGGACGCTCCGGACGGCGCGGTTCATCTGCGCACGCTCAACTGCCGGGGGACGCACGGGAATCGGCACCGGCCGCTCACCCTCGACGAACTGCGCCGCGAGGTTGCCTGGATCGCCGGCCGGGACATCGCCATGGCCGAACCGCGGTGGCTGAGCCGGTTCAGCGACTTCTCCCGCCTGGCCCGGACCTACCGCGTCGGTCGCGTCCTGCTGGCCGGTGACGCGGCGCACGTGCACTTTCCGATCGGTGGCCAGGGGCTGAGCACGGGACTCCTCGATGCCGTCAACCTGGGCTGGAAGCTGGCGCTCACCGTGCTGGGCAGCGCGGGGGAGGGCTTGCTCGACACCTACGACCAGGAGCGCAGACCGGCCGCGCAGCGGGTCCTGGACAACACGCGCGCCCAGCTCGCCCTGATGCGGCCGGGCGCCGAACTCGACCCGCTGCGCGCGTTGTTCGGCGATCTCGTGACCGGGGGAGCGGAGAACGGTCTCGGCGCCATGATCAGTGCCCAGGACACGGTGCTGTCCTCGCGCACCGGGTGTTCCTCGGCCTGGGAAGGAAGGTTTCTGCGCAATGTCCCGCTGAGCACGGGGGAGGGGCGCACCGATGTGATCGGCTTGCTGCGCGGGCCGGGGCCGGTGCTTCTGCTCCTCGGGGAACGGGGCAGTCGGTATGCGGAACAGGCGCTGGACTGGTCCGCAGCCGTACGCGTCGTCCACGCCGCGCCGACGGCCAAGATCCCTTGTGACGCGCTGCTGGTGCGGCCCGACGGTTACATCGCCTGGGCCGCGGACGGCGACGCTCTGGATGCGACCCTGAGGGCGTATCTGGGACCCGGCCGAAGGGCGGGAAACGGACTCTCGGCGGTCGTCAGCCGACCGCGGCCGTCAGATTCTCCTGCCGGCGCAGTTCCTGCAGTTCGTTGAAGACCTTCTCGCCCCTGCCCTCGGCGAGGTCCACCGAGGCGAGCACGGAGGAGAGCACCACGCTGGGCAGCAGGTGGCGCAGGAGATCGGAGATGCGGCGCTGCAGGTCCTGGTAGTCGCACACGGCCTGGGACATGGCCTGGACGCCGGCGAAGGCGCCCACCATGACCTCGGCGGTGTCGTGCAGGCGTACGTGGGGCAGCAGTTCGCCCTGCTCCTGGGCCGCCGCGAGGGTTTCGCGAATCGAGTCGGCCCAGCGTACGAAGGGGCCGCTGCGGTCAAGGCCCTGAGCCTGCTGGTCGAGCGAGAGGCGGACGCCGGCCCGGACCATCGGGTCGGTCTGCAGCCGGTAGGCGTGCAGCATCCCCATGTCCACCAGTTCCTGCACCTTGCAGGCGCGCGGGATGGACGTCTCCCCGTCCTGCTGGGACAGCACTCCCTGGGCCAGGTGCTCCTTCGAGGGGAAGTGGAAGTACAGCGCGCCCTTGGTCACGTCGGCCGCTGTGAGGATCTCGCTGATGGTGGCCGCCTGATAGCCGCGCTCCTCGAAGACGCTGGCCGCCGCCGAGAGGATCGACTGCCGAGTGCGGATCGCCCGATCCTGCTTCGCCATGCCGGCCTCCTTCCGCACAGTGAATGTCGAGCCCCACGACCCGATCTAAAAAAACCGTCCAGTTTGTATATTACAGCTTTCGGCATGGCGCGCAGCCTCCTGCAGCTCAGGAATGTGGGGAGTTTTGTTAAGTCATGGCGCCTAAGAGAAGGGGAAACCATGATCCTCGTGACCGGAGCCACCGGAACGACAGGGCGGGAGGTGGTCCGCCGCCTGCCCCAGGACCGGGAAGTCCGCGTCCTTGCCCGGGTTCCCGCACGTGTGGTCGGGGCGCCGCCGTCCGCGGACGTCGTCGCGGGCGACTACACCGACGACGCCTCGCTCGCCCGCGCGCTCGCCGGGGTGAGGACGGCGTTCCTGCTCACCAGCCGTATCACCCACGACGACGACGAGCGGTTCCTCCGGGCGGCGCGGGCGGCCGGGGTGCGGCGCGTGGTGAAGCTGTCCGCGGCGGCCGTGACGGATCCCGGGGCGGACGACGCCATCACCCGGTGGCAGCGCGCCACCGAGGACCTGCTGCGCGATTCCGGCCTGGAGTGGACGCTGCTGCGTCCTCGCTCTTTCATGTCCAACACCCTGTCGTGGGTGTCCTCGGTGCGCGACGAACGCGTGGTGCGCGCGCTGTACGGCACGTCCCGCAACGCCTGCGTCGATCCGCGGGATGTCGCGGACGTCGCGGTCCGCGCCCTGACGGAGGAGGGCCACGTGGGCCGTGCCTACACGCTGACCGGACCGGAGGCGGTCACGGCGGCGGGACAGACAGCCGAGCTGGGGCGGCAGCTGGGTGTGGAGCTGGCCTTCGAGGAACTCGAACCGGACGCGGCCCGTGCGCTGCTGAGCCGGCGTCACCCGCGGGCTGTCGTCGAGGCTCTGCTGGACAGTGCGCGGCGTCAGCAGGCCAGTGCGAAGGAGAGCGTGGAGCCCACGGTGTCCGAAGTGACCGGCCGGCCGGCCGGGTCCTACCGCGACTGGGTCCGCGACCACCTGGGGGCCTTCAAGGCCGCCGGGCCGGGAGGCAGGCGCGACGCGGCCTGCGCTCCCGGGCAGCACGGACCCGCTGCTCACGGGAGCTGAGAGTCCGCGCCCACCGTGGCCGAGAACACGAGCGAGCCCTCCTGGTGCGCGCTCACGAGCACCAGGCCCCGTCCGGCGCGGTCGGGCAGGCGGCAGGTCTCGACCACGCACGGCGCGTCCAGTTCCACGTAGCGCTTGAACTCGCTCGCCATGTGCCGCGGGAAGGCGGCCTGGCCCAGGGTCGCGACCGTGGCCTGTCGGGCGGCCTCGAGCAGCACCATGCCGGGTACATGGTCGACCTGGTGGTCAAAGAGCACGGGGTGGCGGGTGTCCGTGCGCAACAGCCAGCGCCGGCGCTCCTTGGTGGGAGACAGGACGACGTCGGTGGCTGAGGTGCGGCCCACGTTCTGCGGTGCCATGGGGGCGGTCAGAGGCAGCGGGCGCTCCGCTCCGGCCAGCTGCTTTCCGCGCAGCCGCCGGTAGACCGCGGGCGTGGTGCACGTACAGGCGCCGGACGCGGTCGCGACGATCTGGCCGCCGCGCCGGAATGCGGCCTCGAACCGTATGCCCGCCGGAATGCCGCGCCGCCAGGTGATGTCGCGGCAGCTCATCTCGATGTCGATCGAGGCCGGTGCGGTGCCGATGCCCAGGTGCTCGGGGCGGACGTCGACCGTGAGGTTCCACATCAGGAAGTGGTGGTCCAGCGGGACGCCGAACTCCGCGTGTGCGAGCAGAATGGCCGCCTGGCGGAAGGTTTCGGCGGCGATGAGCGGGTCGTGGCGGCCCTGGACCGCGGTGAAGAAGCTGTGCCCGCGGGGCCACTGGGCGGTCACGGAGAAGTGGGCGTCGTCCGTGCGCGCCCAGTCGGTGAGCAGTACCTCGGCGACGCTTGCGCGATGGACGAGTTCCTTGGGCACCGTGGTGGTCAAAGAGGGAAAGCGCCGGATGGTGCCGGTGAAAGAGGCGCAGGCGGTGCCGGGAGATGGCACGGGCGCCGTAGCGATCGAAGCGGGCTCGGTGCGGAACGTGGTCACGGACATGCTGCCCCCTGAGCTGCGTTGGCCTGGCGTCAGATTTGCTCGCTGAGCCAGGAAGATACAGACCACCCGGTTTAGTTTCTAGCCTTATCCGCGAGGTCCTGCCCGCGGGAAATGGAGCAGTTTGCTCCGATTCGGCGGACGGCTGACGCCGGGTGCCGCCTGGTGTGGCCCGTGAGCTGGGGCATCGAGTCCCGGCCGTCGCCTTCGGGGCGGATTCGGCCGGACCTCGAGCAGGACCAAAGCGGCTCTCGAGTGTCCTGGTCGACGGTGGCCCCATGTCCTGGGGAAGGGGGCGATCGATGAGCAGGGGTGAAACCGTGCTCCGTGTCGAGCGCGGGCAGGCGGACGAGACCGAACTCGCCGCCCTGACGGCGGTGTTGCTCGCGTTCAGTCGTGCGCGCGAGGGGGCGGACGGCGGCCTCGCCGAAGCCGGGTCCTCCTGGTGGCGGCGGCCCGAAGGCTTTGTGCCGCCGGGCAGCTGGCGGTAGCCCCGCCTCGAGTGACTCTTGAGTAAAGTAACTTTAAACCGCGTAAGCGGTTTGTTAATGTTGGCGTACGGACCCGGGGCGGGACCTCCTCGGCCTTGTCCCAGGAGGGGACCTGACATGGCGATGACGACTGCCCTCGCACGGCCCGAGACGGAGCCCACCGATGCGCACGGGCGCGTGGCGGAACTGCATGCGATCCGCGCCCAGGCGGTGGCCGGGCCGAGTGAGAAGGCGACCGAGGCGCAGCATGCGAAGGGCAAGCTGACGGCGCGTGAGCGCATCGGGCTGCTGCTGGACGAGGGGTCGTTCCATGAGGTCGAGCAGTTGCGCCGGCACCGTGCGACCGGCTTCGGCCTGGAGGCGAAAAAGCCGTACACGGACGGTGTGATCACCGGATGGGGCAGGGTCGAGGGCCGCACGGTCTTCGTGTACGCGCACGACTTCCGGATCTTCGGCGGCGCGCTGGGCGAGGCCCACGCCACGAAGATCCACAAGATCATGGACATGGCCATCGCGGCGGGTGCGCCGCTGGTCTCGCTGAACGACGGTGCGGGCGCCCGCATCCAGGAGGGCGTCTCGGCGCTCGCGGGCTACGGCGGCATTTTCCAGCGCAACACCAAGGCATCAGGCGTGATCCCGCAGATCAGCGTGATGCTCGGCCCGTGCGCGGGCGGCGCGGCCTACTCGCCGGCGCTGACGGACTTCGTGTTCATGGTCCGTGACACCTCGCAGATGTTCATCACCGGTCCCGATGTGGTGAAGGCGGTGACGGGTGAGGAGATCACGCAGAACGGCCTGGGCGGCGCGGACGTCCACGCGGAGACGTCGGGCGTGTGCCACTTCGCGTACGACGACGAAACGACCTGCATCGCCGAGGTCCGCTACCTCCTGTCGATGCTGCCGCAGAACAACCGCCAGACTCCGCCGCGCGTGGCGAGCACCGATCCGGCCGACCGCCGCGGCGACGTGCTCCTGGGCCTGGTTCCGGCGGACGGCAACCGTCCCTACGACATGGCCAAGGTCATCGAGGAGCTCGTCGACGACGGCGACTACCTCGAGGTCCACGAGCGCTGGGCGCGCAACATCATCTGCGCGCTGGCCCGCCTCGACGGCCAGGTCGTCGGCATCGTCGCCAACCAGCCCCAGTCCCTCGCGGGGGTGCTGGACATCGAGGCCAGTGAAAAGGCGGCCAGGTTCGTCCAGATGTGCGATGCCTTCAACATTCCGCTGGTGACCCTCCTCGACGTGCCGGGCTTCCTGCCGGGCGTCGGCCAGGAGCACGGCGGGATCATCCGGCACGGCGCGAAGCTGCTGTACGCGTACTGCAACGCCACCGTGCCGCGGATCTCGCTGATCCTGCGCAAGGCGTACGGAGGCGCGTACATCGTCATGGACTCCCAGTCCATCGGCGCCGACCTCACCTACGCCTGGCCCGCCAACGAGATCGCCGTGATGGGCGCCGAGGGTGCCGCAGGCGTCATCTTCCGCCGTCAGATCGCCGGCGCCGAGGATCCCGAGGCCATGCGGGCGCGCATGGTCAAGGAGTACAAGTCCGAGCTCATGCACCCCTACTACGCGGCCGAGCGGGGCCTGGTCGACGACGTGATCGACCCCGCCGAGACCCGCGAGGTGCTCGTCGAGTCCCTGGCGATGCTGCGCACCAAGCACGCCGACCTGCCGTCCCGCAAGCACGGCAACCCGCCGCAGTAACGGAGCACCTTGATGGTCAAACAGGAACGCGCGTTGCGCACGCGCGAGGCGCTGATCAAGTCCGCCGCCATGGTCTTCGACCATGAGGGCTACAGCACGGCGTCACTCACCGCGATCAGCAGCCGGGCCGGTGTGAGCAACGGAGCGCTGCACTTCCACTTCGCCAACAAGGCCGCCCTCGCGGAGGCCGTCGAGGAGGCCGCCGCGCACCGGCTGGCCCGCATCACGCTGCACGGCGAGCAGGAGCAGGGCAAGGCCCTGCAGTCCTTGGTGGACGCCACGCACGCCCTGGCCGGCACGCTCCGCGACGACGCCGTCCTGCGAGCCGGGTTCACCCTCTGCTCCGAACACGTCTACGCCGGCGAACGGGACCTGCGCCTCCAGTGGAGGCAGTGGGTCGAGGAGACGCTCAAGCGCGCCGACGGTGAGGGGGAACTGGCCGAAGCGGTGGTGGCGCGGGACGCGGTGATCGCCGTCGTCGCGGCGACCGTGGGTTTCGAGGTGCTGGGAGCGCAGAACCCCGAATGGCTCTCGTACCGCACGCTCACCCAGTTCTGGCGGCTGCTGCTGCCGCGGCTCGCCGCGCCGTCATCCCTGGGACATCTGCGGGCAGAGGGCAGCACGACACGCGGCGCACAGAACGCCAGGGGCGAAGACGGCGGCGCCGGCATCCCGCAGGCGCGCCCGGGGCCCTGACGACGGGGACACCCCGCGGCCGAAGGCCGTGCGCGCCGCCTTCCCGGCGGGCCGGTCCAGGGCGCCGAAAGTGCGCACCCTGCAGTTCACCGGCCGCTCGCAGGGCAGTGCGCGCGGCGCCTGCTCCGGAGCGCTGGGCTGCTTCGGAGCGTGGGCCGCTTCGTCCTGCGCGGGGTCGTCGGCCTCGGCATCGTCATCTGGATTCCTCCGTGGATACCCCAGCCTTCAGGCCGGGGAGGAAACGGACTCCTGCGCAGCAGGGCAGGGGAAGAGGTTTCGCCGCCGGGGCGGATCGTCGTCCACCAGCAACTGCCCGCGGATGCAGCAGAGATGCCAGGCCCGGCCGGTGATAGCCAAGCCGGCCGGGCCTACCGCTGGGCTGGCGGGATGTCAGGTCTGTGGAGCCGGCGTAAGACTGCTGGGCGTACCAACATCCCCCGCCGTTGATGCGGAGCAGCTGCTGTCTGAGAAGCAGAAAGCTCAACCCGCGGGGGAAGAATCCCCCTGCTTCAGCTGGGGGAGATGTCAACCCTGCGACGAAGCAAGAGACGACGAAGCAAGAGATGCCGCTCAAGGCCCGCAGCATGCTGCGTCGGGCCAGGACCGCCGTCCTGGCCCTCACCGCGGGTGGGCGGACAACTCGGCGCAGACAGGGGCCAGTTCGGCGTGGTGGGCTCCTCGAGCCTGTCGCGCAACTGCTCGAAGAGCATCTCGAACGCCGCCGTGCCGCCGTCGGCCACGGCCCTGCCCGGGCGCTGCGGAGCGAGCAGCGGGAGCACAGTGCGGCGCGGAGGCGGCGCCGTGGCGCGCAGGCCGAGTCTTCGTGTCCGAGGCGGACACCGCAGAGCTAGTTGGCGACACGCCGAACAGACTGAGCGGTCTGGTTCGAGGGGGAATCAGTCGCCTTTGATGGTCATCCTCTATGTGGGCCCCGGCGCGCCATGGCTGTCGACATGGCCCGTGGGGTCCCGGGGGGCCAGGGTCTGCGGGGCCGGGACCGAGCAGGCGCCAGCTCCTGCCTCGCGCACGGCTCAAAGATTGCAAATGAGAACAGCATCCAGGATGGCGCACGTGTCTTTCCTGGACTTGACGATGCTGTCGGCCCGGCGGTCGGTGATTCGCCTCGCATCCCATGGACGGCGAATGTGCTGCTGTGCCTGGGCGGGTCGCTGCCGGAGCAGGGGTGTCGTCGACTGGAGGCCGGGTGCCGCGCTGTTCGCCCGCGCGCGCCGCCGGAGCGTGAAGAGATCTCGTTCCGGGTGCAATGGAAGACGGGTGACGGTCGTGCGCGGAGAGAGGGCCGCGGGCGAGGTGTGGCGGGTGCTCCCGGCGTGATCGAGAGCGGGTGGGGAGAAGAGGACTGCCCAACCGGATTGACAAACCGTCCGTGCTGTTTTTTTATTGGGTCGGGCCAGATGCCGCAGCACGCCCGCTCCGCTGCCGACGCGCTGACCCTGCACGCGCTGACCTGCCTGCACCCAACAGGGGAGAAACCATGGACATCGAAGTACTGGGCCCGCTGTCGGTGCGGGAGCACGGCATGTCGATCGCGCCGACCGCGCCCAAACCCCGGCAGGTGCTGGCTCTGCTCGCGCTCAACGCGGACCACGTCGTGCCGGTGTCCACGCTGATAGAGGAGTTGTGGGACGAGAATCCGCCCCGCAGCGCCCGCACCACGCTGCAGACCTACATCCTGCAGCTGCGCGAGCTCATCGGCGAGGCGCTGGTGCGGGGCGGCGAGGGGCAGACCACGGCCAAGGACATCCTGGTCACCCTGCCGGGCGGCTACCGGCTGGAGACCCGCGGCGGCACCCTCGACTTCCAGGAACTGGAACGGCGCGCGGGTGCCGGTTACCGGGCCATGGACGCGGAGGACTACGCCGGTGCCGCCAAGCGGCTGCGCGACGCGCTGTCGCTGTGGACCGGCACCGTGCTCGCCGACGTCCAGGCCGGCAGCCAGATCACCCTGGAGGTGAGCCGGCTGGAGGAGACCCGCCTGTGCGCCCTCGACCAGCGCATCGAGGCCGACCTGCGGCTCGGCCACCACCGAGGACTGCTGTCCGAACTGACCGTGCTGGTCAACCGGTACCCGATGCACGAGAGCCTGCACGGCCAGTTCATGCTCGCGCTGTACCGCTCAGGCCGGCGCGGTGAGGCCCTCAATGTCTACCAGCGCCTGCGCACCACCCTGGTAAGGGAGTTGGGCCTGGAACCGTCGACGGCGCTCGGCAGGCTCCAGCGGTCCATCCTCATGGCCCACCCCGAGCCCACCCTCACGGCCGGGCCGGAGAGTGCGGCCGGACGCCTCGTCGCCCGAGTGGGCTGACCGCTCGGCCGTTGCAGGACCCAGGCACCCCTCGGCCGTTGCCGGACCCAGGCACCCCCTCCCTCCCGAGTGATCCCCCTTCCGGGAGGGAGGGGGGCACTCTTTCTCCGTAGCGGATTTCCTGAGACACACGCCAACGCGGTATCAGTGCCTGTTTGCGATCCTCGGAGCACGTATGAGAGGTGCTTCCGGCGTCGGTGACGGACCTCATGGCGGCCCTGGCCGCGTCAGCATGATGCCGGTGACCGTGACGCGCTGTGCAGTCTTTGCTGCGCGTGTACGCGTCACGGTCACCGGCATGCTGTGGCGCCGGAAAGGCGCGGCCTGCCTATGCGGCTTGGGTGAGTTCGGCGCGGCCGAACAGCAGCGCGTAGCCGGAGGGGAGCTGGCGCAGGATGCGGGTGATGAGGTCGGGGCCGGCGTAGGCCGCGACGGCGGAGAAGACGGATCCGGTGTCCCAGCGGGTGGTGCCCAGGGAGGCGCCGGTGTGGGCGGCGAGGTCCTTGACGAAGGCCCAGCCGCCCAGCGGCTGGGTGTCGGGGATCTGGGCGGTGAGGATGCGCGCGGCTTCGACGGGGAGGCGGGCGGCCAGTTCGACGCGTTCGTCGCCGGTCAGCTGGCGTCCCAGTCCCGAAAGGACGAGGCGGACGGCTTCCTCGGCCTTCTCCCGGGTGGGGTAGGCGCCTTCGTAGCGGACCTTTTCCAGCATGTGCTCGTACGCCCTCCCGTAGGGCTGCTGGAGCGGTGCGCTCTGGTGGGACATCACTGCGGTGGTTGCCTTTCTGTCACCAGGTCGTGGTGGCCGGTGTGCGGTCACCGGGGTGGGTGGTCAGGTGGGCTGGGGGCGGCCGAAGAGGAGGTCGTAGCCTGCGGGGAGCTGGAGCAGGATCTCCTTGAGGAGGTCGTCGCCGGTGGCGTCGGCGACCGTGGACAGGACGGCGCTGACGTCCCAGGCCGCGGTCTGGTCGGTGGCCCCTTCGATCCAGGCCGCGGCCGCGCGCACGAACCGCTCCGGGGGCAGCGGCTCGGCGCTCTGCAGCGGGTTGAGCAGGATCAGGGCGAAGTCTTCCGGCAGACGCGCCGCGAGCTGGGCGCGTACCTCGCCGACCAGGTGTGCGCCCAGCAGGGCGAGCACCACGCGGGCCGCACGTTCGGCCGCGCTGTACTCGGCTTTCTTTCCCACGGGGGAGCGCCGCTCCGTTGTCTCCACGCAGTTGCCTTCCGCCGGGAATGGTGCGCCGTAGGGGCGGCCGACCATCAGTCGCCCCGTCCCTGCGGCGCGTGATGCTACAACGGGCGCCGGCCGCACGTGAGATGATCTTGGTGTGGCTGGTGTGATCACGGCGTCGGAGCCGTCTTGGACAGCCCCGTTCACCGGGGTGAGCCCGCGCTGTTTCACCAAGCTGGTGACCGCGCTGCGCCGCGAAGGTGTCGATGAGGTGCGGCGGGGCCGGCCGTGGAGCCTGTCACTGGAGGACCGGGCACTGCTGGTTGCCGCGTACTGGCGGACGAACCTGACGCTGCGCCAGCTGGCCCGCTGTTGGGGATCTCGAAATCCGCGGCCAACCGCATCATCGGCCAACTCGGTCCGCTGCTCGCACTCCAGCCGCGCCGGCGGTTCCGCAAGGACGCCGTCCTGATCGTGGACGGCACCCTCGTGCCGACCCGTGATCACCGGGTCGCAGAGCAGTCGATGAATCATCGGTACTCCACCAACCACCAGGTCGTCATCGACGCGGACACCCGGCTGGTCGTGGTGGTCGGCGGTCGGCCAACCCCTGCCAGGCAACCGCAACGACTGCAAGGCGTGGGAACTGTCCGGGGCCAAGGCGGCCGTCGGTAGGACCACGGTGATTGCCGACGGCGGCTATCGGGGCACTGGCCCGGTCATCTCGCACCGGCGCGCGAAGGGGCAGGCGGAACTGCCGGCTCGGAAGGAGGAGCACAACACCTCCTCACACCGCCGGGTCCGTGCCCGTGTCGAGCACGTCTTCGCCCGCATGAAGGACTGGAAGATCCTGCGCGACTGCCGGCTGAAGGGTGACGTCGCCATCAGGGCCGGGCTGGTCCTTCCCGACGTGGCCTGGCCACCGACAGGACAAGCCCCCCGGATTCATCCGGGGGAGGAGTCACCGCAGCGATGAGGACCTGGCCCGCGAGACGGCCCCTGCCGACTGTGGTAGCGGCGCGGCGTGCGAGCAGGGGGGGCTGCCCCGCCCTCGGATGCGCCGTGCCTACTGGCCCGCCGCCCGCTGCGCGACCAGCTGGTCGAACCGGCGCATCAACGCATCCTGCTCCACGGAGAGCCGCTCTATGTGATGCCGCAGCCGGGCGATCTCCCCGCTCAGGCTCAGCACCGTCGCGTCGGGCCCGGCGGCCCCGGCCGGCACGTCTGTGAGGGCCGGAAACGGCATCGGGTGCACCGACGCCATGCGCTCGACCGCCCCTGGTGCTGCCAGGCCCGGGTCGTGCCGCAGGATCGCGTCCATCCGGTCGCGCAGAGCGGGCCCCGGCTCCACGCCCAGCTCGCGCACCAGGCGCTTGCGCGCTCGGTCGTACACGCTCAGCGCCTCCGCCTGGCGTCCGCACCGGTAGAGGGCCACCATCAGCAGGTCGTGGAACCGCTCCCGCATCGGGTGATCCGTCGTCAGTTCCTCCAGCTCGCCGATGATCTCGTCGTGCCGGGCCGCGCGCAGACACGCGTCGTACAGCGTCTCCAACGCGGTGAGCCGCATCTCCTCCAGTTGCGCCGCCTCGGCCGCGCAGATGTCGCCACGGACACTGCCCTCCAATGCGGGGCCCCGCCACAATGCCAGGGCGGCGCGCAGCAGTTCAGCCGCGTGCTGCGGATCGTCCGCGGCGGCGGCCCGGCCCTGGGCGGCCAGTTCGTGGAACTGTTTGGCGTCGGTCGTGTTCCGGCCCAGGCGCAGGACGTAGCCGAGCGAGCGCGTCACGATCCACTCGTGGTGCTGCTCGCCCGACCCTGGCTCGGGCATGGGCAGAAGGCGGCGCAGCCGGGCCACATGCGCCTGCAGCGCGTTCGTCGCGTTGGCGGGCGGGTGTTCCCCCCACAGCTCGTCGATCAGCCGGTGGACGGACACGACGTGCCCGGATTTCACGACGAGCGCGCCCAGCAGGGCGCGTTGCTTGGCGCCCGTGGGAAGGATCTTCAGGCCGGTTCGCTCGTCCCGGATCTCCACGGGACCGAGAATGCGGAACTGCATCTCTTCCTCGTATCTTCCTCGCGCGTCACTCGAGCCGGTCGGGGACGGTGAAGTCCAGGGGGAACGCCTGCTCCTTGCCCTGCACGCGGCCGGTCACCTCTTCGCCGGACGAAGGGCCCGGCAGCCGACCGCCGCCGGGCGCGTCCATGAGCCGGGCGGGATGGTTGCCGGGCCAGTGCCGGACGACGGGCAGCCGCGGGTGCTGCTGTGTGCCGTGCATGTCAGCGCCCCTCACGCGGCCACCGTCGCGGTCACGGCCGGGTCGGCGTCGGTGAAGGCGGGGGCGACCTCCGCGGCGAACAGATCCATGGCGCGCACGGCGCGCCCGTAGGGCACATGTCCCGGGTTGAACTGCAGGCTCAGGCAGATGTCGGAGCCGTACCAGGCGCGGATCGTCTCGATCTGCGTGCGCACGTCGTCGGGCGTGCCGGCCAGGACCTCGTGGTCGGCCAGCGCCTTGTCGAAGTCGTAGGCGCGTGCCTTGTGCGCGAACGTCTCGTGGACCGGGTGCCGCGCGGGGCGCGCGCTCGCCCGGGAGGCGACGGCGCCGGCCATCATCTCCACGTGGTTGCGCTCGGTGGTACGGGCGTTCGCCAGGGCCACGTCCCGGTTCTTGCCGAGATAGCAGGTGTACTTGATCTGGATGCGCCCCGGGCCCTCGTGGGCCGCGGCCCGGCGCGCCGCGCGGTAGGCCGTGGTCATCTCCGCCAGTTGCTGAGGGCTGGTCAGCGAGGGGGCGATCTGCAGGTGGTGGCCCTGGGTGCCCGCCCGCGCGCACGACTCGGCGCTGGTCGCCGATGCGACGAACACCGGCGGATGCGGGCGCTGGTAGGGGAGCGGGAAGCCGGTCACCGGGCCGAACCGGTGCACGTCGCCTTCGAAGCGGACCTCCTGGCCGCTCCACAGGGCGATGCACGCGTCGACGGCCTCGGTGAAGCGGGTGCGGCTTTCCTCCATGGGCACGCCGAACAGTTCGAACTCCTCGGGCCGAAAGCCCTGGCCGAAGCCGACGTCGAGGCGGCCGTGCGAGAGGTTGTCGAGAAGTGCCAGGCGTGCGGCGGTCTGTACGGGGTGGGCGAACGACGAGATGACCGCGCCGGTCACCAGCCGTATGCGGGTGGTCTGCGCGGCCGCTGCCGTCAGGAACACGACCGGGTCGGGGCTGTAGCCGCCGTAGGCGGAGCCGTAATGCTCGCCGGTCTGGACGTGCTCGAATCCCAGTGTCTCGGCAAGCTCGACCAGTTGAAGGCTCTCGTCGTAATAGGTGCTCGCACTCTTCCGCGCCGGGTCGATGGCCGGGAAAAAGTTCACGCCGAATTCCATGGGGCTCCCTCCCGTGATCCGTTTCCGGCTTACCGGAAAACCATGAAAAGCTCTTCGGTTACCGGACCATAGACGGATCGGGGCGCTTGCGGGGCGGACGCGAGCGTCTCTCAAGGAGGCGTGTGCGAGGCCTTGAGGCGAGGAGCCGGGCGTTCTCCGCGGGCGCGGGCGCCTTCAGGCGGCGCGTGCCGTCGTCGGGGCGCGCAATCACCTCCCGCCGGTGGCGAAGCGCGGGCGTGCCATCAGTTCGGGAAAGCCCGCTTCGATTCCGCGCCGGTGCCACGCGGCGATCAGCCGCATCGTGTGGATCGCATCCGGCCCGTGGTCCACCTCCGCCTCGTCGTCCGGGAGTTCGGGCAGCTCCGGCCGCGTGGCACGGGCGGCCATCTGACGCAGCAAGTGCCGGGTCAGGGGATCCGCGTCTGTCGGCACATCACGCTTCGCACGGGTATCCATGAACGGGAAGCTAATAGCGCTCCGACTTTTCCGGAAGGCGCTGCAGGGCGCCCTGCCGAAAGGGTCAGTCCTGTGTCAGTGCCGTGTCAGGAACAGATACGTGGAGAACTGCTCGAAGGCGCCTGGAAGATGACGCTGCGAAAGATTGAGGGCGGCTACGGTTCGTCTCGTCCCCGGCTTGTGAAGAAAAGACAAGAATTCTCTGTGCGGCGCAAAATCGACGCCCATTGGATACCGGTACGGAGGAGACCATGAAGATTCAGGTTCTGGGTCCGCTGAGTGCCGCCGTCAACGGGATGTCGATCGTTCCGACGGCGGCCAAGCCACGACAGATCCTCGCACTGTTCGCGCTCTACCCGGGACGGGTCGTGCCCGTACCCACGCTCATGGAGGAGATCTGGGGCACCGAGCTGCCGCAGAGTGCGCTCACCACCTTGCAGACGTACATCCTCCAGCTCCGCCGCAGGCTGGGCACGGCCATGGGGCCCGGTGTGCCCGGCGCCGCCAAGGACGTGCTGGCCACCCGGCACGGCGGTTACCTGCTGCAGATACCGTCCGAGGCCGTCGACGTGCGCGAGTACGAGCGGCTGGTGGCCGAGGGGCAGCAGGCCTCCGACGAGGACGAGGACGAGCAGGCGGCCGCCGCCTACCGGGCAGCGCTGGACCTGTGGCAGGGCGCCGCGCTGGTCGACGTGCGCGTCGGGCCCATCCTGTCGATCGAGGTCATGCGGCTGGAGGAGAGCCGCCTCGTCACCCGTGAGCGCCGCATCGACGCCGATCTGCGCCTTGGCCGGCATGTCGAGGTCATAGCCGAACTCACCGACCTGATCGCCCGTCACCCGCAGCACGAGGGACTGCACTCGCAGGCCATGGTGGCGCTCTACCGCTCCGGCCGGCAGGCGGCGGCGCTCGGCGTCTACCACCGGCTGCGCAGCCGGCTCATCGAGGAGCTCGGCGTCGAACCCGCACCGCAGTTGCAGCGCCTGCACCACGCGATGCTCGCCGTCGACCCGAAGCTCGACGTCCTGCGCGGGCCGCGCCGCTCCTCCACGTTCGACCTGTACGCCGCCTGACGGGCCGTCCGGTTCAAGCCATTCTCCAGAGGTGTCGGCGAGGCTCGGCCCATGGACGTAAGGCTGTACTGCTTCGCGCAGGCCGGCGCCGGGGTGTCGAGCTTCGGCCGCTGGCAGCAACACTGCGGCCCCGGCACCGACGTCGTCCCCCTGCTGCTCCCGGGGCGTGGGACCCGGCGGCGTGAGCCTCGGGCGACAGATCGCGACGGGCTGCTGGGAGATCTGCTCGGCCGACTCGCCGACGCCGCCGACCAGGGCCCGTACGCGCTGTACGGGCACAGCCTCGGCGGCATGGTCGCCTACACCCTCACCCGTGCCCTGCTCGACGCCGGCCTGCCCGGTCCCGCGCTGCTGGCCGTCGGGGCCTGCCCCGCCCCGCACACCGCCGCCCGCACTGCCGCACCGGGCGAGATCACCACCGACGAGCAACTGCTGGGCTTCGTCGGCGACTTGGGCGCCGCGCCCGACGGACCGCTCGCCGAGCGGGGCAGCGTCTGGCACCGCACCGTCCTGCCCGTGCTGCGAGACGACCTCAAGCTGGCCCGCGCGCTGCGCGCCGCCGCTGTGGACGACGCCACGGGAGGCCCCCTGCCGGTGCCCGTGCTCGCTGTCGGCGGGCGCGACGACCCCGTGGTCGGGCCCGCCGCACTGGACGGCTGGCAGCAGTGGACCAGCGATCGCCTCGTGCGCCGCACGGTGCCGGGCGACCACTTCTTCGTACGCGGCCCGGAGCTGCCCCGGCTCATCGGGCGTGCCTGCCGCGTGGCGCGCCGCACCGCGCCCGTACCCGAACCGGCCGGAGGACACCGGTGAGGGCGCACCGATGACACGGGCCGTCCTCAGCGTCACTGCCCGGCGCTCCTGCCCCGCCCGCTGACCCGCTCGTTCCCACAGCCGCAACCGAAACGGAGAGATCATGGACCGCCTTGAACTCAGCGACCTGAAGGCCCTGCTGCGCGAGTGCGCCGGCGAGGGAGAGGGCGTCGACCTGGACGGCGACGTCATCGACGTCCCGTTCATGGAAATCGGCTACGACTCGCTCGCACTCCTGCAGACCGCCGGCCACATCGAGCGCGACTTCGGGATCACCGTGGACGAGGACGCACTCGAGGAGGCCGACACGCCGCGCGCTTTCCTCGCCCTGGTCAACGGAGCGTTGTCCGCCGCCCGGGCCGTGGCCTGAGCCACGACCGGGCACACCCGGCCAACTGCCCGGGTCGGGCATGCGGAGCGTAACGCCACCACCCGCGCCACCGCCCGCGCCGACGTCTGCGGCGTCGGCGCGGGCCCGGCCGGCCCCGCCCCGGGCGTGCTGCTGCGCTGCGCCCCGGGATCACGCTCCTGCCGAAGCCGGCCGCCCTCGCTGCGGCGTCCACGGCGAGATCCTCAAGCCCGGCGGCCGGCGGATCCGGGACGAACCGGCCGCGGTCAAGGCGCCGGCCGCCGCCGCCGCGATCCCCGTGGAAGCGGGCGGCGGCCGGCACCGCCGAGCCCCCTCACCTCGCGGATCGCCCACGGATCCGTCCCCGTCCACCCGAGGACGGATCCGCCCGACCGCCCTCAGCCCTCGGCGCGCGAACGCCAGCGGATGTCCAGCTCCCGCGTCAGGGCCAGCTCCAGCGACGTCAGCGGCACACCCGCACGCAGCCGCTCCGGGTGGCCCTGGGCAGGCTGCGCCAAGAACGCGTCCGGTGTGCGCGGGCGGTTCATCCCACCGGCCGCGTGGCGCATTCCCAGGGCGACAGGCCCGGACCAGACCTGCCGCAGCAGACGTGACGGCCATCGGCGGCGCTCGCTCATGCGGGCTCCCTCACTCGGTGGATCCGGTGGACCGGCTTCGGCCGCAACGGTCTTAGGTATCGGTCGACAACCGGTCGAGAGCCGCTCGTGCAGGGCGGGTTCGGCCGCTGTCCACCGCGCTGCGAGGTGGACGGAGCAGGCTCGCCAGCACCGAGAACTGCGTGAGGAGACGGCTTGCGCCCCAGCCCCACTGTCCGCACCCCGGTGAGCGCCGTCGCCCCGGCCGGCCGGGCCACCGAGATCGCCGAAGGCGTGCACGCGTATCTCCAGCTGCCCGGCGGCTGGTGCCTGAACAACGCGGGCATCATCGTCTCCGGCGGCCACAGCGCCCTCGTCGACACCACCGCGACCGAGGCCCGGGCCCGCCATCTGCGAGCCACCGCACTGCAGTTGAACCCCACGGCGCCGCGCGCCGTCGTCACCACGCACTTCCACGGCGACCACGCCTTCGGCAACTTCGTCTTCCCCGAGGCCGTCGTGATCGGCCACGAGCGCACGCGCACCGAGATGATGGCGGCCGGACTGCACCTGACGGGCCTGTGGCCGGACGTTCAGTGGGGCGGCATCGAACTCGCGCCGCCCACCGTGACCTACCGCGACCGCCTCACCCTCCATGTCGGCGCGATCCGTGCCGACCTGGAGCACGTCGGGCCCGCCCACACCTCCAACGACACGGTGGTCTGGCTGCCCCGGCAGAAGGTCCTGTTCACCGGTGATCTCGCCATGAACGGGGTGACACCCTTCTGCCTGATGGGCTCGATCGCCGGATCCCTGGCGGCGCTTAAACGGCTGCGCGCGTTCGGCGCCACCACCGTCGTACCCGGTCACGGACCGCTGTGCGGCCCCGAGGTGTTCGACGCCGTCGAAGGCTATCTGCACCTGGTGCAACGGCTCGCCGAGGAGGGCGTGCGGGCCGGCCTGACCCCGCTGGAGACGGCGCGCGGCGCACACCTTGGACACTACGCGGACCTCCTCGACCCGGAGCGGCTGTCCGCCAACCTCCGCCGCGCCTACGCCGAACTCCAGGGCCTGCCCGCCGACGCCCCGCTGGCCATCGCCGAGCGGCAGGCCGCCCTCGACGACATGATCGAGGCCAACGGCGGGCCGCCCTGCTGCCTGGCCTGAACACGCAGGCCCCGGCTCTCACCCGAGGTCGTCCCGGGTGACCTTGCGGGTCGACACGAGCAGCTGTCCGCCGGCGCCGCGCACCAGCACGTCCTCGCACACGCACACCCGGTGCACGCGGGAGACGCCGCCGATCACCGAGGCGTAGACGGTCGTGCAGCAGCGCACCTCCGGGGCGCCGTCCGGGCGCTCCACCGCCGGGTTCCGGGCAGGGTGCCCGGTCCTTCGGGGCCGGGGTGAATGCCCGCTCCCGCGTAGCGGGGCAGAGGTAGCCGTTACGCCCCCTGGGCGGAACGGTGTTCACCATCCGCGACAGCGCGGCGTACGAGCGATACAAGCCATGAGTTCAGGGAGCGGTCGTCAGCCTCGGCGGCGGCCTTGGCCTGCTCGTGCAGATCGTCGGGGAGTCTCAGGTTCACATGCTTCATGGGACCATCATCGAGCTAAAATGGTCCCATGTCAGGTTCCGTATGTACCCGACGCCGCAGCAGGAGCAGCAGATGCTCCTGCACTGCGCGCACGCCCGGTACGTGTGGAACCTCGCCGTCGAGCAGCACTCGCACTGGTACCAGGGCCGCAAGGCCGCGCCGGGCTTCGCCGAACAGTGCAGGCAACTCACCGAAGCCCGGCGCGACAACGAGTGGCTCGGCAACGGGAACGCGGACGTTCAGCAGCAAGCGCTGAACGACTTCGCCAAGGCCAAGAACGCCAGGTTCACCTCCGGGTTCGGTGAGCCGACCTGGCGTAAGAAGTACCGGCACGAGGGATTCCGCGTCATCGGCACCGACCGGGTGCCGGAGTTGACCGATGACGGCAGCGCCAAGCTCAACGCGAAGACCGGCAAGCAGGTCATGGGCCGGTTGGTGGTGGTGCACAAGCTCAACCGCCGGTGGGCTCAGGTCAAGGTGCCCGGCTGCGGCTGGGTCCGCTTTAGGCTCACCCGGCCCGAACTGCCCAAGGCGAAGACTTTCCGTGTCACCTTGCGCAACGGCCAGTGGCACGTGGCGTTCGCGGTCATCCCCCTACCGGTCGAGGCGCCCGGTACGGGCGAGGTCATCGGTATCGACCGGGGCGTGAAAATCACGGCCGCCCTGTCGGACGGGCGGAAGCTGAACTGCCCGCAGCTCACCGTGAAGGAACGCGCGCAGGTCCGTAAACACCAGCGACGTGCCGCACGCGCCCCGAAGGGAAGCGAGCAGAAGACCGCCGAGTACGCCAAGGTCGCCAAGCTCAAAGCACGTGAAGCCGACCGGCGCAAGGACTGGTGCGAGAAGACCAGCACGATGCTGGCCCGCACTTACGGCCTGGTGCGGTTCGAGAAGCTGAACATCAAGAACATGACCCGCTCGGCCAAGGGAACCGCCGAGCAGCCCGGCAAGCAGGTCAAGCAGAAAGCCGGGCTGAACCGGGCGATCCTCGCGCAGGGCTGGGGCCTGCTCCGGCAGCGCACCGAGCACAAGGCCCCCGGCCGGGTCGAAGACGTACCCGCCCCCTACACCTCCCTGCGTTGCTCCGCCTGCGGATGGATCGACAAGAACTCGCGCAAGAGCCAAGCCGAGTTCGTCTGCTCCTTCTGCGGCTTCACCTGCAACGCAGACACCAACGCAGCAACCAACGTCGCGGCAGGACAGGGCGGGATTCCCCGCCCCCGGCGATCAGCCGGTGCCGGAGGGCTGACAGCGGCCACCAGCCGTTCGAGTATCCGTGAACCTCAACCCACCTGGGTTGGAATCCCCCTCTTTTAGGAGGGGGAGGATGTCAAGTCGAACATGCCCATGAAGTCGGTGCCGATCGCCCGCCTCCGCCAGTTCGGCGGCTGCGCCGCGGCCAGGCCGACACGGCCGCGCACGGGCGCCGCAAGGGTCGGCACGTCGAAGACGGCGTCCTCGGTGAACGTGTCCGCCCACCGCGTTGACTCGGCGCGGTCGAGGAGCTGCATCTGGCGCGCGTAAAACTGCTGCACCTGCGCGTACAGGGCGGCGAACGCCGAGTTGTGCGGGGCGAGTTCGGTGTGCGTGGTCATGGCCACTTCCTTCGGTGAGGCAACGGGCTCCGTCGATTCCCCTCACGTTCTGAGGCCGGGGTCGAGCGAGTTTCGAACCTCTCTCAAGCCCCGGCCCCGAGCGTGGTGCGCACCACCACGTCAACCAGCCAGCCCGTCGACCCGTCGAAGGGGGCCTACGCCGTGCCGCACTTCAGCTACCCGCAACTGCCACTGGACGGACTCCTGCGCCGCGCCGCCGCACGCGATCCCCACGCGCCCGCCCTCACCACTGGGCGGGGCACCGTCACCTTCGGGCAGCTCGACGCCCACGCCGACCGGATCGCCCGCTTCCTCGCCCGCGCCGTCGGCCGCCGGGGCGCCGTGGTCGGCGTGGCCAACACCCTCGACGCGGTCTTTCCCGCCGCCTACTACGGCACGAGCCGCAGCGGCAACACCGTCGCCCTGATCAATCCGCTGGTGAACGACAGGGCGCTGCACCACCTCTGCACCGCCGCCGGCATCGAGATCGTCCTGGTCCCGGCAGCCACCGCCGAGCGGCTGCTGAAGCTGCGCGAGCGGCTGCCGCTGCTGCACACCGTCGTCGTCACCGACGCCGATGACGGGGTCGTCCCCGGTGACACCCTCCCGCTGCGCACGGCCCTCGACGGGCTGTCCGAGGAGCCGTACGAGCCGGGCGGGCCGGCCGCCGATCCGTCCTCGGTGGTGTGCGTGCAGTTCACCACCGGGACCACCGGACGCCCCAAGGGAGTTAGGCTCACCCACCGCAACCTCGTCGCCAACGCCGCCCAGACCGCTGCGGCCCAGCGCCTGGGACCCGGCTCGGTCACCCTCAACCACCTGCCGCTGTTCCATGTGATGCACCTCAACTCGGCGGTGTGCGCGGGCGCTTCACAGGTCCTGTGCCAGGACCCGGACCCGGTGGCCTCGCTCGCCCTGGCCGCCCGGGTGGGCGCCACCCACTACTACGGGCTGCCCGCCCGCCTGCACCGGCTCGCCGACGACCCACGGCTGACCACCGCCTGTGCGGGAATCCCGGCGGGCCCGCGGCTGACCGCGGTCATGTCCGGCGGCGCCGCGCTGGCACCCGAGGCCGCCCGCCGCCTGCGCCACGCGCTCGGCGTCCCCGTCGTCCAGGGCTACGGCCTGGCCGAACTCTCCCCGCTGTCCCACATGCAGCGGCTGGGCGAGCCCGCGGTGCGCGGCGCCGTCGGCCCGCCCCTGCCCGGCACCCAATGCCGGGTCGTGGGCCTCGGCTCGCGGGAGCCCGTCGCGGTGTGGTCCACCGGTGAAGTGCAGGTGCGCGGACCCCAGGTGATGGCCGGTTACCTGAGCGACGACGAGCCGTCTGGCATCGACGCGGAGGGCTGGTTGTCCACCGGTGACGTCGGCCGGCTCGACGCGGAGGGCCGTCTGTTCCTGGTGGACCGGCTCGGCGACGTCTTCAAGTACGACAACGAACTCGTGTCACCGACCGGCGTCGAGCGGATCATCGCCGAGGACCCGAGGGTCGCCGAATGCGTCGTCGTGGGCTGGCCGGACGCGGAGCACGGCGCCGTCGTGTGGGCGGGCATCGTCCTGAGCGAGTCGCCCGGCCCCGGGCGGCGCGCCGCGCGCACCGTCCTCGACACGCTGGACTCGGTCGTCGAGGAGGCCAACCGGCGGCTCGCCCCCTTCGAGCGGATCCGCAGGGTTGCGGCCCTTAACGCCGTGCCCCGCACCCCCACCGGCAAGGTCGAACGGCAGGCGCTGAGGCACAAGGTGCGCGCCCTCGCCGCCGCAGCCGACGCCCTGAACCCCACTCAGCGTCCTTCCGCCCGCCCGACAGGAGACCCGCCATGTTGAACCCTCCCCCAGCTGAAGCAGGGGGATTCCTGGCTCACCTCGCCTGCGGACCGGCGGTCCACCAGGTCTTACACGATCAACACCAGCCGGGTTGGAACCAGCCCGGACACATGAAGTTTTGGAGGATGCTGCTGTGCTGGCCTGGCTCTCGCTCAGCACGCCGTGCGCGCTTGGTTCTCGCAACGCACGGTGGGCACCGTACCCGATCATGTGGGCGGTTTTTCGCCCTGGGGGCGAAACCCCGTTTCCTGCCCTGCTCCGCAGGAGTCCGATTCCTCCCCGGCCTGAAGGCCGGGGCGTCCTCGGAGGAATCCGACCGTTCCTCGCCGTCGCCGGCCGCGTGATTACCGCCGTGCCGGTTGCGGCCGGCCTGTGATGAGCTCCGGCCCCGCGGCCGCCGACCCCGACGTCCCCGCCGGCCCCGACGTCCTCGTCGTGGGAGCCGGACCGGTCGGCCTCACCGCCGCCCACGAACTGGCCCGCAGGGGCCTGCGGGTGCGCCTCGTCGACGCCGCGGCCGGGCCCTCCCGCACCAGCCGCGCCGTCGCCGTCCACCCGCGCACCCTGGAGACCTTCGACCAGATGGGAACAGTCGACGGCATCCTCCAGCACGGCCGCCGCAACAGGGCGTTCACCATGTACGCCACCGGCCGACGCCTGGTCCGCCTCGACGCCGACTACACCTCGATGCCCACCCGCTACCCCTACACCGTCATCATCGAGCAGACCCGCACCGAGGCCGTGCTGCGCGCGGCCGTCGCCCGGCTCGGCGTGGAGGTCGAATGGGGCGTGCGTCTGTCGGGGTTCGAGCAGAACGCGACGGGCGTACGAGCGCGACTGACCCACGGTGACAGCGCCGACGAGATGGAGGAAATCTGCACGGTGCCCTGGCTCGTGGGCTGCGACGGCGGCCACAGCACCGTCCGCAAGACCCTCGGCCTGCCGCTGCTCGGCGAGAGCCGCGACACCTGGATGCTCCTCGACGCCCCCGTCCAGATGGACCTGCCGCCCGACAGCATCTACTGGGTCCACACCGGCGGCCAGGCCCTGATGATGGTTCCCTACGCCCGTGAGGGCCACTGGCGCCTGCTCGACACGGCCCCCGACAGCCCCGGTGCGATGGGCCCCGCCGAGCGGTGCGCCACCAAGCTCTCCCGGGGCCTGGGCACCGCCGTACGGGTCGGCGAGCCCGAGTGGACGTCCGTCTTCACCTTCCAGCAGCGCATGGTCCCGCGGATGCACGAGGGCCGCGTGTTCGTCGCGGGTGACGCCGCCCATGTGCACAGCCCGGCTTCCGGGCAGGGGATGAACACCGGCATCCAGGAGGCGTACAACCTCGCCTGGAAGCTCGCCACGGTCCACCGGGGTTACGCGGGGCGGCCGTTGCTCGACACCTACGGGCAGGAGCGGGTCCCGGTCGGCAAGGCCCTGCTCGACTCGACGCGCACCGCCACGTGGCTGGTCCAGTTCAAGAACGCCCTGGCCGCGGTGGCCCTGCCGCTCGTCTTCTGTGTCGTCCGCGCCGTGCCCCCGCTGCGCCGCGCCATCCAGCGCAAGGTGCTGGGCGGCATGTCGGGGCTGCGCCTGGACTACGCCGGCTCGTCCCTGACCACGGCCGTCGCCCCGCCCGTCACCGGCGCGCGCCGACGGCACGGGCCCGCACCCGGCGAACGCGTGTCCGGCGCGGCCACGGTCAGTGACGCGCTGGTGTGCGAACTGCGCGACGTGCGCTGGTCCCTGCTCGTCGCCCCCGGCGGCCACGACGCCGACAGCGTTGTTGTGCGCGCGGCGTGCGAGGCGGCCCACCGGTTCGGCGCCTGGCTGTCCGTGCGCTGCGTCGGCGGCAGCGGCGCGGGACCCGGGCCGCTGCCCGACCCGGACGGCACCCTGTGCGCCGCCCTCGGCCTGGAGGCGGGCTCCTGGGCGCTCGTGCGGCCCGACGGCTACCTCGCCGCACGGGGCGACCTGCTGACCCCAGGGGCGCTCGCCGAGGCGCTCGCCCCGGTCCACCTCGTGGCCGGTGATTGTGCAGCGCCTCTCAAGCGGCCCTCCGGCGGCCTTCGAGCCGTTCAGGACACGGTCGAGACCGAGAGCACAACCGGCGCCATGGAAATGGAGAGAACACGATGACGTCATCCCCGTCCTCACCGTCGCCCGCGAAGCCGGTCGCCCTGGTCACAGGCGCGACAAGCGGCATCGGTCTGGCCGTCGCCCGCGACCTCGGCCGTCGCGGCCACCGCGTGTTCATCTGCGCGCGCACCGCAGAGCAGGTCAAGCAGACCGTCGAGGACCTGCGCGAGGAGGGCCTGGAAGCCGAGGGCACCGTCGCCGACGTGCGCTCCGCGGAGTCCATCACAGCGCTCGTCCGTGCCGCCGTCGACGCCTTCGGCCCGATCAGCGTCCTGGTCAACAACGCCGGGCGCAGCGGCGGCGGCCCCACCGCCGGCATCTCCGACGAGCTCTGGTACGACGTCATCGACACCAACCTCAACAGCGTCTTCCTGCTCACGCGCGAGGTGCTCAAGAACGGCGGCCTGGCCGACGCCCGCGGCGGACGCATCATCAACATCGCCTCGACCGCCGGCAAGCAGGGCGTCCTGCTCGGTGCCCCCTACTCCGCCTCCAAGCACGGGGTCGTCGGCTTCACCAAGGCGCTCGGCAAGGAGCTCGCCCCCAGCGGCGTGACCGTCAACGCGGTCTGCCCCGGCTACGTCGAGACGCCGATGGCCGAGCGGGTCCGCCAGGGCTATGCCAGCGCCTGGGGCACCACGCAGGAGCACGTGCAGGAGCAGTTCGAGGCGAAGATCCCGCTCGGCCGCTACTCCACACCGCAGGAGGTCGCGGGCCTCGTCGGCTACCTGACCACCGAGCACGCCGCATCCATCACCGCACAGGCGCTCAACGTCTGTGGTGGCCTGGGCAACTTCTGACCGCGCCGTTCACCGAGTTTCTACGAATCTCGGTGATTCGCCCATTGCTGGGCGAAGGTCCCCGTCTCACTCAATACCGGGAGGTGTCAATGCGGGGTAGACGCTTCAACGCCACCGGCCCCGCAGGGCGGGGTCTTACGGTCGGCTCCACGTCCGTTTTCTGTCTCCGGGCCACTCCCGGCGACGTGCCGCTTCACGAGCGCGGCGAGGTTCAGTGCCGCGTTCTCGTCCCGGTCGAGGACGAGTCCGCAGTGTTCGCACACGTACATCCGTATCCGCAGAGGCAGTTTGGGTGTCACTGCCTGGCATCCGGAACACGTCTTGCTGCTGGGGAACCAGCGGTCCGCCACTTCGAGCGTTCCGCCGTTCCACTGGGTCTTGTAGGCGAGTTGACGCCGGATCTCGCCGAACCCGGCGTCGGCCACGACGCGGGCGAGTCTGCGGTTCTTGAGCATCCCCGAGACGTTGAGGTCTTCCACCACGATCGTGCCGTACTCGCGGGCCAGGCTGGTGGTGAGCTTGTGGAGCGCGTCCCGCCGCAGGTTCGCGGTGCGGTAGTGCACCCGGTTGCGGGCCGCATCCGCGCGCTGCCAGCGCTTCGAGGGCTGCTGCCCGGTGCGCCGGTCAGGGCCCAGGCGGCGGGCGACCGTACGGGACAGGCGGCCGAGCTTGCGGCGCGCGGCGTCGTAGTGCTTGGGATTCTCGGCGGCCGGGCGGCCGTCGGAGAACACCGCGAGGTGCCTGATGCCCAGGTCGACGCCGATCACCGCATCCGCCCGGCCCGGGGTAGTCTCGGCGCGCTCGACTTCGCAGGTGAAGGACACGAACCAGCGGCCCGCCTCGCGGCGGACGGTCGCCGACTTCACCACCGCCCTACCGGCCGCGATCCGGCGGTGCAGCTTCCGTGTGGACTCATGCGTCCTGATCGTTCCCAGGACCGGGAGCGTGACATGCCTGCGGTCGTCTTCCAAGCGGATCGTGCCGGTGGTGAACCGAACCGACGCCATGGTCTTCCGCTTCGACTTGTAGCGAGGAAAGCCCATCCGCAGGCCCTTGCGCTTGCCGCGCTTGGAATCGGCCCAGTTCTTCAAGGCCCGGGCGAGCTGCTCCAGCCCGGTGGCGTACGCCTCCTTCGAGCACTCCGCCCACCACGGCGCCACCTCGCTCTTCGCTGCGTTCCAGGCCTTGCGCAGGGAATACATCGACCAGCCGAACGACGGCGTCAGATCGTCCTCGGCAATGCCGTAGGACCCCTCCGCCTCCCGCTGCCCGAGGTTCGCCTTCACCTGCGCGATACCCCAGTTGAACGCCACCCGGGCCGCACCGGCATGCCGCAGCAGCGCGCCGACCTGACCGGGCGTCGGGTCCAGCGCAAACCGGTAGGCATGCGTGACGATCACCCGGTCAGGCTACCGGCCACCACCGACAACACCCCGACCAGTAACAGAAGTTGACAAACGCTGAGATCCGATGACGAAACCCGCAGCAGTTACGAACCCTCTCCTGATCCGGAAAGTGAGGAACTGGCCATGTCCGCTGAGCCAGTGCATCGCACGACGCACGAGGTGACCGTGGCCGCGCCGGCGGGCGTGCTGTACGGGTTGATCTCCGACGCCATCCGCTGGCCGCTGTTCTTCCCGCCCAACGTGCACGTGGAGCAGCTCGAGTTCGACGGCGGGCGCGAGCGGCTGCGCATGTGGGCCACCGCCAACGGCCAGGTCAAGTCGTGGACCTCGCGCCGCACCCTGGATCCGCAGCGGCGGCGCGTCGAGTTCCGGCAGGAACTGCCCGCCGCCCCCGTCCAGTCCATGGGCGGCACCTGGATCGTCGACGCGCTCGGCGCCGACCGGTCCCGGCTGACGCTGCTGCACGACTTCACTGTCGCCGCGGACAACCCGGACGACGTGGCATGGGTGGAGCGGGCCACCGACACCAACAGCCGTGCGGAGCTGGACAATCTGCGCCGGCTCGCCGAGCAGTGGGGCCGCCTCGACGACCTGGTCCTGTCGTTCGAGGACTCGGTGCGCGTGAACGGACCGGCAGAGCTGGTCTACGACTTCCTCTACCGGATCGGCGACTGGCCCGAACTGGTGCCGCACGTCTCCCGGCTCGACTTCACCGAGGACCAGCCCGGCGTCCAGGTCATGTCGATGGACACGCGCACGGCCGACGGCTCCTCGCACACCACCGAATCCGTCCGGGTCTGCTTCCCGCACGCCGGACGCATCGTCTACAAGCAGACGGCCACCCCGCTGCTGATGTCGGCGCACACCGGTGAATGGTCCGTCGTACCCGACGAGAGGGGCGTCACCGTCCTCGCACAGCACAGTGTCGTGCTGCGCGAGGAGAACATCACGAAGGTGCTGGGCGAGGACGCGGAGGTGAGCGAGGCCCGCCGCTACGTCAGGCAGGCTCTGGGCCGCAACAGCACGGCGACGCTCAACCTCGCCAAGAAGCACGCAGAGAGCGCGGTCACAGTCCTGTGACGGGCACGCTGATCCCCCGGACATCCGCGGCCGACGCCGCGCCGTCCGACGGCGCCGAGCGCGCCGCGTGGATCGAGGAACTCCTCGGCGACCCGGCCGATCCGCGCAACCCGCACGGCTATCGCTGGCTTCTCGACGCCGACGAGCGGCGCCGCACGCCGCAGGCCACCGAGGCGCTGCTCACCGATGCCGGGCTCGCCGCCGAGTTCGTCCCCCGGGAGCTCGGTGGCCGGCTCGCCCGCCCCGACATGCTCGCCCGCGTGCTGCGACCGGTCTTCCGCCGCGACGTCGCCCTCGGCTTCGGTTACGGGATCACGGCCCTGTTCGGCGCGTCCGCCGTCTGGGCGGCGGGCGACGACCAGCAACGCGAGCGCACAGCCCGGCATCTGCTCTCCGGGGGCGGCGGCCGTGTCACGATCCTGCACCACGAACTGACCCACGCGAACGCGATCCTGCGCGACGAGTTCACGGCGCGCCCCGCCCCCGGCGGCGGCTTTGTCCTCGGCGGCCAAAAGGACGTCATCATCAACGCCGAGCGGGCGGACGCGTTCGTCATGTACGCGCGCACGGCGACCTCGGCAGGCCCGAAAAGCCACTCCGTGCTGCTGCTCGATCGTGAGCGGCTCCCGCCGGGCGGTCTGCGCAGACTGCCGCGGGTTCCCACCCCCGGAATGCGCGGCAACCGGTTCGCGGGACTGGAGTTCACCAACTGCCCCGTCCCCGCCGGCACCCTCGTCGGAGACATCGGTGACGGTGTCCCGCTCGCCCTGCGCACCTTCATGGTCAACCGCTGCCTGATCCCCGCCACCGTCGTCGCCGGGGTCGACAGCGCTCTGCGTTTCGCGGTGCGGGCCGCGACCACCGGCCGCGCCGGCGGACAGCCGGCGCGCCGTCACCACGCGGTGCTCGCCGGTGTCTTCGCCGACCTGCTGGCCTGCGACAGCATGGCCGTCATCGGACTGCGTGCGCTGAGCCTGCTGCCCGACAGTGCCCATCTGGTGGCCGCTGCCGTCAAGTTGGCCATGCAGGACCTGCTGCGCGAGGACCTGGAGGAGCTGGCCACCGTCCTGGGGGCCCACGGCTACGACCGGGGGCCTTTGTACGGCGGCTTCCAGAAACTCGGGCGGGACCTGCCCGTCGCCGGGCTCGGCCATGCCGGCAGCGCGGCCTGCCAGGCCGTGCTGGTGCCGCGGCTGCGCGCCCTCGCCCGCACGTCGTGGTTCTCCACCAAGGAGCCCACCGCGCGCCTGTTCCGGCTGTCCACTCCCGTCCCGGACCTGGACTACCGCGCGCTGTCCCTGTCGGGCGGCGACGACGTGCTCACCGCGACTCTCCTCGGCGCCGCCGAACGGCTCGGGCCGCTGCGCGCCGCCGGCCCGCTGGGGACGGCACTCGCCGATCTCGCGGACGCCTTCGTCCAGGAGATGCGCGACTTGCGCGAGCAGTGCGGCGCGCTCCCGGAATCGGTGCGGGACACGCTCGCCGACCCGCGGGCCTGCGTCCTCGTCGACCGCTACGTCCTGGTGCTCGCCGCCGCCGCATGCCTGGGGGTGTGGGAGGGCAAGGACGGCACGGACTCCTTCCTCGCGCAGCCGGCCTGGCTGGTGCTCGCCCTCTCCCGGATCGGACGCAGGCTCGGCGTCCCGGTCCCCGAACTGCCCGACGGCGTCAGGCAGTCCGTCCTTAAGGAGGTACTCCTGCGGTTCCGGGCAAGCCGCAGCTTCGACCTGTACGACACGCGCATCGCGGGCTAGAAGGGAGCCACCGTGGATCAGCAGGCGATCGGCGAGCCCATCCATGTCCTGCCCGCCGGGCCGTGGCGGCAGGTGCACGAGCAACTGAGCGCCCACGGCCATGCGGTCGTCCACACCACCTGGGGTGAATGGCTGCCCGCCGCTCTCACCCAGCCCAGACTGCGCCGGCTGCTCGGGCGGCGGGACTGGGCCCGCTGCCGGCGCATCGCCGACCCGACAGTGCGCCACCGATTCGTCGCCTCACGCCTGCTGATGAAGTACACGGCGGCGGCCGCGCTGCGCACCGGACCGGAGTTGCTGGACGTTTCCTACCGGCTCGGCGGGCGCCCGTATCTGCGCGGCTTCGACCAGCTCGATCTGAGCCTCACCCACACCGGTGACCTGATGGCGGTCGGGCTCAGCAGAGACGGACGGATCGGCGTCGACGTGGAGCCCGCCGACCGCCAGATGCGCTTCGACCTGCTGCAGGCCCAGATGTGCACGCCGACGGAGGCAGCCGAACTGGCCCCGCTGGCGGAGGACGAACAGACCGAGCAGACACTGCGGTTGTGGACGCTGAAGGAGGCCTACACCAAGGCGCTCGGCCAGGGGATGCGGCTGCGCTTCACCGAGTTCGGCTTCGGCCTGCGCACGGGCCGCCTGCTCGCCCCGGACGGCACGCTCGCCTCCCGTGCCGAGTGGGCCTTCGCCACGCACCGGGTCCTGGGCCGCTATGTGTTGAGCACCGCCTGCCACGACGCGGGCCTGGACACGGCACACGACATGTCGGCGCGCACCATGCTCGATCCGGGCTTCGCCGCGGTCATGGCGGACTCCTCCCCGCCACCGCGTGGCGCGCCCGGACCCGCACGCGCTCACGGGTCCTTGAGGCCGACCGGGAAGCAGGGGGCGTAGGCGAGTTGCCCGCCGCACAGGCCGCCTGGCGCGCGCATCTGCGCGCGAGCGCGCCCACCGGCTCGCCGCCCCGCGCGCCGTGCCGGTGTCCTCGCCGCGCCCACAGCGCCGCACGCAGGGCGGCGCACCGCCGTCCTGGGCCGGCACGTGCTCGCCGCTCTCGGCACGGCTCCGGTGCCGCACCGCTTCTGCGGCGGCCCCCGGCGGACTGCGCCGACTACGGCTGTCCTGCTCCGTGTTGACCGCACACGACAGCAGGGTCGGTCCGGACCGCCTCGCGGCCCCCATCGAGGCCCGCTCGGGCCACAGCTGACCGCCGCGCGCCGCATCAGCCGCACGTCAGCGACGTGTCGGCGGCGCGCACCACACTCGTGCCCGGACGGTGGCGACCACCGAGCCGAGGTGTGCCCGGATGAACCCAAGCCTCGGATTCCGACCCAGGAGACACCCGATGACCAAGTTCCAGCCCCCAAGCGCGCCGCCCGCCGCGACCGCCGGTCCAGGGACGGACGAGGCGGGCACCGTACCCCTGACAAAGGAGCAGCTGGGACTGCTGCGCCGGCACCGGGCCGACCCCCACAACTCGCCCAACGTGCCGCTCGCCATCGACCTGCGTGGCCCGCTGGACGACGGCGACCTGGACAGCGCCCTGGCCCGTCTCGTCACCCGCCACCCGCTGCTGTCCGCGCGGGTGCGCGACGGTGCGGATGGGCTGCCCTGCCTCGATGTCGACCCGGCCCGCGTCCCCCGCCTGGAGCGCCGCACCAGCGCCGTCTTTGGCCACGCGCCCACCCCGGCCCTGCTGGCCGAGGCCCGTCGGGAACTCGACCTGGAACGCGTCGGTGTGCTGCGCGCCGTGCTGATCGCCCACGGGCCCGAGCACCACACACTGCTGCTCGTCGTGCACCGCGTCGTCGTCGACGGCGAGTTGGCAGGCCTGCTCCTCGCCGACCTGCTCGGCGCCTGCGAGGACGGCGAGATCCCCGGTGCCGCTCCCAGCGGATTCGGCGCCCACGTCACCGCCCGCGCCCACCAGGCGGTTCAGGCCGCCGCCGACGCCGCCGACGCCGCCGGGGCGAACGGGCGCGAGCGGCTCGACGAAGCGCCCTGCGCCGCGCCGCAGACGCTGCCGCTCACACCCCAGCAGCACGCTCTGCTGCTGGACGCGCTGGCCCACCGCGGTACCGGCCGCTACGTGCAGCAGCTGTTCTGGCGCTGGCACGGCCCGCTGGACACCGACCGGTTCACCGCTGCCTGGCAGTCCGTCTTCGACTGCGAGACCGTGCTGCGGGCCGCGTTCGACTGGGACGAGGAGCCGTGCATCGTGGTGCACGACCAGGCCGCCGCCGAGGTGGTCCGCCATCCCACGGGCACCGTCGACTGGGACGAGGTGATCGAACGGGACCGGCTGCGCGGCTTCGACCTGCGCGTGCCGGGACTGCTGCGAGCCACCCTCGTGGACGACGCCGACGCCGCCGACGCCGGGCGGACTCCCTCGACCCGTGTCCTGATCACCTTCCACCACGTGCTCCTCGACGGCTGGAGCGTGTCCGTCCTGCTCCAGGAGTTCTACCGGGCCTACCTCGCCGCGGGCTCCCTGCCGGGCAGCGAACGGCGCCCCGACATCCGCGACTACGCACGCTGGCTGGCCGAGCAGGACACCGCTGCGGCGCGCGAGTTCTGGTCGGCGGCGGTGCCGTCCGCCGCGCCGGCGGTACGGCCGGCGCTTCCCGGCCCCGCGACCGGCCAGAGCGGCTGGGGCCGCGCGGAGGTCCGGCTCAGCCGTGCCGAGTGCGACCGGCTCCGGGCCTGGGCGGCCGCCTGCGCCGCCACCGAGTCCAGCGCGCTCCAGGCCGTGTGGGCGCTGCTGCTGTACAAAGCGGGCGGCGCCGAGGGGCCCGCCCCGGTCGGGTTCGGTGTCTTGGTGTCCGGCCGTGGCATTTCCCTCGACGCCGTGGAACGCCTCCCCGGGCTGCTGATGAACTCACTGCCCGTGATCATCCAGGTCGACCCCCGCCACACCGTGGCCCGGCTGCTGACCGAACTGCGTGACCAGGCGCTCGACATGGCCGCCTACGAGTGGGTGTCGACCGGACAGATCCACGAGTGGAGCGGACGCAGGGCCGACGAGAAACTCGTCGAGAGCCTGATCGTCTTCGAGAACTACCCGCGCTCCTCCCAGAGCCTGGAGTCCGCCCTCGCCGCACACGACATCCGCGTCGGGCTCCCGCAGGCCGCCGGGTTCCAGACCGCTTTCCCCATCACCCTGCTCGCCCACCCCGACGTGGACGGCAGCCTGGTCCTCACCGCCGTGCACGACCGCGGCCGGATCGCCGACGCCGATGCCGGCCGGCTGGTCGGCCAGTGCGCCCGGCTGCTGCGCGAACTTCCCGCCACGGCCGACGCGTTGACGACCGTCGCCGACATCGTCGCCGGTCTGCCGGAGGCGGACCTGCCGCGGATGCCGGACCGCGCCGAGCCCGTGGCCGATCCCGCCGGTGCCGACGTGACCTGGCCCGAAGGCCCTCAGACCCAGCTGTTGACTACTCCCCTCCCTGAAGGGAGGGGATTCTCTCCTTCAGGGCTGAGCGGGGATTCCTAGCTCACGCTGCCAGGCGGGGCAGCGCCCCTTCTGGACTTCCACGATCAGCACTAGCCGGGTCTAGACCTGCCCGGACCAGCATGACGCGGGCGGAGTTCTTGTCCCGAGGAGAGACGGCTCCGCACGCGGTGCAGGCGTAAGTTCGTTCTGAGAGAGGTAGTGCGTGCTTGGTTCTCGCTCCGCACTGCGCGCAGTCCATCGTGGTGTGCGCGGGGTGCACGAGGCGGACGTCCCGCCCGTGCTTGCGCCCCATCTCGATCAGCGCCGTCTTGGTGGCGCTGATGGCGGCATCGGCCGCTTTGCGGGCCATGGTGGTCTTGGCGAGGAACTTGGGCCGGAAGTCCTCCACCGCCAGGGCGTCATGGTCGCGGACAACCTTCTTGGCCCACTTGCGGGCGGTGTCCTGGCGTTGCCGGGCCACCTTCCTGTGCAGCTTCGCCGTCTGCGCCGTGGCCTTGCGGTAGCCCTTCGATCCGGCCTGACCCTTCGCGGGTTTGCGGCGGCCCATCATCCGCTGATACCGGGCCAGCTTCTGCGCGGCGGTCTTCCCGTGCTGGGCATGGGGAAGATCGTGTTCGTCGGATGTGGTGGTCGCGGTCTCCTTCACGCCCCAGTCGATGCCGATCACGCGCCCGGTTCCGGGCAGCGGTTCGCTCTCGGCCGGGACGACGAAGGAGGCGTACCACGCCCCGGTGCTGTCCTGGTACACGCGCACGCTGGACGGGTCGGCGGACAAGTTCCGCGACCACACAGGCGTCAGCACGATGCCCCCGGCCAGGTGCAGACGACCGTCTTTGAGGCGGAATCCGCGCCGGGTGTAGTTCAGGGTCAACAGCGCCTCGCGCTTCTTCTTCCAGCGCGGCATCCCGGCCCGCTGCCGCATCGGCAGCCGCTCACGGATGTCCTTTTGCGCCTTGGCCTTCGACTTCCCGAAGTCCCGTATCAACTGCTGCTGCACAACCGAGGAGCCCTCACACAGCCACGACGTACGCGTGCGGGCCTCGGTCAGCATCTTGTCGAGCTGCGCCGGACCGCACGTTTGCTTCCCGACGCCTGCGGGCCGGTTCTTGTTCCACAGGTGGGTCTGCTTCGACTTCGCGACGCATTCGTTCCACACCCACCGGCACCGGTCCCACTCACCCATCAAAGCCGTGCGAGCGGTGGACGACACCCGCAGCCGGAACGTCCACCGGGCATGCCCGGCGTCCTCCGTCCGCGCTCGCGTCGTCATGAACATCAACCTATCCGGGAGGACTGACAGTTGAGAACAATTGATCTTGGTGGGCTCGCTCACCCCATCGCGGAGTGGACGCCGTTTCGCCCTGGCGGCGAAACGACTACCTCTGCCCTGCTCCACAGGAGTCCGATTCCTCCCCGGCCTGAAGGGCGGGGCATCCTCGGAGGAACCCGGCGAAGGAGGCATGGCAGGCCGTCTTCGGCACCGAGGCCGTCGACCCCGGCGTCCACGTCTTCGAAGCGGGCGGCCACCCGTTCCTGGCGATGCGCCTGTTGCACGAACTCACTCTGCGCTGCGGACGCACGCTGCGCCTGGACGAACTCCTTGCCCACCCCCGGGCCGGCGAACTCGCCCACCTGCTCGCCCGGTAGGCGCAGGAGGCCGTCGACGACGCGCAGCCCGCCCACTGCTGTGCGGGACCGAGGCGCCGATCGGCATCCGATCGCTCTGCGCGGCTTCTGCGGTGGAGGCGTCGTTGTCGTCACCGTGCTGCCTGGGCGGCGATTGGTCTTCTCAGGCCCTACCCATTTCCGGCAGCCAACTCCGCGATGTCTGCCGGGAGTTCCCCCCACCCGCCACCGCAGAGGCAAGCCGCCCGTCGGCCGGTGGTCCGTCGGGCGGCTTGCGGGGCGGGCCGGTTGTCGCTGGGCTCACGAGGAGCGCCGTCCTCAGCCCACCGCTTTCTTGATGAGCGCGCTGATGCGCTTCTCGTCGGCGGCGGTCAGCTTCGTCAGGGCGTAGGCGGTCGGCCACATGGCGCCGTCATCGAGAGCCGCCTGATCGCTGAAGCCGAGCGTGGCGTACTTCGACTTGAACTTCTGCGCGCTCTGGAAGAAGCAGAGGACCTTGCCGTTCTTGGCATACGCGGGCATCCCGTACCAGAGCTTCGGCGTGAGGTCCGGAGCGCTGGCCTTGACGATGTCGTGGATCCGCTCGGCGAGGACGCGGTCCGCCTCCGGCATCTCGGCGATCTTCGCGAGTACCTCGCTCTCCGTGTCCGCCTTGGCCCCGCGCGGGCTGCGGCGCGCGGTTTTCAGCTCCTTGGCGCGCTCCTTCATCGCGTCGCGTTCCTCGGCCGTGAAGCCGTCGTGCTTCTCGGCGGCCGCGCTGGTGCTCTTGGCGGACTTCTGCGTGGGCGGCATGGCAGGTTTCCTCTCTTACAGGGCTTGATCGCGGCCATCTCGTGCGGGGAATCCGGACGCCGCGGCGTACGAGGGGCGGACGGGTCAGGACGAGGTGGGTGCCAGCGACGCGGCCTCCCAGGCGAATCCGTCGGGGTCGGTGAAGGGTCCGGCGGCGCTGCCGAGCACGAGCCGGTGCGATCCGCTGCCGTCGGCCGGAACGCCGACATCCTTGGCCAGGGCACGGCGCTTGTACAGCGCCAGCTTGACGGGACTCGACTCGTCAGCGGCGAACTCGACGTACTTGCCGCCGAAGCTCTTGGCCACGGCAAGGCCCTGGTCGACGTAGAACTGCTTGCTCGCCTTCACGTCCTCGGCTCCCAGCAGGAGCACGATCTCGTCGATCTCCCGGGTGGCCGGGCCGGTGTCCTTCTTCGCCGAGGTCGCGACCTTCCAGATCGTCCCGTCCGGGGCCTGTACGACGCCGCCGTAGCCCCAGAGCGACTTGGTGACCGGCTTCAGCGACGTGGCGCCGGCCTCGAGGGCGGCGTCGATGAAGCCGTTGACGGTGGCGGGCTGGGACACCGTGAGCGACAGCGTGAAGCCGCGGAAGCCGGTCGTCGGCGTCTCACTGGCCCGCAGGCGCACCTGTGAGCCCAGCCCGAAGGCGGTGGTGTAGAAGCGGTGGGCGGCCGTGGGGTCGGCCACCTCGAGGGTGAGGGATGCGATGGAAGTCATGACGATCACGCTAGTTGAGGCTCGCTCGCCGGGGCTTCTTCATTCCTGCTCGATCCCGTCGCCTGTTTCGTCACGTACCACGGCATCGGGGCCGCAGCGCCTGTTGCGCGGCGCTGGTAGGCGCTGGGCGACATGCCGACCAGCTCCGTGAAGCGGGTGCGGAAGGTGTCCGGCGACGGGCAGCCGACCGCGAGGCAGACCTCGGTGACGCTGAGGTCGCCGCGTCGCAGCAGTGCCATCGCACGCTCGATACGACGCGTCATCAGATAGGTGTAGGGCGACTCGTCGTAGGCGAGCCGGAACTGCCGGCTGAGGTGCCCGGCCGGCATGTTCGCGCCGCGGGCGAGCGCCTCGACGTTCAGCGGCTGTGCGTACTCCCGGTCGATCCGGTCGCGGACTTGGCGCAGTCGTGCGAGGTCGCGCAGGTGCTGCGCAGCGATCAGCGCACGCCTCCATGCGGGATGACACATGAGAGAACTCCTTTCATCCAACGTTCGGGAGAACCTCGGTACATGCGGGGGGAGCGGGCCGATCGATTGCCGAACGGCTCAGAGCTCTTGGATGCGGATCAGGTTGCCCGCGGGATCGCGGAAGGCGCAGTCGCGGATGCCGTAGGGCTGGACGATGGGCTCCTGGACGACCTCGGCGTCGGCGGCCTGCACCTTCTCGAAGGTGGCGTCGAGGTCCCGGGTGGCCAGCAGGATCCAGCCGTAGGTGCCCTTGGCCATCATCTCGACGATGGTGCGGCGCTCGCCCTCGGTGATCCCGGGGCCGGCGGCCGGCGGCGCCAGGAGGATGGACGTGCCGGGCTGATCGACGGGGCCGACCGTGATCCAGCGCATCTTGCCCTGTCCGACGTCGCTGCGGACCTCGAAGCCGAGGATGTCGCGGTAGAAGGCCAGGGCGGCGTCCGGGTCGTCCTGCGGGAGGGTGGCCGTATGAATGGTGAGGTCCATGGCCGTCACGCTAGCGGCGGCCCGGTGAACCAGGCTTCTCGATTCCTGATCGGTCCGGCCATCCGTCGCGCACCGCGCCACTGTGCCTGCCCACGCCGAGCCGGCTGCCCCGCCTCTGTGCCGGATTCCAAGCGTTACTCAAGCCAAGCGCGATGCTCGCGGGTCACGCTGCTGCGTGGATCGACACATAGTGAGGTGCATTATGGACAACGCAGTAGAAAGGGCGATCGAGTACATTCGGGAGCGTTACAGCGAGCCGCTGACTCTCACGGAGATCGCCGAAAGCGCTCTGCTCAGCCGGTTCTATTTCACGCGGGTATTCAAAGAGGAGACCGGGCTCACTCCCGGCAGATTTCTGGCCGCGGTCCGCATTCACGAGGCCAAGCGGCTGATAGAGAGCACCTCGATGAGCATCGCCGAGATATCCCTCGCGGTCGGATACAACAGCCTGGGTTCGTTCACCAGCTCCTTCACGGCCAGTGTCGGAGTGTCTCCCGGCCGGTTCCGCCGGCTGTCGTGGGGCGGCGGGGAGGGCCTGCCGGCACCGGAGCCGGGCTCGCGGTCGGGATTCGGCACGGTCGCGGGGACGATCAGCCTGCCGGAGGGCCACGGCAACGCACGCGTGTATCTGGGCGCCTTCGGCACGGCCGTTGTCCAGCATCCGTCTGTCGCCTCGGTCGTCGTCGACGTGCCCAGCGGCCGTCCGTCCTGCTACTCCCTGGAGAACGTCCCCGACGGGAGCTGGCACCTGCTCGCGGTGGCGGTGGCCGCCGGCATCGGGCCCGGTCCGCAGGCCCGGCGGACCTCGCTCGTCGGGGGGCACGGCTCGACGGCCGTGACCGTCACCGCCGACAGCATCACGAGCGCGGCGGTGCGGCTGCGCCCGGGGCGGCCGGTCGATCCGCCGGTCCTGCTCGCGTTGCCCGAGCTCGAACCCCCGGCCACCGTCATGGCCCACCCCGGGTGCGCCTCCGTCACCCCGGGTCCGGCTCCCGCGGGAGGGCGCCGGGCCGCGGGCCACCTCAGGGTGGCGTCCGCGGCACCGGTGCCGTCACGGTCGTGACCGCGGGGGATTACGGCACAGGTCCTGCCTGGTCTTCAGCCGCTCGGCGAGCAGGCTCCACTCCCTGCCGATGTGCTCGGCGATCGGGGCGATGACGCCGAGCCAGTGCGGCGGGACCGCGTCGACGAGCCCCCGCCAGTCTTCGCTGGGCTCGGTGGCGTGCAGCTGCATCCAACGCAGGAACTCCCGGCCGCCGGCGGTGTAGCGGATGGCGGGGTCGGCGGCCATCTTGGCCGCCACGGTCGCCCACGTGGGCGGTGTGTCGGTGTGGTTCCTGCGCTGCGGCGGCGCGGCGTCCACGCTGGGGGCCACCCGCAGCGGCACACGCGTGGCGCCGTCGGGAACCGCGTCGGCCGGCGGCGTCGCCTCGTCGGCCTGCCGCACCGACTGCACCGGCTGCAGGGACTGCAGGGGCCGGACGTGCTGCGGCCGCGCGGCGGTTGTCTGGCGCCCGTCGCGCTCGGGGCCCTCGCCGCGCCGCAGCCGCGCGCTCACGTCGTGGACCGTGCCCAGCGACACGTCGGTCTCCCTGGCGACCTGACGGAGCGGGGCGCCTGGATGGGCGGCGATGTACTCGGCGGCGCGCCGCCTGCCCTCGCCCGCGTCCACCGGACGCCGCCTTCCGTCCTGGCCGATGCGCTTGCCGTCGAGCGGCGTTCCGCTCGCCGACCGGTCGCGCAGCGACGCGATCGTCTTCGCGCTCAGGCCGGTGATCTGGGCGATGGCGCGGTCGGACCAGTCGGGATGGGAGGTCAGGACCCGCTGGGCTCCGGACACGCGGTCGGCCTTCGACAGCGGCAGTCCGTGCGAGCCGTTCGCCTTCATGGCGATGACGAGCGCCTCGGAGTTCGAGCAGTCGAGGAAGCGCGCCCTGATGGTGTCGTCGCCCCGGAGCCTGGCGGCCTCCAGCCGGTGCAGCCCGTCGATGACGCGACAGCCGTCCATCTGGACGAGAATGGGCGGCAGTTCCGCCGTGCCCGACGCGTCGACGAGAAGCTGGATGTGAGCGGCGTCCGTTCCGCCCTGGCGCAGGGACACTCCCGGTGACAACGCGGTGAGGGGGACATCGCGTGCCGGCAGTTTCTCGAAATTCTTCAGATCGAATTCGCTGCGGGTTGAAGAATCGATGCCCTCCATCCGGACGGGGCTGAATGCACTCGTTATCAAGACGGCTTGCGCGTTGCTCTGAGCCATTCCTGTTACTCCCTCTCTGCTGCCGCTGCCGATGAGCGTCGCAGGAGGGTCTTTAGCTGTAGTCGAGAGCAGGTCGACGTTCTCTGGAAACACGACGTCGCGGGCGTCCGCCGGATTGGCGGACGCCCGCGACGGGCGCGGAGGTCAGGCGTCCCTGCGCTGCAGCAGCACAGCCGCGATGACCAGCAGGACGGCCGTCCAGAGCGCGAGCACCCCAAGGCCCTGCCACGGCCCCAGCACGTCGCCCGCGCGGGAGTGCTGCTGGGTGATCAGGTACCCGGCCTCCGTGGGGAGGTAACCGTGGATGTGCTTGCCCACGCTGCCGGGCAGGAGCTTGGCCATCGGGGCGATCACCAGGACGAAGGCGATGACGCCGGTGATGCTCGCCGCCGTGTGCCGGATGATCGCGCCGATGGCGAGCGCGAACAGGCCGAGCAGGGACAGGTAGAGACCGCAGCCGACGACGGCTCGCAGGACGCCCGGGTCGCCGATCGCGACCGGCGCCTTGCTGTGCAGGATCGGCGCGCCGATGAAGAAGGAGGAGAACGCGGTCAGTTCGCCCACGGCCAGGACCAGCAGCCCGAAGACCGCGCCCTTGGCCGCCAGCACCGGCACCCGCTTGGGCACCGCGAGCAGGCTGGCACGGATCATGCCGGTGGAGTACTCGGAGGCGATGACCATCGTGCCCAGCACGCAGATCGCGAGCTGGCTGAGCAGGATGCCGCTGCCCAGGATGGTTCCGGTCGGATCGAGCCTCATGGCGGCCTGCTGGGACGCATCGCTCTTGTCCCAGTTCGCGACACCCATCTCCATGAACAGCACGGTGAAGACCAGGGTGAGCACGACCAGGATGGCGAGCGACCAGATCGTGGAGCGGACCGAGCGGATCTTGGTCCACTCGGAGAGCATCAGCCGCCCGAAGCTCGGCCTGTGCGATGCGGCTGCGCGTGCGGGGGCGGTCAGGGTGGTCACTTCACGCCTCCGGCGGTGGGCACGACGGCGTCGTACTCGACGGCGTCCTTGGTCAGTTCCATGAAGGCGTCCTCGAGCGATCCGCGTCGGGTCGAGAGCTCGTGCAGGATCAGGCCGCCGGCAGCGGCGATTTCGGCGATGCGCGGGGCCTCGAGCCCGGAGACGTCCAGGTCGCCCTCGTCGGTGTCGGTGACGGTGGCGCCCTCGGCCTTCAGCAGCCTGGCGAGCTGCGCCCCGTCGGGGGTCTTGACCAGGACGGACTGTTCGGTGCTGCGCTCGATGAACTCCTCGGTGGAGCAGTCGGCGACCAGCTGGCCGCGGCCGATGACGATGAGGTGGTCGGCGGTGACGGCCATTTCGTTCATCAGATGGCTCGAGACGAAGACGGTGCGGCCCTCCGCCGCGAGCGACTTCATCAGGTTCCGGATCCAGAGGATGCCCTCGGGGTCGAGACCGTTGACCGGTTCGTCCAGGACCAGCGCCGCGGGGTCGCCCAGCAGCGCGGCGGCGATACCGAGCCGCTGCCCCATGCCGAGCGAGAAGCCGCCCGCCCGCTTGCGGGCCACCGAAGCCAGGCCGACCCGCTCGATGACCTCCTCGACCCGGCGCTTGCTGAAGCCCTGGGTCTGGGCGAGGCAGAGCAGGTGGTCGTAGGCGCTGCGGCCGGTGTGGACGGCGCGCGCCTCCAGCAGCGCGCCGACCACCTGCATGGGCTGCGCCAGATCGCGATAGCGCACGCCGTTGACGGTGGCCTCGCCGGCGTCGGGCCGGTCGAGTCCCAGCAGCAGCCGCATCGTGGTGGACTTGCCTGCGCCGTTGGGGCCCAGGAAGCCGGTGACCCGGCCGGGCTCGACCGTGAACGACAGATCGTTCACGGCGGTCTTGTCGCCGTAGCGTTTCGTGAGGTTCTTGGCCTCGATCATGGTCACCTCGGTTGAATGGCCTGCGAGAGTTTCGCCGGGGAAAAAAATGCTCCCCACCCACCTGTGGTATCAGGAGTGCTATTCCGTTCAGTAGTCGCAGACCTGCCCGGTTCTGAACGATGGCCTCCGCTTCACGCCGTGGCTATTTTGGCAGCGATGACTGTCCGCGGAAGCGCTTGTTTCATCTGCTCACTTTCCTCAGTTGAACCCGGAAACCCATGAGGGTGGTCATGAATTCAGTCACGAACGATCCGGCGAACGCCGGGCGGCGGCCGGTGATCGGGATCTGCGCGCGGACCGCGCCGGTCACACTCCAGGGCAGCGACATGGTCGTCAGCCTCGCGCTCCAGTCGCACGTGGCCTTCCTGGCCGAGGCGGGCTGCACGCCCCTGCTGCTTCCGCTGCTGCCCGGCGCCGAAGACCTGGCCGGCCGGCTCGACGGCCTGCTGATTCCGGGCGGCCCCGATCTGGATCCGGCGCTGTACGGCGAGGACGCGCACCCGGCGACCCGGGCGATGAGCCCGGACGCCGACCGTGCCGAACTGGCGCTGGTCAGGGCGGCACTTGACGCCGCGTTACCCGTCCTGGCCATCTGCCGTGGCATGCAACTGCTCAACGTGCTGCACGGAGGCACCCTCCACCAGCACCTGTCGGACATCACGGGCCACGACGGCCACCGTCCGCGCACGCCGTCCTTCACGCTCGGCCGCCACCCGCTGAAGCTCCAGCCGGGCAGCCGGATCGCGCTCGTCCTCGACGAGGACGAGCCGGAAACGGCCTGCCATCACCACCAGGCCGTAGGCCGGCTCGGCGCCGGCCTCACCGTCACCGGATGGGCCGAGGACGGGATTGTCGAGGCCATCGAAGTCACCGATCACCCCTTCGCGATCGGTGTGCAATGGGAATCCGGGCAGACGGCCGACAAACGACTTCATCAAGCACTTGCTCAAGCCGCCGGACGCCCGAAGAATTAGCTGGCCGCCGAAATTCCGAAATCTTGAGAAAAGGCGACCCTGAGGGCAGACTGTTTTCCGATCCCAATTCGAAGGAGAATTACAGATGTCGCCGCGGATGCCTAACCCGTCGCTGGTAGTTCCCGATGTCCTGCCGCCCATGCGCGCGCTGGTCAAGGCCGTCAACAGTGTCGGCGTGCCGTTGCAGACGCTGGTGCTCATCCACCTGCGGGTGAGCCAGATCAACGGCCGTCCGGTTCAGATCCCCGTGAAGAAGCGCGAGTTCGAGGAGGCAGGGGAGGAGGACCACCGCCTCCCCCTGGTGGAGACCTGGCGGGAGCAGACCTGCTTCACCGACGCCGAGCGCTCCGTGCTGGCCCTGGCCGAGGCCGCGACGCGCATCAACGACCAGGAGGAACCGGTGTCGGACGAGGTCTGGGCCGAGGCCGCCAAGCACTTCGGCGAGCAGGAGCTCGGCGCCGTGGTCCTCCACATCGGTCTGGTCAACCTCTGGAACCGCGTCAATGTCGTCACCAAGCAGGAGCCGGTGGACTGGCGTATCAACCCCAACAAGTGGACCCCGATGACCACTCGGCTCGCCGAGGCCCAGTAGCCCCCTTTCGTTCTCAGGCCCTGTCCGGTGGGGAATCCACCGGACAGGGCCTTGTGTTGTTCCCGGACTCAGACGGACAGCGGGGTGCGGGCGGCCGCGCTGGTGTTGAGGACGGCGAGCAGGGTCCTGGCCTGCACGTTGACGTAGCGGCTGTGCCCGGCGAGCCAGTTCAGCTGGCCCGGGGTGGCCCAGTGGAATCCCGCGGGCGCCTGGGCGGGCGTCGTGGCCTCGTCGGTCTCGACGATCAGATAGCGGCTCTCGGCGTTGAGGAACCGGCCGCCCTCCTCGGAGTGGACCGCCGAGTAGCGGACGCGGTCGGGGGAGGCGTTCAGCATCAGATCGAGGAAGGGCGGGCGGTGCTCCGCCGGCAGATGGGCGTAGTTCGCCGGAGCGCACTGCACGGTCGGCGCGAGCTCGGCGGTGTCGAGGAAGCCGCCCTCGACGCGGGCGTGCACGAGGACGTGCGGGACGCCGTCGAACACGCGGTGGGCGAAGCCGACGATCCCGGCATCCACCGGCTCGATGATCGGCTGGGTCCAGCCGGCGACCTCACGGCCCGCGCCCTCGACGGACACCGCCACCACCCGGAAGAACCTGCCGTCGACCCGGCTGATGGAGTGCTCGTCGGCCTGCCACCCGCCGACCTCGCGCAGGGGCATGCGGCGGGTGCGGATGTCGTGACGGGCCCGTTCCCCCGTGAACCAGGCCAGCAGGGCGGCGTCGGAGGACAGCGCCCCGAGTTCGGCAGGGGCCGTCGGGGCGCTCGCCAGCACGGTGCGCGCGTCCATGTTCACGATGTTGTCCAGGCGCAGCAGCGCCACGATCTGTCCGAGGGTGAGCCAGCGGAACGCGTCGTCGACGGGTACGTCGCCGTCCACCTCGACGATCATGTTGCGGTTGCGCTTTTGGTAGAACCAGGCGCCGTGCTCGGATTGCAGGACGTCGGTGAGCACCCGGTCCCTGTCCGGGTCGAGGAAGTGTTCCAGGTACTTCACCTCCGCCCCGCCGTGGGCCTTCGTGTAGTTGCTGCGGGTGGCCTGCACGGTGGGGGAGAGCTGCACCAGGTTGGGGTTGCCGGGCTCCATCTTCGCCTGCATGAGGAAGTGCAGGACCCCGTCGAACTCCTTGGCCAGGATGCCGAGGATGCCGATTTCCGGCTGCACGATGATCGGCTGCTGCCACTCGGCCTCCGGCCGGACGACGTGCAGGCCCTCGATGGTGAAGAAGCGTCCGCTGCGGTGCCGCAGGTCGCCGCTCTGCGGCGCGAACGACCAGTGGTCGAGTTCGGCGAACGGGATCCGCCGGATCTGCGTCCCGCCGGACAGCCGGTGGAGGTCCAGCCAGCCCGGCACGTCGGACGTCGCGGTGTGGACGCCCTCGGCCGTCGCGGCGGACAGGGCCAGCCTTTCGGAGATCCCGGCCCGGGAACGCGGAACCAGTTGTGCCGGTGTGCTCATCGCCGGCCACCGCTCTCCTTGACCGGCTTCCACCACTGCGGGTTGTCCCGGTACCACGCGACGGTCTGTTCCAGACCCTTGTCGAACGGGGTCAGCGGCAGGTGGCCGAGTTCCCGCTCGATCTTGCTCTGGTCCAGGGCGTAGCGCCGGTCGTGGCCCTTGCGGTCGGTGATGTGCCGGATCATGTCCGGCTCCGCTCCGCACAGTGCGGCGAGCCGGTGGGCCAGTGCCAGGTTCGGCACGGCCGTGCCGGCGCCGATGTTGTAGGCCTCGCCCGCCCTGCCCCCGGTGAGGACCCGGTGCACGGCCCGGCAGTGGTCGTCCACGTGCAACCACTCGCGGATCTGCCCGCCGTCCCCGTAGACGGGGATGGGGCGTCCTTCGAGCAGATGGGTGACGGCGAGCGGGATGAACTTCTCGGGGTGCTGGTAGGGGCCGTAGTTGTTGGAGCAGCGGGTGACCGAGACGTTCAGCCGGTGTGTGCGGAAGTAGGCCAGGGCGATGAGGTCGGAGGCGGCCTTGGACGCGGCGTAGGGGGAGTTGGGCAAGAGGGGGGACTCCTCGGTCCAGACCCCCTCCTCGATGGAGCCGTACACCTCGTCCGTCGAGACGTGCACCACCCGCTCCACGCCGACGGCCAGGCAGGCCTCGAGCAGCGCCTGCGTGCCCTCCACATTGGTCCGCACGAACGCGGCGCCGCTCTCGATCGAACGGTCCACATGGCTCTCGGCCGCGAAGTGCACCACCGCGTCCTGACCGTCCAGCACGGTGCCCAGAAGTTCCCGGTCGAGGATGTTCCCCCGCACGAAGGCGAGCCGCGGGTGGGAGGCGGGGAGGTTCTCACGGTTTCCCGCGTACGTCAGCTGGTCCAGAACCGTGACGTGCGCGTCCTCGAAACCCGGATATCCCCCGTCGAGCATGGTCCGTATGTAATGCGAGCCGATAAATCCGGCTCCGCCGGTGACGAGGATTCTCATGAGACCACATCGCAGTCGGAATTCCACGCTCGAAGCATGTGCCTTTTCCCTTTTCGATGAGGGGGACGGATACGGTGCAGTTCACGCTAAAGAATTGCCTGACTCCCGGGCGTCTTTCAGATTGCCGGTTCGACTGCTGACGCGTCGGGGGCGGTAGCGGTCCTCAGCCCGCCACCACCCCCGACCGGGCCCTACCGGCCGATGTAGGCCGCGAGGTGTTCGCCGGTGCGGGTCGAGCGGGCGTCGACGAGGTCGGCGGGAGTGCCCTCGAAGACGATCCTTCCGCCGTCCTGGCCGGCGCCGGGGCCCAGGTCGATGATCCAGTCGGCGTGGGCCATCACGGCCTGGTGGTGTTCGACGACGATCACCGACTTGCCCGCGTCGACCAGACGGTCGAGCAGGCCGAGCAGGTTCTCGACGTCGGCGAGGTGGAGGCCGGTGGTGGGTTCGTCCAGGACGTAGACGCCGCCCTTGTCCGTCATGCGGGTGGCCAGCTTGAGCCGCTGGCGCTCGCCGCCCGACAGCGTGGTGAGGGGCCGGCCGATGTCGAGGTAGCCGAGACCCACGTCAAAGAGGCGTTCGAGGATCCGGTGGGCGGCGGGGACGCGCGTCTCACCGGCGCCGAAGAACTCCTGGGCCTCCTCGACCCGCAGGGCGAGGACCTCACTGATGTCGCGCCCGCCCAGACGGTACTCAAGGACCGACGCTTCGAACCGCTTGCCCTCGCAGTCCTCGCAGGTGGTGGCGGCGCCCGCCATCATCGCCAGGTCGGTGTAGATGACGCCCACGCCGTTGCAGGTGGGGCAGGCGCCCTCGGAGTTGGCGCTGAACAGCGCGGGCTTGACGCCGTTGGCCTTGGCGAAGGCGCTGCGGATCGGGTCGAGCAGGCCGGTGTAGGTCGCCGGGTTGCTGCGGCGTGAACCCTTGATCGGCGACTGGTCGACGGCCACCACGCCGTCCCTGCGCGTCACCGAGCCGCGGATCAGCGAACTCTTGCCGGAGCCCGCCACCCCGGTGACGACGCACAGCACGCCGAGGGGGATGTCGACATCGACGCTGTGCAGGTTGTGCGTCGAGGCACCGCGGATCTCCAGTCGCCCCTGCGGCTTGCGCACCCTCTCCTTGAGGGCGGCCCGGTCGTCGAGGTGGCGGCCGGTGAGCGTGCCGGCCGCCCGCAGCCCTTCGAGGGAACCCTCGAACACCACCTGGCCACCGGCGGCACCCGCGTGCGGGCCGAGGTCGACGACGTGGTCGGCGATCGCGATCGCCTCCGGTTTGTGCTCCACCACCAGGACGGTGTTGCCCTTGTCGCGCAGCTGCAGCAGCAGGTCGTTCATCCGCTGGATGTCGTGGGGGTGCAGGCCGGTGGTGGGCTCGTCGAAGACGTAGGTGGTGTCGGTGAGCGCGGAGCCGAGGTGGCGGATCATCTTGACGCGCTGTCCCTCACCGCCCGACAAGGTGCCCGCGGGACGTTCGAGGCAGAGGTAGCCCAGACCGATCTCCACGAACGAGTCCAGGGTGTGCAGCAGCTTGGCCAGCAGGGGCGCCACCGTCGGCTCGTCCAGCCCGCGCACCCACGCGGCCAGGTCCCTGATCTCCATCGCGCAGGCGTCGGCGATGCTGATCCCGCCGATCTTCGAGGACCTGGCCTCCTCGCTGAGCCGGGAACCGCCGCACTCGGGGCAGGAGGTGAAGGTCGCCGCCCGCTCCACGAACGCCCGGATGTGCGGCTGCAGCGAGTCCTTGTCCTTGGACAGCATCGACTTCTGGATCTTCGGGATCAGTCCCTCGTAGGTCAGGTTGACCCCGTCGACCTTCACCCTGGTCGCGTCGCCGTAGAGGAAGTCCTGCATCTCCTTGTCGGTGAACTCGCGGATCGGCTTCTTCGGGTCGAGGATGCCCGACTCGGCGTAGACCCGGGTGGTCCAGAAACTGTCCTGCTTCCAGCCGGGGATCGTGAACGCGCCGTCGCCGATCGCCTTGGAGTCGTCGTAGAGCTGGGTGAGGTCGATGTCGGAGGCCGTGCCGCGGCCTTCGCAGTGCGCGCACATGCCGCCGTGGTACACGGCCTTGCGCACCACGACCCGCTTGCCCTTGCCCTTGTCGACGTTCATGGCCCCGCTCGCCGTCCGCTTGGGGACGTTGAAGGCGAACGCGCTGGGCGGGCCGACGTACGGCTGCCCGAGCCGGCTGAACAGGATGCGCAGCATCGCGTGGGCGTCGGTGGCGGTGCCGAGCGTGGAGCGGGGGTCGGCGCCCAGCCGCTGCTGGTCGACGATGATCGCGGTCGTCAGCCCTTCCAGGACGTCGACCTCGGGACGCGCCAGCGTCGGCATGAAGCCCTGCACGAACGCGCTGTAGGTCTCGTTGATCAGCCGCTGCGACTCCGCGGCGATCGTGCCGAACACCAGCGAGCTCTTGCCCGAGCCGGACACTCCGGTGAAGACCGTCAGCTGATGCTTCGGGATCTCGACGCTGACGTCCTTGAGGTTGTTCACACGCGCCCCGTGCACGCGGATCACATCGCGGCGGTGGGCGCCGTGCGGCCCGGACGAGCGCGCGTCCGCCCCGGTGTCCTTGCTCATCGTGTCTCCATCTCTCGGCATGGGACCACCTCGCCCGGCCCCATCCCGGCCGAGGCTAAGGGGCTGCCCTCGAAGCCCCCTCGAGACGAACTCAAGGGGGCTTCGAGGGCAGTTGGGGCAGGCCCCGGCGTCAGCGGTCCTGAATCAGTCCGAGAACGTTGCCGTCGAGGTCGGTGACGGTGGCCACCAGACGGCCGCCGCCGACATCGGAGGCGGGGTTCTTCACCGTGGCGCCCGCGGCGGTCACCTCGGCCAGCTTCGCCTCGATGTCGGGGACGTGCAGGTAGGCGACCGGCGAGGTGATGTCCTGCGCTCCCGCCGGCACCAACCCGATGTGCTGACCGGCGAGGTCGAAGCCGACATAGAAGTCCGTGTCGGTCTGCGGCTCGATGCCGAGCAGGGCGGCGTACACCTTCTTGGCCGAGGCCACGTCCGAGACGGGATGCAGCACGGTCTTGATTCCCTGGATGGCAGAGTCAGCCATTTCCACTCCTGGGGGGGTCGGGATTTCGTCGCTCGATGCTAGGGAAATTCCCGGGCGCGATGCATCTCCGTGCCCGCTGACTCCAGCTGGTTTCCAGCCACTCTTGACCAGAATTGGAGAGGCCCTTGTCAGGCTGCGAGCGGCTGAATTCAGGAGGGGAATCACGTGAAAAAGCTCGCATTGGTCACATCAGTGATCGTGGCCAGTCTGGTGGGGTCGGCCGTCGCCCCGGTAGCGGTGGCGAAGGACGCGACCGCGCCGGCCGCCGCAAGCGTCGCCTGGTCGCCGTGTCCGGACAGCGACCCGGTCCTCGGCACCCTGCTCAAGGGTCTGGACTGCGGCTCGGTACAGGTGCCGCTCGACTACGGCAATCCCGGCGGCAAGAAGATCAGCCTGGCGCTGACCCGGGCCAGGCACACCGCCCCCGACAGCCAGTACCAGGGCGTCGTGGTGCTCAACCGTGGCCAGTGGCCCGGCGGCATCGGCCGCGACCTGCCCACCCGGTACGCGCAGGGCACGACCGGGCTGGCCAAGGACGTCGGCGCCGCCTACGACTGGATCGGCTTCGACCCGCGCGGCGTCGGCGCCAGCGAGCCGGCCGTCGTCTGCGACAGCGACTACGTCTACCCCGGACACGCCCAGCCGGCGTCCGTGCCGAGCACGCCCGCCGCCGAGCAGGAGTGGGTGGACCGGGCCCGCGCGTACGCCAAGAGCTGCGGCGACAAGTACGGCGACGTGCTCAAGCACCTCAGCACCAAGGACGCCGCCCGCGACCTCGACCGGATGCGGATCGCGCTCGGCCAGGAGAAGATCACGTACTTCGGCACCGACTGGGGCACCTACCTCGGCTCGGTCTACGCCTCGATGTACCCGCACCGGGTGAGCCGGATGGTGCTGGACAGCGTGGCCCGTCCCGGTGGCGTGTGGTACCAGAACAACCTCGACAAGAACGTGACGTCCGAGAAGAACGCCACGATCTTCTTCGCCTGGGTCGCCACGTACGACGCGGTCTACCACCTGGGCACGAGTGCCGCCGAGGTCGAGGCGAACTACTACAAGGGTCAGGACGCGCTCGGCGCGGCGCCCGTCGACGGCAAGATCGGCCCGTCCGAGTGGGCGGACGTCTTCGAGCCGGTCGTCTACCGCAGCTGGACCTGGCTCTCGCGCGCGAAGATACTCGCCGACTGGGTGGTGCGCGGTGACGCGACGTCGCTGCGGGCCAACTACTCGGACCCGGGCTTCCCGCACCAGAACCGGCACGCGATGACCAACGCGGTCCAGTGCACCGACGCTGCGCAGCCGCGGGACTGGAGCACCTGGCACGCGGACTACTCCCGCCAGTACGCCGCCGGAAACCGTTTCCTGACCTGGACCAACGCCTGGTACAACGCGCCGTGCGCCTTCTGGCCGGTGCCCGCGCAGACTCCGCAGAAGGTCGGCAGCAAAGCGGTCAACGTCCTGCTGGTGCAGCCGGAGTTCGACACCGCGCACGGCGTCACCGGCGCCGTCGAGACGCACGCGCTGTTCCCGAACTCCCGGCTCGTCCTGGAGCAGGGCGGTCACAACGTCGGCGCGGCGCTGTCGGCCAACAACAACGCCTGCCTCAACACCTACGTCGGGGACTATCTGAGGGACGGCACCCGCCCCGCGTCCCGCAAGGGGGTCGACGCCACCTGCCAGGCGTCCGCAGACCCGGTCCCGGCATCCTGATCCGCCGCCGGGCGGGCCCCGCACGGTCATCGTGCGGGGCCCGCTTTCTCCTGCTCAGCGCAAGGCGGGTGCCGCGCCGGCCCGGTGGGCGACGACCAGTTCCTCCAGGGTTCGCGCCAGTTCGTTGGGGGCGGGCATGGCGAGCACCTCCTGACGTAGCCGCTGGGCGTTCGCCCGGATGGTTTTGTCCTCCAGCAGCCGGACGAGCGCGGCACGGACTTTGGGCCCGTCCACCTCGGCGGGCTTCATGGACAGCCCCGCCCCCGTCCGGTCCAGGCACCGGAGCTTCAGCGGAACGTCGAACGCCCGGCTGATCAGCAACTGGGGCACGCCGTAGCGCAGAGCACAGCCGAACGACCAGGTTCCGCCGTGATGCACCATGGCCGCGCAGGCCGGCAGGACCTCGGAGAGGGGCACGGACTCCACCAGCCGGGTGTTGGCCGGCACCTCGCGCAGCCTCCGCTGGGAGTCCGGCGGCAGGGTCAGGACCAGCTCCATCTCCAGGTCGGCCACCGAGTCGAGGATCTCCTGGATGCGTTCGACAGGCAGCAGCTGCTGGACCGGCCCGTCGTTCACCGAGTCACCGAAGGTCATCAGGACCCGCGGGGCGCGCGGCGGCTCGGCGAGCCACCGCGGCACGACGGCCGGCCCGTTGTAGGGAACGAACTGCACGGGAAGCGTGGTCGGCCGGGGGTCGGGCCGGAATGCCTCGGGCAGCGGGTCGATCGTGAACTGTCCGTTCACCAGGTCCTCGGAGAACTCGCAGCCGTACCTCTGGGCCCAGCCCGCCAGCCAGTCACGCAGTCGGTCGACGCGTTCCTCGGGCGGCTGCAGGGCCTTGGCGTGCAGGTAGTCCTCCCGCATGCGGGTGTAGACGTCGACCGAGTACAGCACCCGGGCGTGCGCCGCTCCGACCGCCGCGGCGGCCACCGCTCCTGCGAACGCCTTCGCGCCCCAGAGCACCAGATCGGGCTGCCATTCGCGGGCGAATCCGACCAGGTCGTCCATCATCGAGTCGTTGGATCGCCGTGCCTGGGGAAGCACCAGGTTGTCGAAGACCTTGGTGACCTGCTCCCAGCTCAGCCGCTCGCGATCCGGCCGTAGGTCGAACAGCGGGCCGAGCCCTTCCTGCGGAGACCTTCCCGCGGCGCCAGCGGGAGCCGCTTTGCGCCGGTCCCGCCGCTTGCGCACCTCCGGCGTCTCGCCCGGACCGACACCTATGCCCATCAGCCCGGCCCCGGTGACGGCGTCGAGGAGATCCGGCCACCCGGCCACGCGCACCTCGTGCCCGGCCGTCTGCAGCGACCACGCCAGCGGAACCAGGTTGAACAGGTGTGTCTTCCAGGGGAACGGCACGATGAGAACCCGCACGGCGGATCTCCTTAGATTCAGGGGTGGGGGATGGCAACTGTTGCGAAATTCATCAAGGAATCTCAGTTTTTCTCATCTGCTATCTTGATCGCGTGAAGCTCTCCGAGTGGGCGGCACGCAATGGCGTGCACTACCAGACCGCGTGGACGTGGGCGAAGGAGGGCCGCATGCCGGTCCCCGTACGCCAGACGCCGTCCGGGACGTGGCTGGTCGACGAGCCCGCCACGGAGGCGTCCGGGCGGGTTGTGGCGTACTGCCGCGTCTCCTCGGCCGACCAGAAGTCGGACCTTGACCGGCAGGTCGCCCGCGTGGTCCAGGGGGCCACCGGTCTCGGTCTGCCGGTCGCGGATGTCGTCACTGAAGTCGGCTCGGGGCTGAACGGACGCCGCCGCAAACTGCACCGGCTCCTGTCCGACCCGGGCGCGGCCGTGATCGTGGTCGAGCACCGCGACCGCCTCGCCCGGTTCGGCGTCGAGCACCTGGAAGCCGTACTGTCGGCGTCAGGCCGGCGCCTGGTCGTCCTCGACCCCGCCGAGACCGCCGACGACCTGGTGCGAGACATCACCGAGGTGCTGACCTCGATGTGCGCGCGCCTGTACGGGCGCCGGGCGGCGAAGAACCGTGCCGCCCGGGCGGTGGCCGTGGTGATCGGCGAGGCCGCCGAGTGAAGAAGTTCCAGCAGCAGTCCGGCTTTGTGGTGCAGGCGTTCCGGTTCGCGCTGGACCCCAACGCCACACAGGAGCGTGCTCTTCGGTCGCACTGCGGTGCGGCGAGGGCGGCGTACAACTGGGCGGTGGGCTGGGTCACGGCGTCGTGGTGGCAGCGCCGCGCCGAGGAGACCTACGGCATCTGCGAGGGCCAGCTCACCGAGTGGCGGCCGTGGTCCTTGCCCGCGCTGCGAAAGGCGTTCAACGCGGCCAAGCACACCGACCCCAGGTTCGCCGGATGGTGGGAGGACAACTCCAAGGAGGCGTACTCCACCGGCCTCGCGAACGCCGCCGCCGCGTTCGACAACTACTCGAAGTCGAAGCAGGGCAAGCGGCGGGGCAAGAAGGTCGGGGCACCCCGGTTCAAGTCGAAGCGGAAGGCGCGCCTGTCCTGCCGGTTCACCACCGGCACGATCCGCGTGGACACGGACGGCCGCCACGTGACGCTGCCCCGGCTCGGGACGATCCGCGTCCACGAACCCACCGGCAAGCTCCGTGTGCAGGCCGGGAAGGCCCGCATCCTGTCCGCCACCGTCCGGCACGAACGAGGACGCTGGTTCGTCGCCTTCCAGGTCGAGACCGCGCGGGAGATCCAGCGCGTCACCCGCCCCGGCACGGCGATCGGGATCGATCTCGGCGTGAAGACGCTCGCGGTCATGGCCGACAGCACCGGCGAGATCCGCACCGTGCCCAACCCCCGGCACCTGGACAGCGCCCTGACACACCTGCGCCGGGCTTCCCGCGCCGTGTCCCGCCGCCGGGGCCCCGACCGCCGCACCGGCCAGAAGGCGTCGAAGCGGTGGGAGAAGGCCAACGCCGCCCGCAACCGGGTGCACCACCGGGTGGCGAACCTCCGCGCCGATGCCCTGCACAAGCTCACCACCGCCGTGACGGCCGAGTACGGCACGGTCGTGGTCGAAGACCTCAACGTTGCCGGGATGCTCCGCAACCGGCGCCTCGCGCGCAGGATCGCCGACGCCGGATTCGGAGAGATCCGCCGCCAGCTCACCTACAAAACCCGCCGGAACGGCTGCCGTGTCGTGGCCGCCGACCGTTGGTTCCCCTCTTCCAAGACCTGCTCCGGGTGCGGCGCGGTGAAAGCCAAGCTGCCGCTGCACATCCGGACCTACGAATGCCACGCCTGCGGCCTGGTCATCGACCGGGACGACAACGCGGCCCGCAACCTCGCCGCCCTGGCGGCAGCAGCAACTGGTACCGGAGTGGCCGGAGACCAGGGCACCGTCAAGGTGTCGAAGCCTCGTGGAGCCGACCGGAAGACCCGCGCCACCCGCCCCAGCCGCAAGGCAGGGACGGGGCGGGCAGGTGGCACAACCCTGCCGCACCAGCGGCAGACGGAAACGAGAGACCGTACTCAAACCGAAGCCCTCACACTTTGGTGACGAGACGGACCTTCCGGGCCGAAATGCCCGGAATGCTGAGATTCATTGACGATCGAAGCAACGGTGTTCCCAGCCGAACGCCACACGTTCCGGCCCCTGCCATCTTGATCACGCGTCCCGTACAGATCTTCTCCAGGTTTGCCGGGTCGTGCTGGTGGCGGCGGTGACCAGGAAGGTGACAGCGGCGACCACGAGGGCCGTGGACACGGTGCCCGCCAGGTCGCAGAGCACGCCCGTGACCAGGATGGACACTGCCACGCCCGAGGGCAGCAGGGTGGCCCGGAGCGTCACCACCGAGGGGAGTTCCGCTGCGGAGGCCACAGCCAGCAGCCGGTTGTTGTAGTGGACGTAGGCGACCTCGAAGAGGACGAGGAAAAGCGCGTACAGCACCACCGTCGGCACGGTGCGGCCGACCAGCACCGCGGCCAGCAGGGGCGGCATCGGGAGCAGGGCCCATGCGGCCGAGGGGAGGCGGTCGAGGTAGCGCTGGGCGGGCAGAGCGGCGAGCGAGCCGGCGAAGACGGCGACCGAGGAGATCGCGACGAACACTCCGACCAGACGGGTCCCGCCGCCCAGCACATGGAGCGGGATCACGGTGACGGCCACGGTGTGGAAGCCCTGCCAGAACGCCACCAGAAGGAAACGGGCGAACAGCCTGCGCAGCACCGGGTCGTCGACGCGCAGGCGCGTGCCGTTCGCGGTGTCCCTGTCGTCCTGGGCGCTCACGGAGTCCCGCTCGGGAGACGACGGCAGCGCCCAGGCAAGGAGCGCGGAGAGCGCCAGCGTCGCCGCGTTCACCGCGATCAGGCCCCGCAGCGGCAGGACCGCCCCGGCCGGCCCCGCCAGCGCCGCGCCGACGCTGACCCCGGTCAGCTTGCCGATCTCGGCGAAGGTGTTGGCCCGCTCCAGCCGTTTGGGGGGAACGGTGGAGCGCAGCACGACCGACGTGGCCGAGCGGGTGACCGCCTCGCCGTACCCGCGGGCCAGCACGAGAACGGTGGCGACCGCGAGCAGCGCGCGGCCCGGCGCCACCAGGGCGGCCGCGGTCAGCAGCAGGCTCGCTGCCTCGGCCACCCGGACGAGCCGCTCCGGCGCGCGCCGGCTGAGCAGCCGGTTGAGCGGTCCGGCCAGCAGCAGCGCGGGCAGCCACGGCGCGCTCAGCACGGCTCCGGCGAACAGTCCCGACCCGGTGACCGATCCCACGTGCGTGGACAGACTCACAAGAAGCAGAAAACTCCCGCATGCGTTGACGAACAGCAATACGGGAGTGAAATTCGGCGAGCGAAATGTCGCGGGAAAAGATGTCATCACTTACTCCTCCAGGGGCTGGAGGATGCCAGAGATGAACGGATTTCAGCGAGGAAGAAGTCTGTCTATCGTTGAACATATGACAGCAGCCATTGAGAACAGCCCGTGCATCGTGATGGTCGATGCCTACGCGGCAGTCCGTTCACTCGTTCTGGAATTCCGGGAGCAAGGGTGTTCAGTCGTCCGTGTGCAAAGCACGCGCGAAGTGCCGTTCGTGTATCGGTCGGCCCCTTTCGTCCGCGATGACTTCGTCGCCGACATCGTCCACGACGGCGACCTGTCGGCCACGGCCGATGCGGTCGCGGCGTTCGCGCCGGTCGCGGTGGTCTCGGGCGGCGAGGTCGGGGTGGAATTCGCGGACCTGCTCGCCGAGCGGCTCGGCCTGCCCGGCAACACGACCGCCCTCAGCACCGCGCGGCGCGACAAGCACGTCATGGTCGAGACCGTGCGCGCCGCCGGGCTCCGCGCGGCGAGGCAACTGCGGGTCACCGACGCGGACGAGCTCGCCGCCTGGCATCGCGAGCTCGGCGGACGCGTCGTCGTCAAGCCGCCGCGCAGCGCGGGCAGCCAGGGAGTCTCCTTCTGCGACACACCGCAGGAGTCGGTCGCGGCCTTCCGGTCTCTCGCCGACGCCGACGACGTCTTCTCCCAGGCCAACAACGGGGCCGTGGCACAGGAGTACCTGCCGGGCACCGAGTACATGGTGAACACCGTCAGCCGGGACGGCGTTCACCATGTGTGCGACGTCTGGCGGACCAGCCGCGTCAGCGCGAACGGTGTCGTCGACCTCTGCGACGCCCTGTCGCTGATCGACTCGGGCAGCCGGGAGGTGGAACCCCTCAGGGACTACGCGTTCCAGGTCCTGGACGCCCTGGGCATCCGGCACGGCCCGGCGCACGTGGAGATCAGGATGACCCCGGCCGGACCGGCCCTGGTGGAGGTCGGCGCCCGGATCGCCGGCGGCGGCATCCCGGCCTGCGCCGGCCTTGGCATCGGCGCGTCACAGCTGGAGTGGACCGTCGATGCGTACCTGCATCCCGAGCGGTTCCACGCCCGGGCGGCAAGCCCGTACGCGGTGCGCCGCTACTGCGCGATCGCCGGCATGGTCTCGCCGGTGGAGGGCCTGCTCAGCGAGTACCGGGGCATCGAGGAGATCGAGCGGCTGGAGAGCTTCCACACCCTGGCGACCCCGGTGAAACCGGGCCAGGAGCTGCGCCGGACGGTCGACGACCTCACCTACCCGGTCCTCGTGACGCTGCTGCACGACCTCGAGGAGGTCGTGCAGCGCGACCTGAACACCATCCGCCACCTCGACGGCGCCGCGTTCTACGTCCTCGACCGCGAAGCCCGCTCCTGAGGCTGTTCGACTGCTGCCCCGCCGCGGTTGAACGTCACAGCCGGGCGGCGGCCGGCTCCCGCCGGGACCAGGCCGGCCGCGGCACCTTGTAGACGAAGCTGACGGCGGTGCGTGGCTCGGCCGCCGTCGTGTTGGGCGCCGAGCGGTGCACCGCCATGCCGTCGAACATGACGGCCGACCCGGGCTCCAGGGGCACGGCGACCGGTTCTTTCGCGCGCGGCAGGTGCTCGTCCGCGATATGCGGCTCGACCGCATCCTTCAACGGCGGCTCGCCCGGCAGCCGCTCGCTGTCCCCGGCGTGCGGGAGCAGACCGAACAGGTGCGATCCGGGGAGGAACTCCAGGCAGCCGTTGCGCGCGGTGGCGGGCTCGAGCGCGATCCAGACCGTCACGATGTTGTGCTCCCGGGGGTCGAAGCCGGCCGGTGCGAAGGCCATGTCCTGGTGCCAGGGCTTCGCCGAACCCACCACGGGCGGCTTGGCCCACAGGAAGGAGTTGACCAGCGTGCCCGGGCTGTCGACGGCCCGCGCGACGGGACCGTCGGCCAGGCCCAGCGACCGCTGCACGGCGTCGAACTCGGGGACGTGGACGTGGATGCGGCCGGCCATCCGGAGCACCCCCGTGAGGGCTTGGGTCCCCTGCTGCCAGGCCGCCCATCCGCCGACACCGGGCGCCTCCAGGATGAAGTCCCCGGCCGAGACGGCCTGGTCCCGGGTCAGTTCCTCGAGCCGGCCCACCGCCGCCCGGAGCCGGGCGAGTGCGTCGCCGGTCGCGAGCGCGGGCAGCCGCACGAACCCGTTCTCCCGCATGCCACGGGAATCGGTGTCAACCATTCTTCCCTCCCTCTCTTTACGTCGGATCGCGCCGCGAACTTACTCGCATGTATCACGGAAATGTTCATGTTCAGCGTTCACCGGCGACAGTCGTTGCTGTGCCTTCGGCGCCCTGCGTATCCTTCCGGGCCATGAGGCCATTCGGCCACATAAATAAATATTGCGGAGGGAGTGAAGAATGAGCGACCGTACCTTTATGGAGACCCGTGACGCGGACGAGGAGACCAGCAAGTGGTAGTCCTCTGACAGCGAATACGCCGCCCGTACGGAATTGAATTCCGTACGGGCGGCGCTTCGTCCCGAGAGAGGTTGAGATGATAGGTAATCGCGTTTCACAAGTCATCGACATTCCCGCCGACATGCTGGTGATCGACGACTCCACCGACGACCGCTACTGGGCATCGGTGCAACGCGTCGTCGAGCTGGCCGAGGAGAAGGGACGGGCCGCCGACGGGGTGGCGCTGCTGGCGAGCCTGGTGGTCACTCATCCCGAGTGGCCGGTGCGCGCGGGCGCGGTGCGGCTGCTGGCCGCGCACCACGCGGGCGATCCTGCCGCCGACACCGCCGTGGCCGCCGCGACACACGACACGGTCGACTGGGTCGCGTTCACCGCGCTCAAGGTCATCGCGGAGTACCGGATCGCCGCCGCCGTCCCCGACCTCATCCGCATCTCCGGCTGGCCCAGCAACTTCACCCGGCCCGACTGGGCGCGCAAGCCCGTCGGCTGTGGCGCGGCGCTCACCAAGCGCGCCCTCATCGCCGTCTTCGGCACCCGCGACCCCGCCGAGCTCCGCCGTCTGGAGGACGAGTACTTCACGGACATGCGGGCGCGGATCGCGGCTGCGCGGAGGCGGCCCCGGCGCCACGCCGACGTCGTCCGGGTGCCGGGCGGTTTGGCGATCATCGGCGCGAACGCGAAGCCCGACGCCTTCCGCATGGCGCAGGACGACAGCCCCCTGCGCGCCGTCGACGTGCCCGAGTTCCTCATCGACCGGACCACCGTGACCAACGCGCGCTACCGGGAGTTCCTCGACGAGGTCGGCGACTCCGGCGAGTTCGACCACCCCGACCAGCCACTCGAGCGGTCGCACCGCCCCGCACACTGGCACGACCCGCGCTTCAACGCACCGGGCCTCCCGGTCGTCGGCGTCGACTGGTACGACGCCTACGCCTTCGCGAAGTGGGCCGGTGGCTCGCTGCCCAGCGAGGTCCAGTGGGAGAAGGCCGCGCGCGGCGTGGACGGCCGCCGCTACCCGTGGGGCGAGGAGTGGGACCCCGACCGGGTGAACTACGTCGAGCGGTCGTTCGGCGAGGCCGTAACCGACCTCGACTCCCTCGAGGCGCTGCTGGTCACCATCGCGCAGGGCGACAACCCCGCCCATCCGGTGCTGCCCGCGGACGCCCTGCCGCACGGCGCCAGCCCGTACGGCGTCCTGCAGATGTCGGGGAACGTCTGGGAGCTGACCCGGACCAACTTCTACACCGGCGAGGACATGGACCCCTTCTTCAAGGGACGGCACCCGCTGGACTTCATGAACCGCAAGGACGCCTTCCACGTCCTGCGCGGCGGCACCTGGACGTCGCCGCCGACCTGCCTGACCACGTTCTACCGGGGCAAGGACCTGATCACCGACCGGCACAACGAGGTCGGCTTCCGCTGCGCGTACGAGACGAGCGGCTGATGCGTCTGACCTCGCTCGGCCACGCCGCGGTCCTCGTCGAGACGGGGACCGAGCGGATCCTCTTCGACCCGTGGCTCACCCAGCGCCTGGACCGCTTCTGGGAGCACCACCCGCCGCTGCCCGACGACCTGGTCCAGGAGGTGCTCGACGACGGAGTCGACTACGTGGTCCTCAGCCACCACCACTTCGACCACCACCACTTCCCCTCGCTGCTGCGCCTGGTCGACGGCGCCGACGTGGACTTCGACGACGGCCCGCGCCAGAGCTCCGGCGTCACCTGCGTATACCCCGCGGGACCCGTGCCGCCGCAGCTGACCGCCTCGGGGCTCGGGCACCAGGCGATCGCCTGGACGCTGCGCCGCTTCGGCTTCGAACGCCTGCGCCCGGTGACGCCGGGCGACACGATCACCCTGGGCGGGGCGACCCTGCGGACGTTCCCCTCGGCCGTGTCGTTCCCCGAGATGAGCGTGCTGGTGCAGACGGCCGACGCGGCCGTCATGCTGTGCGGGGACGCGCTCCTGCACGAGGCGACCGTGGCGGCCTTCCGCGGCGACGACACGCCACGCCTCGACGCCGTGTTCGTCCCCGCGCACAGCCTCGCGCCGCCCGGCGTGCTCACCGAGCGCCGCCCGCTGACCGACCCGGACGCGGTCCGCGCCCGCGCCGCCGCGAACTTCGACCGGTACATCGAGTCGATCCCCGCGGCCCTGACCGTGCCCTCCTCCTTCGGCTGGCGCGTCAGCGGCGACGGCGAGCGCGACTACTCCTGGTGCAACCGGACGATGTTCCCCTTCACCCCGACCGACGCCCTGCGGCGCCTGGACGAGCGGGGCCGCGACGGCCTGCTGTGGGGCCCGGGCCAGGTGATCGAGGTGGCGGACGGCAAGGCCGCCCTGGCCGACGGGCCCATCCCGCCCGGCGCGTACGACTTCGACCAGGTCTACGCCGAGGTGACGCTCGACCCGGACACGCCGGTGCCGCCCTTCGACGCCTCCCTCGACCGCTACGGCCGCCAGACCCGCGCCTGCGAGGACATGCTCCGCGAGCTGCTGGACCGGTTGGTGGCGACCGACTACTGGTACCGGGCGCTGGACGACGGCGCCGGACGGCACGTCGTCTCGCTGCATGAGGACGACGGCGGCGAGAGCGCCTTCCTGCTCGACCCGGTGGCGGGCCGGGTGACGCGGCTCGGCCCGGGGCCCGCCCGCAGCCACATCGCCGGCGGTGAGGGCTGGACCGAGATGGCGGCGAGCACGCTTCAGGCCATGCTCGACGCCGACCTGCTGTTCGGCAGCTCCTACGGCCTGTGGGCCAGCGACGGCGTCCTGCTCTCCGCGGTCTTCCACCACCCGTCCTTCTACACGCGCCACGTGCACCGCGCGCTGCGGGAGGCGAGCACCCCGTGAACGACCCGGTCGTGCTCGACCACGAGAGCGCCTGCCTGCGCGGCAACCCGCCGGGCGACCCGCACCGCCGCCGGATCGAGGTGCACCTGCCGCCGGGGTACGACGGTGTCCGGCGCTACCCGGTCGTGTACTGGCTGCCGGGGTTCGGCGCCCACCCCAGCCTCGGCAACCGGGCGCTCGCCTTCGGCGGATCCGTCGCCGACCGCCTCCGCCAGGCGATGGCGGACGGCCGTGTGCCGCCCGCACTGCTCGTCGTGCCCGACTGCACGACCGCCTACGGCGGCTCGCAGTACCTCGACTCCGCCGCCTGCGGCCGGTACGCCGCCCATGTCGCCGAGGTCGTCGCGGAGGTGGACCGGCGGTTCGCGACCCGGCCGGAGCCGGCGTGGCGCGCCATCGGGGGAAAGTCCAGCGGCGGCTACGGCGCGCTCGTCGCGGGCATGACCTCCGAACTGTTCGGGGCGGTGATCGCCTGCTCGCCCGACGCCGGGTTCGAGCACTGCTACCTGCCGCTGCTGCCCGCCGCGCTCGACACCGTCCGGGCGGCCGGCGGCGTCGACGCTCTGCTGGCCCGCCGCGACAGCGGCCCGCACGACGTCCCCTTCATGGTGGCGATGAGCATCATCGCCATGGGCATGTGCTACGCCGACGACCCGCGCACCACCCCCTCGGACGCGCTGCCCTGCGACCCCGCGACAGGACTGTTCCGCGATCAGGTGTGGCGACGGTGGCTCACCTACGACCCGGTGCGGATGCTCCCCGCCCACGCCAGCCGTCTCACCGGACTCGGTCTGCTCCACCTCAGCGTCGGCCAACGCGACGAGTACGGCATGCACTGGGGGGTCCGCGCGCTCCGCGCGGCCCTGGACGCGCACGGCATCCCCCACGTCTACCAGGAGCACGAGGGCGGACACCACGGCATCGAGCACGTCTTCACCGAGGCCCTGGCGCAGCTCTGGCGGGTATGGCGGGACCGGCAGGAACCGGAGCGTGACACGTGTGCGGCATAGCGGGCTTCATCAGCCTGGACGGACGGCGGGATGCCGCATGGCTGGACGCGCTGGGCCGGACCATGACCAAGGCCATGGCGCACCGCGGCGAGGGGGCCTGCGCCCCGTACGTCTCCTCGTGCGGCACCGTCATGCTGTGCGCGACGCGGCTGGCGGTCCGTGACCGCACCGAGGCGGGCGACCAGCCGATGACCGACCCCGGTGGCCGGGTCGTGCTGGTGCACAACGGCGAGGTCTACGGCTCCCGGTCGCCCGCGCCACCGCTGTGGCCGCGCCGCACCACCTGTGACACCGAGTTCGTGCTCCAGCAGGTCTGCCGCGAGGACGACCCCGCGGCGGCGCTGCGGCCGCTGAACGGCATGTTCGCACTCGCCTGGCACGACACGACGACCGGCCGCGTGGTGCTGGCCCGCGACCACTTCGGCGTCAAGCCGCTGTTCTACGCCTACACCGACGGCGGGCTGCTGTTCGCCTCGGAGCAAGGGGTGCTGCTCCGTACCGGCCTGGTGACCCCCGAGGTGGACCCCGAGGAGTTCGTGCTGCGCTCCTGGATCCGGATGGACGCGGCCGACGACCACACCTGGCTGCGCGGCGTCAAGTCCCTGCAGCCCGCCGAGTACCTGGTGGTCGACCGGCCGCACACGAGCACGCACCGCTACTGGAAACCCGCGTCGGTGGACGACCCGATCGACCCCGAGGAGATCAGGGCCGCCTTCGACCGGGCGATCGAGGAACGGTCCGTGTCCGACGTGCCCCGGGCCGCGGTGCTCAGCGGCGGCGTCGACAGCACGGCGATCGCCGCGGGCCTGACCAAGGCGGGCGTGCCCCTCGACGGGTACGTGCTGCGCTACCAGGACGGCATCGGCGGCTCGGGCGACGACGTGGCGTACGCCGCAGAGGTCGCCGACCGTCTCGGTGTGCCGCTGACCGTCTGCGACCTGGACCAGGGCACCGCCGCCGACCTGGTGCCCATCCTGCCCACCCGACTGATGCGGCCGCTGCTGCACGGCGCCGAGCTGGCGATGCACCACCTCTACCGGACCATCGCCGACGACGGGAACGTGGTCGTCTACTCGGGACACGGAGCCGACGAACTCTGGGGCTACCAGGACGGCCGGTACTTCCCCGTCGTCGACCCCTACGCGCCCACCTACATCCACGGACGCCACTACCTGACCCATCGGCTCCACGCCGACGAACGGCCCATCTGGGCCCGGCTCGTCAGCTGGATGGCGCACGAACTCGACGTCGACATGACGGCGGTGACCGACCGGGTGTGGGAACGCACCATGGACGAGTACCGGGCGATCAAGACGGCATCTCCGCTCAAACGCGGCAGGCACCACCTGATGCGGCGCTTTTTGGTCTACGTCAACGACATGGTGGACGCCACCTCGGCGACCTTCACCCTGGAGGACCGGCCCGTCTTCCAGGACGTCGCCCTCACCGAGCTGGCCTTCCGCTGCCCCGAGCACCTGAAGGACACCAACAAGCCCGGCAGCCACAAGGGGCTGCTCAAGACCGCGCTCGCCGACCTGCTGCCCGACTCGGTGCAACGCCGCCGCAAACAGGGCTTTCCCAGCCCCTCCGACCCCGGCTACGTCAGACGGCTCGCCGAGCTGGCCGACGGGCTCGGCGCCCCCTTCGGGCTGCCGACGCTGCCGGCCGAGCTCCGCGGTGAACTGGGAGTCGGCGAATGGATGTTTTTGGCATCAACCTCCGCCTGGGCCGGCCACCTCGCGGAGTTCACAACCGACCCGAGGAGTCAAGGTGAGCAGTTCCGTCCCCCGGTGGCGCCCGCAGGTCCTGGACAGCGCGGCCGACCTTGACCCGGTACCCCCGGTGACCGAGGAGGCCCGCGCCCAGGACTGGTGCAACTTCGTGGTGTGGCGGCCGTCCGAACTGCCCGAGGGCTGCGACACATGCGTCGGAACGCTCCGCCGCGAGGCTCCCCCCGGACGCGTCGACGCCGTGGGCCGCAGCCCGTGGAGCGACGCCAACCCGTCCGGCTACCGCACCGAGATCTCCGGCGGCGGACGGCGGCTGCGCCTCAAGCAGTTCCTCTACGACTGGGCCTTCCCCGCCGCGGACCACCCGTGCCTGTGGGGCAGCCAGACCCGGCCGTTCGAGATCGGCGAGGGCCGGGTGGTCTGGCTCGGCACCGACTACCTGGGCCACCGGGCCGGCAGCGCCCGGATGGCGCGGACCACGGTCGAACTCTCGGTGCTGGAGGGCGAGTTCTCGGACGAGGAGATCGTCGCGCTCTTCGCCGCGCTGCGCCCGGCCGTGCCCAAGGCGGTGCCGAGGGTACTGGCCACACCGTTCTCCGAGCTGAGCTACTGGGCCGGGCACCGGGCCGACATGGTCTCGGTGCCCACCGGCGTCTTCTCCTTCCACCGGCGCGGGCGGGAGCACGAGGGCGACTGGATCCCCTCGGGGGAGGTCACCGCGTTCCTCACCGCGCAGGGAGTGCCGGTGGCGGCCGGTGGCTTCCACGCCGACAGCGCCGCGACGTTCGGCGACGGCTCTGCCGTCCGTGAGCTGGAAGTCGTCTACGCTTCGGCATCCGGCGGCGAGCTGCGCCTCACGGCGCAGCGCACCGGCGGCGGGCGCCTGGAGTTCCCGCCGAAGCGGGACAAGCACCCCGCCACCGACGAGGTCCGCGATCTCGGCGGCCGCCCGGTGCACCTCGGCTACCTCAGCGCCGAGTTCGGGGCCTGCGACGCCTGGTGGCAGCATCCCGACGGCTACGACCTCAGACTGCTCGGCAGCGCGGGGACGGGCCTGGGACGGGAGGCGTTCCTCGGCCTGGTCGCCGAGATCGACGCCGCGCTGCACCTCGCCGGCAACGAGGTGCTGGGTTGACTTCTCCCCCTCGTGAACGAGGGGGATTCTCACGGCTCGCGCTGTGAGGTTTTCTGCTTCGTCGCCGACTGCCCGCCCGGAGTGCTCCGTTGAGGTCTTACACCGGCTCCACAGACAGCAACCGCCAGCCCGGCGGCCTTGAGGTTGATGGCCGCGTTCACGTCCCGGTCATGGGTCGT
>NZ_JBVHRI010000040.1:0-60892 GCF_055566975.1 Streptomyces sp. NPDC027189
CACCTCGCCGTCCGCCTCGATGAACACCACCCGGTGCCACGGGATGTCGCCCCCGGGCACGAAGGAAGGCAGCGGGATGCGTTTGAGGGCATCCCCGCGCTGGCTGATCCCCAGCACGAACCGGGCCGGGTCGAACCGCGGGTCCCAGCGGACCCGGTGATAGATCTCGTCGCTGGTCCGCATCACGTCTCCTCTCCCGCCTTCACACCTTCTCTTCCTCCAGGGTGCCGCCCACCCTGTCCTCGACGGTTGTTCCGCTCGCACCGCGACGCATCAGATGCGGTGCGCCTGACGGGGGACGGCAGAGAGAACCGGTGCGCCTGTGTGGTGAGCACCCGCGGCAGCACTGCCGCACCTGCTCTCGGCGTCCTGTCGGTTTTGAGACCGGCTTGTTCGTCACAGCCGGTAGCGTGGGCAACGAGACAGAGCCCTGCGAAAGACAAGAGCGGGAAACCATGCGGATGATCTTCAATCCCGCGGAGGAGAACGAGTACGAGGCCGTTCGTGGTCTTCTTGTCCGCCGGTTCGAACAGTGGGCCTGGGAGAACGGGATCGACGCCGATCCGTTCGTCGTCGAAGCCGCGCTGGACTACCGCCATCTCGGTACGCCGGACGGCAGGCTGGGACTGTGGGACCAGCGGTACATCGAGGAGTTCCTGCTCGACTGGGTTCCGCGGACGGTGACCGTACTTCCCGACGAGGAGCCCGCCGATGCGCCGGGCACTCTGCGGTGCCTGCTGCGGTATCTGGACGACGTCCATCTCGCCGATCCCCGAGGGGCGTCCCTGACCGAGGTGCTGGAGGCCGTCGACGCGGCGGCGCCCCGCTACGCGGAGGCGATGGCCGACCGCAGCCTCTGGGGCCTGGCGAAATTCTGGATCACTACTGCCGCGGAGCACGGCGTCGACGTCCACGACGAGCAGGTGTTGCAGGACTTCGTGGAACGGGCACAGGGTCGCGAGGTGCCCTACGACCCGGAGGTGCTTCAGACCATCGTCGAGCGGCACATGCGGAGTTCCGGGCCCGTACGGTCCGAGCCGCAGCTCCCGGTCGCGCTCCCCGGCGACGACGTCCTGCGGGAGCAGGCCGGCAGGTCACCGGTCCTGCGGCAGCTGCGCGGCCTGGCCGAGTGGGCGGGGCGCGACCGCAGAACGCTCACCGGTTCCGGCAGGCTGCGTCTGTCAGATGCCCGGGAACTCGTAGAACGGCTGGACACCGGAGACGACACGGACTTGGTCCGCTCGTCCGCGGACCTGTCGCGCCTCAACCTCCTTGTGGAGTGGGCGAAGAAGGCCAGGCTGGTACGAGTCGCCAAGGGCAGGCTGTACGCCGTGGCCAAGGCCGAGCCTGTGCTGAACGACCCGCTTGCACTGTGGCGGCGCGCGTTCGACGCGTTCCGTGAGCTGCCGAGCCCAGTGAGGGGTGGGCGCGGCGGCAGGTACGGAGAATCCGTGCTGTTCGACGAGTACGAGATGTACGACGTCGTCCTACCCGACGTACTGGCAACCCTCTACAGCCTGCCGTACCCCATGCCCTGGCCCCGGCTGCGGGACACCGTCCACCTCGCCTACCGCTCGAGCTTCCTGCCCGAGGTCTTCGCCACGGGGTCCATCGGGTTCGAACAGGCCGATGACGATCTACGCACCGTGCTGGGTGTTTTGGAGGACCTGGGGGCGATCGAGTGCCACCAGGGGATGGCCGACCCTGTCTTTGCGGCTCTGGCGATGAGCGAGAACGACGTCGAGGGGTGGGCCGGAGTACCGACCGAGGACGATGACGACTTTGAGACGCCGTCCGACATACTGCCAGGGATGCCGACCGGACTTGCCGGGCTGCTGGACGACGCCCTGCCGGACGAGACCCTGTCGAGTGACGCCCTGTTGGACGGCGCCCCGCCCGATGACGCCCTGTTGAGTCACGCTCTGCTGGATGACGAGGCCACCCAGCGGGCCCGGAAACTGAAGTCCGAACTGAGCTCGGGCCCAGTCGAGTTGATCCGTCTCACTGACCTCGGAACTGACTACGTGCGCCGTTGGCTGCTGGCCGAAGGCCGGGATGCACCCCTGATCGGCGAGCTTGCCCAGGCCTCGCCGGCCGGCTTGCTGGGCGTCCTCGCCGATCACTACGATCCGGAGTCCGCCCGGGCGGAGCTCGCCGCGTGGATCGCCGTCCACGGCGACCGGTCCGCGGCGCTGGAGCAGCTCGTCTGCGCGGTGCGGACCATGCCGTTCCGTACCCGGGCCGAGGCCATGCTGGACGTCCTCGTCTCAACGCTCGACGACGGGGAGTTCCTGCTGCGAAGCCTGCGTTCGGACCCCTCGCTGGCTCCCACCGCGCTGAGCCTCCTGGCCCGCCGGGAGGTTCTCACCCCCGAGGACCTCACGGAGCCGGAAAGCCTGCTCATGGTCGCTGAAAGCCTGTTGCAGCTCTGTGAGGCGACCGGCGCGGACGGCGTGAGCGAGGTACTACGCCAACAGGGTCGCGAGGCCGAAGAGGCCCTCCGGGCCGCTCTGGCCTCCGGTCACCCGGACCGGGAGGGCCTCGCGGACCTTCAGGCCCTCGCCGAGCGTGTGCCCCGGGAGCGCAAGGCCCACGTCGGCCTTGTTCAGCAGCGCGGCCACCGAGAGAACGGCAGACGGGGCGGCAAGCGGCGCCGCTGAGGACCTGGCGCTCAAGGGCGATGCCGGCGGCGGCCGAGTGACCGCATGACAGGGATGCCGGCTGCCTTGAGGGACTCCGCCGCCTTGTCGCAGAGTCAGCCGCCCGCACTTCGGGCCCGTCGCCGTACAGCGCCGAGCGGTAGCCGAGAAGCGCGCCGGGACGGCGGCCCGCAGCAGCCGCCCCTGGGCGGGGCGCATGTCCCTGGGCGCGGACTGAGGCGGAGGGCATCGGGCGGACCCCACGACCTGCGGCAATCGGCGTGTCCACCTGGCTGTGCGCGGGCGCGGACCCGGCCGAGGTCGCCCAGCGCCGCGGGGCAGCGTCCCCCCGGACTGGTGGAGTGATGCGGAGATCATCCTCCACCGGCCAAAGGCGCAGTGAGCCCGGCTTGCGTGCCGGGTCGCGGTGTTGACGCTCGCGAGCGGTCCGGGGAGCCGGGCTGCCTGAGTCGACGGGCTGTGCCCGCGGTCACCGCCCTGTGCGAGCGCGGAGTCGTAGCGACGACACACCCCAGATGGCGAGTGCGACCGGCGGCAGGATGGCCGCGAGCAGGGTCACGGCGGTCCAGCCGTGTGCGTCGTTCACCATCCCGGACGCGGCGGAGGTGAGTGCGCCGCCGAGGAAGACCGTCGTCATGAACACGGTGTTGGTCCTGGCCCGGGCGTTGGCCCGCAGACTGTAGATCTCCCGCTGGCTGAGCACCTGGTGGGCCTGGACGGCTACGTCCAGCAGGACGCCCGCGAGGGCGAGGAGGGCGATGCTGCCCTGCCCCAAGTCGGCGAGCACCATGGCGCCGGCGGCGAGCACGAGCGCGATGCCCCGCCCCGCCACGCGGTACCCACGGTCTCCGATCCAGCCCGCGAGCGGAGCGGCGGCCGCGCCTCCCGCGCCCACCAGAGCGAACACGGCGACGCCGAGCTGACTGAACCCGTGCCGGTGGATCAGCTCGAAGGGCACTGAGGTCCAGAAGCAGGTGAACGTGCCGAAGATCAGCGCCTGGCAGACGGAGGCCCGCCTCAGCGTCGGCTCCTCGCGCACCAACCGGGCGACGGACCCCATCAGTTGGCGGTATCCGGTGTCGTGTACGGGGCGCCGCTCGGGCAGCACGCGCAGCAGGACGGCGGACAGGATCACCATGAGCACGCCGGACACGACGAAGATCGTCCTCCATCCCCAGGCCGCCGCGACGAGGCTGGAGACCGAGCGGGCGAGCATGATGCCGAGCAACAGGCCGCTCATCACGGTGCCGATGTACCGGCCGCGCTCCTGCTCCGGTGCGAGATGAGCGGCGTACGGGATGAGGATCTGCGCCACCACCGAGGTCATCCCGACCAGCACCGACATGCCGAGGAACACCCCGAAGTCCGGGGACAGGCCCGCGGCGAGCAGGGCGACGGCGGTCACCAGCAGCGTGCGGGAGGCCAGCGCCCGGTTTTCCAGGAGGTCGCCGAGTGGCATCAGGGCGATGATGCCGAGGGCGTAGCCGAGCTGGGTGAGGGTCACCACCAGTGAGGCCGGGCCCTGACGGACCCCGAAGGCGGAGGCGATCGGGGCCAGCAGCGGCTGGGCGTAGTAGATGTTCGCGACCGCCAGCCCGGAGCCCACGGCGAGCAGCAGGACGATCCGCCGGATGGCCGGGGGAGCGAGCTGCGGCGCCTGTGTGCCCGTCGTGTCTGGGGCGGGCCTTCGTGGTGTGGTGCTGTCCGCTCCGAGCATGCGCGGAACGCCTCCAAGGTTCTCGGGATACCCCGTCGCCTTCACCGAGGCGTCGGCGCTGCTGCGCACCGCAGGTAGCGGGCGGACCTGCCTGCCAGGTTGTTCACGCGGGTCGAACCGCCTAGCTGCAGCGGGAGGGGCGGACGGCGTTGATCGCCGCGGATACGTCGTCGTCGCCGTGCCCCTGTGCGATGGCGTCGCTCCAGCGCCGCAGGATCGCCTCGGTGAGCGGTACGGCGGCGTCGTGCCTGTCCGCGGCCTCGGCCGCGAGGCCGACGTCCTTGTGTGCATGGCGGAGCAGGAAGCCGGGGGCGTAGTCGCCCTTGATCATGGCGCGCCCCTTGGCCACCGCGAACGCGCAGCTCAGGGCGCTGTCCTCAACGGTGTCGGTGACCAGGGCGGGATCCAGCCCCAGTGCGGCGGCCAGGCTCAGGCTCTCGGCCATCCCCTCGACCAGCACCGCGAGCCAGTTGTTCAGGACGAGCTTGAGCCGGCTGCCGTCACCCAGGCTGTCGAGCCAGAGGGTGTGGCGGCCGACGACGTCGAACAGTGGCTGCACCCGGTGGAGCAATTGCGGTGCGCCCGAGGCGAGGACGACCAGCACGCCGCGCTCGGCGGGGACGGAGCTGCCGGACACGGGGGCGTCGACGAAGTCGACCCGCCCGTTTGCCAGGTCCGCCAGGCGCTGTGTCCACTCGGCGCCGACGGTGCTCATCTGGACCCACACCGCGTCCGCCGGGAGCGTGGACAGGGCGCCGTCGTCCCCGGTCATCGCCGCTTCCACGGTCGCGCCGTCGGAGAGCATGGTCACCAGCAGCCCGGCGCCCGCCGCCGCCTCGGCGGGCGAGGAGGTGACATGGGCGCCGTCGGCGGCCAGTGCTTGCGCCTTCGCCTCGGTCCGGTTCCACACGCACACGTCGAATTCGGCGCGCAGCAGGTTCCGCACCATGGGTGCGCCCATGATGCCGGTGCCCAGGAAGGCGATCTTCGTGGAGCGGGTGATCATCACACGGTCTCCGGGGACGGGCCGGCGACCGGGGTGGCCTCCGCCATGATGGCGTCGATGTCCTTCAGGTCGTCCTCCCTCAGCGTGATGTCCGCCGCCGCCAGGCTCTCTTCGACGTGGTGGACGCGCCGGGTGCCGACGATGGCCACGTGTACGGCAGGGTGGGCCAGCGTCCAGGCGATGGCCAGCTGGCTGACCGACAGGTCCAGGCCCTGGGCGAACTGTTGTAGGTGGCGGACGACAGCGAGGTTGCGCCGGTAGGTCTCGCCGCGGAAGACGCTGCTCTTGCCACGCCAGTCGTCGGCGGGGAAGGGGGTGTTCTCGCCCAGCGCGCCAGTGAGCAGGCCGTGCGCGAGGGGGCCGTAGACCAGCACGCCGATGTCGTTGCGGCGAGTGTAGGGCAGGATCGTGTCCTCGATCTCGCGGCGGAAGAGGTGGTACGGCGGCTGCAGCGTCTCCACCGGGAGCGTCTCGGCGAACTCGGCCATCTGCTCGGCGTCGTAGTTGGAGGCGCCGACGTGCCGGATCTTGCCCGCCTCGACCAGTTCCTTCAGCGCACCGGCGGTCTCGGCGACCGGCACCTTGGGGTCCGGCCAGTGGACCTGGTAGAGGTCGATGTGATCGACACCTAGTGCGGTGAGGCTGGCGTCCACGCCCTCGCGCAGGACTTTGGGGCTCGCGTCCCGGGCCACGCCGGTGCCGGTCTGGCGCAGGCCGCCCTTGGTGGCGATCACCAACTCGTCGCGGTGGGAGCGCAGTTCACCGCGCAGGGCCTCGCCGAGCAGCCGCTCGGAGGCGCCGAAGCCGTATGCCTGGGCGGTGTCGAAGAAGGTGACGCCGAGGTCGCGTGCCCGGCGGATCGCCGCCTTGGCCTCGTCTTCGGCGAAGCCGCCCCAGTCGCCGCCCAGCTGCCAGGTGCCGAAGGCGATGCGGGACACCTCCAGGCCGGTCCTTCCCAGTGTTGCGGTGCGCACGGTCACTCTCCATAAAATACTGAACGTTTAGTTTTGTAATGAGGTTAACGCACCTCCGTGCGAGATGATTCCCGCCTGGTGACGAGCCGGTCCGGGGGCGCGGCAGCCTGGGGTCAGAGAGGTCCTCCCGCGCCGAGGTCAGGGGGCCAGGCCGCGCAGGGCCGCCCCGACGATCTCGTCCGCCGCCGCCTCGTTCAGCGGGGCGTGCCCGGCGACCAGCCGGTACATCGCCGGACCGAAGAACAGGTCGATGGCCACCTCCGGGTCGACGTCCGCCCGCAGCTCACCCCGCTCGACCCCGCGGTCCCAGATGGCCCGCACCAGTTCCCGCCGGGAGGCGATCAGCCGGTCACGCAGCTCCGTGGCCACCTTCGGATCGCTCTGCGCCTCCGCCACCAGCTGGGCGAAGATCCGCCCGCTCGGGCTCGCATAGAAACGCATCATGCCGCGCACCGCCATGCGGAAGTCCTCAGCGGCGGAACCGGTGTCCGGGTCCGGCGACTCGGCGTACATCTGGGACAGGAACGCCTCGACCGCGACGACGTACTTGTTCGGCCACCACTTGTAGATCGTCGCCTTGCTCACCCCGCTCCGCGCGGCGATCCGGTCGGTCGTCATGGCCCTCAGACCGCCCTCCTGCAGGAGTTCGGTGCAGGCCATCAGCACGGCGTGGCGCGCGTGTTCGCTGCGGGGCCGGCCGGCGCGCCGGCCCTGTCCGGACTCGCCCCTGCTCTCCTGCGACGTGGTGATCGAATCATTCATCCCTCCATCCAACACCGAGTCCGGCCGGGCGTCCCGGCAGGCCTGGGGTCTCTCATGTCCTCAGATCATCAAAGTGCTGAGATGTAGGCATTGGAGGTATGGTCCGCCGGTGGCGGCAGGCCGGGAGCGGGACGTACGCGGTCACCACTCACGAAGGGAGAGGCGTGAACCCCCAGGGCTGATCTCAGGCGAACGACCGGCCTGTTGCGCGCCGTCGTGCCGGGCCGACTCGACCAGCCCGTCCACGAATCACCTTCACTACCTCGGCTACCACCACGTCTTCGCCAACGCCATGACCGGCAACGTCGTCCTGACCGGGACCGAGCTGCTGGCCGGTCAGTGGTCGCAGATCTGCCGGCACCTGCTGGCGATCCTGGCGTTCCCTGGCCGGAGTCTGCGCCGCCGAACTGGTGTGGGTGCCGCGCCTGCACGCGTTCGTCCACCGCCCGGAGGTCGCGTGTCTGGGACTGGAGGCCGTGCTTCTCGCGCTCGCGGCCCGCAACGGCGCGCATCTGCTGGCGACGGTGATGACCTCCGGGATCTCCCTCCTGGCCGCGTTGCAGACCACGGCGTTCCGGGAGCTGAGGGTTCCGCCTACGGCTCGGCCATGGTCACCGGCAACCTGCGTCCGCTCGGGGTCGCCGCGTTCCGGGGCCTGCGTACGCGCCGGACCCATCACTGGCGTCCAGTGGTCCACCTTGGTGCCGTGTGCCTCTCCTTCCTGATCGGCACCGCGTTGGGGCGCTGCCGCGACCCCCGCGCTCCACCAGGCGGCGCTCGGCTTCCCGCCGGCTTGATCGCGCTCGGCCTGCTGATCGTCCTGGCCGACCCGCTGCCCGCTGAAGAGGAGTTGTGACCGTGTGGGATGTGACCCTGGCCGATGCGACATCTTCGGACACCCCTGGAGGGCTGCCGCACAGCCGCGCGGGCCGCTCGCGGTGGCGGGACCTGTGACGGTTCGGGCCGTTCTGTTGGGCGGGTCTCGACCCACGGCGCGCACTCCGCGTGACCGTGGGCGTGGCGGTTCCCCTGCTGGTGGGGAGCGTTTCGCCGAGTCCGCCAAGGCCCCTCGGCGGTGGAGACTTCGACGATCGCGCGCAATGCGTACGGCTCGTGCACGCCCACCGCGTTCAGCAGCGCCGGGTTGAGGTCAAGGGAGGGGGAAGGCCGAGCAGCGTGCCTACGCGATCCAGGATCAGCACCCGAGAGCTGATCGGACAATCCGCGACCTGCTCACGGAGCCGGTCCAACTCCAGGGCGGTTCCAGGACTTGTGCCCGTTCGAGCCGACCAGACCGAGCAGCAGACGCCCATTGCGCGGATCGGTCCAGCCGCGGGCACTACCTTGCCGCTTGCTGACACAACGCCACCACCGCTTTCGTGCCAGAGCCACGTTTTCGTGCTGGTCAAAGGTCACAGGCCCCACAGTCCCTTGCCCAGCGTGGTGAGCCCGCCAGTCAGCGCAAGCAGCAGCACTATCAACCAGGCCCGTCGCTCCGGCACCCGCTCCGCCAGCGCCTTTCCGATCACAGCGCCTGCCGCGATGCCTGCCCCGACCAGCAGCCAGACCGGCGCAGTGAGCTGCGGCATGCCCTTGGCAGCAACGGAGAACGCGTTCACCACGACCCCATAGAACTGCGCGTTCGGCACGAACTCCTGCGCCGTCCAGCCCGCGTTCACCGCATACAAAGAAACCGCCGGGCCACCCACCCCGGCTGAGGAGTTCATGAACCCGCTCGTGGCACCGGCGGCCAGAGCTCCTTTGGCGCCGCGCAGAGCGGGCACCCGAGTACCTCGCATCACCAGCAGCACGGCCGCGCTCACCAGCACCCCCATGCCGACCAGCAGTGTCGGCTCGGACAACCAGGCGGCCACCCAGGCCCCGGCCGGCACGGTGCAGGCGGCCGCTGCGACCAACGGCACCATCGCGGCCAGGCGGACCTCCCGCCAGCTGCCGACGAGTCCGACCGTACTGATGGCACCGGCCCCGCAGTTCGCCAGCGCCACGCCCTCGGCTGGGCCGAGAAGCAGCACCAGAGCAGGCACCGCGACGAGCGCGAACCCGATCCCCGCCAGCCGCTGCACCGACGCGCCCAACAAGATGATGCCGCCCAGTAACAGGTCGGCGGCCCAGCCACTCGCCACAGACGGCTCCTCGCGGGTGCTGTTGATGAGTGATCCCACACTGCCTCGACCCATGGAACAAGCACGATCAAGCGCATGCCTCCGCCACGGCGGAGGCCAACTGCACCAGGACCCAATCGCCGTCCAAGGCAGGTGACTTGCCTTTCATCAACGCGCGCTGGAAAAGCAACACCGGGCGTCGCAACTGGGCACCCGCTTCTGGTCCTGCACCGGGCGACGATGGACGCGGACGATCGCGTTCTGGAGTACGCCACGTACTACCTGCTACCCGATCGGTTCGAACTTCGGCTCACCGTAGACGCCACGGAACTCGAGAAGGTCTCCTACTCCTTCAGCCGACCAGGCCCAGAGCTAGTCATGCTGCCCCCTTCGTAGTGCCCCGAGGTGCCCCGAGCGACTGGAAGTTGCTACACGAGACGTCCCGAGGGGCATGGAAATTCACACGCTGAGAATCATGCGGCACCGCCACGTGATGCCCATCACACCGCCAGACACCCGCCCCTGACTGCTCCTCACTGGAGGGAATCGACAAGTGGCCACGGGCATCGATCTGCCCAACGTGCCCGTGCCGCTGTCCCGTCTCGCGCTCGGCACCATGACGTTCGGCGAGCCCGTCGACAGGACAGGGGCCGAGGTCATGGTCGACATGGCCCTGGAGGCCGGTATCACCGGTGTGGACACCGCCAACAGCTATGCGGGTGGTGACAGCGAACGGATCCTCGCCGATGTGCTGCCCGCCCGCCGTGACCGGATCGTGCTGGCCACCAAGGCCGGCATTCCCCATCCGGACCAGGGTGGACACGCCCCACTCTCCGCCCCCGGACTGCGGGCGGCCCTGGAGGGAAGCCTCAAGCGGCTCGGCACCGATCGCGTCGACCTCTTCTACCTGCACCAGCCGGACCGGGACACGCCGCTCGCCGAAACCCTCGCGACCGTCGCGGAGTTCGTCGCCGAGGGCAAGGTGTTGGCGCTTGGTGTCTCCAACTACGCGGCCTGGCAGATCGCCGAACTGGTGCGTGTGGCGGACGAGGTGGGCGCACCACGGCCGCTCGTTGCGCAGCAGCTGCACAACCTGCTCGCGCGCCGGATCGAGGACGAGTACGTCGAATACGCCGCCGTCACCGGTCTGCGCACCATGGTCTACAACCCACTCGGCGGGGGCCTTCTGACCGGTCCGTACCGATTCGAACGGTCCCCCGAAGCGGGGCGTTTCGGCGACTCGCGGCTGGCGGCGACGTACAAGCAGCGTTACTGGGACGCCCGTCTCTTCGACGCCGTGGCCCAACTGACCCGTATCGCCGAGGAGGCCGGGATCCCGCTCACCGAGCTCGCCCTGCGCTGGCTGCTCCACCGGGACAGCACCGACGCCTTGCTGCTCGGCGGCTCCCGCATCGAGCATCTGCGCGCCAACATCGCCGCGGCCCAGGCCGGTCCGCTGCCCGTCGACATCACCGCCGCCTGCGACGAGGTCGGCGCCGCCCTGCACGGCCCGATGCCGGCCTACAGCCGCTGACACCCCGCCTTCCGGCCACCTCCCGCCTCCGGGAAGAACGCCGTTCGTGACCCGGCAGCGTGCACGCACCTTGCGCTCCCGCGAGCAACCCATCGGCAGGGGTGTGCCCGCACGGTGTCGACGCTGCCCATCGGTCCGAGCATCGCGCACGCCGCGACCAGGACGGGGTTGGTGCAGACAGTGGAGGTAGCGCTGCCGCGCGGGCTTTCCCCGTCCGGCGGGCCGGCCGGCACGAGTCCAGGTCCCCCGGAATGGCAGAAAAACGGAATGTAATATATAAGTTGGTATTTCATCGTGAGTGCACCAAGCGGTCACCAGGCCGGTCCAGTGGTGATCAGAGGCAACGGAGCGCCTGTGCAAAGGCCGAACCAACCTCGGAAACTCCGAGAGAGTTCCGCGGCCCGTCCCGCGGAGGCCGGGCACGATGTTCCGATCTCATGGGTCGGGACGGGCGGTGCTGCCCCGGGGGAGTGGCCGTATGCCGGCGCGGATGCCGCCGAACCACTCGTGCGGACACTCCAGTACCTTCTGGCCGGGACGGGTTCGCTGGGAGCCGCCATTCACTTCCTGGATCCCCAGCGGTCGCGGCTGCGTCTGTTCGCCATGGCCGGCCTGCCACCGGCGTTCGCCGAAGCCTGGGACCCGGTGCCCGTCGACCAGGGTCTTGCGCAGGCGCAGGCGGTGCGAAGTGGCCGTCCAGTAGGGCCGCTGGACGTCTCCGACCAGCTAGGGAGCCGTCCTGGCCGTGGTGCGGCCTGCCCTCCCGGCGCCCGTGTCCTCGTCCAGCCGTTGGGCCCGCAGACGGCCCCGGTGGGAACGCTCTCGGTGCTGCTCGACCGCGCGAAGGATCTGGGCGAGGCCCGGGCTGCCGTGACGGCGGCAGCCACCCGGCTGGACGGGCACCTCGCAGGGCTGGCCCGCAGCGAGGCCGAGACGGGAGCCGACACGTCGTCCGAGCCCGGCACAGCGCCGGGATGGATGATGGACGCGGCCCAGGTGGGCACGTTCGACTGGAACGTCCGCACCGGTCAGCTCTGTCTCGACGACCGTTCCTGCCTGATCTTCGGCTTGAACCCGGAATCCTTCGACTCCAGGTACGAGACCTGGGCACGGATGGTGCACCCGGATGACCTCTCGTCGGCCTCGTTGCCCAGGGCGGTATTCGGGCGTTACGACTGCGAGTACCGGATCATGCGCCCGGCCGGTGACATGCGCTGGGTACGGTTCAGCGGCCTGGTCCTGCCCGGACCAGCTGATCAGCCGGGTCGTGTGGTGGGAACGCTCTGCGACAACACCAGGAGCCACGCGGCGCGGGACGGCCGTGCCTACGGGCTGAAGCGCCCGACCGACGGCGTGGTCATGACGGGCAGCGACGGGCGGATCATCTACGTCAATGTCCAGGCTGAGGAAATTCTCCGTACCTCCCGGAGCGACCTGCTGGAACGGACACTGTGGGAGGCCGTTCCCTACCCCGGAGAGCCCGGTCTGGAAGCCCGGTGCCGTCAGGCCGCCGCCACCGGGCTGCCCGTGGATTTCGACGTGCACGTCCCGACTCTGAGCACGTGGTACCGCATTCGGCTCACCTCGCACGAGGACGGACTGACGCTGTCGTTCAGCGACATCACTGAATCGCAGTTGCGCGACGCGGAACGGGCTCGGGCAGAGCACGGGGCGGCGCTGCGCACCACCAAGACCCAGGAACTGACCGCGGCGCTCTCCGAGGCCCTCACCGTGCAAGACGTCGTGAGCGCTGTCGCAGATCATCTCCTCACCCCGTTCGGAGCGACCGGGCTGGCAGTCCAGACCCTGGAAGGGGATCACCTGCGTGTCGCCGGTCACGCCGGGTACTCGGGCAGCTTCCTGAGAGTGCTTGAAGCGGCTCCGGTGAGCGAGGTGTCGCCAACCCACGACGCGCTGCGCACCCGCACCCCCGTCTTCATAGGCTCAGGCGGCGAATACGGTCGCCTCTACCCCCACCTGAAGTGGCGGATCGAGCCTTCGGGCATGCAGGCGTGGGCCTTCCTCCCCCTGATTGCCTCCGGCAGGCCCATCGGCTGCTGCATCGTCGCCTTCCTGGAGCCGGGCGAACTCGACGAGGACGAGCGCACCCTGCTCGCCGCGCTGAGCGGACTGGTCGCACAGGCCCTGGAACGGGCCCGGCTCTACGACGCCGAACACACTCGGGCCGTGGAACTGCAGCGCGGCCTGCTTCCCCAGGTTCTGCCTCAGCTGCCTGGTGCGATCACCGCGGTCCGCTACCTGCCCGCCAGCGAGGGACTGGAGGTCGGCGGGGACTGGTATGACGTAATCCCGCTCTCCGGCGACCGGGTTGCCCTGGTCATCGGCGATGTGATGGGACATGGTCTGTCCGAGGCGGCGGCCATGGGCCGGCTCCGTACCGCGGTGCACACGCTCGCAGACCTGGAATTGCCGCCCGACGACTTGCTCACTCACCTCAATGACCTGGTTGCGCGCCTCGGTGAGGACTTCTACGCCACCTTCCTGTGCGCCATCTACGACCCCACGGCCCGCTGCGCGACCTTCGCACGGTCCGGGCACCCGCCCCCGGTGCTCGTCCGCCCGGGTGGAACCATCGACATCCTCGACCTGCCGAACAATCCGCCCCTTGGTGTGGGGAACCCGCCATTCGAGACGGTCGAGCTGGAACTGCCGGAGCACAGCCTGCTCGTCTTCTATACCGACGGACTGGTGGAAACCCACGGCCGGGACATCGACAGCGGCATCACTGCGCTGACCGCGGCTCTCACCGACGCGCTGGCCGATCCCCCGACAGATACCGAGACCTCTCTCGGTCTGGACCGCCTGTGCGACACCCTGACCACCGCGCTGACCACCCCGCATGGTGTAGAGGACGACGCCGTCCTGCTCCTCGCCAGGCCGCGCGGCCTGCCCCGCGAACATGTCGCCGACTGGCCGCTGCCCGACGGCCCCATCGCGGCCGGTGAGGCGCGGGCCCTGGCTGCCGCCCAGCTGAGGGAGTGGCGACTGGAACCCCTGGTCGACATCACCGAATTGCTCGTGAGCGAACTGGTCACCAATGCCGTCCGCTACGCCCGGGGGCCGGTGCGGCTCCGCCTGCTCTGCAGTCAGTCCCTTATCTGTGAGGTGTCCGACGGCAGTGCCACGACTCCTCGGGTCCGCCGTGCCGCCGATACCGATGAGGGCGGACGCGGCCTGGCCATGGTGACCCTGCTGGCCCAGCGCTGGGGCACTCGGCACAGCACCCACGGCAAGACCATCTGGGCCGAGCAACCTCTACCGCCTGCTGGGTGAGTCGGAGACGCACGGGCCGTTGGAGCCCCGAGTCCGCTGCGGCCGAGCTGGGCCACCCTCCCGCGGCTACCGCTGGGGGGACCCCCACACCGTGGGGCGCGGTGACGCGTGGCCCTGGTCGGGGCCGGCCCCGCGCGTGTCAGGGAGCGGCATCGAGATCCACGTCGAGGTCTTGACTCTCGGTCCAGAACCCGTCGTCCGCATCTTGGAGCCGAGAGGCGGCGTGCTCCAGGTGGCGGAGCGCCACTGCGCGTGCCGCCACGGCGTCTCCGGCCTCGATGGCGGCGAAGATGGCGTGGTGCTCCTGCCGGACCGCTTCGATGAAGTCGCCCCGCCGCGCCTCGTTCGCGCGTGTGACGCGGATGCCGCCGCGCAGCACCTCGCCCAGGTACCGGACCGTCGAGACCATCACAGCGTTCCCGGTCGACTCGGCGATGGACCTGTGGAAGGCGAGATCCTCATCGACGCCGTCACCCCCGGCCGTCACAGCTGCATCGATCGCGTCGCGGGCCTGACGCATCCGGGCGAGGTCGGCCGGTGTGGCACGGGCGGCCGCGAGATAGGCCGCCTCGCCTTCGATCGGGCGGCGTACCTCCACGATCTGCAGCACCTTGGACTTGGTGTCGGCGGCCTCGAGGTCGAGCGGCCGTGTGCGCCGAGGCAGGACGAACACGCCGAGACCTTGACGCGGTTCGACCAGGCCCGCGTTGCGGAGCCTCGACACGGCCTCGCGCACCACCGTGCGGCTGACGCCCAGCTGTTTGACCAGCTCCACCTCGGTCGGCAGCTTGTCGCCCTCGGCCAGCCGCCCGGACTCGATCTCAGCCGCGAGTATCGCGGCGACCCGGTCCGAGAGCCGCACGGGACCGCTCACCTTGGAAAACATGGGCTTCAGTCTATCGGCCCGAGCTCTGCCGTCCCGCTGCGAGCGGTGTGCCGACCGCGACCGCGTCGGCATGGTCGGCGAGGTAGTCCCGTACCACCGATTCGAAGCTCGGGTCGGGTTCCAGCCCGAGTGCGGTGGCGCGCGTGTTGTCGAAGGTGGCGGGCCATGAGCCCACGATGGCCTCGACGTCGGGATCGGGCGCGATCGTCACCAGGTCGGCGACGGCGTCGCCGACCACCCGCCGCAGTGTGTCCAGCATCTCGGTGACCGAGACCGTGAGTGCCGGAAGGTTGACCGGGATCCCGCCGTCGAGCCGGCCCGGCCCGACGCCGCGCTCGAGCTCCGCGACGCGGAGGATTCCCTCGACCGTGCGCCGCGGCGAGGCCAGGGCCACCCGCAGGGCGGGATCGACCGGGCAGACGGCCGGCACGCCCGCGAGGGGCTCGCGGATGATGCCGGACAGGAAGCCGGACGCGGCCGCGTTCGGCTTGCCCGGACGGACCGACACGGTCATCAGACGGGCGACGCGTCCGTCGATGAAGCCGCGGCGGGTGTACTCGGCGACCAGCTGTTCGCAGACGAATTTCTGATTGCCGTAACTCGACCGCGGCGTGGGCAGGGTCGACTCGCTGACCACCGGCGGCAGCGGCAGCGCCGGGTCGGAACCGTAGACCGCGACGCTGCTGGAGAACACCACCCGCGCCACCGGCCCGCCGGCGGCGGACTGGGCCCGGGCCACTTCGAGCAGTGCGCGGGTCGTGTCAACGTTGGCGCTCATGCCGAGGTCGAAGTCGGCCTCGCACTCGGCCGACACGGCGGAGGCGAGGTGGATCACCACGTCCACCGGTTCCGCGAACAGCTCGTCGAGGCGGTCGGTCAGGTCGCCCTGCACGATGTCCACGAGCGGGTCGCTCGCCGCCGGCGACTCGGCCGGCACGAACCGGTCGGCGAGCACCAGCCGGTCGATCGGTGCTCCACGGAACGTCCGCGTCTCCAGCAGCCTGTCGGCGACCTGCCGTCCCAGGAAGCCGAAGCCACCCGTGATGAGGATCCTCATGCGTGTACTCCTCGGTAGTCGTTCAGCCAGCCGAGACCTTCGCTCGTGCCGGCGCGGGGGCGGTATTCGCAGCCGATCCACCCGTCGAAGCCCAACTCGTCGATCACGCCGAGGATGTGACGGATGTTGAGCTCACCCCCGTCGGGTTCGTGGCGGTCGGGCACGCCCGCGATCTGCAGATGGCCGACCCGGCCGGTCGGTACGTCGCGGCGCAGGGTCGTGGTGAGGTCGCCCTCGACGATCTGACAGTGGTAGAGGTCGAGTTGCACCTTGAGATTCGGGGCTCCCACCTCCTGCACCACGGTGTGGGCCTCGGCCTGCCTGGTCAGGAAGTAGCCGGGCATGTCACGGCCGTTGATCGGCTCGATCAGGATGTCCACGCCCGTCGCGGCGGCCCGCTCCGCGGCCCAGGCGAGGTTGGCCAGGTAGGCGTCGCGGTGCTGGGCCGCTTCCGCGGGCGTGGCGGCCGGCTGCACCAGCCCGGCCATCACGTGCACCTGCGGACAGCCCAGCGCCGCCGCGTACTCCAGCGCCCGGTCGATCCCGGAGTGCGCCTCCGTCTCGCGTCCGGGCAGCGCGGCGATTCCCCGCTCACCGGAGTCCCAGGCTCCGGGAGGTGCGTTGAAGAGCACCTGCCGTAGGCCGTGGTCGTCGAGTCGGCGGCGCAGCTCGGTGACCTCGTACTCGTAGGGGAAGAGGTACTCGACGGCTTCGAAACCGTCCGCCGAGGCCGCGGCGAAGCGGTCGAGGAATGGGTGCTCCGTGTACATCATGGACAGGTTCGCTGCGAACCTCGGCATGGTGACTCCTGTGACTCCTGTGTTCGGACCGGGACCGGATCCGCCGGATCCGGTCCCGGTTCCGGTCAGCGATTGACGACGTTCTTCTTGGTGGTGAGTACCGCGGCGGCCCCTACGACGAGGCTGAGCGCCAGGACGTACATCGGGATCGCCGTCGAGCCGGTGGCGTCCTTGAGCGCGCCGATCATGTAAGGGCTGACGAAGCCGGCGAGGTTGCCCACGGAGTTGATCGCGGCGAGGCCGGCCGCGGCGGCGGTGCCGCCCAGGAACGCGGTGGGCAGCGACCAGAACAGCGGCGCGCAGGTCAGCACGCCGGCCGCGGCGAAGGACAGCGCGATCAGGGACAGCGCGGTCGAGCCGGACCAGGAGGCGGCCAGCGAGAACCCGACGGCGCCCATGAGGCTCGGGATGACCAGGTGCCAGCGGCGCTCGCGGCGCTTGTCCGCCGAGCGGCCGAACAGGTTCATCGCGACGAGCGCGGCCAGGAACGGCACGGCGCTGAGCACTCCGATCGCGAGGTTGCCCTTGATGCCGGTGGACTGGACGAACGTGGGCATCCAGAAGGTCAGGGCGTACTGGCCCAACACGAAGCAGAAGTAGACGAGGCACATCAGCCACACCTTGGGCTCGCGGAAGGCGTCCCAGACCCGGCCGTGCACCGTCTGGTGCGTGGCGTCCTCGGCGAGCGCCCGCTCGACGACGGTCTTCTCCTCGTCGGTGAGCCACTTCGCGCTGCGCACGCCGTTGTCGAGGTAGAACAGCGTGGCGACGCCGATGATCAGCGCGGGGATGGCCTCGAGCAGGAACATCCACTGCCAGCCCTGCCAACCGCTCACGCCGTGGAACCGGTCCACGATCCAGCCGGAGAGCGGGTTGCCGAAGATGCCGGCGACGGGGATGGCCGACATGAACATCGCGATGACGCGGGCACGACGGTGCGACGGGAACCAGTAGGTGCAGTAGAGGATCACCCCGGGGTAGAACCCGGCCTCCGCGGCGCCGAGGAGGAATCTGAGCACGTAGAACGTCGCCTCGTTGGTGACGAACACGAACGCCGCCGAGACCAGGCCCCAGCTGATCATGATCCGGGCGATCCAGGTGCGGGCGCCGACGCGCTGCAGCATCAGGTTCGAGGGGACCTCGAAGAGGAAGTAGCCGATGAAGAACAGACCGGCACCGAGGCCGTACGCCGCCTCGCTGATCCCGAGCTGGGCGGACATCTGCAGCTTCGCGAAGCCGACGTTGACGCGGTCGAGGTAGGAGACGACGTAGCAGAGGACGAGGAAGGGGACGATGCGTCGCACGACCTTGCGGAAGACGGCGTTCTCATGGGCGAGGCCGGGGACGCTGGCCGTCGTGGTTGCGGGCATGGACATGAGCGGAATCCTTCGTGCGGCTCAGGGGATTCTCTGACGGGGGAGGAACCCGTCACCACGCGGCGCCGAACGTGTTCCTCAGTTCGGCGATGGCGGGGGCGGGGAGCGGCTCGGGTCGACGGTCGGTCAGGAGCCAGAGATGTGCCGTCTCCTCGAGTTCTTCGAGGACGGCGAGGGCGGTGGCCGCGTCGGGGCCCCAGACCACGGGGCCCAGCCGGTCGAGCAGGACGGCCCTGATGGACGTGCGGCTCGCTGCTCGCTCGGCGATACGGGCGGTCACCAGGTCGGCCACACGGGGGTCGCCGGGCCGGTGGTAGGGGATGAGCGGGACGTGCCCGACCTTCATCACGTAGTAGGGCGTGATGGGCGGGAGCACGTCGTTCTTGCTCCACACGCCGGCCAGGGTGAGTGCGACCAGGTGCGTGGAGTGGGTGTGGATGATGAACCGGGCGGTGGGGTCGGCGGCGTAGATGCGCCGGTGGAGCGCCAGGGTCTTGCTGGCCCGGTCGCCGGCGATCTGCTCGCCGTCGGCGTCGACCAGCGCGAGGCGGTGGGGTTCGAGGAAGCCCAGAGCGGCGTCGGTGGGCGTGATCAGATGGCGGTCGCCGACCCTGGCGCTGATGTTTCCGGCGCTGGCGTGGACGTAGCCCCGGGCGAACAGGCTCGTGCCCACCCGGACGATTTCGTTGCGTGCCTCGTCGACGGCCTCGTCGCGTGCCTTGTCGCCGACGGTGTCCAGGAGCTGGGTCATGAGGTCTCTCGGTCCAGGAGGGCGAATGAGGAGGTGAAGAAGTCGGGGCCACCGAAGTTGCCGGACTTGAGCGTGATGTGGAGCGTGTCCCCGCCGGGAAGGGTCGCGGCGCACCAGGGCACGCCGGGGTCGATCTGCGGTCCGATCCGCATCCCGGTGATGCCGAGCGCCTGGACGACCGCTCCCGAGGTCTCGCCGCCTGCGACGACGAGCCGCCGCACGCCGCGCTCCACGAGACCCTGTGCCACGCGGGCCAGGGTCCGTTCCACGAGCTCACCGGCCTCGGCGGCGCCGAGCCTGCCCTGGACGGTGCGGACGGTGTCGGGGGCCTCGGTGGAGTAGACGAGGACCGGCCCGTCGGCCAGGTGCGACTCGGCGAAGGCCAGGGCCTGGCCGACCACGTCGTCTCCGGCCGCGATGCGCAACGGGTCCACGCTGAACGCGGGCCGGTCGCTGCGCAGGAACTGAAGGACCTGGTGGTTCGTGGCGACGGAGACCGAGCCGGAGACGATGGCCGCGTGGCCGCCGGGTGGCGGCAGGTGTGCGGCGGCGCGGGACGGCGTGAACCCCCAGTTCGCGGGCAGGCCGATCGCCAGGCCCGAGCCGGCGGTCACCAGGGGCAGCCCTTGGACCGCCGCGCCCAGGCGCACGAGGTCGTCGTTGGAGACGGCGTCGACGATGGCCATCGCGAAACCGTCCTCGCGCAGGGCGTCGATGCGGGCCCGGATCGCCTTGGCGCCGTCGGCGACGACCGTGTGGTCGATGAGGCCGACCGTTCGTGTGGTCTGCGCGCCGAGGACCGAGACCAGGTTGGAGTCGGTCATCGGGGTAAGAGGGTGGTGGCGCATGCCGCTCTCGCTGAGCAGCACGTCGCCGACGAAGAGATGGCCCTTGAAGACCGTGCGTCCGTTGTCGGGGAACGCGGGCGTGGCGATGGTGAAGTCGGTGCCCAGTGCGTCCATCAGGGCCTCGGTGACCGGCCCGATGTTGCCGGCCGGTGTCGAGTCGAAGGTGGAGCAGTACTTGAAGTAGATCTGCTCGGCGCCCATCGACCGCAACCAGTCGAGTGCCCGCAGCGACGCCTCGACGGCGTCGGCGGCCGGGGTGGTCCGCGTCTTGAGTGCGATGACCACGGCGTCCGCGTCGATCGTCTGCTCGGTGCCGACCGGCGGCACGTCGATCAGCTGGACGACGCGCATGCCCGCGTGCACCAGGTTGTTGGCCAGGTCCGTGGCGCCGGTGAAGTCATCGGCGATGCACCCGAGTCGGATTGCCATGTCAGACCTCCGTCGGCTTGGGCAGGTCGATCCCCGGGAAGATCTTGATGACCGCGCTGTCGTCCTCGGCTCCCAGACTGGACGCCGATGCCTGGAGGAACATCTGGTGGGCTGTGGCGGCGAGGGGGAGCGGGAACCTCTCCGGCCTGGCGGAGTCGAGCACGAGCCCCAGGTCCTTGACAAAGATGTCGACCGCTGAGCGGGGCGAGTAGTCACCGGCGAGCACGTGCGCCATGCGGTTCTCGAACATCCACGAGTTGCCGGCGCTGTGCGTGATCACCTCATAGAGCGCCTCGGCCGGAACGCCGGCCTTGATGCCCAGTGCCATCGCCTCGGCTGCCGCTGCGATGTGCACGCCGGCGAGCAGCTGGTTCACGATCTTGACCTTCGAGCCGAGCCCGGCGCGGTCTCCCAGGCGGTAGACCGTGCTGCTCATCGCCTCGAGCACCGGGTCGGCGACCGAGTACGCCGCGGCTGAGCCGGACGTCATCATGGTGAGCTCGCCCGCCGCCGCGCGCGCGGCGCCCCCGGAGATGGGAGCGTCCAGGTAGAGCACGCCCTTCTCGGCCAGGCGCGCCTCGAGCTCGGAGGACCAGCCGGGGTCCACCGTGGAGCACATGACGAAGACAGCGCCCGGACGGAGCCGGTCGGCCGCGCCATCGGCGCCGAACAGCACCGACTCGACCTGCGCCGCGTTGACCACCACGCTGACCAGGACGTCCACCGCCTCCCCCAGGTCGCTGGGGGAGGCGAATGCCGTCCCGCCGTCGCGGGCGAAGGCAGAGGCCACTTCCGGGCGCAGGTCGTGGACTCCCACGTCGTAGCCCGCGTTCCGCAGGCTGCGGGCCATGCCGAGACCCATGGCTCCGAGTCCCGCCACACCTACGTGTGGCAGTGCCGGACTGTCCTGGTCGTTCATGCTCATCCTCGTCTTGCTGTGCCGTCCGGGGTGTAGCCCGGCCGCGGCTGCCCCCGAGGAACCACACCAGGGCCCCAACGGCGGCTGCACCGTTCAGTGATCAGGTCATATGATGACCTGAGGATGTGATTCAGCACCCTGTGATGTCCGTCACATGGGGTGCCCGAGACGGCAGGCAGGAGAGTGAGACCCTGGGGGTTTCAGAGGTCGGCGGCGACCGTGCCGGCCCGCGGACGATCCCTTGTCCCCGGCGTCGTGGGCCAACTCTCCGGTGCCGCACCGCAGCCCGTCCAGGATGGCCAGGGACTGCACGCGGCCGCGACGATGGGCCGACTGCGCTGGTCCTGGCCGACGGCACCGTCCCGGAACGCCCGCTGCGTGAGGCCGGCGCGCTCGGCGACCTCCCGGCGGGATCGAGAAGCGCCGTAGTCCCGTACGAACTCGTTGGGTCGGCGGGGGACAGCCGCCCATTCCTGTCTGCTACCTGCCAGAGACGCTCTGACAGGGCGGACTTCCCTATGGGCGGGATCCCGGGCGTCGGCCGTGATGGCAGGACCCCAGCGGTTGATGCCCGGGGTCCCGCCGGCTCAGTCCAGTTCGATGTTGAAGTCCCAGATGGCGACGACCTTGCCGTCGTGGCGCCAGGTGAGTTCGGCGGCGCCGACCTCGTAGGTGCCGATGAGCGTCAACGCGGCCGGGTGTCCGGGCCGAGCCGTGACGGTAGCGGGCCCACGGTGGGTGAGGCGGGTGGCGGTGCCGGTCTCGTCGCGGGAGGTGAAGTCGGCGGACTTGAGGGTGAGTGGGCCTGTGGCGTCCCGGACGGTCACGATGATGGTGCCGACCGCGTGGTCCGGGACTTTCCCGGCGCGTGGGACAGGGGCCTCTTGCGGACCGCCGGCGGTGACCACGGCGCTGGCGCCGGGCAGGTTGGCGCGGACCGCGTCGCCCATCGCCAGCAGTTGCAGGTGCCGCTCGTTCGCCGTGGGGGTGGCTGGTCCGGCCGGGCGGCTGGGGATGGGTACCGCGCCCAGGCTGCGGATGGTGTCGGCCGCGTCGTTGGTCTGCGGAGTGGATGAGGTGTGCCTCCCGCATGCGACCAGGGTCAGTGAGAGGGCGGTGCAGGCGAGGAGGGCTCGGAGGGGTCTGGGATGGGTGCGGCACCGGCCGGGCCGGCGGTGGCCGGCCCGGCGTGGTGCTGCGGCGCGCGCAGCAGTCATCAGCGGTAGGGGTTCCTTCGCGCTTGGGTGGTCAGCAGGTCAGTGCTTGGTGGTGACGATGGGGTGCTCGGGCTCGTTCGCGCCGTCTGCATGGTGCCGAACATGTGCCCACTGTTGGACACGCAGGTGTCAATGGAAAGGCTCGGCCGGATGCCCACGTTCATCAGTCTCCCGGTGGCCGGCCAGCCGTGCCCCATCTGCATCTCGATGTCCGGGGCGATGGACGCGGTGCCGCCGGAGTCGGCGATGTCCTTCAGTTCGTCGTCGGCGAGCGTGTTGCAGTGCACATATGTGATGTCGGGGCCCAGCAGGCCGCGCTTCTTCATCCGGGCGACGGGTCGGCTGCGGCCCCACTCTCCGTCGCCCGCGTGCAGGGTGATCGGCAGACCGAGTTCGCGGGCGTGCCGCACGTCGTCCTCGGTCACGTCGAGGGTGGAGAACTGCGGACCACGCAGGGCCATGGCCATGGTGCACAGCTGGTCTTGCGAGGAGAAGTACTGCTCGCGGACCCGTCGCACGTCCGGGTCGTGCGGGACGGTGCTGGGCACCTGGTACATGTCCGCCCCGCCTCCGTGCGCGAACACGGCCCTGATCCCGGAGTCGAACAGGCCCTGTACGGCGGCATCGCTGTGCTGTGGTGTGTTGACGTTGTGCGACCAGTCGAGGAGCGTGGTGATGCCGCTGTCGAGGGCCTCTACGGCGCCGAGCAGATTGCCCGCGTAGGTGTCCTCGGGCCGGAACAGGCTGCTGAGCCCAAGGTGCAGGCCGGTTATGTACTGGCCGAGTGTCCAGTCGGCGGCGATGCCCCGCAGTGCGGCCTGCCAGGTATGCCGGTGGGTGTCGACCATTCCGGGCATCACCATCATTCCGCGTGCGTCGATGACCCTGGCGTCGACCTCACCGATGTCGGGTGCGACCGCCTCGATGAACTTGCCGTTCACCAGCACGTCGGCGGTGGTGAAGTCACCGATGCCGTCGTCCATCGTGATCACGGTGCCCTGCCGCAACAGAGCCCGCGGCTTACTCATTGTCCACTCCCGTGTGAACAAGGTCTGACAGGTCTTGCCTATACGAACAATCATGACGCTGTCGGCCGATTCATGAACCGGCCGATGGCACCGAAGTCCGGACCAGAGACGGCCGGGCTGCTTGTTCGGGGGAGACGACCACCTTCGAGCTGCAGGATCAGCTTCTTGAGCGCTGCCTTGGCCGGCGGTCGTCCGGTGTGGGCGCGCCGGGCGCTGTAGTCCCACTTCGCCGCAATGAATTTGCGGTGCCAGGCCAGCAGAGTACCGGGCGTGATCGGGAAGACCTCGGGCCGTCGGGGATGGGCTATCAGGCTGGAGAGTGCGGCCAGCCAGCACCGGTCCGCGGGTTCGTAGCGGACCGGGCCGGCGATCTGACGGCGCAGCACCGCGTTCACATGCCGGAGCACGAGCAATTCGGCGGCGTCCTTGGAGGTGCCGCGGCGCAGCAGCACCCCGGGGACGGCAGCAGCTTGTGGGCCACCTTGGACACGAGTGAGATGATCACGCGCACACGGTCCCAGCCGAGATGGCGCTATTGCTACAACCTGCAGCGATGGTTCGATGGTGCCGTATCGCCTCCGGAAAAGCGTCGTCCCAGGTCGCGGGCGGTGCAGCCGTTATGGAGCGGTACGGGGCGGGTAGGGGCATGCACCGGAATCAGCGGGCTAGCCACGCGCCTCGCCCACCAGATGCTGAAAAATTTACCTAGAACCTATTGACTTATGGCAAAACGCGTGCACGGTGGTTACTAGACCACAAGACCGAAAAAGTCGCAAAGTCGATGAGGACGTCTAGTCGGCGGAGCGACTTCGACAGAATGTGGTTCAGGCCCCCGGCAAGCCGGCGCGATACCGAGGCGACAGTGACGACTGAAGCTTCAGGACACGTGCAGCACTACCGGGGACTGTTTTGCCCTCGGAGCCTTGGCACGGGCCTGGCCGCGGTGCGAAGGCTCTGTCCGTCCTCACGATCGCCTTGTGCGGGCTTCTCCCAGGGGCGCGCGTCACGCCGAGGGGGGCCATCCGGCGGATCTTGCAGCTCGAGCCGTTCTTGCGCGATCACGACAGTATCGTTAGTGGTCAACTCCCCCCTCGGACACAATTTTTGCGTGCACGGATGGTGCCGGCCGGGTCTCGGTCGGCACCATCCGTGTTTCGTGGTCGTAGGTCAGGCGCAGACCGAGCCGGCGGTAGAACTCGGCTGCGTGCCCGGGTCAGCTCGGCGCAGGAGCGTGAGCAGACCGCCGAAGCCTTCCACCATGCTGCGGATCTCCTCACGGGTGATGTTGCGGGCTGCCTTTCCGCTCTGGCGAGTGTTGTTGTCGGAAGCGGCCTTCGCGGCTGCGCCGGGCGTAGATCTTGGCGAGCCAGTGGTCGATTGGATCGAGCAGGGCGTCCTCGCGGAGGCAGACCGTGCCTGGGTGGTCGATCTTGTTGGCCAGGGCCTGTTCCTTCGGGAAGCGGCAGCGGTAGCGAGCCCGGCCGTGGTTCCGGCTCCCCTGCATACGGCGCGCGCCCCCGACGGGCCGAAGGCCGACGCGGGCAACTGCTGCCAAGCGCAGCCCGACGTGGCCACTGAGACGATTGCCGCCAACACTTCGCGGTCCGAGTGCCGACGCCGACCACCACCCTGTGACCTCACCGGCGCAGGCGGCACCACAGCCGGCTCGGTGCGAACACCCGGAGCAGCTCGCTCCTGCCGGTAGAGCGTGGTGAATGGGGAGGGCGCGCACTTCGGCGGGGCCTTGAACGCGATGATCACGAGCCGGCCGAAGGGGCTGAGGAAGAGGACGAGGACCGCGACCAGAAGCATGTGCACGACTTGGCGTCGGGCCAGGACCATCACTTGCCTGCGATCGTCCAGGACTTGGTCTTCGCCCGTTCGGGTTCCACGGAGTAGAGGACCGCGCCCTTGCCGAGTCGGAAGACGAGGAAGGTGATGACCATGATGAACGCGAGTTCGCGGGGCCGCGGCCCCAGGAAGGCCTGCGCTGCCAGGCCACCCAGGCCGGGAGCTGCTCGGCGTCGCACTCCGACGGCGACGCCCGCTCCAGCAACTCCTCGGCCGGCGCCGGCTCGTGCACCATGATGGGTCGGGTTGGCGCGGACCCGCCCGCGGCAATGAGTCGCGCTCGCTGTCAGGGGGCGGCGGTACGGGAATCGTGTTCCCGGTTGGCAGTTAGTTGCCAGTGGGTTGGTTGGTGTGGCGGAAAGCCGTGGGGGTTTTGACGCGTCGGTGTGGTTCGGGTGTGGTTCGGCCACCGGTTGCGGTCACGCGGGCCCGCAAGGTCATTTTTGGCACATAGGTTCGGTTCGGCGGGGGGCCGTTCGGTCCGCCGTACGACGAATCCGGTGGAGGAACGAATGACCAAGGCTGTTTCGAGAGGGCGCGCGGCGGCGACCGTCACGGCGGTGCTGGCGCTGGGGCTGGCCGGTGCGGCGGACGCTCAGGCCGCCGTGGGCGATCAGGAGCGGCCGGGCGGCGTACGCGCCGTCGCCGCGGCGGCGGATGTCGACTACGCGACCTGGCAGGCCGATGTGCGCAAGGTGATCGACGAGGCGCGCCCCTATGTCGAGCAGCGGATATCCAACGGCGCGGGACAGAAGCAGGCGATCGTCCTCGACATCGACAACACCTCGCTGGAGACGCACTTCCACCCGTTCCCGCCGACCCCGGCGGTCGCGCCGACTCTTGAACTGGTCCGTTACGCCCATGACCGGGGTGTGGCCATCTTCTTCGTCACCGCACGCCCGGATCTGATCGAGATAGTGACGAAGGCGAACCTTGAATCCGTCGGTTTTCCGGTGACGGGCCTGTATCAGCGGGGACTTGGCGACATCTTCGGGGACGCCGCCAAGTTCAAGACGGCCAAGCGGGCCGAGATCGAAGCCCAGGGTTACACGATCATCGCGAACATCGGGAACAACACGACAGATCTCGTGGGAGGTCACGCGGAGCGGACGTTCAAGCTTCCCGACTACGACGGGGCGTTGTCCTGAGCACGGGGCTGCCGGCCGGCGGCGCCCACGTGCGCTGAGCGGCATGCGATGAGGGTACGGCCTCCGGTTCGACCGTGCTTTGGCGGCGTACCGGAGGCCGTTGCGCGTTACGTGCTGATCACCTTGCGTGTCTATCCCGGGAGACGTCGCCGCCACAATGAGGTTTCCCGTAATTGTTTCAGACAGTAGCTATTTGACGTTACGGAGCTGTGCTAGGTACCGTTGAACTACTGGGATGGCAGGGGTGGTTGGGGCGTCCCGCGAGGGAAGCGGCTCCACCGCCCGGTCTGTCCCATGTATCAACTTCCGGGGGAATGAGAGCTCACATGCAGAATGTTGACTGCTTCGTTTATCTGTCGCGCGGCCTTATTGTCGAGCTTTCTCTGACGCTCCGTTAGTTGGCTTCCTCCGACTGTTCGTACGGATGCTGTCCCATTGTGGGATCACTGCTTTCCAGTCGTTTGAGCAAGTCGGACGTGGACTAATATTGGTCAAGCTTCAGGGGGAGCTGTGCCCAGTACGTCTGTCAATTTCGATGCCTCCGCCGATTCGGGCCCGATAACCGACCACTCGGGATCCCGACCCTCGCACGACGAGATCGAGCGCATGCTGCTGGATGCTCAGAAACTCGTCGAGATCGCCGTCGACCGCCATCGGAACGAAGAGCGGCTCGTGGCCTCGCTCGAACCGGACGAGGACTCCGTGGGGGCCGCCACGGAACGGATGATCGCCTCCACCAGGCGCCATCTGGCCGTCGTTCTGTCGGGCGAGGGCGAGGACGAGGCCTATCAACTCATCGGCCAGTTGGGCCGGGCCGCCGCGCGCGGCGTGGATGTCAAAGTGCTCGGCCGGGTCGGGCTGTTACGCAATCGCGCTTTCCTGGAACATCTGGACAAGTACGCGCCCGAAGTCGAAGCGCGGCTGGTCAGGGCGCCGCTGCAGGAAATGGTCCTCGCTGACAACGGTGTCGGTGCGGTGTGGACCCGCAACGGGATCGCGGTCCGCGAGGCTGTGGTCGTGCGGGCACCGGCCGTCCTGCGCAATCTCCGTACGCTGTTCGCCGTCTCCTGGTCGGGCAGTGCGACACTCGCGGACCATCGACGACTGAGCGACCGTTCGCGCGGCGTGCTCGCCCGGCGCATCCTGCTGGCCCTCAGCTCGGGGCGCACGGACGAGGCTGCCGCCCGTGAACTGGGGGTGTCGGTACGCACCTATCGACGTAACGTCGCCGAAATCACCCGCGAGTTGGGAGCCAGCTCCAGATTTCAGGCCGGCGCCCGCGCCGTTGAACTCGGACTGCTGTCCCCTTCGGGTGACCTGTCGTCCGGCAACGGCCAGCTGGCCGGGTAAGAACTTGTCACCCCAGCCTTTGACAATGAGGAAACCCTCAGGTCTATGGCAGCTTGCTGTAGCTCTCCTTGTGGTACGGACAGCCGGGATTGCAGGATTTCCCTGCCTCTCCAAACAGGCGTCCCAACCCGCTATGAGCGAGGAATGGCATCAATGGGCAGCGTGATGATCGAAGCGATTGAGCTGGGCAGATGTTTTGGCGCCACGCGGGCACTCGAGGATGTCAGTTTTCGTATTGGGAAAGGAGAAGTTCTCTGTCTCCTCGGCCATAACGGAGCCGGCAAGAGCACTTTGGTGAGCATCCTCGCCACCGCGCTGCCCCCCACAAAAGGGACGGCACGCATTGCGGGGTTCGACGTGGTGCGCGAGGCTCGCGAGGTGCGCCGCCGCATCGGTCTCACCGGACAGTTCGCGGCGGTGGACGCGTCCCTTTCGGGCCGTGGGAATCTGCTTCTCGTGGCGCGTCTGCTCGGCGCCAGCAAACGCGAAGCGGCGGCACGCGCCGAGGAGTTGCTGGAGATGTTCGCACTGACCGAGGCGGCCGACCGAGCGGCGGGTACGTACTCCGGAGGAATGCGTCGACGCCTCGATCTCGCCAGTAGTTTCGTGGGCCACCCGCAGGTGCTCTTCCTCGACGAACCGACCACGGGCCTCGATCCGGTCAGCCGCAACGCGCTCTGGGAGCTCGTCCGCGATGTGGTGGCGGCCGGCACCACCGTGCTGCTCACCACCCAATACCTCGAAGAGGCCGAGCAGTTGGCCGACCGGGTCATCGTTCTCGGGCACGGCAGGAGCATCGCCGACGGATCGGTCGCGCAGCTCAAGGAGCAACTCGGCGGCAGCACGGTCCGGGCCACCCTCGCCGATCCCGGGGAGGTGACGGACGCGCTGGCCGCGCTGCGTGCCGCGGGTCTCGAACCCACCGTCGGTGAAACGGCGGGTGTGGTCAGTGCCCCGGTGGAGGCGTCCATCGGACTGGCCGCAGTGGTGCGCGCCTTCGACACCGCGGGAGTGGGGATCACCGGGATCTCGCTGTCCGAACCGACCCTGGACGACGTGTATCTGGCCCTCTCCGAGCAACGGACCGGAGTTCCGGTCCTTTCCTGAGGCCCCGCGCTTCCACCCTTTCGTATACGGGCCGACCAGTGAATCTGTGGATCATCAGTCAGCTGACCAATGGACGCCGGAACCCTGTCGATCCGCCCCGGGAACCCACGGCGCCCGCCCACTGGCGGGCGCGGGTCCGGCGGTGGGTGCACGGGCAACGCCCACCGCGCCGAGACCGGTCCGCATCCCCCCGCCCACGGCCTTGATTCTCCAGGGAGTTCTCATGACGGCGACCACGCCGACGTACCACTCGATCACCGAGGCGCAGATGATGCCGCGCCTCATCCGGCTCGGCCCCAATCTGTACGGCGCGGTCTTCTCTCTGATGAAGCTGGTGCCTGCCCGTTTCATCCTGCAACGTGCCGCTCAGCGCGGTGAGTTGGACCAGGACACGGTGATCGTGGAGACCACGTCAGGCACGTTCGGCCTCGCCCTGGCGATGCAGTCCGCCCTGATGGAGCGGGAGCTGATCCTGGTGAGCGACCCCGCCATCGACGCCAATCTGTACCGCAGGCTGACCGACCTCGGTGCCAAGGTGGAGATCTGCCAGGAGCCCGCGCCCGTCGGTGGCTTCCAGGAGGCCCGGCTGCGCAGGCTCGCCGAGGTCCGGGCCGAACTTCCCGCCACCTTCTGCCCCGAGCAGTACAGCAACCCCGACAACCCGCGCTCGTACGACGTGGTGGCGGAGCAGATCGCCCGCTCGCTCGGCACGGTCGACTGCCTCGTGGGTCCCGTCGGATCGGGCGGGTCGATGTGCGGCACCACGCGCGGGCTGCGGGAACGCACCCCGCACACACTCGCCATCGGAGTCGACAGCCACCGCAGCGTGCTGTTCGGCCAGAGCGACGGGCCCCGTGCGCTGCGCGGCCTCGGCAACAGTCTGTGGCCCGCCAACCTCGACCACTCCACCTTCGACGAGGTGCACTGGTGCTCCGCGGCGGAGGCCTACGCGTACACCAGGAAGCTGCACGCCACGCACGCGCTCTTCCAGGGGCCGACCAGTGGTGCGGCCTACCTCGCCGCCCAGTGGTGGGCCGCGAGCAACCCCGACGCGCTGTGCGTGGTGATGCTCCCGGACGAGGGCTACCGCTACCAGGCGACCGTGTACAACGACGCCTGGCTCGCCGACAACGGTCATCTGCGTCCCGAACTGCCCGTCGAGCCCGTACTGATCGACTCCCCGGCCGAGGCCGGCGACAGCTGGACCCGGCTGGCCTGGAGGCGACGCACCTACGAGGAGGTGCACGGCACCGTGCCGCGCACCGGCGGCCCCCTTCCCGAACCGGTGCTGTCATGACGGGCACGGGCCGGCTCACTCGCACGCTCGGGCCGCGCACCCGCCGTGTGGTGTACGGCGACCCGGGACCCGACGAGATACGCCATGAACTCGGCCTCACCTCCACCATCGACCTGGCGCACGTGGTGATGCTGACCGAGCGCGGGCTGCTGCCCCGTTCCGCGGCCGCCGCACTCCTGGAGCGCATCACCCGCCTGCGGGCCGACGGCTTCCGGGAGTTGTACGGCCAGGAAGCACCGCGCGGCCTCTACCTCATGTACGAGGCGCATCTGGTCGCCGAGCTGGGCGCCGACGTCGGAGGCAAGCTGCACACCGGCCGCTCCCGCAACGACATCAAGGCGACCATCACCGCAATGCGGCTGCGTACGGATCTCACCGACCTGCTCGGTGAGGTGCTGCGGCTGCAGGCCGTGCTGCTCTCCCGGGCGCGTGCCCACGGGGACGTGGTCATGCCGGTGTACACCCACTTCCAGCCGGCGATGCCGGTGACGTACGGCTATTACCTGGCCGGGATCGCGGCGGCCCTCGACCGGGACATTGCCGCACTGCGGCACACCCTGGAGGAGCTGGACCGCTGCCCGCTCGGCGCGGGCGCCGTGTCCGGGACGGATCTGCCGATCGACCCGGCACGCACCGCCGCCCTGCTGGGCTTCGCCGGTCCGCCCCTGCACGCCATGGACGCCGTGGCCGCCCGGGACACCTTGCTGCGCGCCCTCGCCGCGGCGGCCGGTGCGGCGCTGACCCTGAGCCGGCTCGCCACCGACCTCCAGCTGTGGAGCACCCAGGAGTTCGGCTTCGTGGAGTTCCCCGAGCGGCTGGTGGGCGGGAGTTCGGCCATGCCGCAGAAGCGCAACGCGTTCCTTCTGGAGCACGTCAAGGGCAAGGCGGCCGCCGCGGTCGGCGCGTGGACCGCGTCCGCCTCCGCCATGAAGTCGACGCCGTTCACCAACTCCATCGAGGTCGGCACCGAGGCGGTCGCCGGGTCGTGGTCGGCGCTGGCCACCGTGCGCGACTCCGTGCTGCTGGCCCAGGTGCTGGTGAGCGGCGCCCGCCCGGTGCCCGAACGGATGGAGCAGCGGGCCAGGGAAGGGTTCGTGACCGCCACGGTGATCGCCAACAGGCTGGTCGGACAAGGGGTTCCGTTCCGCACCGCGCATCACGTGGTGGGCGCCGCCGTACGGGAGGCGATCGAATCCGGCGAGACGGAACTCACGAAGATCACGCTCCCCGACGGTCTGCCCGCCGATGTGAGCACGGAGGTCCCCTCGCTCCAGGAGGTCGTCGCGGCACACGACCGGGGCGGCGGCCCCGGCACCTGCGACAGCGCGGTCCGTGGACTGCGGGACAGGCTGGGCGACCAGGTCGGATGGCTCGCCGGGCAGAGAACACGGCTGACACAGGCAGGCCGGGACCTCGATGCGGCCGTCGGCGCCATCGTGGCGCGGCGGGACAGTGGAGACGGACGATGAACGACAGCGAAAGGCAGTGGTTCGCCTTCCTGGAGAGCAACACCACCGGAACGGGACGGGAGTTCTGTGCGGCGGCCCGGGCCCGCGGTCTGCGCCCCGTGCTGCTCACCCGGGACCCGGCCCGTTATCCGTACGTGGCCGACGACTCCATCGACACCCTGGTGCTCGACACCGGCGATCTGACGGCCGTGCTCGACGCCTGCGGCACGCTGGCCGAGGGGGCGGGTCTGGCCGGTGTCGCCTCCAGCTCCGAGTACTTCGTGGCGGCCGCGGCGCGGGCGGCGGCCAAGCTCGGACTGCCCGCGGCCGACGGCGACGCCATCGCGCGCTGCCGGTCCAAGGACGTCCAGCGCGCGGCGCTCTCCGCCGCGGGAGTGCCCGTCCCTGCGTTCACGGCCGTCTCCGACCCGGCCGATGCCCTCCGGGCCGCGGAGACCATCGGCCACCCGGTGGTGCTCAAGCCGGTCAGCGGCTCCGGGTCGCACGGTGTCCGGCTGTGCCGGGACCGCGCTGAGACCGAGCAGTGGGCGCGCGAGCTGCTGGGCCGGGCCACGGACGAGCGGGGCTACCCGGTGCCGACCGTGATCCTCGTCGAGGCCGCGGTGGACGGGCCGGAGTTCTCGGTCGAGACGTTCGACGGCGGTGTCGTCACCGTCGTTGCCAAACACACCGGTCCCGAGCCCTACTTCGTGGAGACCGGGCACGACATACCCGCGCGCGTGCCCGCCGGCACCGTCCGGGCGCTCGGCGACCTGGCCCTGCGGGCGCTGGGCGCCCTGGGGCTCGGCTGGGGCGCGGCCCACACGGAGCTGCGCTGGTCCGCCGAGGGACCCGTGGTCATCGAGGTCAACCCGCGGCTCGCCGGCGGGATGATCCCCGTCGCCGTACGCGCCGCCACCGGAACGGACCTCGTGGACGCGGTGATCGCTCGGGCCGCGGGCCAGGACGCCGCACTCCCGGGGACCGCGCAGGGACACGCCGCCGTGCGCTTCGTGATGGCTGCGGGCGAAGGACGGGTCACGGGCGTGGACGGCGTCGCAGCCGCGAGCGCGGCCCCCGGTGTCGTCACGGCACAGACCGGCACGACGGTCGGCCGGGAGGTGCGGATCACGCACTCCTTCCAGGACCGCCTGGGGTGTGTGGTCGCCGTCGGCACGGACACGGAACAAGCGGCACGGCGCGCGGAGTCCGCCGCGCGCCTGATCAGGATCGAGCTGGAGGAGCCGGCAGCGCCGGAGGAAGGGAACGGGGGCCGATGAGCGATCACCGGAAGCAGCACACATTCACCAGAATCCCTCGATGGACCATGCCCGTCGGCGGCGAGCGAGGGGTGGCCCGCTGCGAGGAGCGCCTGCCCGCGCAGCTGACGCGCGCGCTCGACACGTCCGCCGCGGGGCCGGGCACCACGCTGCCCGCCCTGCTGCTCGCCGCCCATGCCCGAGTTCTGGCGACCGTTGCCGCCGAACACGACCTGCTCATCGGCCATGTGACGGAAGCGGGCCGGCCCGCGGCGCCGCTGCGTCTCACTGTCGACGACGGTACCTGGGCGGGGCTGGTGACCCGCGCCGCCGAGGCCCTCGCGACCACACACCGCGCGGACGTACGGCCCGAGGTGGTGCTCGACCTGTCCGGCGTCGTATCGGAAGGCGGCGGGGACCACGGCCTCGACGAGGGCGTCGTCCTGAAGGTCGCCTTCGTCCGGGACAGCGATGACCTGGTCCTGCGCATCGAGCACGACCGGGCCGAACTGAACGGGGAGTACGCCCGGCGACTGGCGGGATATCACCTCGCGGCGCTGCGCCTGCTCACTGCCGACCCCGCGCAGCGCCACCACCGGCAGCGGCTGCTGTCCGCCGACGAGGTGGACACGCATCTGCACGGACTCGCCGGACCGCGCGTCGACCTGCCCGACCGGACCTTCGTCGACCTCTTCCAGGACCGGGTACGGGAGTTTCCGGACGCCGTGGCCGCCGTGCACGGCCAGTCCCGCTGGACGTATCGGCAGCTGGACGAACGGGCCAACCGTGTCGCCCACGCCCTGCTGGGCGCCGGCGCGCGCACCGAGGACGTCGTGGCCGTCGTCATGGACCGCACCCTCGACTGGATCGCCGCCGCGCTGGGTGTCCTCAAGGCCGGCGGTGTCTACCTCCCGGTGCGCCCCGACTTCCCCGCCGACCGTGTCGCTGCCCAACTCGACCGCAGCGCCTGCGTGTTCGCGCTGACCGAGCCCGGCAGCGAGACCCTGGTGCGCGAGGCGTCCGCACGGCTGGGCACCCCGCCGGCCGTGCTGTCGGTGCCCGAGATCCAGGTGTCCGACGCCTCCGTGAAGGCCCCGGAGCTGCCCATCGCGCCGGATCAGGCCGCCTACATCTACTTCACCTCCGGCTCCACCGGCGCCCCCAAGGGAGCGCTGTGCGAGCACGCCGGAATGCTCAACCACCTCCATATGAAGATCGACGACATGGAGATGACGGCCGGAACCGGGGAAGTCGTCACCCAGACGGCCTCCCAGTGCTTCGACATCTCCCTGTGGCAGTTCGCGGCACCGCTGCTGGTCGGCGGCAGCGTGCGCATCGTCGACACCGATGTGCTGCTCGACGTCGCCGGTTTCGTCGACGAGATCGTGGCGGGCCGGGTCACCGTGGCCCAGGTCGTCCCCTCGTACCTCGAAGTGCTGCTCACGCATCTGGAGCAGCACCCCCGCCCGCTCGGTGCGCTGCGCACGGTCTCGGTCACCGGGGAGGCCCTCAAGTACGAACTGGTGCAGCGCTGGTTCGCCGCGTATCCCGGCATCAAGCTGGTCAACGCGTACGGCGCCACCGAGGTGTCCGACGACACGATGCACGAGGTCCTGGACCGCGTGCCGGACCGCGACTTCGTGACCGTCGGCCGCTCCCTGCGCAACGTCAACACCTATGTGCTGGACGAGAATCTGGCCCTGGCCCCGCTCGGCTCGCCCGGCGAGATCGTGTTCTCCGGAGTGTGTGTGGGCCGCGGCTACATCAACGACGAGGAGCGCACCCGCCAGGCGTTTCTCGACGATCCCTTCCGCCCGGGGACCCGGATGTACCGGACCGGGGACTTCGGGCGATGGCTGCCCGAGGGCCGCATCGAGTATCTGGGGCGGCGGGACGAGCAGGTCAAGATCCGCGGGTTCCGCATCGAGATCGGCGAGATCGAGAACAAGCTGCTGGGCATGCCCGGCATCCGCGAGGCCGCGGTCGTCATCGACGGCGACAGCGGCGACCTGCGCAACCTCGTCGCCTTCTTCAGCGGCGCGGAGGAGCTGGCGACGGAGCGCGCCAGGGATTTCCTCGCCGCGCTGCTGCCCGACTACATGGTGCCGACCTACTTCCACCAGCTGGAGCGGCTGCCGCTCACCGAGAACGGCAAGGTCGACAAGAAGGCCCTGGTCCGCCTGGCCGGGACGCTGGGCCACGGCGGCGCGACGTACGCGGCGCCCAGCACCCCTGCCGAACAGCGGCTGGCCATGCTCTGGGCGGAAGTGCTCGGCGTGCCGCTGGAGCGCATCGGCAGGGCCGACAACTTCTTCGAACTCGGCGGAACGTCTCTGGCGGCGGTGCGACTCCTCGTCCAGCTGGACCGGGCGCTGTCGCTCAAGGACCTGGTGAGCGGCCCGGTGCTCGCCGATCTCGCGGCGGCCCTGGACGAGCGCGAGCGCGGGACCGGCGGACGATCGGTGGCCACTGGCCTGCTCCAGTCGCTGTCGGCCGTCCGCGATCCCCACCACACCCTGGTGTGCTTCCCGTACGCGGGCGGCAACGCCGTCAACTTCCGTTCCCTGGCGGCCGAGTTGGAGCGCGACGGCATCGCGGTGTTCGGGGTCGAACTGCCCGGACACGACTTCGCGGGCGACGACGAGCCGATGGAGGACGTCCCGGCCGTCGCCCGGCGGGTACGGGACGAGATCTGCGAACAGGTCACCACACCCGTACTCGTCTGGGGGCACTGCGCGGGCGCCGCCGCCGCGCTGGAGACCGTCCGGCTCCTCGAACAGGCGGGCCGTGCCGTCGAGCGGGCCTTCATCGGCGCCCTCCTGCTGGAGGACACCGAGGCGCTGCGCGCGGAGATGACGGAGGTCACCGACGCGGACACCCGGACCCTGCTCTCCCGGCTGCGCGTCGACAACGCGTACGTCGAACTGGACGGGCTCAAGCCGGAACGTGCCGAGGTGGTGGGGCGGGCCTACCGGCACGACGTGCTGACCGCCAACAGCCACCTGATCCGGATCCGCGAGGACGCAGAGCGCTACCGTGTCGGAGCTCCGGTGGAGGTCGTCGTCGCACAGGACGACGCCTCCACCGCGCGGTTCGAGGAGGGCCACGGGGACTGGAAGGCCGTCTCCGACCGGGTCACACTCCACGAACTGGAACAGGGCGGGCACTACTTCGTCAGCACACGACCGGCTCAGACCGCCGAACTGGTGCGGGCCGGCACTACGGCGTCCACGCACCGCGACTAGGAGGGACCAGGTGACGACGATCGACACACTGGCGCCCCACGCGGACTACCGTCGCGTGGCCGCCACCGGGGTCAGCGCGGCCTTCGGCACGTTCGGGGAGCTGCTCCAGGGGGTGCTGCCCGAGGCGGACGGCGACTTCCTGGTCACACTGCCCGTCGCCCGCTGGGCCATGGCCCGGTTCGAGGTGGACCCGCACACCGAGACGCTTCAGGTGTGGCCACCGCACAAGAAGAAGGCCCTGCGACTCACCTCGATGATCATGGCGGACGCGGAGCGGCCCGCGGGCGGCGTCCTGAAGATCGACAGCATGCTGCCCGAGGGCAAGGGGCTCGCCAGCTCGTCCGCGGACCTGGTGGCCACGGCACGGGCGGTCGCCAACGCACTCGAAGAACCGATGCCGCCGCGCCGCATCGAGTCCTACCTCGCCAGGATCGAGCCCACCGACGGGGTGCTGTATCCCTCGGTGGTCGCCTTCCACCACCGCAGTGTGCGGCTGCGCGCCCGGCTCGGCTCGCTGCCGTCGATGGCGGTGGTCAGCGTCGACGAGGGGGGTGCGGTGGACACGGTCGACTTCAACAGCATCCCCAAACCGTTCACGGCGCGGGACAAGCGGGAGTACGCCCGGCTCCTCGACCGGATCACGCGCGCGGTGGCCCGGCGGGACCTGGCCGAGGTCGGCGAGGTCGCGACCGCCAGCGCGCGGATGAACCAAGTGCTGCGCCACAAGTGGTCGTTGGAGCCGATGATCGAGATCTGCGACGGGATCGGCGGCCTGGGTGTGGTCGTCGGACACAGCGGCACCACGCTCGGAATCCTGCTGGACACGGCGGCGCCCGACTGCCACGGTCAGCTGGCCGCCGCCGCGCAGGCGTGCCAGGAACTCGTGGGCAATGTGACGGTGTACCGCACCCTGAGTTTCCACTGAGCCGCGCGCACCACTGAGGGGCCACCCCCGGAATCCCGGGGGTGGCCCCTCAGTCGTACGCCTGTGGTCAGCGGCGGTACGGCTCGCCGAGGCCCACGATGATCTCGCGATCACCCCGGTAGGGTTCGCGGCTGTGCGCCGTACGGATGTTGTCGACCACCAGGACGTCACCGGACCGCCACGGCTCGCGGACCGTGTGGGCCTCGTACACCTCGTTGATGAGGTCGACGGTGGCCCGGTCGAGGGGCGAGCCGTCGCCGCAGAACGTGTTGAACGGCAGACCCTCGGGCCCGAACTCCGCGGTCAGGAACTCGCGTACCTCCGGCGCCATCGTCCACTCGTTGAGGAACGCTATCTGGTTGAACCAGCACCGCTCGCCCGTCTCGGGATGCCGTACGACGGCGGGGCAGGTCTGCGCGGTGCGCAGCGCGCCGTCCGCGTCCCAGCGCGCTTCGATGCCGTGCTCGGCGCAGTAACGGTCCACCGCCGCACGGTCCTCGGTGCCGAAGGCGTCCTGCCAGGTGATGCCGACGAAGGGGTTGTAGTGGCGGGTGAGGCGCCAGCCGTGCCGCTCGAAGCGCTCGACGAGAGCGCTCGGCAGATCGCGCAGGACGGCCCGGCCGTCGGCGATCGCCGTGATGCCGCCGCTCGCCGGGGGTGTCACACAGGCGAACGCCATCAGCCGGGGCACCTCGGGCGCGTAACTGAGCTCGTGGTGCATGCACATGGGCTGGTCGGCCGGCCAGTGCGAGGACGAGTGGACCCCCTGCCCGTAGGTGTCGCGCGCAGCGAACGCCTGCCGCTCGGTCATGGGCTCGCCGATGACCCGGCCGACCGCCGCGACGGCGGCCGCGCGATCGTCCAGCCGCAGACCGCGCAGCAGCACGGCCCCGTGCTCTGTCGTCAAGTCCCGTATTTTCCCGCGATGTTCGGTGATCCAGTCGACGGCGCCGGCCGGGGGCACCGAGCTCGCGTCGAGTCGGGTGAGCGGGCCTGTCTCGGTCTCGGGCATGATGTCTCTCCGTCTCTGGGTGAGTTCAGGCCGCCGGGCGCTTGAAGGCCCGTACGGCCGCTGTCGATCCGGCCAGCGCGACCAGGACGCTGGCGCCGAGCGCGGACCAGACCTCCCCGCCCAGCGGCTGGTCGAGGGCGAGCGCACGCGTGGCGTCCATCGCGTACGACAGCGGGTTGAGCGTCGCGAGGACCTGCAGCCAGTCCGGCAGGCGGTCCGAGGGTACGAAGGCGCTGGAGGCGAACATCAAGGGGAACGTGACGAGATAGCCGGCGCTCTGCATGGCCTCCGCGTTCCGCAGCCAGGCGGCCAGCGCCAGGAAGATCCAGGTCATCGCCCACACCACCACACACGTCAGCAGCAGTGCGGCCAGCAGCCCGGACGCACCGCCCGCCGGATCGGCGCCCAGGAACACCGTCGCGACCACCAGCAGGATCACCAACTGCGCGGCGGTGCGCAGCAGATCGGCGAAGCTGCGGGCGAACAGCAGCAGCGGGGCGTGGATGGGCAGGGTGCGCAGCCGGGCCACCGCGCCGTTGTCCATGTCCCGCACCAGCCCGATGCCGGAGGCCACCGCGGGACCGATTCCGGTGGTGACCAGCAGTGCGGGCAGCAGATAGTCGAGGTAGGCGACGCCGTCGGGAAGGTGCCGGCGGTCCACGATGGCGCCGAAGACCTGACTGAGCAGGAGCAGCATGAACACCGGCTGCAGCATGGTGAGGACCACCGCCTTGCGGTGGACGAAATGGGCCCTGACCGACCGTCCGGTGAGGATCAGCAGCTGTGCGGGCAGACTGCTGCCCTGCCAGGACAGTCCGGGTGCGTCGGCCGACGGCAGCGTCGAGGTGCTGGTCATGGGATTCCTCCGGAGTCGTAGGCCCGCTGCACATGGGAGAGCGCGGTGAGCAGATCGGTCGAGGTGAGCTTGCGCGCGGCGGACACGGCCGTGCCCGCGAGCGGCAGGGCACCGGTGTCCGACCAGCGCAGTCGGCCGTCGTGGTCGATGAAGCTCCTGGCCCGCCCCGGGTTGTCCGGGTGCAGGCAGTACGGGATGTCGAGCAGGCCGTGCCGGAAGGCGGTCAGCAGCGCGCGGCCGACGTCGTCGTTGAGGCCGAGCACTGTGTGGACGAGGGTGCGGGCCTCCGCGTACACCTCGGAGCCGGCCGCGACCGGGGCCGGCCGGGGAGCCGAGCCCGCGGCGGCGCGCGCGGCGCTCTCCAACGCTTCCACGTTGTCCGCGACGCTCGGGATGCGATGGGCCTCCGCGGCGGTCTTGACGATCAGCCGGGCGGCGCCCGATTCGACGGCGAGCCGGGCCGCTGCCTCGAGCAGGGCGAGCGCCCCGCCGCGCGAGAGCGGGTACACGCCCATGTACGCGTAGAGCACGACGTGCCAGTCGACCTCTGGCAGCAGCTCGCGCGCGAGCAGGCGCAGCGCGGCCACGGCCTCGCGGTCCTGCTGCGGGTTCGTCTGCTGTGCATAGCTCAACGACACACTGCGCAGCCCGTGCTGGACGAAGAACACGCACTCCAGGACGCTGAGCGCGACCAGCATCGAGGGCGGACAGAGCTGCCCCAGCATGCAGCCGCCGAAGCTCTCCAGATGCGGCACCGCGCCGTCGCCACGGGTCCGGGCCAGCATCGCGCAGCTGACGCGCCAGCTCGCGACGGAGTCACTCAGGCGCGTCCGGCTGTAGGGCAGGCAGTACGACACCGGGCCGCCCTCGGTGGCGTCGAGCCCGAGGGAGAGCAGGGCCGAGAAGATGTGCTCGGGCCGCGCGGAGCCGTGCCGGACCTGCACGGGGAACTCGGCGGTGTGGATGCCGTCGAGGAGGGCGCGCGAGGTGGCGGGGGAGTGGGAGCAGATCGGGTAGCCGTTGAGCGGGACGCCGTCGGCCACGGCCTGCCGGGCGGCCGCCAGGTCCCGCACGCGCGTATAGCTGTCCAGCGTCAGGGTACCCACCGTGACCGCGTCGGCCGCCCGGGTGCGGGCCAGGCCCTCGCGCATCTGCACGGGGTCGCTGAACCCCATCCTGGGCTGCACCACCAGTGCGCCTCGCGCATGGGCACGGGCCACGAAATCGCCGAAGGGCGCGGACGTCACGACACGGCTCGGGCGGGCAACCCGGAGACCAGGGTGCGGAAGGCCGCCACGTCGCCGTCGTCGAAGACCCTGTCGTAGCCCGCGGCCGTCAGCCGACGGACCTGGCCGACATTGCGCAACCCGTCGGTGCCGAGCTTGCCGCCGATCACGATGGTGGTGTCGGCCAGTTCCGGCCGGGCGCGCAGGGTACGGATCAGCCGCAGTCCGTCATTGAAGCCGTGGCCGTTGACGCTGCTGACGACGAGGAGGTCGGGCCGCAGGTCGAGCGTCGAGCGCAGCACGAGCTCGTCGGGCGCGCAGGCGCCGAGGTTCGCGACCGTGTGGCCCCATTCCTCCAGCACTAATTGGAGATAGACGAGGTTCCAGGTGTGGGCATCGGAAGAGGTTCCGGTGACCAGCACCGAAGGCATGTGGATGCCGTGCAGGGAATTCATGGGAATCCCGGGGTCGGGGAGCGGTGAGCGCTCCGGCAGCGCGACCGGATACGACGACCGCTCGGCGGCGTAAGGATGCGTCATAAAGGCGACTGGGTCTTGACTCTACTGCGCAATACACCGTCACGACGGGGCGCCCGCTGGCCGGAACTGGCCTTATCGATCTTGAATTACCGCATGGTATGCGGCATTTGAACCTGTTGTCGCAGGGGGAGGGGTCGGTGCGTGCAGTTTGCTGTCAGTCACCTTCCCTGGCCATGGCGGCACCTGTAGAAAGTCACGGCAGTGCCGATTCGGCGCGCGGAAAACCAATTCGCGAACACGAAGGGCAGGGCCACGAATATGGCGGGAATCGTCACCGCCCACAGCGTCACGGAGGTGCTCCGGAGGCATGCGGAAAAGCAGCCGGAAAAAGGGGCGGCGGTATATGTGACGGACCCCGCCCAGGAAGACGGGGCGCGGTGGCTGACGTACGCCGAACTCGACGCGCAGGCGCGGAGCATCGCCGTACGCCTGAGGGACCGCGGCGTCTCACCGGGTGACCGCGTCGTCCTCCTGTACCCCGCCGGACTCTCCTTCGTGACCGCCTTCTTCGGCTCCCTGTACGCCGGCGCCGTCGCGGTCCCCTCCTCTCTCCCGGGTCGTTACCGCCATGAGCGGCACCGGGTCGGGCGCATCGCGGACGACGCGGGCGCCTCGGCGATCCTCACCGACGACGCGACCCTGAGCGACGTCGAGGCGTGGATCGCCGAGGAGGGGCTCGGCCACCTTCCCCTCCTGGTGACCGACGACGGCGCCGGCCCCGGCCCCGAGGGCTGGACGATGCCGGACACGGATCACTCGACCCTCGCCGTGCTCCAGTACACCTCCGGATCCACCGGTGATCCCAAGGGCGTGATGATCAGCCACGGCAACCTGCTGCACAACTCCGCGAACATCGCCGAGGTCCTGGAACTCGACGAGACCACGCGCGGCGGCGGCTGGATACCGCACTTCCACGACATGGGCCTGATGGGGCTGATGATTCCGCCCCTGATGATGGGCTCCGCCACCGTCCTGATGAGTCCCGGCACTTTCTTGAAGCGGCCCCATCTGTGGCTGCACATGATCGACCGGTTCGACGTCCACTTTTCCGCCGCTCCCGACTTCGCGTACGAGGTGTGCAGCCGCCGCGTCACCGATGCCCAGGTCGCGGGGCTCGACCTGTCCCGCTTGCGGCACGCCGTCGACGGGTCGGAACCCGTGCGGGCTCCCGTGCTCGAACGCTTCCACCAGCGGTTCGCGGCCAACGGACTGCGTGCCGACGCCCTCGCGCCCTGCTACGGCATGGCCGAGGCAACGCTCTTCGTCTCCGGAGCCATCGACGGGCTCGCCCGTGCGCGCCGGGTCTCCGCCGAGTACCTGGAAGGCCACGAGTTCCGCCCCGCCGAGGACGGCGAGCCCGGCCGCGACGTGGTCAGCTGCGGCCCGCCGCGCGGCGCCGAGGTGCGCATCGTCGAACCCGACACCCTCCAGGTGCTGCCCGCGGGAGGCGTCGGTGAGATCTGGCTGCGCGGTGACGTCGTCGGCCACGGCTACTGGAACCGCGACGCGACCAACGAAGCCGACTTCCATGCCGCCACCGCGGACGGTGACACCGGCTATCTGCGCACCGGCGACCTCGGAGCACTGCACGAGGGCGAGCTCTACATCACCGGCCGCATCAAGGACGTGCTCAATCTGCGCGGCCGCAACCTCTACCCCCAGGACATCGAGCACGAACTACGGCTCCAGCGACCTGAGTTGGGCAGCCTGGTCGGCGCCTGCTTCGCGGTACCCGGCCATGGCGCCGGGGGTGAGGACGACGTACTCGTGGTCACGCACGAGGTCCGCGGCATCAAGGAGGAGACGCGGCTGCGGGAACTCGCCGCCGGAATGCGGCTCACCGTCGCCCGCGAATTCGGTGCGCCCGTCGGCGCGGTCCTTCTGCTGCGGCCCGGCGGCGTACGCCGCACCACCAGCGGCAAGATCCAACGGTCGGTGATGCGCGAGCTGTTCCGGGCCGGAGCGTTGGAGCCGACGTACGCGGAGTACCAGGACGGCCTGCTGCCCGTGACGCCGGCGGGCGCGAAGGCGTCGGCATGACGACGGCGGCACAGCGCACCGGCGTACCCGCTCCCGTGAGCCGGCTGGCCGCGCTCCTCGACGAGCTCGCCGCACCGGGCCGGCCCTTCTGCGGAGAGGCGCTCGCCGAGCTCGACCGCAGCGACGCCTTTCCCGCCGAGGCCTGTGGCGCCCTCGACGCGTTCGGGCTGCCCGGCTACTACGTTCCGACCGAACACGGCGGCGCGCTGGACGACTTCAGCCTCATCACCCGACTGCTGCGGGCCGTGTCCCGCGTCGACCTGACGGTGGCGGCCGCGCACGGCAAGACGTATCTCGGCGCTGTCTCCACCTGGATCGCCGGTGACGCGGACCTTGCCGCGAGTCTGGGCCGCCGCATCCACGAAGGCGCCGTCGTGTCCTGTGCCCTGACGGAACGTCACCACGGCAGTGACCTGCTGGCGGGAGAGGTCGTCGCCCGTCCGGCCAGCGAGGGCGGGGAGTTCGGCGGCGGCTGGCTGCTCTCGGGTGAGAAATGGCTGATCAACAATGTCGCCAGGGCCGATCTGGTCACCGTGCTCGCCCGCACCGATCCGGCCGGCGGCCCGCGCGGCTTCAGCCTCTTCCTCGTGGACAAGGACCGGCTCGCCCCGGGCAGCTTCACCCACCTGGCCAAGGTGCCCACCTACGGCATCCGCGGCGCCGACATCAGCGGCATCGCCTTCCACGACGCGGCCCTGCCCCACGACGCGCTCATCGGCGAGGCGGGGCAGGGAATCGAGATCATCCTCAAGGCCCTGCACGTCACCCGCACCGGCTGCGTCGCGATGTCCCTCGGCGCCGGTGACCACGCGCTGAACCTCGCCGGCGAGTTCGTCGCGGGCGCCTCGACGAGCGACGGTGTACGGCTCGCCGAACTCTCCTCGGTAAAAAATGAGTTGGGTGAGGCCGCCGCCGGTCTCCTGCTCGCCGAGGCCACTGGTCTGGTGGCCGTGCGCTCCGTGCACGCTCTCACCGCCGAGATGAGCGTCGTCTCCGCCGTGGCGAAGGCGTACGTGCCCGCCCAGATCGACGACCTGATCGCACGCCTTCTCCAACTCCTCAGCCCCTACGGCATGTTGGAAGCCGACCCGCACGGGCGCTTCGCGAAGCTGGAGCGGGACCACCGCATCATCGGCATCTTCGACGGCAGCAGCCTCGTCAATCGCAATGCTCTGATCGACCAGTTCCCACGGCTGGCACGGGGCTACCGCAAGGAGCGCCGGGACGAGGAGGGACTGGCCGAGGCGACCACCCTGCACGCCCCGCTCCGCCCGTTCCGCCCGTCGCGGCTCAGCCTGCTCTCCCGCGACGGCGCGTCCATCGTGGCGGGTCTGCCCGCGGCCGTCGCCGAGGTACGGGACCTCGCCGGGCGCGGCACTGCCACCGACCGGCTCGCGGCCCTGGCCGGGCAGGTGCGGGACGCCACCGACCGCCTGCACGAGGAACTGGCCGCCGTGCGCTTCTCGCCGCGCGCCGTGCCCGGCCACGCCTTCGAACTCGCCGAGCGGTTCGAGCTCTGCTTCGCGGCGGCCTCGGCGCTTCAGCTGTGGCTGCGCGGCGGGGCCCACGGAGACGACACCTGGGTGCGCGGCTGCCTGGTCAAGGCGCTCACCGACCTCGGTGAGCCGGTCGGCGCGGACGACCGTCGCGTCATCGGTGAACTCGCCGAAGCGGTCCTCGCCCGCCCGATCCGCTCGGCCCCCTCACTTCTGGACTCGCTGGAGGGCGCCGCATGAGCACCGTCGCCGGCCGGACCGCCCTCGCCGACGCCCTCGAAGAGCGCCTCGGAGACCCCTACGACGTCAGTAATCCGTACGGCTTCGGCGCGATCCTCGCCGCGCGCGAAGCCGGACAGCCGCTGGACGTCCCGACCCTCGACCCGGAGGCGGCGCCGCCCGCGGTGAACGGTGGTCCGGAAGCAAGGCTGCACGCCCTGCGCGCGTTGTACCGCCGCTCGCCCGGGATCGTGCGGACTCCTCACGTCACCCACTCCTCGGCTCATCAAGTCGCCCATTCCGAAGACGAGTTCATACGGATCGGTGCGGCGGTCGGCACGCTCGACTCGGCGCTGCGCATCACCCTGCGCCATCTGCGAGGACGCAGGTTGTACGGTGCGGCGGCCGCCGACATCCCGTATCTGGGCGATGTTCTCTGTGGGGTACTCGCCGACCTGCTGCTGTGCGACGTACTGACAACCCTCGCGGTGCGCGGCGTCGACGCGCTGCCCTCGTGGCACGGCGCCCACGCGCAGGCCGTCCGCTCCCTGGTGCCACGCGTGCTCCAGGGCGCCATGGACCGGCTGTCGGTCGTCATGGGTTCGCGCTTCTACATCCGGGAGGGCGAACACGCCGTCTTCCAGCTCCTGCTGAACGAGACCCAGCGGGAACTGTTCGCGCCGGGCCGAGCGATGAGGTCCGCGTCGCCCTCGATGCCGCTCGCCGAGCTGATCGCGGCCCCGCCCGTCGTGGCCCTCTGCGCCACCGAGACCCTGGCAGCAGCCCCCGGCAGCTTCCTCGTCACCGCGACAAGGCGTGCGCCCCAGCCTTCGGGCCCCCTCCGGGAGCGCCTGCATGCGGAACTCTCCCGCCGGTTCGACTCCGCGCACTCCTTCGACCTGGCCGAACGCCGGCTTCCCGACCGTCCCTGACCACACCCCAAGGCCCTTGCGAGGAGAACTCCCATGCCCGAATCCGGCGTCGACACGCACACCGCCGACAGTCTCCGTGGCTGGCTCAGGAACTGCGTCGCCACCCATCTGAGCCGGCCCGCGGACGCGATCGACACCTCCGTACCGCTCTCCGACTACGGCCTCGACTCGCTGTATGCCCTGGCCGTCGCCGCGGAACTGGAGGACTACCTCGACATCTCCCTCGACCCGACGGTCATGTGGGACAACCCGACCATCGACGGGCTCAGCGAGGCCCTGGTCGAGGAACTGGCCCAGCAGGCCTGAAGTTCCCCCGCGATTCCCCCTCCCCCCCCCGCAGTCCGCCACTCCGCAGAACCGAGAGGACCGCTCCTCCATGTCCGACGCCCGTACGCTCCGCCGACCCGTCTCCGCGGCCCAGTCGGGTATTTGGGTCGCCCAGCAACTGCAGCCGGACAGTCCGCTCTACAACTGCGGCGGCTATTACGAGATCGACGGCCCCGTCGACGTCGCGACCCTCGAAGAGGCGGTACGGCGAGGCGTGGCGGAGACCGAGGCGCTGAGGTCGTACTTCGTGGCGGACGCGGAGGGAACTTCGGACACGGACAGTCCCCTGGACAGCGGCAGCATGACCATCCATCAGATCATCGAGGAACCCGAGGAGCATCCTCTTCACCTGCTCGATCTCCGGGGCGCCCTGGACCCGGAGGCCGCGGCGCACCGCTGGATGAACGAGGAGATGGCCAAGCCCTTCGACCTGGCCGGCGGCCCGCTGAGCGCCCAGGTCCTCCTCACCCTCGGCGACCACCGCTTCTTCTACTTCCACCGCTACCACCACGCGGTCCTAGACGGTTTCGGACACTCCGTGTACGCCGCCCGCGTCGCGGCGATCTACTCCGCCCTGCTCTCCGATGCCGAACCGCCGGGAACGGGCTTCTCGACCCTCGACCGCGTCGTCGAGGACGAAGCGGCCTACGCGGGGTCACGCCGTCACGCGCGGGACCGTGCCCACTGGCTCGACGCCTACGCCGATCTGCCCGACCCGATCGCCCTCGCCGGCCGCCCGTCCGGCAGCACCCACAGTCGTCTGCGCCGGATCCTCACCCTGCCCGCCACCCTCACGAAACAGCTCAGCGACACGGCCGACCGGCTCCACATCCAGTGGCCCGCCCTCGCGATCGCCGCGACCGCGGTCTTCTTCCACCGGATGACGGGCCGGACCGACTTCACGTTCTCGCTGCCGCTCGCCGGACGTACGGGACGCACGTCCCTGACCACCCCGAGCGCCATGGTCAACGTGCTGCCCCTGCGCGTGACGACGACCTCGCACACCACGTTCGCGGACCTCGCCGCCCGCGTGTCCCGCTCCCTCGCCGACGTCATCCGGCACCAACGCTTCCGTGGCGAGGAACTCATCCACGAGCTGGGCCTCTCGGGCTCCCGCCAGTCCCGCCTCGGTCCCACGGTCAACGTGATGGCCTTCGCCAACGAGCCCTTCTTCGGGGACAGTCCGGCCGTGGCCCACCCCCTGTCCACCGGACCGGTCAACGATCTGAAGATCAACTTCTACGGCACGGCGGACTCGCGAGCGGGCATTCGTGTGGAGTTCGACGCCAACCCCGACCTCTACGGGGAAGGCGAACTCGCCGCTCACCAGGACCGCTTGGTGCGGGTGTTGGAGTGGGTGAGTGAGGGCCCCGGCCGGCTCATCGGCGATGTGGAGGTTCTTGATGCTGTTGAGCGGGGGCTGTTGTTGGAGGGGTGGCAGGGGGTTGTGCGTGGGGTGCGTGGGGTGTCGTTGCCGGTGTTGTTCGGGGAGCAGGTGGCCCGGACGCCGGGGACGGAGGCTGTGGTGGCGGGTGATGTCGCCTTGTCGTATGGGGAGTTGGAGGCTCGGTCGAATCGGGTGGCTCGGTGGTTGATTGGCCGGGGGGTGGGGCCGGAGTCGTTTGTGGGGGTGATGCTGCCCCGTTCGGTGGATCTTGTGGTGGCGTTGCTGGGGGTGCTGAAGGCCGGGGGTGCGTATGTGCCCGTTGATCCGGAGTATCCGGTGGAGCGGGTGGCGCACATTTTGGGGGATGCGGCGCCGGTGCTGGTCATCGATGACGTGGCGATGCTTCAGCAGGCCGAGGGCTATTCGGATGGACCGGTCTCGGATGCGGACCGGGTTGCGCCGCTCGGGCTGCGGCATCCGGCGTATGTGATCTATACGTCGGGGTCGACGGGGCGGCCGAAGGGTGTGGTGGTGGAGCACGCCTCGGTGGGGGCGTATCTGGAGCGGGCGCGTGAGGTGTATCCGGACGCTGCCGGTTCCGCGTTGTTGCATTCCTCGGTTGCTTTCGACCTGACGGTGACGGCGTTGTATACGCCGTTGGTGAGTGGCGGGCGGGTGGTGCTGGCCGATTTGGATGAGGAGGCCGTGTGTGGGCCGTCGTTCATGAAGGTCACTCCGTCGCATCTGGGGTTGTTGGAGGTGTTGCCGGAGGCGGTGTCGCCGTCGGGGATGTTGGTGACGGGTGGTGAGGCGTTGGTGGGTGAGGCGCTCGCCGCGTGGCGGGTGGCGCATCCGGGTGTGACGGTGGTCAATGCCTACGGTCCGACCGAGGCGACGGTCAACTGCACCGACTTCCGTATCGAGCCGGGGCAGGAGGTGGGGGCGGGGGCGGTGCCGATCGGCCGTCCGTTCTGGAACACCCGTGCTTATGTCCTGGACGCCCAGTTGCGGCCGGTGCCGCCGGGTGTGGCGGGGGAGTTGTATGTCGCGGGTGTGGTCCTGGCGCGCGGGTACTGGCAGCGTCCGGACTTGACCGCGGAGCGTTTCACCGCGGATCCGTACGGCCTGCCGGGCAGCCGTATGTATCGGACGGGGGATCTGGCCCGCTGGAATGCGCAGGGTCAGCTGGTGTATGCGGGCCGGGTGGATGACCAGGTCAAGGTGCGGGGCTTCCGCATTGAACTGGGTGAGGTCCAGGCCGTGTTGGCAGGCCATCCGCACGTCCAGCAGGCGGCGGTGATCGTGCGGGAGGACCGCCCCGGCGACCAGCGGCTGACCGCCTACGTCGTGACGGACGGTGTGAGCGTGGAGGAGTTGCGCGCGCATGCGGCGGCCCTCCTGCCGGATTACATGGTGCCGTCCGCGTTCGTGATCCTCGACGCGCTGCCGCTGACTTCGAACGGCAAGCTGGACCGCCGTGCCCTGCCCGCCCCCGACCATGGTCCGGAGAGCGAGGGCCGTGCCCCGCGCACCCTGCACGAGGAGATCCTCTGCGCCCTGTTCGCGGAGATGCTGGGAGTGGAGTCGGTGACGATCGACGACGACTTCTTCCGTCTGGGCGGTCATTCCCTGCTCGCCACGAAGCTGGCCGGCCGCATCCGCACCACCCTCGGTGCGGAGCTGCCCATCCGTCAGCTCTTCGAGACCCCCACCGTCGCCGGCCTCGCCACCGCACTGGCTCACCAGCCCCACACTCTGCGCCGCAACCTCACCCCCGTCCCGCGCCCCGACCGCATCCCCGTCTCCTACGCCCAACAACGGCTCCGTTTCCTGGACTTGCTGGAGGGCGGAAGCACTGCCTACAACGCCCCCGGAGCGCTGCGGCTGACCGGGCCGCTGGACCCGACCGCGCTGCGGCAGGCGCTCACCGACGTCGTCGCCCGGCACGAGAGCCTGCGCACGCTCGTCGTCGAGGACGCCGAGGGCTTCTCGCAGGTGATCCTGGAACCGCACGAGGCCGTCGTCGACCTGGACGTGCAGGCGGTGGACGAGGACGGACTGGGTGCGCGGCTCGCCGCCCGGGCGCGGCATGTCTTCGATCTCGCCGCCGAACTTCCGCTGCGGGCAACGCTGTTCGCGCTCGGCGACGAAGAGCACGTACTGCTGCTGCTCCTGCACCACATCGCGGGCGACGGCTGGTCGATGCGTCCGCTCGCGCGCGATCTGGCGACCGCGTACACGGCCCGGGCCGCCGGGGCCGCACCGCAGTGGGAGCCGCTGCCGGTGCAGTACGCCGACTACAGCCTCTGGCAGCGCGAGGTGCTCGGCTCCGAGGAGGACCCGGAGAGTGAGATCTCCCGGCAACTCGCCTACTGGCAGGACGCTTTGGAAGGGGTGCCCGGTGAACTCGATCTGCCGTACGACCGGAGGCGGAGCGGTGAGGTCACGCAGCGCGGTGGGCAGGTCGGGTTCCGGCTGTCGGCCGAACTCCATGAAGCCCTGGGGGTGTTGGCCCAGGACACCCGTTCCAGCCTGTTCATGGTGCTTGAGGCCGGGCTCGCCGCGCTGCTGACCCGGCTCGGTGCGGGGACCGACATTCCCATCGGGACCCCGATCGCGGGGCGCACCGACACGGCGGTGGAGGAGCTCGTCGGGTTCTTCGCCAACACCCTGGTGCTGCGCACCGACACCTCGGGCGACCCGACGTTCGGCGAGCTGATCGCGCGTGTGCGGGAGCGCGGGCTGGAGGCATACCACCATCAGGACCTGCCGTTCGAACGGCTGGTCGAGGCGGTCAATCCGGAGCGCTCGCTGTCCCGGCATCCGCTCTTCCAGGTGTGTCTGACCCTGCACAACACCGATCCGCGGGCCACCGTCACCGAGGTGGCCCGGCTGCCGCGGCTGTCCGTGGAGTTGGAGCGGCTTCCGATCGAGGACACCAAGTTCGACCTCAATCTGGAGCTGACCGAGCGCTTCGACGCCGCGGGGAGGCCCGCCGGAATCGCCGGGGAGCTTGAGTTCGGCGCGGACCTGTTCGACCGGAGCACGGCGCGCTCCCTCGCGGACCGTCTGGTGCGGCTGCTCACCGTCATGGCCGAAGGCGCCGGCCGGCCGATCAGCGAGGTCGAGGTGCTGGACGCGGCCGAGCGCACGGCCGTCCTCGAGGAGTGGAGTGACACGAGGAGGGCGGCGGTGGCCGGCGTGCTGGCCAGGACGGAGCTGCCCGTACCGGTGGATGGCGCTCGGGTCTACGTCCTGGACGAGGTGCTGCGTCCGACGGCTCCCGGAGTCGCCGGGCAGCTGTATGTCACGGGCGCGGGGCCGGACGGGGCCGCGGAGGAGCGGGAGCGTTGGCTGCCCTGTCCCTTCGACGGCGGCGGCCGCTGGATGTACCGGACCGATCGCGTGGCCCGCTGGTCGAACGACGGGGAGCTGCTGCTCACCGAGGCGCCCGGCGGGAGCAGGGGCGAGGGCGCCACGGTCGTGTGGCCCCAGCGGTCCCGAGGCCCGCGCAGTCCCCGGGAGCAGATCCTGTGCACCGTGTTCGCCGAGATGCTCGGCGTGCCCTGTGTCGGCATCGACGACAGCTTCTTCGACCGCGGTGGCCACTCCCTGTCCGCCGTGCGGCTGCTCAGCCGGATCCGCTCGGTGCTCGGCGTGGAGATCTCGATCCGCCGGCTCTTCGAGAACCCGACGGTGGCGGGCATCGTGGACGCGCTCGACGAGGCCGCGAGCGCTCGCCGTTCGATCGTCCCGGCTGCGCGACCGCCGCGTATCCCGCTGTCCTACGCGCAGCAACGCCTTTGGTTCCTCCACCACTTGGAGGGGCCCAGCGCCACGTACAACATTCCGGTGGCGCTGCGGCTGACCGGCTCGCTGGACCGGACCGCGCTGCGGCAGGCGCTCACCGACGTCGTCGCCCGGCACGAGAGCCTGCGCACACTGTTCACGGAGGACGCCGACGGCGCACGGCAGATGATCCTGCCGCCCGGCCAGGCGATCCCGGAGCTGACCGAGGCCGACGTCACGCCGGACGCGCTGGAGGACCGGGTACGCGCGGCGGCCGCCCACGAATTCGACCTGACCACCGAACTCCCCCTGAAGGCCTGGCTGTTCACCTCGTACGAGGGAGAGCGCGTCCTCGTCCTGGTGGTGCACCACATCGCGGGCGACGGCTGGTCGATGGGCCCGCTGGCCCGGGATCTGTCGCTCGCCTACACCGCGCGGACCCGCGGCGAGGCGCCCAACTGGCAGCCCCTGCCGGTCCAGTACGCCGACTACACGCTGTGGCAGCGCGGGTACCTGGGCTCCGAGGATGACGAGAGCAGTGAGATCGCCCGCCAACTCGCCTACTGGAAAGGCGCGTTGGCCGGTCTGCCGGAGGAACTGGAGCTGCCCGCCGACCGGCCGCGCCCGCCCCGGCAGTCGTACCGCGGCGGCCGCGTCGCCTTCGAGGTGCCCGCCGAACTGCACAAGGGCCTGGCCGGACTCGCCCGCGATACCCGCTCCAGCCTCTTCATGGTGGTGCAGGCGGCCCTGGCGACCCTGCTCACCCGGCTTGGCGCGGGCACGGACGTGCCCATCGGCAGTCCCATAGCGGGGCGCACCGACGCGGCCGTCGAGGAACTCGTCGGGTTCTTCGTGAACACGCTCGTGCTGCGCACCGACACCTCGGGCGATCCGAGTTTCACCGAACTGGTGGCCAGGGTCCGCGAGACGAACCTCGGTGCGTACGCCCATCAGGACGTGCCGTTCGAGCGACTCGTCGAGGTGCTCAGCCCGGCCCGCTCACTGGCCCGCCACCCCCTCTTCCAGGTGCTGCTCGGCTTCGACAACAACCAAGAAGCGCTCGACGTACTGCGGCTGCCCGGCCTGACGGTGGACGTACGGGCACCGGAGACCGGCCGGGCCAAGTTCGACCTGGCCTTCTTCTTCGACGAGACCTACGGTCCGCAGGGCGAGCCCACCGGGCTGCGCGCGGCCGTCGAGTACAACGCCGACCTCTTCGACCGGGGCACGGTGCGGGAGTTCGCCGACCGCCTGACGCGCATCCTCGAAGGGGTCGTCGCCGACCCCGAGCAGCCCATCGGCCGGCTCGACGTGATGGCGCCCGCCGAGCGATGGCGGGTCCTGGAGGAGTGGAACCGCACCACGCACGACGTGCCGCCGGACCCGGTTCCGGTGCTGTTCGAACGACTGGCGGCCACAGAGCCCGGGGCGACCGCGCTGATCGCCGCGGACTTCACCCTCTCGTACGGGGAACTCAACGCCCGCGCCAACCGCCTGGCGCACGTCCTGGCGGCAGAAGGCATCGGCGGCGAGGACGTCGTGGCGATCGCGCTGCCCAGGTCGCCCGAGATGGTCGTCGCCCTGCTGGCGGTACTGAAGACGGGGGCCGCCTACCTCACGCTCGACACCACGGCGCCCGAGCAGCGTTTGCGGGCCATCCTCGACGACTGCGCACCCCGCGCCGTCATCACCGACACGGCCGTCCGGCCGCTGCTCGGCAACGGACTCGTCCGCGACGTCGTCCTGGACGGCCCGGTGACGGTCCGGGCGCTCGCGGCCGCCCCGGACACCGACCTGACCGACACCGACCGGGCCCGACCGCTCGACCCGCGCCACCCCGCGTACGTCGTCTACACCTCCGGCTCCACCGGCACCCCCAAGGGCGTGGTGATGCCGATGAGTTCACTGGTGAACCTGCTCGCCTGGCACACCGGCACGTACTGCGGCGGCGTGGGCACGCGCACCGCCCAGTTCCTCGCCGTCTCCTTCGACTTCGCCGTGCAGGAGATCCTCCAGGCGCTGATCGTCGGCAAGACCCTGGTCATCCCGGGGGAGCACATCCGCCACGACGCCTACGAACTGGCCCAGTGGATCACCCAGTACGGCATCAACGAACTGTTCGCGCCGACCCTGGTGATCGACGCAGTGCTGGCGGCGGCCGCCGACCGCGGCGAGCCGCTGGACTCCCTCACCGACATCTTCCAGGGAGGCGAGCAGTTCCGGCTCAGCCGAGAGCTGCGGGCGTTCTGCGCGGGTGGCTGGCGGCGGATGGCGCACAACATCTACGGCCCGGCCGAGACCCACGCGGTCACGACCGCGACGCTTCCCGACGACATCGACGAATGGCCCTCCTCGGCCTCCATCGGGCAGCCACTGTGGAACGCCGCGGTGTACGTCCTCGACGCCAGCCTGCGGCCGGTCCCGCCCGGGGTGCGGGGCGAGCTCTACATCGGCGGGGCCCAGTTGGCCCGCGGCTATCTGGGCAGGCCCGACCGGACCGCGGAGCGGTTCGTCGCCTCGCCGTTCGGCAGGCCGGGCACCAGGCTCTACCGCACGGGCGACATCGTGCGCTGGAGCCATTGCGGGGAGCTGGAGTTCCTGGGCCGCGCCGACCACCAGGTCAAGATCGGCGGCTTCCGTGTGGAGCCCGGCGAGGTCGAGGCCGTACTCGGAGACCACCCGGCCGTCGACACGGCGGTCGTCGTCACCCGCGAGGACACCCCGGGAATCACCCGGCTCGTGGCCTATGTGGTGCCGGACTGCCGACGCGCAGACGACGGTCTGGGCCGGACTCTGCGCGGCCATCTCGAACAGCACCTGCCGCACTACATGGTGCCCTCGGCCGTGGTCGTGCTCGACGAACTGCCCCTGACCTCCAACGGAAAGCTCGACCGCCGGGCACTCCCGGCACCCGACCTGCGTCCGGGCGGCGCGGTCCAGGAGCCGCGCGGTGAGCGGGAGAAGGTGTTGTGTGGTCTGTTCGCCGAGGTGCTGGGTCTGGCCGAGGTGGGGATCGACGACGGGTTCTTCGATCTGGGCGGCGACAGCATCATGTCGATCCAGTTGGTCAGCCGGGCTCGGCGGGCCGGTCTTGAGCTGTCGGTGCGGGACATCTTCGAGCAGCGCACGGTGGCCGCGCTGGCGGAGGTCGTGACCGAGAGCGCCGGCGTGGCGGTGGAGGAGCCGGGGGCCGGTGTCGGCGACGTACCCCTCACACCGATCAAGCGGTGGCTGGTCGAGCGCTGCGACGACCTCGACGCGTTCAACATGTCCGCCGTGCTCCAGGCGCCGGCCACCCTCGACACCGCCACCCTCACCGCGGCCGTCCAGGCGCTCGTCGACCACCACGACGCGCTGCGGGCCCGCCTCTCCCCGGCGCCCGAACGGCGCCTGGAGATACGGGAACCGGGCGCCGTCGACGCCGCCACGCTCGTACGCCGCGTGGACGCCACAACCCCGGACGGCCGTGCGCGCGAGGGCGACGCGCTCGACATCCTCGTCCGGGCCGAGGGCGAGGCCGCCCGTGCGCGACTCGATCTGGCCGACGGACGAGTCGTCCAGGTCGTGTGGTTCGACCGGGGCACGGAAACGCCGGGCCTGCTGCTCCTGCTCATCCACCACCTGGTCGTCGACGGAGTCTCCTGGCGCATCCTCATCCCCGACCTCGCGGAGGCCCACGAGGCGCTCGCCGCCGGCCGCGAACCCGAGCTCCAGCCCGTGGGCACCTCGCTGCGCCGGTGGGCCCAGCGCCTCACCGAGGAAGCCGCCAAACCGGCCTGGGTCGCCGACGCGGCCTGGTGGCAGGACGTGCTGCGAAACGACGACCCGCCCCTGGGACGGCGCTCGCTGGACCCGGCGAGGGACACCTACGCCACGGCGGGGCGGCTGAGCCTGACCCTGCCGGCCGACGTGACGGAAGCCGTGCTGACACGGGTCCCGTCCGCCTTCCACGCGGAGGTCAACGACGTACTGCTCGCGGCGTTCGCGCTGGCCTGGGCGCGCTGGCACGGCGGCACGGACGTGCTGCTGGACCTGGAGGGCCACGGGCGCGAGGAGCACCTGGTCGAGGGTGCCGATCTGTCACGCACCGTCGGCTGGTTCACCCAGCTGTATCCCGTACGCCTGGAGACGGGTGCCGCCGACCTCGCCGAGGCCTTCGCCGGCGGCGCGGCCGCCGGAGCGGTGGTCAAGCGAGTGAAGGAACGGCTCAGGTCGGTGCCCGACAAGGGCATGGGCTACGGCCTCGTCCGCCATCTCAACCCGGGCACGGCCCACGCCTTCGAGGAGCTGCCCGCACCCCAGGTGGCGTTCAACTACCTGGGCCGCTTCACCACCGCGGACCCCGGACAGGCCGCCGACTGGACCCCGCTCAGCGGCGTCGACGCGGTGGCCGGAGACCCTCCGCACCTGCCCCTCGCGCACGCCCTTGAACTCAATGCCCGGACCCACGACGGACCCGGCGGCTCTGAGCTCGTCGCGTTCTGGACCTGGGCGGACGCCCTCCTCGACGAGACCGAGGTACGCGAGCTGGCCGGTCTGTGGTTCCAGGCCCTCGAAGCCCTGGTGGCCCACTCCAGGAATCCGTACGCGGGCGGACTGACGCCCTCCGACGTCTCGCTGTCCTCAATCACCCAGGACGAGATCGAGGCGTTCGAGGAAGAGCTGGACGACCTGTTCGACGACGAACCGCACGCTTTTGACGAGGAAGAAGAAGAGGCCCAGAAGTGAGTCGCACCCCGCGGAAGATCGAGGACATTCTGCCGCTGGCCCCGCTCCAGGAGGGCCTGCTCTTCCACAGCGTCTACGACGAGGACGCACTCGACCCGTACGTCGTCCAGATGTCCTTCGACATCGAGGGAGCCCTGGACACCGCGGCGCTGCGTGCCGCCGCGGAGAAGCTGCTGGACCGCCACGCCAACCTGCGCGTCGCCTTCCGGCAGCGCAAGAACGGCGACTGGGCCCAGCTGGTGATGCGCGAGGTCCGGCTGCCCTGGACCGAGACCGACCTCACCGACCTGCCCGAGGACGAACGGCCCAGCGCCGCCGCCGAGGTGGTCGCCGCCGACCGCGCCGCCCGCTTCGACGTGGCCCGGCCCCCGCTGCTGCGCTTCACGCTCATCCGCCTCGGCGCATCCCGCCACCGCCTCGTCCTGACGAACCACCACCTCCTGCTGGACGGCTGGTCCCTGCCCGTCCTCATGGGCGAACTCTTCTCGCTGTACGACGCGTCCGGCGACGACCGCGCCCTGCCCCGGGTCCGCCCCTACCGCGACTACCTCACATGGCTCGGCACCCAGGACCGGGACGCCGCCCGTGCCGCATGGCACGAGGCCTTCGCCGACCTCGCCGAACCCACCCTCGTGGCCCCGCAGGCGGGCCGTACCGCGGTGGCCGGCGCCGAGGTGCAGGCGTCCCTCTCGCGGTCCGACACGACGGCGCTCACCGAGATCGCCCGAGGTCGCGGAGTCACGCTGAACACCGTCGTGCAGACCGCCTGGGCGATCGCCCTCGGCAAACACCTCGGCCGCGACGACGTCGTCTTCGGCACCACCGTCTCCGGCCGCCCGCCCGAGGTAGAGGGCGTCGAACGCATGGTGGGCCTCTTCATCAACACCCTGCCCTCACGAGTACGGCTGCGCCCCGCCGAACCGCTCGCCGCGCTCCTCGCCCGGGTCCAGGACGAACAGGCCCGGCTCACCCCGCATCAGCACCTCGGCCTCGCGGAGATCCAGCGCACCGCCGGACACGGTGAACTCTTCGACACCTCCATGGTGTTCCAGAACTATCCGGTCAACCGGTCCGGCACCGCTGGAAACGGCATCGGCGCGGCCATCAGCCTCGCCCCCGGCAAGAACCGCGAAGCCACCCACTACCCGCTGCTGCTGATCGCGTCCGCCCGCGACACCATGCTGTTCCGGCTCAATTACCGCCCCGACGTCTTCGACGCGACCGCCGCCCAGCGGGTCCTGGACCGCTTCGTACGCGTCCTGCGCGCCCTCGTCGCCGACCCGGAGCAGCCCACGGGCCGCCTCGACCTCCTCGCCGAGGACGAACGCGACCATGTGCTGCGGGAGTGGAACGACACCGCGCACGAGGTACCGGACACCACCGTCCTCGACCTCTTCCGGGAGCAGGTGGCCCGCACCCCCGAGGCGCCCGCCGTCACCAGCAGGGACACGACGCTCAGCTACACCGAACTCGACGCCCGCTCCAGCAGGCTCGCGCACCTGCTCGCCGCACGCGGCGCGGCACCCGAGCGATTCGTCGCCCTCGCCCTGCCCCGGACCTGTGACGCGGTCACGGCGCTGCTCGCCGTCCTCAAGACGGGCGCCGCCTACCTTCCCGTCGACCCCGACTACCCGGCGGACCGCATCGCCTTCATGCTCGGCGACACCGAACCGGCGCTCCTGGTCAGCACCCGGGAACTGGCGGCGGCACTCCCGGACACCGGTACCCCGCGCCTCCTCCTCGACGATCCGGAGGCGGCCGACGACCTCGCCGCCCGGCCCGACACGGCACCCGCGGCGGCTCCCCTGCCCGCCCACCCGGCGTACGTCATCTACACCTCGGGCTCCACCGGCCGCCCCAAGGGCGTGGTGATCGAACACCGCTCGCTCGGCGCCTATCTCCAGTGGGCGCGCCAGGCCTACCCGGCGATGCGGGGGACCTCGCTGCTGCACTCCCCGGTCTCCTTCGACCTCACGGTCACCGCCCTCTACACCACCCTGGTCTCCGGCGGTCTGGTGCACGTCGCCGACCTGGACGAACGCGCCGCCGACGGTCCTGGCGCCACCTTCCTCAAGGGCACCCCGAGCGTCCTTGCCCTCCTGGAGGCGCTGCCCGCAGAAATCTCCCCCAGCGAGCTCATCATGCTCGGCGGCGAACTCCTCCTCGGCGAGGTCGTCGACCGCTGGCGGGCCCGCCGCCCAGACGCCGACGTGCTCAACGTCTACGGAGCCACCGAGGCCACCGTCAACAGCGTGCAGTACCTGATCCCCGCCGGTGCCGCCTCGCCCAGTGGCCCGGTGCCCGTCGGCCGCCCCTTCTGGAACACCCAGGTGTACGTGCTCGACAGCGGGCTGCGGCCCGTGCCCGCCGGAGTCCCCGGCGAGGCGTACATCGCGGGCACCGGCCTCGCCCGCGGCTACTGGAACCGGGCCGGTCTCACCTCCGAACGCTTCGTCGCCAACCCCTACGGACCGCCCGGCTCCCGCATGTACCGCACCGGCGACGTCCTGCGCTGGAACCAGAGCGGGCTGCTGGAGTTCGTCGGACGCGGCGACGGACAGGTCAAACTGCGCGGCTATCGCATCGAGTTGGGCGAGATCGAGTCCGTACTCGCCGCCCACGACCGGGTCAGCCAGGCCGCGGTCCTGCTGCGCGAGGACCAGCCTGGCGACAAGCGTCTCGTCGCGTACGTGGCCGTCGAGGGAAGCAGCACGGCCGAGACGGGCGTGACTGCCGAGTCCGTGCGCGCGCTCGCCGCCGAGCGCCTGCCCGACTACATGGTCCCGTCGGCGTTCGTCGTGCTCGACACGTTCCCGCTGACCCCGAACGGCAAGCTGGACCGCCGTGCCCTGCCCGCCCCCGACTACGGCACCCGGACCGAGGGCCGTGGCCCGCGCTCGCCGCGCGAGGAGATCCTCTGCGGTCTGTTCGCCGAGGTCCTCGGCGTGGCGACCGTGACGATCGACGACGACTTCTTCGCACTCGGCGGGCACTCCCTGCTCGCCACCAAGCTCGTCAGCCGCGTGCGCACCGTCCTGGGCACGGAGATGGCGATCCGTCAGCTTTTCGAGACCCCCACGGTCGCCGGCCTCTCCGGCGCCCTCGACACCGGCAACGGCGCGGCCCGTACCCCGGTCACCGCGGTCGTGCCGCGCCCGGCCCGGCTGCCCCTCTCGTACGCCCAGCAGCGTCTCTGGTTCCTGACCCGCTTCGAGGGCCCCAGCGCCGCCTACAACTCACCCGTCGCCCTGCGCCTTTCGGGCACCCTCGACCGTACGGCGCTGGAACACGCCCTCGCCGACCTGACCGCCCGCCACGAGACGCTGCGCACGGTCTTCGCGGAGGACGCTGAAGGCCCGTATCAGGTGGTGCTCGCATCGGCCCGGCCGCACCTCACCGTCGTGCGCACCGACGAGAGCCGACTGCACGCGGAACTCCTCGACGCGGCGAGCCGCCCCTTCGACCTCGGCTCCGAACCACCCCTGCGCGTCCGGCTGTTCGAGCTCGGCCGGGACGAACACGTGCTGCTGCTCCTCACCCACCACATCGCGACCGACGCGTGGTCGCGCGCCCCGCTGGCCCGTGACCTGACGGCGGCGTACGCGGCCCGTGCGGCCGGCACGTCCCCGTCGTGGGCTCCGTTGCCGGTGCAGTACGCCGACTACGCCATCTGGCAGCGCGAGTCCCTCGGCTCCGCAGAGCAGACCGACAGCGAGATTACGCGTCAACTCGCCTACTGGAAGCGCGCATTGGCGGACCTCCCCGAGGAACTGGGCCTCCCGTACGACCGCCCGCGCCCCGCCGCCGCGTCCTATCGGGGCGACGTCGTCACCTTCGAACTGTCGCCCGGTCTGCACGAGGCCCTGACCGCCGTGGCCCGCACTCATCGGGCCAGTCTGTTCATGGTGCTTCAGGCGGGTCTGGCGGCGTTGCTGACGCGGCTCGGTGCGGGGACGGACGTTCCTATTGGGACGCCGATCGCGGGTCGTACGGATGACGCGCTGGATGATCTGGTCGGGTTCTTCGTGAACACGCTGGTGCTGCGGACGGACACGTCCGGTGATCCGACGTTCGCGGAATTGCTGGAGCGTGTGCGGGCGCAGGACCTGGCGGCGTACGCGCATCAGGACCTGCCGTTCGAGCGGCTGGTGGAGGTGGTCAACCCGGAGCGTTCGCTGTCCCGGCACCCGCTCTTCCAGACCATGCTCAACCTCAACAACGCGGGTCCCGTCGAAGCACTCGAAGAGATCGCCAAGCTCCCGGGCCTCTCTGTGCGCCACGAACCGGCCGAGACCCACCGCGTCAAGTTCGACCTCGGGTTCTCCTTCGCCGAGTCCCATGACACGACCGGCACCCCGGGCGGCCTTCGGGGCGCCCTGCAGTACAGCACCGACCTCTTCGACCGGGGCACGGCCGAGGCACTCGTCGGTCGCTTGGTGCGGGTGTTGGAGTGGGTGAGTGAGGACGTGGGGCGTCGGGTGGGGGAGGTGGAGGTTCTTGACTCTGTTGAGCGTGAGCGGGTGCTTGTCGGGTGGCAGGGGGTTGCGCGTGGGGTGCGTGGGGTGTCGTTGCCGGTGCTGTTCGGGGAGCAGGTTCGGCGGACTCCCGAGGCGGAGGCCGTGGTGGCGGCTGATGTGTGCCTGTCGTATGGGGAGTTGGAGGCTCGGTCGAATCGGGTGGCTCGGTGGTTGATTGGCCGGGGGGTGGGGCCGGAGTCGTTTGTGGGGGTGATGCTGCCCCGTTCGGTGGATCTTGTGGTGGCGTTGCTGGGGGTGCTGAAGGCCGGGGGTGCGTATGTGCCCGTTGATCCGGAGTATCCGGTGGAGCGGGTGGCGCACATTTTGGGGGATGCGGCGCCGGTGCTGGTCATCGACGATGCGGCGATGCTGGCCGAGGCGGAGGGCTATGCGGATGCCCCGGTCTCGGACACGGACCGGGTTGCGCCGCTCGGGCTTCGCCATCCGGCGTATGTGATCTATACGTCGGGGTCGACGGGGCGGCCGAAGGGTGTGGTGGTGGAGCACGCCTCGGTGGGGGCGTATCTGGAGCGGGCGCGTGAGGTGTATCCGGACGCTGCCGGTTCCGCGTTGTTGCATTCCTCGGTTGCTTTCGACCTGACGGTGACGGCGTTGTATACGCCGTTGGTGAGCGGCGGCCGGGTGGTGCTGGCCGATTTGGATGAGGACGCCGTGCACGGACCGTCGTTCATGAAGGTCACCCCGTCCCACCTCGGCCTGTTGGAGGTGTTGCCGGAGGCAGTGTCGCCGTCGGGGATGTTGGTGACTGGTGGTGAGGCGTTGGTGGGTGAGGCGCTCGCCGCGTGGCGGGTG
>NZ_JBVHRI010000041.1:0-60279 GCF_055566975.1 Streptomyces sp. NPDC027189
TTAGGTAAGCCATCAGACCCAAGAACCTCCCTCCAAATTCTTCCCGACTAAATCGGGGATACGACAAGGCGCCTCATGGCGCACTGCCATCGGTCGGCGACCTGGAGGGCCTGCGGGGCGCCGCGGGTGGCACCTTCGGCGAAGAAGGGCGCCCGGTCACGGCAGATGATCTCGATGCCGGGCCGCTCGGCGAGCCAGGCCGCGAGCGTGTCCGCCTCCCGATCGGGAAGGAGGTCGACCGGGCGACGTGTCTCGACGTCGACGAGCACGGTTCCGTAGACACGGCCCTTGCGCTGGGCGTACTCGTCCACACCGACCACGCGGGGTACTGCGGTGGCGGGGTCCGGAAGCGAGGCGATCAGCCTCAACAGGGTGTTCCGGCTGACCGGAACCTTGAGGGCGTCCGTCATCCGGGCGCCGGCCCGGCCCGCGAGCGCAAGACCGACCGACACCAGCGTCGACCGCAGCCGTTCGGTCCGTCGCCCGAACCTGCGGGTGAGACCGGGTACTTGCTCGGCGAAGGTCATGCGCTCGCAGGATTCCTCCTCGCAGACGAACCTCCGCACCCGCAACGAACCACGACGAACTTGCCCGCCGTCGGCAGATCACGAGGAAATCGCAGGTAGGAGCCGTGTATTCGCCCCGACCAGCACCCGCACCCCGGACAGGCCGCCCGCCCTGCGGTCGTACGGGCCTCGACCCGGACGACCGTGTCGATCACCTCGACCGATTCCACCAACACGCCCTCGACCGAGGAAAACAGCAGCTCGTTCAACTGCGGCAGCACTTCGTTCACGGCGAAGGACTGTCGACTACACCACCGTCCAGCCAGGCGATTTTCGGGCGGACTTTAGTGGTCGCAGGCGGTCGGTGCGCGCATGACTGGCTGGCCGCGCATGAAGCTAGTGCTGGATTCCTCAAAGGAAGTACACATAGCGGCGGCGTACGTGCCTGGTGGGTGGTGCGGGTCTGCCCCAGATCCAGGGTCGGGCGCGGGAGTTGAGCCGGCCGGTGGCGACGCTGGTGGCGTGGGTGATGTGGTCTGGGTCGCCGAAGGAGCGTCCGGCCAGGGCGGTCTTGCGGAAGATGCGCCACCAGCCTTCCTGGAGGTTGAGCCAGCAGGCGCCGACCGGGATGAAGACGTGCTTGATGCGTGGGTGGTCCTCGAGCCAGGTGCGGGTGGACACGCTGTTGTGCGAGGACAGGTTGTCCGTGATCACGTAGATGTCCCCGGCGGGGTTGGCGTACTCGATCAGTTGGAGGAACTGCTGGTAGAAGGCGCTGTTGCGGGAGGTGGCGGTCATCGTGACCGCTTGACCGTCACGGACACGTAAGGCGCCGTAGACCCACGTCTTTTCCGGCCCGCGCGAGTAGTCGATCTCGTTCTCGATGCGGTGTCCGTCCGGCGACCAGCCCGGTGCCGGCGGGAAAGCGCGCGGGATCACCGGGCCGAGCTCGTCGGCGCAGATGACCGTCGCGTCGGCGGGCGGGCTGGTGTAGAGCTCGACGATCCGTGTCCTTTCCCCTCGAAGTCCGGATCCTTCGAGCGCGTCCAGGAACGCGTGCGCCGCCAGCGGACCCCTTCCGCGAGCAGAATCCGGCGTACCTGGGAGCGGCTGACCTCGATGCCCAGGTCCCGGGCCGCGGCGGCCAGCGTGTCCAGGGTCCAGGTCGGCGCCCTTCTGCGACTTGACCGGGTTGGTGAACGGCTGGCCCTCCGCTGCGGCAGTGGGCTGCGTGACAGCGACGAGCAGGGAGGCGATCAGGGACAGCAGAGCTGCCCCGAGCATTGCCCGGCGACGATGTGACCGTTGACGGTTCATGGTGTGGAGCCCGAGGGGCCCTTCCAGCACCTCGTCCGAGCGACTCCCTCCGCTCGTTCGAGGATCAGTGTTCGTATTTTGGACGGAAACAGAGGTTCGCTGGGTTTGGCGTCAATGGGTCGACTCCGGCGCGTTCGTCGGCCCGCTGCTCGGTGGCCTGTTACCGCTCGTGGACCTCGGCACCGCCTGCCTCGCCGGTGGCGGCGTCTTCTCACCTTCGTCCTGACCGGTTCTGAAGGCTTTTCCGTCCGGGGCGTGGAGACTCTTCGCGTGCGGCGGGCCGGAAAGGAGGAGCCGAGATCGCCGCATCCATTGCGACGCCAGCGCGTGGCAGATGTGCCGGTTCGTTCGCGCAGCTCCGGTCCGTGGGGTCGGAGCTGCCCGAGGGGTTACGGAACGCCGGTCCGGGTCACTGGGTGTAGAACGTGGCGTCGGCCCGGTCGGTCGTCGTGCTCACAGCCTGGACGTACAGCAGGTAGTTGTAGTGGCGGATGTAGCGGCCCGGGAAGTTGTACGACTCGTAGGAGACTCCGGCGGAGTCCGCGAGGCCGGCCCGGGCCGTGAAGGAGGCGTCACCGGCGAACAGCGACGTCCCGTCGTTCTTCTCCACCCACACCTCGTTGTTCTTGTGGCGCAGGAAGTAGCCGGGGAAGTTCGCCGACTCCAGGGAGACGGTGCCGGTGCCGGCCAGACCGGTGACGACCCGGAACTGCGAGTCGGCCAGCGGCGAGACGTTCGCCTCGATCTTGGCGCGGTAGTCCCAGTGCCGGATGAACCGGTCGGGGAAGTTGTACGAGGAGAGCCGGATCGGGGTGAGCCCGTCGGCGACCGGGATGCCGAAGTCGGGCGTGCCGTCGGCCTTCCAGTAGATCTTCTGGACGCGGGTGCGGCGGTTGGGGTCGTTGAGGGGGGAGCCGCTGATGTCCTTGTAGCTGCGGTCGTGGTAGACGAGGATGTCCGACTTGCCGTCCTCGGAGACCGTGAACTGGTTGTGCCCGGGGCCGTACTGGCTGGTGGCGGCGAAGCTGGCGAAGACCGGGTTCGCGGTCTTGGCCCACGACGAGGCGCTGAGCAGGTCGGCCGAGGCGGACGCGGTCAGCATGCCCATGCAGTAGACGTCACTGGTGGCGCTGGCGGAGAAGGTCATGAAGACCTTGCCGCCCCGCTGGATCACTGCCGGGCCCTCGTTGACCGTCACTCCTCCGGCGGTCTCCCACGCGGCGGTCGGCCGGCTGATCATGACCGGGGTGCCGGTGATGGTCCACGGGCTGGACATCTGCGCGACGTAGAGGTTGGTGCCGGAGCCGACGGCCGGGTCGTTCTGCGCCCAGGCGAGGTAGCGGGTGCCGTTGACGGCGAAGGTCGTCGCGTCCAGGGAGAAGGTGTCCAGCGGCAGGGCGATACGGCCCTTCTCCGTCCAGGCCCCGGTGATCGGGTTCGCGTCGGTGCACTCCAGGACATAGGGCCGGATGTGCCAGACGTTGTTGGCGTCACCGGCGGCGAAGTAGATGTACCACTTGCCGTCGATGAAGTGGATCTCCGGAGCCCAGATGTAGCCGCCCATCACACCGGTGGCGTGCTTGGTCCAGATGGTCGTCTCGGCGGCCGAGGGCAGCCCCTGGATGGTGGTGGCGCGGCGGAGCACGATGCGGTCGTACGCCGGCACGGTGGCGGTGAAGTAGTAGAAGCCGTCGGTGTGCTTGAAGATGTGCGGGTCGGCCCGCTGCTCGGCGATGGTGTTCGTGTACGTCACACCTGGTGACGCGGGCACGGCGGCGTGGGCGGTACCGGCCGAGACGCCGGTGACGGTGGCGGCGGCCGAGCCGGCGATCATGCCGAGGACCGTTCGACGGGTGAGCGCAGGTGTCACGGAGGACTCCCTCTGATGCCGGTGGTGCGGAGCTACCGCCTGTTCCCCATGGCCGGTATTTCGAACACCGTTCGTAATTTCAGCCAGAAGATAGATACTGCGCCCACCTCAGTCAACGCTTCCGACCAAAGAAAGCATCGTCGGCGCCACCCGAACCACTTGAGGAACCACGCATTGCCGGATGTATTGACGCTCTCTGTTTCCCCTCCTATTGTCTGCTCGATCTTTCGAACGCCGTTCGATATATCGCACAACTCAACTGGTCGGACAGTGAGTTGATGCCACACGCCGTCTGACCACACCCCGCTCACGTGCTCTGCCCGCCAACCATCCGTCCGGCCCGCACCCCGGCCCCCGCCCCCGCCCCGAACAACAACCGTCACTTCGCCGCACAAGCCGTCACACCACCGGCGCACCGGCTCGCATGCCCGACCCGGGACACCACGGCGACCCGCACTGCACACGGGAGACCCACCGTGGTCCGGAGCCGCTCCCTTCCGGATCGTGCGGTGGCCGGGCCTTGTCCCGCCCGCACCGAGACCGGGCTTCCCCGCCACCTCGCTCTCCCCCTTCGCCCGACGGTGGCGCCTGCACGACGACAGGAGATCCCATGACCGCTCTTCGCTCCCGGCTGTCGGTGATGTTGCTCGCCGTATGCCTTCTCTTCACAGGCCAGGCTCTGACCACACCCCAGCGGGCGGCCGCCGCCGACCCCGGCTACCTGATGGTGCACTTCACCGGCGATTCCGCGACCGGCCAGATGCTGTACCTCGCGCACAGCACGGACGGCCTGCACTGGAACGACCTCAACGGCGGAGCGCCGGTCCTGAACTCCATGATCGGCACGAAGGGGGTGCGCGACCCCGCACTGGTGCGCTCTCCCGACGGGAGCAAGTACTGGATCATCGCGACCGACCTGTGCGTCCGCTGCGGCTCGACGTACACCAACGGCAGCCCCAACTTCGTGGTGTGGGAGTCGACCGACCTGGTCACCTGGTCGAAGCCGTGGCTGCTCGGCGCCGCCGGACTGATCCCCGGCGGAAAGAACGCATGGGCGCCGGAGGCGATCTTCAACCCCGAGACCAACGACTACGTCCTGTACTGGGCGACGAACGCCACGGTGAACGGCATCTTCAAGTACCGCATCTACGCCGCCCGCACCAAGGACTTCCGCACCATCACCACCCCGCAGATCTGGATCGACCCGCCCGGCAGCACTCCGGTCGTCGACACCCAGATGACGGAGGTGCCCGCCGGCACCGGCCCCTACCGCTACCTGCGGGTCTCCGGCGACGGCCAGAATAACGTCGAGGGCAGCAACTCGATCCTGGGGACGTGGACCAACCTCGGCAACCTCTCCAGCATCGGTCTCACCGGCAATGTGGTCGAAGGCCCGGTCTGGATGAAGTTCAGGGACCGCAACGAGTGGGCCCTCTACATCGACTACAACAACCCGCAGGGCGTCCGCGAATACAGGCCGATCCTGACGACCAACCCGTTCGACGTCAGCACCTACCGGCTTCAGGATGCGGCCAGCTACGACATGGGCGGCACCCCGAAGCGCCACGGCGCGATCATGACCCTCACGGCCGCCGAGGAGAACCGCGTGCTCGCCCGCTGGCCCAACACCCCGGCCCAGCGGCTGCAGTCGTACAACTTCCAGGACCGGTATGTGCGCCAGATCAACTTCGACGTGCGCATCGACCCCGACGTCATCCCCGTCGAGGACTCCCAGTTCCGGCTGCGGCCCGGCCTGGCGGGCACCGACACCGTCTCCTTCGAGTCGGTGAACCACCCCGGCTACTTCCTGCGCCACGCCAACTACGACTTCCAGCTCGCCCTCTACGACGGCAGCAGCCAGTTCGCCGCGGACGCCACCTTCCGCAAGGCCGCCGGGCTCGCCGACTCCACCTGGTCGTCGTTCCAGTCGTACAACTTCCCCGACCGCTACATCCGCCACTACGCGTACTACCTGAAGCTCGACCCGATCACCACCGCCACGGGGCGCGGCGACGCCACCTTCCGTGTGACGAGCTGACCCGACGCCGACAGGGATGCCGGCGCCTCCAGGGAGAGCGCCGGCATCTCCTGGCATCTGTCCCCGACGCCAACTGCCCGGCCACGTGAATCCGCCCCTGCCCGTCGACCGCCTTTCGGCGCTGACGAGCAGCCCGGCCCCGAATCCGGTGCCGAAAACGGCCGAAGCCGCACCGGCACGGAGGCGTCGGCGCGACCCGCACCGTCCGCACGGCCGGGCACCGGGGGCTCGCCGACGCTCACCCTCACACCCATCCTGAGAAGGAGCCCTTCATGTTCAAGCCACCGTGGATACACAGCGTCAGACGCGCGCTGCTGGCGGCCGGTGCCACCGCCGCGCTCGCCGCCGGTCTGCTCACCGCCACGGCCGCCCCCTCGCAGGCCGCCACGCAGGGGCCGTGCGACATCTACGCCGTGGGCGGCACCCCCTGCGTCGCCGCGCACAGCACCACCCGCGCCCTGTACGGCGCGTACAACGGCCCGCTGTACCAGGTCAGGCGCGCCTCCGACAACGCGACCAAGGACATCGGCCTGCTGGCTGCCGGAGGTGTCGCCGACGCCGCGCAGCAGGACTCCTTCTGCGCGAACACCAGCTGCGTCATCACCGTCATCTACGACCAGTCCGGCAAGGGCAACAAGCTCACCCAGGCGCTCAAGGGCCACTGGCCCGGTCCGGCCGAGAACGGGAACGACAACCTGGCCAACGCCTTCGAGGCTCCGGTCACCGTCGGCGGACACAAGGCGTACGGAGTCTACGTCGCCCCCGGCACCGGCTACCGCAACAACAACACCAACGGCATCGCCACCGGCGACCAGCCCGAGGGCATGTACGCCATCTTCGACGGCACGCACTTCAACGGCGGCTGCTGCTTCGACTACGGCAACGCCGAGACGACCGGCAACGACGACGGCAACGGCACCATGGAGGCCCTGTACTTCGGCAACAGCAAGGGCTGGGGCTGGGGCAGCGGCAACGGCCCCTGGGTCATGGCCGACCTGGAGAACGGCCTGTTCTCCGGGGTCAACCGCGGCTTCAACGCCAATGACCCGACCGTCAACAACCGGTTCCTGACCGCCATGCTCAAGGGCGGCCCGAACCAGTGGGCCATCCGCGGCGGCGACGCCCAGTCGGGCGGCCTGTCCACCTTCTACGACGGCGTACGCCCCAACGCCACCGGCTACAACCCGATGAAGAAGCAGGGCGCGATCATCCTCGGCATCGGCGGCGACAACAGCAACACCGGCCAAGGCACCTTCTACGAAGGCGTGATGACCCAGGGCTATCCCTCGGACGCCACCGAGAACGCCGTCCAGGCCAACATCACCGCCGTCGGCTACAACAGCGGCTCGACCAGCACCGGAACCCTCACCCCCGGCTCGCGGGTCTCCCTGCAGGCCACCACCTCGCCCTGCTGCACCTCGCACTACCTGCGCCACAACGACGCCGACACCAAGGTCGTCATCTCCAGCATCAACTCCGCCAGCTCGGCCACCGACAAGGCCGACGCCACCTGGATCGTCCGGGCCGGACTGGCCAACACCTCCTGCCTGTCCTTCGAGTCGGCCGACAAGCCCGGCCAGTTCCTGCGCCACTCCAACTACCAGCTCTACCTGAACACGGACAACGGCGGCAGCTCGTTCGCGAAGGACGCCACCTTCTGCCCCACCGCGGGCAACAGCGGGGTCGGCACCTCCTTCCAGTCCGTCGACTTCCCGACGAAGTACATCCGCCACTACAGCTACACGGCCTACATCGCCAGCAACGGCGGCACCAACACCTGGGACTCCACGCGGTCGTGGGCCCAGGACACCAGCTGGCTCACCGCGTCTCCCTGGAGCTGACGAGGGACCGAACCCGTGGGCGCCTCCGGGCCGGGGCGCTCACGGGTTCGGGAGCCCCCACTCTTTCCCTACGCCCTGGAGGCACCAGATGAGCGCAACCCCCCTCCCGTCGCGCCGGCTGTTCCTCGGCATGGCCGCGGCCGTGCCACTGTCCATGACCGGCGCGCTGACGCTCGGCAGCCGGTCCGCGAGCGCCGCGACGGGCTCCCCGTTCGTCATGGGCTACTTCACCCAGTCACCGAGAAACCTCGGTACGGACTACGGCCTGCACCTCGCGGTCAGCACCGACGCGCTGCAGTGGATGCCGCTGAACCGGAACAACCCGGTGGTGACGCCGACCGGGGGCGACGGTGGTCTGCGCGACCCGTTCATCCTGCCCAAGCAGGACGGCACCTACGTCGTCATGGCGACCAACCTGAAGGGAACCGACTGGACGAAGCAGAGCCAGGTCATCCACGTCTGGGACTCCACCGACCTGCGCTCCTTCGACAACTACCGCCTGCTGAAACTGCACTCGATGGCCACCCACAGCTGGGCGCCCGAAGCCTTCTGGGACGCCTCCCGTGGCCAGTACGCCATCATCTACTCGGCCGTCAACAGCAGCGGACACAACGTGATCATGGTGAACTACACCACGGACTTCACGACGGTGACATCACCGCAGGTCTTCTTCGACCCGGGCTACGACGTCATCGACGGCTCCCTGGCCATGAACGTGAACGGCGTCAACTACCTGTACTTCAAGGGCCACAACAGCCTCGTGGGGGCGAGGTCCACCTCCCTCGCCCCCGGCAGCTTCACCGTCTTCACCTCCGGCCTGGCGCCGCAAGGAGGCATCGAGGCCCCGATCCTCGCCCAGGCTTCCGGCACCTGGTACCTGTGGGGCGACGCCAACGCGGTGTTCTACGCCTGGCAGACCAGCGACCTCTCCACCGACACCTGGACCGCCACCGACCGGCGCGTCTACACCCAGCCGCTGAACTCCAAACACGCCACCATCCAGCCGATCCCCCAGACCGTGTACGACAACATGGTCGCCAAGTGGGGCAAGCCCGCCTGGAACCGGCTGAAGTCCTACAACTTCCCGGACAGATACTGGCGGCACGCCGACTACACCGGCCGCATCGACCCGTACCCCTTCGACCCCTACACCGACTCGCAATGGAAGCTGGTGCCGGGACTCGCCGACCCCTCCGGCGTCTCCTTCCAGTCCGTCAACAATCCGACCCGCTACCTGCGGCACGCCTACTACCAGCTGCGGCTTGACGTCAACGACGGCACAACGAAGTTCGTCCAGGACGCCACCTTCCACAAGACCGCCGGGCTCGCCGATCCGTCCTGGTCGTCATTCCGCTCGTACAACTACCCGGACCGCTACATCCGGCACTACGACTACGTGCTGCGTATCGACCCGATCTCCACCGCCGTCGGCAGAGCCGACGCCACGTTCTCCGTCTGGTACTGAGACGACATGCCACGGGGCCCCGTGCAGAGGAGGGCGCCGTCGGTTGACCGCGGCCCGGACACGCGCCCTGGGACAACCCGACATCGTGGGCCCAGGACACCAGCGGCTCGCCGCCTCCCCTGGAGCTGACGGGCAACCGGCCCCGGACCGGTGCCGAAGAGAGCCGAATCCAGCACTAGCTCCACTCATCAGGATCATCCGGGGAACCGGGAGGCGCTCTACCGGCGGACCGCCGAAATCAGTCCGCCGGGCCGCTCCTCGCGCTGCGGCGGGGTGCTGATCGGGCGGCCGTAGGCGGCAGCGCGCTCGCGCAGGGTGTGACTGTCGGCCTCCCAGCCGTGCCCGGCCAGCCAGCCCACCGGGTCGTCGGGCATCTCCGAGACCCACATGGACGCCGCCGATCCCGGCACGGCGTCCGCGCCGAAGCGCTCGATCACCCCGCGCGAGCCCAACGTCAGCCCCATCCGACTGCCTGCCGCCGACTGCGCGCTGATCCGGGCCAGCAGCAGCTCCACCGCATCCTCGGGCAGATAGATCAGCAGTCCTTCGGCGATCCACACGGTCGGCACCGCCGGGTCGTGCCCTGCGGCGGCCAGCGCGCCCGGCCAGTCCTCACGCAGATCCACCGCGACGGTGATCCGCTCGCAGCGTGCGACGGCCCGCTCCTGGCGCAGCACCGAAGCCTTGAAGTCCAGTGGCGCGGCGGTGTCGACCTCGAACAGCCGGGTGCCCTCGGGCCAGTCCATCCGGAAGGCCCGGCTGTCCATGCCGGCGCCGAGCAGCACGACCTGCCGGACCCCGGACGCGGAGGCCTGCTGCAACAGGTCGTCGAGGAACTTCGTCCTGATGACGATGGAAAACGCTACGGCCAGCCGGCGGCGTCGCGCGGCCTCGTCACCGGGCAGCGGCGGCGAGGAGGGCCACAGGCCGCCCGCGGCGGCGAAGGCCTGAGCCAGCGGGTCGCGGAACAGCGCGTTCTCCCGCTCGGTCTCCAGCGCCCGCACCCGGGCCACCCCCACCGCCGTGGCCCACACTCCCGACGGCTGCACCCACTCCTGCTCATCAGTCACCGCGCCAGCCTAGATGATCGATTCCAAGGGGCCTGATGAGTGGAGCTAGCTTCAGGCGCGGCTAGGCGGTCATGCGCGCAGTGACCGCCTACGGCCACTAAAACAACCACTAGGGGAAGATCAACAGTCACCCTGTGTACGCGACCACACGAAGTGGACCAGAGCCAGAACTCACCTACAAAGCCAACCGCCGCCTCTTACGAAGCGGCGGTCACCCTCGCGTAGTTCCCGCTCTGGGCAAGATCCGCTTGAAGCTCTAGTCCGCCGGCAACGGCTCTCGCGTCAGACCCTCACCGCTGGTCCCGACCTGCAGGGGCTGAGACGGCTTCGACTGCACGGCTTCTTCCTTGCGATCGAGCCCCAGCAGGGAGTCGAGCGACAGGGTGCCCGGTCCAAGCACCAGTACCGCAAGAAGCGCGGCGAGCATGAGGATGTCCACCTCCGCTCCGCCCGAGCCCTTCGGACCGAGAACACCCAGGTGGAGGGCGTCGAGCTTGACCAGGACCGCGGTGCCCAGCATTTCCAGGCTGAGGAGCGCCGCGGCGACACGGGTCAGCAGTCCGAGCACGAGCAGGCCACCGCAGGCGAGTTCCATGGACGGCACCAGCCAGCGCAGCACCGAGGTGAAGGGCAGACCGGTCGGCCGCAGGAGGAAGTTCTCGAAGTTGTCGAGACCGAGAACGTTGATCTTGAAGAGGCTGTGCAGGATCATCAGCCAGCCGATCGTCGTCCGCACGACGACCATCAGCGGATCGTTGAGCCTGCTGAGCCGGTTCGCGGCTGAGGTGTAGAGACGCATCATTGAGTCCTTCGAACAGGTGGGTATGGAGAGGAGGTCGGCGTCGGGCAAGTGGTGTGAGGAGGTCCTGCGCTTGCCTCGATCACGGGGTGCCGCGTGACCGGCACACATACGTCTGGCGGCCAGAGACATGACGTGTCATCTCTGGCTAGGCCGGTGCGATCATCCCTGCCGACAGGTCGATGTCGGCTCCGCACAGCCCCGGCATGGCCAGCATGGCTACCAGGGCCTGGGCGACCTCGTCCTCCTCGACCAGCCGGCCCAGCGCTGCCCGTGAGGTGAAGTCCCGCTCGGCTTCCTCGACGGTGGCGCCCGTCAATTCGGCCGTCAGCCGGAAGTTGCGGTCCATTCGGGGGCCCCGGACCGGCCCGGGCGAGAGGGAGTTGACGGCGACGCCCTGCGGGCCGACCTCTCCCGCCAGCGTCCGGGTCAGACCCAGCAGCGCCATCTTGGAGGCTGTGTACGGGGTGCGGTTCAGCAGAGGGCGTTTGCCGCTCACGGAGGCCACGTTGACGATGTCACCGCGACCCGCTGCCAGCATGGGCGGCAGGAAGGCCCGGCACATCAGATAGACGCCGCGGACGTTGGCGGCGAACACGTTGTCCCACTCGTCCGGTTCGATGTCGACGAGGGGACGCACCGGGCCGGCCACACCCGCGTTGTTGACGAGCAACGACACGTCCTCGTCGGCGAGCTCGGCCGCGAGCGCACGCACCGAATCAGGGTCGGAGATGTCGCACACGGCCGTACGAGCCTGACCGCCTTCCTTCTCCGCCCGAGCCGCTGCCTCCGCGAGTGCCTGCTCGGTGCGGCCGACGAGGACCACCCGGGCCCCGGCCGCCGCCAGGGCGAGTGCGAAGGCCCGCCCCAGCGGCCCTCCGCCCCCTGTGACCAGCGCCGTACGGCCGTCGAGACTCATGCCGTGTTCCAGGCAAGCTCGTCGCCCGCCACCTTCGCGGCCCGGACGTCACCGGAGCGCGCGTGCCCCTCGAACAGCTCCACCCGCGCGGCCCGCCCGCACAGCCGGCCGAGCAGGGTCTGCGCGTCGGTGTCGGTGACCTCCTGGTAAGTGACGGTCTTCAGGTACTTACCGACCCACAGGCCGCCGGTGTAGCGGGCCGCGCCACGCGTCGGCAGGACGTGGTTGGTACCGATCACCTTGTCGCCGAAAGACACGCAGGTGCCCTCGCCGAGGAACAGAGCACCGTACTGCGTCATGCGCTCCAACGCGAGCCTCGGCTCGGCGGTGAGTACCTCCACGTGCTCGAACGCGAACTCGTCGGCGAGCGCGTACAGTTCGTCGACCGAGTCGACGACGTGCACCTGGCCGTGATCCCGCCAGGCGGGCTCGGCGAAGTCCCGGGTGGGCATGGTCGGCAGCAGCCGCTCCACCTCGGCGATGGTCCGCTCGGCGACCTCGCGGGATGTCGTGATGAGCACGGCGGGCGAGTCCGGGCCGTGTTCGGCCTGGGAGAGCAGGTCAACGGCGCATACGAAGGGGTCGGCGTGCTCGTCTGCCAGCACCAGGATCTCGGTGGGACCGGCGAACAGGTCGATGCCGATCTCGCCGAACAACTGCCGCTTGGCCTCGGCGACATACGCGTTGCCGGGGCCGGCGATCAGGTTGACCGGCTCCATGGTGTCCGTGCCGACGGCCATCGCGGCCACCGCTTGGACGCCGCCCAGCAGCCAGATCTCGTCCGCGCCCGCCAGGTGCATGGCGGCGACGGTGGCGGCCGGGATCTCGCCGCGGATCGGGGGCGTACAGGCGACGACCCGGGGCACGCCGGCCACCTTGGCGGTGACGATGGTCATGTGGGCGGAGGCGGTGAGCGGGTAGCGGCCACCGGGGACGTAGGCGCCCGCGGCCTGCACGGGGATGTGCTTCTGGCCGAGCCAGACGCCCGGCAGGGTCTCCACCTCGAACTCCCGCAGCGAGTCCAGCTGGTGGCGGGCGAAGGTGCGAACCTGCTCCTGGACGAAGCAGATGTCGTCGATGACCTGCTGCGGCACCGACGCGACGATCTTCTCGACCTCCTCCTCGCTCAGCCGGAAGGAACCGGGGCTCCACTTGTCGAACTTCTCGGAGTACTCACGCACGGCCTTGTCGCCGCGCTCGCGGATGTCCGCGATGACGCCGGCAACGGTCTCGCGGACCTGCCCGAGGGAGGCGGTCACCTCGGCCTTGGGGACGGCGTGCTTCAGGATCTCTGCCACAACTACGGCCTTTCTCAGAAGAGTCGGATCACACGGGCGGTGCTTCGAAAAGCACGTCGGGGTCGTTGAACTGCTCCTTGGCGACCGACTCGCTCATCGGGTCGGCGGTGCCCCACTGGTCCTGGGTGACCGGGTCGTCGACGTCGTGCCGGCCCGGGTGCCACAGGTCCTCTTCGAGGACGGCGAGCTCGGTGGTGTACTCCACTGTGTTGCCGTGCGGGTCGTGGAAGTAGGAGAAGGTGTTGTCGCCCGCGAGGTGCCGGCCCGGCCCCCAGGTCAGGCGCGTCCCGGCGCGCAGGACCCGCCCGGTGCCGCGCATGTACTCCTCCACCCCTCGCATCTCGAACGACGCGTGGTGCAGGGAGACATGAGGCCCACGGGCGATGGCGAAGGAGTGGTGCAGGGGGCTGCACCGCAGGAAGTACATGAGGTCGCCCATGTGCGTGGAGTACAGGGTGTCGGTGAGCCGGAAACCGAGGTGCTCGATGTAGAAGTCCCGCAGCCCCTCAGGATCCTGGGAGTTGACGACGCAGTGCGAGAGGCGGACCGGAATCGCCTCACGTTCCTCGATCTTCCGGTAATCGCGGACGGCGACATCCGCGGAGACCTCGACGACCCGGCCGTCCGGGTCGAAGAAGCGGATGCCGTAGCCGCCGCCCGGTGTGTCCAAGGCTCGCGGCTCATGCACGAGCTGGACGCCCGCACGCCCGAGCCGTACCGCCAGTTCGTCCACGGCCTCCGGCGAGACAGCCCCGAAGGCCACCAGATCCATCCGCTTCCGCTCGTCCTTGCGGATTCGGACGACGTACTGCTCGGGGCTGCCCTCGGCGGCGAAGAACGCGAGACCGCTGTCGCTCGCGACCTCGGTCAGGCCCCAGGTGGTGCCGTAGAAGGCTCGCTGGACATCGAAGTCCGGCACGGCCAGATCGACATGGCGCAGATGGGTGATGGGCTGGAAGGTCACTGTCCGCTCCTGACGGTGTTGCGCTGCAGGCCCAGGCCCGTGATCTCGGACTCCACGACGTCGCCGGGCTTGAGGAAGACGCCCCAGTGCGCGCCGTTGCCGGCCGGTGAGCCGGTGAGCAGGAGGTCACCGGGGCGCAGGGTGGTGGTCGTGGAGACGTACGCGATGAGCCGCGGGATGTCGAAGATCATGTCCTTGGTGGACTCGTCCTGACGGACGACGCCGTTGTGCCGCAGGGTGATCCGCAGGTCGTTCGGGTCACCGACGAACGCGGCCGGGACAAGGAAGGGCCCGGTCGGCAGGAAGGTGTCGGCGTTCTTGGCGGTGAACCAGTCCGTGCCGATGGCCTTCAGGTCGGGCCGATAGAGGCGGTCACGGGTGGTGAGATCGTTGCAGATGGTGTAGGCGGCGACGTACGACATCGCGTCCTCGACGGCGATGTTCCTGCCCGGCCTGCCGATGACCAGGGCGAGCTCCAGCTCCCAGTCGTGCTGCTCGCCGTGCGCCGGCAGCACGATGTCGTCGTACGGCCCGCACATGGCACGCGGCGAACCGAGGAAGACGTAGGGCACACCGCTGCGGATCCGCTCGTCCATCATGCTCTCGGCATCCGCGCGGGCCTCCTCGGGCGTGGCGCCGTGCACGCTCTCCTTCTCCGCGGCGACCAGGTCCACCACGTGCTTGCGGTAGTTGGCGCCGCTCTGCAGGATCTGGCCCGGCTCGATCGGGGGCAGCACGTGCAGGGCGGTCAGGGGGTGCCAGGGACCGTCGGCGGACCGGGCGAGTTCGTCCAGGCGGGGCAGCCAGTTGTCCCAGTCCTCGACGAGAGCGCGTACGGACGGCACCAGGTCGGACAGGTCGCGCACCCGCGCCCCGCTGACAAGGCCAGGGAAGGCGCCCGCACTGTTGCGGAACGCGCCGAGCGCGAAGGGTCCGGTGTGGGTGAGTGGATCGGGCACAGGCGGCTCTCCTCGTACGGGTGGGGTCGCCTTCGACGCTAGGCACCACGGAGAGACGGCGGAAATGGCCGTTCGCGATGCCTGCCATCATCGGGCCGCCCCGCTGCCTGCAACGATGTGCGGCCCCACCGCGCGGCGGCTCCATCGGCGTACGGGATGGATGACGTCCTCCTTGCCGATGCCTCGATCCGTTGACCCCCGTACCCGCCGCCGATCAGGCTCGGAGCTCCCCAACCACCCCGAGGAGCACACGTGGTAGTCGAGCATGCCGAGCTGACCGTGGAGGCCGGCCGGGAAGAGGAGTTCCAGGAGGTCTTCGGCAAGGCCCGCGAGCTGCTCGCCGAGGCAGACGGGTTCCGCTGGGCCGAGCTGCTGCGCTGCGAGGAGCGGCCGCGGACGTTTCTCCTGCTGGTCGGCTGGGAGTCGGTCGAGGCGCACACGGCCGGCTTCCGGGAGTCGGAGCGCTTCGCGCGCTGGCGCGCCCTTGTCGGGCCGTTCTTCACCGAGCCGCCGGCCGTCGAGCACTACCACGAACTCGGCCCGCGTTTCAGCGGCTGACCGCTGCCCCCCTTCTTCTACGTTCGCAAGGATCGTTCATGCCCGTACACAAGGTGCTCGTCGTCGGCGGCGGCATCACTGGAAGCGTGCTCGCCCTCGCGCTCGCCCAGCGCGGTGCCGACGTCGAGCTCGTCGAGATCTCCCCCCAATGGTTCGGTGTGGGCCACGGCATCACCATCCAGGGCAACGCTCTCAAGGCGCTGCGCTCGGTGGGCGTGCTGGACCGGGTGCTGGCGCGGGCGGTGCCGTTCGACGTCATGCGGCTCCGGCGTGCGGACGGCGAGCTCATCACGGAGCTGCCCACCCCCCACACCGGTGGGCCGGACCTGCCCGCGACGGCGGGGGCCCTGCGCCGCGACCTGCAGGACGCGTTGTGTGACGCCGTGTACGCGCACGGCGTCCCCGTCCGTCTCGGTCTGAGCGTCGAGCGCCTCGACCAGTCGCCCCGACACGTCGACGTGGCCTTCACGGACGGCTCCACCGGCCGCTACGACCTGGTGGTGGGCGCCGACGGCATCAACTCGGCCATGCGCTCTCTGATCGGGATCGTGGAGAAACCGCGCCCGGTCGGCATGTCGATCTTCCGTGTCGTCGCCGACCGCCCCGCCGAGATGGACTGCGCGGAGGTGTACTACGGCGGCCCCCGCTACAAGGCCGGCTACAGCCCGATCTCCCCCGGTCAGTGCTACGCCTACCTGCTCGACGAGAACCTGGACGCATCCCTGGTCGGGCCGCGCGCCTCCCTCTCCCTCCTGCGCGAGCGCGGCGCCGGCTACGGCGGCACCTGGGGCAAGATCATCGCGTCCCTGCCCGACGACACCGCCGTCGACTACCGCTGGATCGAGGCGATTCTGGTCGACGGGCCGTGGCACCGAGGCCGCACGCTCGTCATCGGCGACGCCGCGCACGCCTGCCCGCCGCTGATCGCGCAGGGCGCGGCCATGTGCATGGAGGACGCCGTGCTCCTGGCCGAGCTGGTCACCGGGGAGGAGCCGTTGGAGAAGGCCCTCGACCACTTCATGTCCCGTCGGCTGCCACGTGTGCGGACGGTACTGGAGAACTCGCTGCAGCTGGCCAAGTGGGAGATCAACCCCGCCACGCCGGGTGCCGATCCCGCGCGGATCATGTCGGAGACGCTCGACTCGCTGACGGCGGCGGCATGACCACGGCGAGCACCCCTGTCGTCGACGTCCACGGCCACCTGGCCGTGCCCGCCGCCGACGCCCTGTGCGCGGGGCAGTCCGGCCTGGCCGCCGAACTGGCTGCCGAGCAACGCGCCCAAGGCCCTCAGTCGCTGGCCGCCAACAGGGCTCAGCTCCAGTCGCTCGGGCAGAGGCTCACGGACGTGGGCTCGCGCCTCGCCGATCTCGACGCGATGGGCGTCGACATCCAGGTGGTCGGCCCGATGCCGATGCACCACTACTGGGCGGACGCGGACCTCGCCGCACGGCTGGCCCGCACGGTCAACCAGACGGTCGCGGAGCACTGCGCCGAGGCGCCCGAGCGGCTGTACGGCCTTGGTACGGTGCCGCTCCAGCATCCGGACCTGGCGGTGGCGCTGCTGGACGAGGCGGTCACCGAGTACGGGTTGTACGGCATCAGCGTCTCCACGACCGTGAACGGCCGGGAGCTGGCCGACCCGGCCCACGACGAGGTGTGGCGGAAGGCCGAGGAAGTCGGCGCGGTGGTCTTCGTGCACCCATGGGGGTGCTCACTCGGCGAGCGGCTCGCCACGCGGTACCTCGGGAACACGGTCGGACAGCCGGTCGAGACCACCGTGGCCCTCTCCCGTCTGATCTTCACAGGCGTCCTGGACCGCTTCCCCCGGCTGAAGTTCGTCGCCGCGCACGGCGGCGGCTATCTGCCGACGTACATCGGGCGCTCCGACCACGCCTGGCACGTACGGCCGGACGCCCGCGGGTGCGCCGAGCCGCCGAGCGCCTATCTGCGGCGGATGTGGTTCGACGCGCTCGTCTACACCCCGCGCGCTCTGCGCCACCTGGTCGAGGAGGTGGGCGCCGACCGGGTCGTCCTCGGCACGGACCACCCCTTCGACATGGGCGTCGACGATCCGGTGGCCCGGCTGGACGCCGCCGGGCTGCCGGAGGCCGAACGTGCCGCGATCGCCGGGGGCAACGCTCTCGATCTGCTGCTGAAAGGACGCACCCGATGAGCCTCGGTCCCATAGAGGAAGAGCTCGCCAAGGCCCGTTCCGCCTACCGCAACTGGGGCCGCTGGGGCGAGGACGACGTACTGGGCACCCTCAACTTCATCGACGACGCGATCCGCGCCCACGCGGCGGGACTGGTCCGCCGGGGCCGGTCGCTCTCACTCGCCCTGGAGTTCAACGAGAACGGCCCGCAGCGTGGATTCCGCGGCCGGATCAACCCGGTCCACTACATGAAGGACACCGGCTCCGACGCGGCCGCCGGCACGCAGGGCTTCCCGCACGGGTTCGGCGGCGCCGACGACCACGTGGTCATGCCTCTCCAGGCCTCCACCCAGTGGGACGGGCTCGGCCACATCTACGACAACAAGCAGGCCTGGAACGGCCGTCCGTGCACCATCGTGAGCGGCGACGGCGACTCGGTCACCGGCATCGAGCACATGAGGGAAGCCTTCACAGGGCGCGGTGTCCTGCTGGACGTGGGCCGCGCGGTCGGCGACGAGCACGGAGAACTCCCCGACGGATTCCCCATCCTGGAGGAGCATTTGCGCGCCACCATCGAGGCGCAGGGCGCGACCTCCACCGTCCGCCGCGGCGACCTCGTCCTCGTGCGCACGGGCCAGATGGGCCGCGTGAGGCGGCTGGGCGAGTGGGGCGGCTACGCGGCCGGTGACGCCCCTGGCCTCTCCTTCACCACCCTCGGCTGGCTGCACCGCACCGAGATAGGGGCGATCGCCTCCGACACCTGGGGACTGGAGGTGCGTCCCTACGAATTCGCCGAGCCCGCCATGTCCCCGCTGCACCAGATCGCGATCCCGAACATGGGCCTTCCGCTGGGCGAGATGTGGGACCTGGAGGCACTGGCCGAGGACTGCGCGGCCGACGGCGTCTACGAGTTCCTGCTGGTCGCCGCTCCGCTGCCGGTCACCGGCGCGGTCGGCGCGCCCGTCAACCCGATCGCGATCAAGTGAGCAGCCCAGTGAACACCCACCGATTCTCCGGCACTCTCCACCTCCCCGGCGACGAGGACTTCGCGCAGGCGTGCTTCGGCAGGGTCTTCAACGCCCGCCGCCCGTACGACCGGACGCCCGCCGCCGTACTGAAGGCCGCCACCGAACAGGACGTCGTCGAGGGAGTACGACTGGCCCTGCGGCGTGGCTGGCAGGTCGCCGTCCGCTCCGGCGGACACAGCTGGGCGGCATGGTCGGTACGGCAGGACGCGCTGCTGATCGATCTCGGGAACTTCCGCGAGATGGCGTACGACCCGCAGACCGGCATCGTGACAGCGACGCCCAGCGTGAAGGGCGGCGACGAACTCAACCCGTACCTTGCCGAGGCCGGGCGCTTCTTCAACGGCGGGCACTGCCCCTCCGTCGGCATCGGCGGCTTCCTGCTCCAGGGCGGTCAGGGCTGGAACGCGCGCGGCTGGGGCTGGGCGGCGGAGAACATCGTGGCGATCGACGTCGTCACGGCCGAGGGCGAACTCGTGCGTGCCGACGAGACGCAGAACAGTGACCTGCTCTGGGCGGCGCGCGGCGCCGGGCCCGGGTTCTTCGGAGTCGTCACGCGCTTCCATCTGCGCACCCGCCCCCTGCCGAGGCACCTGGCGCACACCGTCCACGCCTACCCGCTGGACCTCTTCGACGAGGTCATGACCTGGCTGCAGGGCATGCACCACACGGTGTCGGACCTGGTGGAGATCGTCGCCGTCACGCAGACGCCACCGGGCGCGGAGGAACCGGTGCTCCTGGTCACGGGCGTGTCGATGACCGACACCCCCGAGCAGGCCGCCGATGCCCTGGCCCCGCTGCACGCCAACCCGTACGCCGACCGGGCCCTGTTCCGCGTCGAAGCGCAGCCCACCACGCTGGCCGAGCAACTCGCGGGTCAGCGCACCGCCAACCCCGAGGGCCACCGCTACCTCGTCGACAACGCCTGGTTGACCGGGCCGGCCGAGGAGGTCGTCCCGGCGATGCGCAAGGCGTTCACCGAGCAACCCACCCGGCAGACCTTCACCATCTGGTTCTCCATGGCGCCGATGCGTGAACTGCCCGACATGGCTTTCTCGTTGCAGTCGGAGATCTACTGCGCGACGTACGTGATCCACGACGAGCCGGAGCGGGACGCGGAGCTGCGGGCCTGGCTGGACGAGGCGATGACGGCACTGCAGCCGGTGACCGTGGGCCAGTACCTCGGCGACTCCGACCTCACCGTACGGCAGTTGAAGTTCATGGGTGACGAGCAGTGGCGCAGGCTCCAGGAGATCCGCGACGTACGCGATCCCAAGGGCCTGTTCGTGGGCTACCTGAGCGCAGGGTCTGTCACCAACACCAACCATTGGGAGCAGTGAGGCATGCGTTTCGCGACATACGAGTACGAGGGCGTGGAGCGCGCCGGTGTGGTCCGGGACGGGGTGGTGCACCCGCTTCCCGAGCAAGTCACCGTCCTGGCGCTGGTCGAGCAGGAGGTCTTGTACGCCGCGGGGGCCGAAGCGCTCAGCGCCGCCAGCGAGCTGACGGTGGATCAGGTGCGGCTTCTGCCGCCGCTGAAGCCGCCGTCCATCCGGGACTTCGTCGGTTTCGAGGCACACATCGAGGGGGTGTCCAAATCGCTGGACGGCCTGGAGCACGTTCCGGAGGAGTGGTACCGGGCGCCGAACTTCTACTTCACCAACCCGCACGCGGCATACGGCGCGCACGACGACGTACCCGTTCCCGCGGGCTGTTCGGTTCTCGACTTCGAGCTGGAGGTCGGGGCGGTCATCGGTCGCAGCGGACGCGACCTCACGCCCGAGCAGGCGCGCGAGCATATCGTCGGCTACCTCGTCTTCAACGACTGGTCGGCGCGCGACCTGCAGAAACCGGAGAAGAACCTGGGCCTCGGCTTCTCCAAGGGCAAGGACTTCGCGAACACGCTCGGCCCGTACCTGGTCACCGCCGACGAGGTGGAGGACAGGCGCGACCCGGACGGCTTCCTGGACCTGGAGATGGCCGTCACCCTCAACGGCGAGCTGATCGGCCGGGACACCCTCGCCAACGTCTCCTGGACTTTCGAGGAGATGATCGCCTACGCCAGCCGGGACGCCTGGGTGCGCCCCGGGGACGTCCTCGGCTCGGGCACGTGCGGCTGGGGCGCGCTCGCGGAGCACTGGGGACGCCTGGGGGAGCGCACCCCGCCGCCGCTCACGCCCGGCGATGAGGTGGAGCTGACCGTGGAGCGGCTGGGGACGCTGCGCAACCAGGTCGTTCCGGGGCGCGCGGACGTCTACCTCCCGCGAGCGAGGAAGCGGGGGCGGACGCCCCGACCCTAGGACGTCGAGCTGTGTGGGGCCAGTGCCCAGCTGTTCGGGCACTGGCCCCTTGACGTGCGGGTATGGCCCCGCCGAATGGCTTTCATCGCATCTTGGTGAAGGTTCGACCCAACTCTTTTCCAGACCGCAATATGGTGGTTACGCTCCCGATTCGCCGATGCTTCACAGACGTGGCCCGAAGGGGACATCCGTGATCCTGGGAGCGATCGACCTCAATCTTCTGGTGGCGCTGGAAGCGCTCCTGGAGGAGAAGAACGTCACCCACGCCGGTGTGCGCCTGTGCACCAGCCAGTCGGGGATGAGCGGCTCGCTGGCCCGGCTGCGTCGGCACTTCAACGACGAGCTGCTGGTGCGGGTAGGCCGCGAGTACGAGCTGACGCCGCTCGCCGAACGGCTGCTGCCGATCGTCCAGGCGTCCCTGCACAAGGCGGAGGAGGCGCTGTCACTGACCCGGCACTTCGATCCGGAGCACAGTCGGCAGCGCTTCTCGGTGGTGATGTCGGACTACGTGATGACGGTGTTTGTGGAGCCGCTGCTGCGGGTGATCGCGCAGGAGGCGCCAGGCGTCCGCATCGACTTCCATCCCATCGTGGACGGGCAGCTGGAGACGGAGACGCACCTGCGGTGCCACGACCTGATGATCGTGCCGCTCGGTTACCAGCTCCCAGGGGTGAGCGAGGCCGTGATGCACGACCGGTTCGTTTGTCTGGTCGACCCGGACAACCCGCGACTCGTGGATGGGCGGCTCGGCCTGCGGGACCTTGCGGAGATGCCGCACGCCGCGTGCTCGATCGGCAGGGGCAACACGCCCGTCGGCCGTCAGCTGGAGACCCTCGGCATCACCCCGAAGGTGCAGGTCAGCACACCTGGCTTCAGCGTCCTGCCGTTCCTGGTCAGCGGCACCGATCTGGTCACTCTGGTGCCGGAACGGCTCGCCCGCCGCTATGAAGGCTTCGCGCGCTGTGTCGCCGTCCCCACGCCGTTCCCTGACGTACCGCTGGTCGAGGCGATGCACTGGCACAACAACCGGCACGCGGACCCCGCGCACCGCTGGCTGCGCGAGACCGTACGCAAGGTCGGCGCCTCGCTGGACGAGCCGCTGGACCAGGAGATCACCGCCGTTGATACCACCCATGCCGAACATCCGTTTCCGGAGCTCAGCTCGGCTTTCTAGCGTGGTACGGGAGACATCCCGTATCCCCTGGAGGAGCCGTGAGCCCCATGCGCCTGGCAGGCCGTACCGTCGTCATCACCGGAGCCGCACAGGGGCAGGGAGCCGCCGAGGTGACGGCCGCGGCCCAGGAGGGCGCGCGTGTGGTGGCCACCGATGTGCTGGACGAGGCGGGCGAGAAGCTGGCCGCGTCCCTACGCGCCGACGATCTCGACGTGCGCTTCCGGCACCTGGACGTGACGTCGCCCGAGGACTGGTCGGCGCTGGCGTCGTCGCTGGAGACCGTGCACGGGCTGGTGAACAACGCGGGCATCCCCATGCGAGCCCGCCTGGGCGAGGTCGACCTCACCGACTGGAACCGGGCCTTCACGGTGAACACCACCGGCGCGCTGCTGGGCATCCAGGCACTCGCCCCGCTCATGCCCGTCGGCGCGTCGATCGTCAACGTGGGCTCGGTCGCCGGCCTGACCGCCCACCACGCGGTCGCCTACACGACCAGCAAGTGGGCCCTGCGGGGCCTGTCGAAGGTGGCCGCGCTGGAACTCGGCCCCCGGGGGATCCGTACGAACGTGATCCACCCCGGCTACATCGAGACCCCGCTGATGGCGACGGCGAACCCAGTGTTCGTCGAGGCGCATCTGTCGATGACACCGCTGGGCCGCGCCGGCCACACGGACGAGGTGGCCCCCCTGGTGGTGTACCTGCTGTCCGACGAGTCGGCGTACGTCAACGGCGCGGAGATCACCGTCGACGGCGGGTATGCGGCCCACGGCGGAGTGAAGGCGATCACGAACGCGCTGGACACCCGCTGAACTCTGACGAGCTGGCAGGACCACGCTGCCGTTCCCTCGGCTCGATCAGCCGGTCATGGCGCAGCCGGACGACGACACTGGTCTTCCCCGGCTCCGCGTACGCCTCGCCGCACGCCCCGTCCACCGTGAGCGTCTGATCGGCCTGCCGGCGCGCCGACGGCGGGCTTGCCGCTGTCGGGCCGTGGACGGACGGCCGCGGGGCCGTGCTTGTCTTCCGACAATGACCGTCCCACTGACGCGATCACCCCTCCGTGCCGTAGCACGGAGGGGTGATCGCGTGTGGAGTGAACGAAAACGGACGCCAGACGTGGGTCGGGCGCGCACGAGTGAGCGTGCGCGCCGCGGACATGGCGTCACCGCACATGTGAGGAGGCCAGGGCTTCGGCCCTGGCCTCTTCTTCGCTACGTTGCCCGCTACACGGACGCGGTCATCTGGATCGCCGGCTCGCCCGCGCCGACCGCGGAGCGGGCGGTGCTCTTGCGGACCAGCAGCAGGGTGAGCAGCGCGCCGAGCAGGGAGGCGCAGCCGCAGACGATCACACCGAGGGCCATGCCGTGGGCGAGGGCGGTCTGGGCGGCGGCCTTGGCGCTGTCGCTGCCGACGTTGACCACGGCGAGCGGTCCCGCCGCCTGCTGTATGCCGGCGTCCTTGCCGCTGAGCCTGCCCACCAGCGCCGAGGAGGCGGCGCCCATCGCGATCGTGCTGATCACGGCGGGGCCGAGTCCCTGTCCGAACTCGCGCACCAGGCTGGTGGCGCCGCTGGCCATGCCGGTCATCTGGATGGGCACAGCGTTCACGGCGGCGGACGTCAATGAGGACACGACGCAGATGAAGCCGACGCCGAGCAGCAGCACCGGGCCGAGGAAGGCCGTGAGGGAGGTCGTGGTGATGGGCAGCGCGGCGATCCAGAACTGTCCCGCGGCCATCGGCAGGAGACCGCCCATCAGCAGCCAGCGCGGCTCGACGCGGGTGAGCATCTTGCTGAGCACCGGCGCCAGCAGCAGCGGGATCAGCTGGAGGATCATCAGCGGCAAACCGGCGCGCAGCGCGCTCAGGTGCATCACGGCGCCGAGCCGGATGGAGACGACGTACGCGGTGCCGACGAAGCCGAACATCCCGGCCAGCGCGACCACGGCCGCCGCCGAGAACGACGGGATGCGCAGCAGGTCCAGGTTGAACATGGGCGAGGCGGCACGCTTCTCGGCAGCGATGAAGGCGACGAGCGCCGCCGTGGCCAGGGCGAGCGCGCCGACGATCGCCGGGCTGCTCCAGCCTCGCTCGCCGCCCTCGATGATGCCCCAGAGCAGGGCGGTGAGGCCGACCGCGATGCTGATCTGGCCCGGCCAGTCGAGCGCGCGACCCTCGGGAGCCTTGGAGTCGGTGACGAGGAGCCAGCACGTGACGCCGACGGCCAGTCCGAGAACGACCGGCGGCACGAACGCCCAGCGGAAGTCGGCGATCGTGGCGAGCACACCGGAGGACAGCGGGCCCGCGGCGGAGGCGATGGAGATGCTCAGCGCCCAGGTGGAGACGGCCTTGGCCCGGTCTTTCTGATCAGGCGTGGCAGCCGCGATCACCGCCAGGGAGCTGGGGAAGAGCGCGGCAGCGCCGATGCCGGCCAGCGCCTGCCCGACCCACAGCATGGTGATGTTCTGGGCGGTGGCGTTGAGGAGTTCCCCGAGTGCCAGGACGATTCCGCCGAGCACCAGAAGGCGCTTACGGCCGAACAGGTCGCCGACCACACCGAAGTTCAGTTCCAGAATAGCGGTGGGGAGAATGAAGGCCGAGGTTACCCATGCCACCTGGGACCCCGACGCCCCGAAAGCGGCCTGAATATTTCCGTTGATCGGCGCGGGCACGGTAATGCACAACTGTGCCACCGCCACGGCGAGACAACACGCGATAAGTGTTCCGCGGTCCAGTCTTCTCAGGGAGATCGACTCTTTCATTTTCCGTGCCCTCGCTCTGCGTTCTTGAGGTGGGTTCCGACTTGCTTTTCCATGAGTTCGATGAGATTTCCCTCGGGGTCGCTGACCCAGGCCATGCGCACGCCGGGCTCGGGGGACGGCCCGGGTTTCACGATCTCGCCCGCCCCGTGGGCCAGGAGGGCCGTGTAAACGGGGTCCAGTTCGGGAGTGGTGAGCGCGACGTGGCCGTATCCCTCGGTGAGGGCGGCGGTCATCGGGTCCGGTGCCCGCAGGCCCGGCGCCGAGCCGGGGCGGGCGAGGAGTTCGACACGCCAGCCATGGGGATGTTCCAGTACGGCACCGCGCAGCCCCGGGATTTCAAGGTGGAAGTCGAAGACGAGCTTCAGCCCGAAGGCGTCCTGGTACCAGGCGGCCTGGGCTGCGAGATCGCGCACGTTGACGCCCACGTGGTCGAGTCGGGTGGTCACGGCCGCTCAGCCCGCCATCGCGCTGTCGCCGCCGTCGGCCATGAGGTTGGCGCCGTTGACGAAGGCCGCCTCGTCGGAGCAGAGGAAGGCGGCCGCGCGGGCGATGTCCTCCGGTTCGCCGACCCGGCCGACCGGGATGCGCGCCTCCATCCGGGCCCTGGGCCCGTCGGGGTCGTCGAGGAAGGGCGCGGTGGCGGAGGTGCGGATCATGCCGGGGGCGATGGTGTTGACGCGGATGCGGTGCGGGGCGCCGGCCGCGCACAGGTGCTTACTCATCGCCAGCACTCCGCCCTTGGCGGCACCGTGCGGCACCATCGGCAGGAATGGCGCGCCGCGCACGGCGGCCACGGAGGCGACGTTGAGGACGGCCCCGCCACCGCGCGCGATCAGGTGCGGCCAGGCCGCCCGCGTGCAGAAGTAGGGAATGTCCAGCTCGTTGCGGAGGGTGAAGTACCAGTCCTCGACGGGCTGGGTGTCGAACGGACCGTTCCGCAGCGCGGAGGCGTTGTTGTAGAGGATGTCGATCCCGCCGAAGGCCGCGATGCCGGCCTCGATCCACTCCCGGGAGCCCTCCTCGGTGGAGAGATCGACGGGCGCCAGGGACCGCATGACTCCCCCGGCCTTCTCCACGATGTCGACGGTCTCGGCCGCACTCTCCTTGTCGATGTCACAGCCGAATACAGCGGCGCCTTCAGAGGCGAATATCCGGGACGCGGCACGGCCTATTCCGGCTCCTGTTCCACTGATGAAGGCGATTTTCCCATCCAGTCGACCCATATGACTTCCTGTGTCCCTTGTCCCATTCCGCCCAGGCGCGGTGGTGGCAGCGTAGGGAGGGGACTGGGCTGTAACAAGAAGAAGGTCAGCGATAGGGCATCGGACGTTCGTATGGCAGGTATGGGCGGTGGCTCACAGCCGCACGGAAAGCGTCCGTACGCCGTTTTGCCCACGAGGCCGGTTGACGGAGCAAGTCACCTCGGAGCAAGGCAAGTTGCCACCTGGGAAGCGCGCGAACAGCCGCTCTGGCGCCGTGACCGCACAGATGCCTGACCTGGGGGGACAGAGCTGAGGGCGGTACGCGGTTCGGCGACGACAGTCGTCGTTGGCGAGCGCGTCGAGGTCGCAGGTTGTCTGCGTAGGGTTGGACCGCACGCCGGATCCGCCGCCGGCCGGGGGCGGGGAGCGGGTGTGGGGTTGACGCGCCCCCCCCGCCGTGCCCAGCACAGCACCCACGTCGATTGAGGAGCGGCGCACAGGGTGGCCGTGTCGGACGTGGTCCGGCCAACGGACATCACACTCAGGCGGAGGGCAGCCGGGTCGGTGAGGCGACCAGGACCTCGTCTCCGGAACGCTTGATGAAGACCCGGATGTACCCCCGGGCAAGGTCGGCGGCGTCAAGCACCGCCGCTGACCTTGGTGTCGGAGGCGTCGTTGCCGGCGCCGACTTGGTGCCGGACAGCGGTCTGCCGCCAGGGCCGGTGATCGGGCAGCGCCGGGTGCGTCGTCGGTGGTGGGCAGGTGGACCGCTCCGCGTCCGACGGACCACGCGTCCTCACCGGCCGTGTCGGTACCGCGAGCGCCACATCCAGGGGGGGCCTTGCCCGGATCATGCACCGCCCGCGGCTTGCGCCACGATGCCAGCGCCGCCGATATCGCCTGATCCAGACCGGTCTTGCGGATCGTCTCCACAAGCAGCACAGCGCCGGCCTGGGAGACCACTCCGCGCCCACCGCTTTCGGTACAGACACGCGGGTAGGACCCGATACGCTTCTTCACCTGGAGAGTGCTTCTTTCATGCGACGACCTGGACCCTAGACAAGTCCTATCGTTGCAGGTCAGGAGCACTCTCCGCGTTTTTGATCACCCACCGGACGCCCTGCCACGTGAAAGCGCGAGGCTAGTGGAAGCTCGAGTGAGGAACCTGTTGGGGATCTTCGCGTTGAGATTGCTGATGGCGGCGCGTCAGTGCAGTGCGACCTCGCCCGCGTGGACGGCACGCATGGCGCGCTCGACGGTCTCCTGATTTTCGCCGACCGGAGCCACGTAGTCGATGACGTCGCGCGCGGCGTCCTCCCCGAGCGTTCGGGTGATCACCCATGTGGCGAGATACTGGGACGCCAGGCAACCGCCCGCCGTAGCGATGTTCCCCTCGGCGTGGAACGGCGCGTCCAGCACGGTGACGTCGCAGGCTTCGACAAAGGGCCGGGTCTTTATGTCCGTGCAAGCCGGCATGCCATCCAGCAACCCGAGCCGGGCGAGCACCAGCGCGCCGGAGCACTGCGCACCGATCAGCTGTCGCGAAGGGGTGAGCAGCAGCCTGGAGATCAGCCGGTCGTCGGCGACCACGTCGCGCGTCTTCACCCCGCTACCGATCAGCACGACGTCGGCTTCGGTCACGAACTCCATCGGGCGCTGCCCGGTGACCTCGACGCCGTTCATCGACGTGACCACCGGTGTCGGCGTCGTGATGAAGGCTTCCAAACCGTCCTTACGGCACCGGTTGATCAGCGCGGAAGCGATGAAGCTGTCGAGCTCGTTGAACCCGTCGAAGGTGACCACGGCTACCTGCATCACAACTCCTTCAAGTCGGCATCAGATCTGGAGTCTCCCTGGCGCGCCGTTCCCGGGCGAGAGCCAAACAGCGGCTGGTGGCATGCCTACCGGCGCTCTTCGTTTCGGGCTGTGCGCCTGAGTACCTACCGTACGCCGACCTGCCGACCTGCCGACCTGCCGACCTGCCGACCTGCCGACCTCCGAGCACGCCGACCTCCGAGCACGCCGACCAGGAAGGTCGAGTCGCCCTCCTTCACAGCAGCCGCGCTGGAGTCCGGGGTGCCGTCCCGGCTGCACCCCGACGCACTCGTCGCGCCCCTGGCGTATCGGGAAAGCCGACACGGCATGAGCCGCCGTCCTGATGTGCGACAGCTCGGAGCAGGTCGGCGGATCGGGGTTAACGTGACGGGGTGGAGATGTTGCATTTGCGCTATTTCGTTGCGGTTGCCGAGTAGCTGAATTTTTGGCGGCGGCCCGGCGACTGCACATGGCCACTTCGCCGCTGAGCCAGCGGATCAAAGACCTCGAGCGGGAGCTCGACCACCGGCTGTTCGAGCGCGACACTCACCGCGTCGCACTCACGCCGGCGGGCGAGGCGCTGCTACCGCTCGCGCGGGAGGTACTGGAACAAGTCAATTCCATTCCGTTCCGGCGGCGCGAGGCGGCCCGGCCGGGACGCAGCGCCATGTTCGTGGGCATTCCTTCCGGGGTGCACCCGAGGCTGAGGGAGCTCGTCAACACGCTCGCCGAGCGCGTCGACGAGTGGTGTGAGCTCCTGCGCTGGCCCGGCACCTCCAAGGCTCTGGTCCTGCTGCCTGGCCCGACGCGCAGGTCGGGCCACTACTCCAGCGGGGCTTCACCATTCCCGCTGGAGTGCTGATTCGTTCAACGGCGACGAAATGCGTACCGTGTCAGGCATCAACGTCATGGGTGTCAGGTGTCGGCAATTCGAACCACACCGTTTTCCCTCGTCCGCTGGGTGAATTGCCCCATGCAGAAGCCAGCGCGGAGACGATGACCAGCCCCCGCCCTCCCTCGGCCTGGTCCTCCTCGCGGGGAACCGTCACGGCTTGCGCGAGATGCGGATCGCTGTCACGGACCTCGACACGTATGCGTTCGGGATACTTGCGGACGTAGACGTACACGTCGCTGTCGCCGTGGACCAAGCCGTTGGTGACGACCTCCGACACCAGTAGTTCCTCTTCATCAGCCATGGCGGACAGCTCCCACCCCTGCAACCACTCGCGCAGAAGCCTGCGTGTCCGCTGTGCTCCCAGCAGATCGCGCCTGTGGATTCTCAACTGACGTACATTGCGCTGAGCTTCAGCCGAGGGGCCCTCGTAGGCGACCAGGAGCAGGGCGGCATCATCGGCGTGCCGCAGGGGTGACTTGCTGAAACCCCTGATGAGTCGGTCGCCGACAGACTCGAGATTTCCGGGGTCGTCGAAGGCCGCGCTCACCACTCCTGGGTCCACGTCGCTTCCGATACCGGCCAGACCGTCCGTGTAGAAGGCGAGCAAAGTTCCTGGCTCGAGTTGCAGGTCCGTCACCTTGAAGTCCGTCTCGGGGTCGATGCCGAGAGGTATACCTGCCTCGACGGAGAGGGGTGGCATGCGGCCGTCGGCCATGCGCATCAGAGGCGGTGGGTGTCCAGCGGTGGCTACCTGGGCCCTGCCGGTGTCCGCATCGAGCCAGACGCAGCAGCACGTGGCGAAGAGGTCGGTGTCCAGACCGATCAAGAGCTGGTTGGCCCGGCCGAGCACGACTCCGGGATCGTGTCCCTCGGTCGTGTAGGCGCGTACCGCGCTGCGTAGCTCGCCCATCACCACGGCAGCGGCCGTGTTGTGCCCCTGAACGTCCCCGATCACCATCACGACCCGGTTCTCGGGAAGAGTAATGAGGTCGTACCAGTCTCCCCCGAGTTCGATCCCGCTGGTCGCCGAGGCATACCTGCTGGTGCTCACCACCCCGGCCGGCTGGGGCAGCATGGATGGCAGCAGTGCGTGCTGCAGGTCATCGGCCAGCGCGTGCCGGACTTCGTCCATCTGGGTTCGTTCCACCGCTTGACCGATAGCCGTGGCCAGCGCTGACAGCGGCCCCTGCCCGGCGATGATGTCTCCGCGCTCGTCACCGAACGCCATCGACAGTGCACCGACCGCCCTCCGCCCGGCGAGCAGCGGCAGGATCACCCAGAAGCACTCCTGGTCGGACATCGGCTCGGGCAGGCGTCCCGCTGTCTGTGCATCTGCGGGGACGTACACCAATTGCTGCTGACGGTCCACCGCCTCCGTCTCGGGCATGCACTGCCCGAGCGGTGAGCCGTTCAAGGTGCGCACCAATTCGTTCGCACAACCCGCTGCACCTGCCACGGTGAGCCGGTTTCCGTCGATGAGGCAGATGACGGCTGCTTGGGCCTGCAATCCGTCCATGACCCGCTGCATGGTCATCTCGACAGCGTCTTGCGTGTGAACCGTGGTCGCCAGGAGTATGGCGAGTTGGTGAACGTGGTAGATCAGCGGAGTGGTCGATGAGGTCACGCCTTCGGCTCCCGCCCCCCGGTCTTCCACGTCGACGACGTGCGGGACCCTGGGTGGAGCCATCGATATCCCGCGATCGGCCAACCGATCCAGGTCGCGGGCCAGTGACGCGGCTGCAGCGGTCAGACGCTCTCGTTCCGGCTGAGTGGCCTCGACACCAGCGCGCTGCCAAAACGCCGTGAGTGTCCCGAAGCGACGGGTCGGCGAGAAGAGTGGAGCGGCTGCACCCCCCAGCGGGAAGGAAGCGAAGACTGCCAGGCTGGGGTGGCCCGCCAGGATTTCCATATTACTGGCGACTTCCACACAGCCCGACTGCCATGCCCGTGACGACGCGTAGCTGTTGTCCTCGAGGGATATACGTTCGAGCGCTCCCACTCCCAAGGCGGTCAGCGCCGCTACCGCAGAATGCAGTTCAGACGTTCCCGGCACCTTCAGAAAGACTGTCGCGGCCGACGCACCCAAGCCGCGAACAACTTCCTCGGCCGCCGAGAGGAGCAGCTGATCCCTGTCCCGCGTTGGTGTAGGAAGACGCTTCGAACCCGGCGGAATGGCCCCATGTCGTTGCATCTGTTTCGCCGCCCAACTGCCGTTGGTTCCGATGCTCGCCTCATTTTACTTCCGCCGTCCGACCCGCTCCGACGCTATGTGATCACCGGAGCCGAGGGCAGCGGTGACGATGTGTCGTCCAAGTGCGACCAAGTCGGGGACGGCCGGGCCGACTACTCCCACGAGCAGGGGCGACATGCGGTGACGCGCAGGCGGTGACGGCCCCGGTCGGGCAGCTGCTGTGGATCTCGCCCGCGATGCTCGGCCGTGCCCACGACCTGACGGCAGCCCGCGCCCACCGGAACATGCGCATCTGCGAACGCGAGGGCATCCCGGTGATCGCCTACCGCTCCTGCCTGGGCGGCGAGGCGCCGGCGCAGGCCCGTGGGCGACGACACCGGTCAGGCGTCCGCCAGGCCACGACCTGTCGCCGACCCGGCGCACGGTCGACCACGTGCTGTCCGCGGCACGAGCGCCGGTGGAGCGGCGTGTGGCTCGCCTGGAGTCCTGGCGCATCTTCCACGAAGCCCGGTTCAGCTCGCATCGAATGTCGTCGATCGCCGCGGCGGGAGACGCGCCTGCGCCCACCTATGGGCGAGTTCTTCGATTGGACCGCAGCCCGGGGTTCACCAGCGAGGGGCACCTTCGGCAAGCTGAAGATCGCCCCTGCCGAAGGAGAAGTTCTCGTTCGGTACCGGAATCAACGCGACGAATATGTCGTCGGGGGAGACGTCGAGCGCCTCGACCACCAGCTTGTTGATGGCCGCGCTCACTGCCCGCTTGTCCTCAAGGGGCCGGTGAGCCCCCAGGAGTACCGTGATGATCATGGCATCGCTGCTGCGCTGCATGCCCATGAACGTCGGATCCAGGAACAGTTCGTTCTCCCGGTGTTCGCTGATCATGATGAAGCGGTCGCCTTCGGGAATGCCGAGTCCCTGCACCAGTGACTGGTACGGCGACGCTCATCTCGGCGACACGGGCGGCGTGCCGGTGGTGCTGCAGCACTCCGGCTGCGGCGGCCATGTCGAGGTTGAGCTGCGCTGTTCCTGCGGGCACGAGGTTGCCTGTGCCGAAGTGGAGCCGACCCCGGGCCCCGGCGCCGTATGGGTGTCCCTCTGACGTGAGGCGAGGTCGGCCTTGACCGGCCGGCCGTCTCCTCCCTTCACGGAACGTCAACTTAAGTAAGATATGAAAGGGGTATACTTCTTTTGCCGTCTAGATAGCACGCCAACCGCGGAGGTGATCCTGATGAGCTGGTCGGCCACGGTTCGCTACGGCATGGAGCCGGCCCCGGAGGGGCTTGCCTTCGTGCAGGACCTCATGAACACCATCTCCGCCGGCAAGCCGCGCACCAAGGACCTGCTCGCAGACCCTGTCGATGCCCGGACCTGGCTCGCACAGGCTCTGGCGCAATGGAGCCGATCCACCGGCACCCCTGCGGCCGGGATAGAGCTCGGCCCGAACGACCACGAGGAGCTTCGCGCCTTTCGTGACGAGCTGCGCCGCACAGCGGGGCACGACAGTGATGGCGCACTTCCCTCGCTGCACACCGCGGCGGTGGCCCTGCAGCTCGGCGGGAACGGGCAGGTGCGCCCGGAGCCCCGCGGTGCCGGGTGGCGGCGGGTGGCGGCGCTCGCCCTGATCGAGGTCTTCCAAGCCCAACGGGTGGGTACCTGGCAGCGGCTGAAATTGTGCCGTTACGAGCGATGCGGGACGGCCTTCTTCGACCGGTCACGCAACAACAGCGGTGTCTGGCACGACGTCAAGATCTGTGGCAACGCGGCGAATCTGCGTGCCTATCGGGCACGGCAACGAGCCCAGAGCGCGTCGTAGGCACCGATTGCGGCTCTGGCTCAACTTGTGCACAGTTTGAGCCAGAGCCGGATCAGGCGCGCAGGGTGACGCCGAAACGGGTCTTCATCCGGCGCAGTTCCCACAGCGAGACGGCGGTCACCGACAGCGGCCCGCCCAGCGTGGAGCAGAACTGGACGATAGGCGGGCCCCCCGGCATGCCGTCGCCGATCAGGTTGAAGGCCGCGAACACCCACACCAGCGTCAGGGTGAGGACGGGCGGCAGCATCGGGTGGACCTGGGCGCTGTTGAAGGCACTGCGGGCCGAGTACAGCGACGCCATGAAGAAGAAGGGAAAACCCCACACGATCACGATCAGCGAGGCGACGGCCAGTACGTACTCCCACCAGCTCTTCCCGTCGTCGGCGTCGACGGTCAGGGCCGTCGGGACGAGGACTGCGCCCATCACGACCAACGTCAGCACGTACCAGCCGACCGCCTTGAGCGGAGCGCGCAGCCGGGAGCGCAGATGCGGCCGCAGGTGCGGGGGCGCGTAGTAGATGAATCCGATGATGACCAGGGGCGCGGCGATGATCAGCACGAACGGGGCGATGATGAGTTGGGCGGCACCGCCTTCGGCCGCGTCCTTCCAGCGGTTCGGGTCCACGTTGTAGGCGAGGATCAGGGCGATGGTGGCGGCGGCACCGAGCACCGTGCGGGCCAGCTGGACGCGGTCCACGGTGCGGTCCTCGACCCGGCCTTCGCCCTCCTGCGCGAAGAGCCTGGTGGCAACGCGGTGCGCGGAGCGCAGGATCGCGCCGACGAGCCCGAAGGGAGAGCCGAACGACAGGCAACCGCGGCGGCGCCGGGCGGCGGGCCTCGTAGGCTGGGGGCCGTAGGGGTACGAAGGCTGGTTCGGGTACGGGCCCGGATTCGGTGGTGGCGGACCGTAGGGGGCGCCCTGCGGTGGTCCGTAGGGAGCGCCCCAGCCGCCCTGGCCTCCTGGTCCGTTGCCGCCAGGCTGACCCGGGCCGTTTCCCGGGCCCCATCCCCCCGTAGCCATGCCGCTCCCCGTTCATTCTCGGCCAGTTGCTGTGTGTGTCCTGTGGTGCCACGGCGCAGTGTAGTGGCACATCGGGTGACAGAGGCCGTGTTCGTTGCCGGTCGCGCCGCTTGGCCCGTCGCGCCAGATAGGTGCATCCCCGTAAGCCTCCGGCGAAGCGCCGAGGCCCGTCAGGGCGCCGACCGGACCGAGGTCGGGGGTGCCGCGGGGCCACCAGTCGTCGTGGCCCGGTTCCGACTCGACGCGTACCACGACCCGTCCCGGCCCAGGCGGAGTTCGACATGCCCGCAGGGGTGGGTGAGGTGGTCGCGCCAAGGGCGGAAGGCCGGCAGGCCGGCGGCGAGGAGGAGCGGGCGGGCGCACTGCCCCGAACTCGATGCCCTCACCAGGCACGTTCGTTCCTTCGGGGCGATGCTCATCGAGCGCCAGGGCGAGCGCCTGCCAGACCGGCTCGACGCCGTCCGGCAGGACGACCTGCCGAGCCTTCACACCCTCGCCGCGGGCATCGACCGCGACCGCGACGCCGTCATCGCTGGCCTCACGCTGGCCTGGAACTCGGGTGTCGTCGAAGGGCATGTCAACCGGATCAAGCGCCAGATGTTCGGCCCTGCCGGCTTCCAACTCCTCTGCAAACGCGTCCTGTTGTGGTGACGGAGCGTGGCCACGTCACAGAAGTTGAGCCAGAAACCGACTTGCGACGTCGTTTCGACATGAGATTGGGAGTCGCACGCTCGCACGAATAGGTGATGTTCACGAGAACGGGAGTCAGCCGCAACGGGCCTGTTTCCGGGCGTACCCGTCACTGCCCGGTTCGGAAGGTGAGGGGAAGTTGGGACGCGGTCGGTGGTGCGAACAGTGCCTGGACGGTTTCGGTGGCCAGGTCGCGCAGCCAGGTGTGGGCGCGGTCGGCGTCGTAGCGCTGGTGCCACAGCAGGTACAGCGGGATGGCGGGCATCTGGAGTGGCAGGGGCAGTGTGATCAGGCCGAGTTGGTCCCGGGCCGTGCGGGTGACCGTGTCGGGAAGGGTGAGCACCAGGTCGGTGTCGGGGGCGAGTTGCAGCGCGAAGGCGACGGTGGGCGCTGCGGCGACGACGCGGCGTTCGTGCCCGCGCGTGGTCAGGGCGTCGTCGATCGGGTCGCGCAGGCGTCCGCGCCGCGAGACGGTGAGGTGTTCGGCGGCCGCGTAGCGCTCGAGGCCGAGCGGGCCTTCGGTGAGTGGGTGGCCGGGGCGGACGGCGACAATGAGCTGGTCGCTGCCGACGAGGCGGTGGCGGATGTCGGGGATCGTCGGCCGGCTGGAGCTGGATTCGAGGTCGACCTCGCCCCGTCGCAGCTCGGGGGTGTCCGTGCCGGATTCGGCGGGCAGGCGCAGCTGGACGCCGGGGGCTTGGCGGTGGATGGCGGCGATCAGGGCCGTGCCGCAGGCGGCGGTCAGGGCGTCGTGCCAGCGCACGGTGAACACCCGCTCCAGAGCTGCCAGGTCGAGTTCCTGCTGTGCGGACAGGAGTTGGTGGGCCTGCTGCACGAGGGTGTGGACCTGGGCGCGGAGGGCCAGCGCGCGGGGGGTGGGGACCATGCTGCGGCCGGTGCGGACCAGGATCTGGTCACCGGTGGCCCTGCGGATACGGCCCAGGGAGCGGCTCATCGCCGGTGCGGTGACGTGGAGGCGGGCCGCGGCGCCGGCGACACTGCCCTCTTCGAGCAACGCGTCCAGAGCCGTGAGCAGGTTCAGATCCAATTGCATGAGAGTAACTCTACGAGTGAAAAGCATGCACTTGTTGTTAATCGTCAGGCGGCCTAGTTTCGGAGTGCGGGTGCGAGACAAGCCGCTCCGCAGTCACCGAACCCCCAGGGAGCCCGCCATGAGTACAGCCATGCCTTTCGACGCCGGCACGACGCTCATGTCCGATGTGACAGCCGCGGTGAAGACCGCCGGCCTCACGCTGCGCGACCGCTACACCCCGCACGCCCGAGGCGTGAGCTTGAACGAGGTCGTCGATGAGATCCACGCCAACGACGACGCGGTGCTGGACATGCTGCGGGAACCGCTGCTGCGGGCCCGGAGTGGATCGCAGTGGGCCGAGGACGAGCTGGCCGGCGGCGCGCTCCCGCCCGGGGAGTGGTGGGTCGTCGACCCCGCCGAGGGCAACATCAACCACGTCCACGCCATGCCGGAGTGGGCCGTCACCGCCACCCTCGTCCGCGACAACCGGCCGGTACTCACCGTCGTCCACCTGCCGCTGACCGGCGACACCTACACCGCCGTCGCCGGCGGCGGCGCCCGCCTCAACGACCGGCCCCTGAAGGTGTCCGCCAAGACCGACCTGGGCGCCGCGCTCGTCGGCACCGGTCAGGCCAAGCCCGGCGAGGACAAGAACACCTTCCGGCGGATCGGCGAGTCGGTCACCGCCATGCTCACCGACGCACTCGTGGCGCGCGTGTCCGTTCCCGCCACGATGCAGCTCATCCACGTCGCCGCCGGGCACATGGACGCGTTCTGGCAGTTCTCCGACGTCCGGTCCGGCCTGGTCGCCGGTGCCTTGCTGGTTTCCGAGGCAGGAGGCGCCGTCACCGACCTGGCGGGCGAGCCCTGGAGCACGAGCAGCCGAGACTTCCTGGCCGCCGCCCCCGGCATCCACGCCGCCGCCCTCGACGTCCTGTCGCCGATCGTCTGATCGCGAAGCGACCTGTTCCCCTTCCTCCTTTTCGACACCGCAAGGAGCATCACCTCATGACCAGCATCGGAATCCTGGGCGCCGGTCGCGTCGGCGCCAGCCTCGCCGGCAAGCTCGCCGCGGCCGGACACCACGTCATCCTCGGCCGCCGGAATCCAAAGGAGCAGACTGGAGCGCCCACCGAGGCCGTCAACCCCCGCATCTCCTTCTCCGACCAGCGCACCACCACCCGCACCGCGGACATCGTGATCAACGCGACGCCCGGCGACAGCGCCCTGGACCGCCTCACCGACCTGCGCACCGAACTCGCCGGAAAGATCCTCGTCGACGTCTCCAACGCCACCCGCGACGCCGACGGCCTGCCCGGCGACCTGTGCTACCCCGGCAGCAGCCTCGCCGAGCAACTTCAGGCCGCCCTCCCCGACACCCGTGTGGTCAAGACTCTCAACACCATGTTGTTCATGGTCATGACCGCCCCCGAAATCCTGGCCACCCCGCCGACCGTCTATGTCTCGGGCAACGACGAACACGCGAAGAAGACCGTCACCGGCCTGCTCGGCGACCTGGGCTGGCAGCCCGCATGGATCGAGGACCTCGGAGACATCGCCACAGCCCGCGCCACCGAGGCCATGATCCTGGTCGTGCCCCACATCCTGCGCCGACACGGCTTCAAGCCCTTCGCCGTCTCCCTCTCCCGCTGACCGCACCAGGGCCGGGTTCAGAGCACTGCTCCTCCGTCCTATCCCTCCGCCTCCTCCGGCAGTGGGCGTATTCGGCGCAGCGCCGTGCGGTATCGGCGACCGTACCGAGGCGAACGGACCGTTCCTGCACAACCGGTTCGCCGACGACGCCTGTCATTCCACCGAGCTGAGCCCCGGTTTCATCGAGGAGGTTCCTCATGATGGAACGCAAGGATGTTGAATTCGAAGCCGACGGCGGTGTCACACTGCGCGGTTGGCTCTTCCTCCCGGGCGGGCCGGGTCCGCATCCGGCGATCACCATGGCCCATGGCTACGCGGGGGTCAGGGACCACGGGCTCGAGCCCTTCGCGCGAGCCTTCGCCGAGAACGGATTCGTCGTCCTGCTGCACGACCACCGCACTTTCGGGGCCAGTGACGGCGAGCCGCGGCAGGACGTGGAACCCTGGCAGCAGATCGCCGACTGGCGGCGCGCCGTCTCCTACCTGGAGAGCCGGCCCGAGGTCGATGCCGAGCGGATCGGCCTGTGGGGCACCAGCTACGCCGGCGGCCACGCGATCGTACTGGGTGCGACGGACCGTCGGCTGCGGGCCGTGGTCTCCCAGGTCCCGACCATCAGCGGGTACGAGCAGGGACTGCGCCGCGTCGATCCCGACGCCCGAGCAGGCCTCGAGGAGTCCCTCAACGAGGACGAACGGGCACGGTTCCGCGGCGAAGCTCCGCGCACCGTGGCCATCGTCAGCAGTGATCCCGCGGTGCCCACGTCGTACCGGTCGCAGGGAGCCATCGACTTCTACCTGCAGCCGAAGTCCGACGGTGTGTGGGAGAACAAGGTCACGGTCCGTTCGACCCGCGCGGCTCGCATGTACGAGCCGGGAACCTGGATCACGAGGGTCTCTCCCACACCGCTGCTCATGGTGGTCGCTCTCAACGACACGGTCACCGTCACCGACCTGGCACTCGCCGCCTACGAACGGGCGCTCGAACCGAAGCGGCTGCAGTTGCTCCCGGGCGGCCACTTCGACCCGTACACCACCCAGTTCGACCAGTCGAGCGCCGCCGCCCTCGCCTGGTTCCGTGAGCACCTCACATGACAGGCCAACACGCCCACACTGGTCCCGAACGACCCGCAGCAGCGACCGTGTCGTCTTCGGGCACGCCGAAGGCCCGGATTTCAGCTTGGGCGGCCGGGTGAAGCGTGCCCCGGTACTGACCCATCCGGCCGAACCACCAGCTCCACTCCCGGACCGAGAACGGAAAGCACGGTAGGAGACCAACGTGAATGATCTGCTCACCAAGGTGATCGAGGCCCATGGCGGGAGCGAACGCTGGGAGGAACTGGCCCAGGCGCAGGCCACCCTTGTCAGCGGTGGCGACCTGTTCGTCATCAAGGGCCTGCCGCAGGATGCCACGCCGCGCATGATGACCGTGAGGCTGCACGAGGAGCACGCCTCGGTACAGCCCTTCGGCGCTCCCGATCAGAAGACCGACTTCACGCCCGGACGAGTGAGCATCGAAAAACTCGAGGGGCAAGTGGTGGCCGAACGCAAGGACCCTCGGACGTCATTCTCCGGACACACACTGGAGACCCCTTGGGACCCGCTGGACCGCGCCTACTTCAACGGCTATGCGTTGTGGACCTACCTCACCACGCCCTTCCTGCTCGCCATGCCCGGGTTCACGGTCACCGACATCGAGCCGTGGCGGGAAAGAGATGAGGTCTGGCCAGGTCTGCGCGCCACCTTCCCACTCCAGATCGAAAGCCACAGCACCCACCAGGACTTCTACTTCGGTCCCGACCGGCTCCTGCGACGCCACGACTACCACGTCGACGTGGCCGGCGGCTTCGCCGCCGCACAGTACGTCTACGACTACGCAGAAGCGGATGGCATCGTGCTGCCCACCAAACGCCGGGCTTACCGCCGCGACACCGACGGTCGCCCGCTCATGGACCAGGTCATGGTTTCCATCGACCTCAGCGACATCCACTTCACCTGACAGAGCCTTCGGTCGATGTCTCCGCTTTGCCTGTGAATCCGCCGTCTTCGGGAGCCATTGGCCCAGCTCTTCTGCTTGTAGATCTCCGTCAAACGCCCGATGGCCTTGTCCTGGGTCGCAAACCGCCCCCTCCACCTCGTTCCCGGCCGCCGACCGGTACCGGATCCCTTAACGGTGGGGGCACTTCGGCCACCGCGAACGCGGATGCTCGCGCGCCCTGGAGAACGAGCCCATCCCACGAGCCAACGAATCCCGTGCCACTGCCAACCGACTCCTCGCGTCTGATGCCGGCGCTTTGCTGACCGGAAGTGGCCCCGCCGGACGCTGACCTGCGGAAGCAGCGGCGAAGTTCGATAGGTGGTGGAACTTCATCGGCCGCACCCAGGAGGACATCGAACAGGCACGCCAGGACTGGATGACGGGCTCGCGCTTCGGCGACGTGAAGACGGGCTCGCGCTTCGGCGACGTGGAGACGGGCTCGCGCTTCGGCGACGTGGAGACGGGCTCGCGCTTTGGCGACGTGGAGACGGACTCGAGCTTCGGCGAAGTGAAGGGGTACGACGGTGACCCACTGTCTGCTCCTGAACTCCCGCCTGTGCCGCTGAAGTTGCGCGGAAGGGTGCGTTGACCTGGGATTAAGATTCCGCGGCGGTTGTCTCGGGGCGCGTCTTTTTCGTCAGGTCAGAACGGGCCGTGGAGACTGCCGAGTCTGTCGGTCAGACGCAGATTCTCGGAGTAGTCGACGGGGCAGGCGATCACGGAGACCGTGTCGTCGTCGAGGGCGCGGCGCAGCACAGGCAGGAGTTGGTCGGCGGCCTCGATCGCATAGCCGCGCGCGCCGAAGCTCTCGGCGTAGGCGACCAGGTCCGGGTTGGTGAACCGGGTATGGCTGTGGCGGCCGAGTTCGAGTTCCATCTTCCATGTGATCAGGCCGTATTCCTCGTCCATCAGAACGAGGACGACCAGCGGGACTCGTTCGCGGACTGCGGTCTCCAGTTCCTGGGAGTTCATCAGGAACGAGCCGTCGCCCATCATCGCCAGCACCCGTCGGTCCGGTCGGGCCAGCTTGGCGGCGATGGCGCCCGGTAGCGCGAAGCCCATGGTGGACAGGCCGTTGGAGACCAGGCAGGTGTCCGGCTCGTAGGTGGGGTAGAGCCGGGCCATCCACATTTTCCCGGCGCCGGTGTCGGCGAGCACGATGTCGTGGCGGTCCAGCGCGGTGCGGACATCGGTCACCACGCGCTGCGGCACCAGGGGGAACGCGTCGTTGTCGCGTCCGTACTGGAGTTCTTCGTCGAGCAGTGTACGGATCTTCTCGCTGCTTCCCGAGTCGTAGGTGAGTCCGTCGGGCAGTGCTGCCGCGAGTGCGTCCAGCGCCTGCGCGGGGTCACCTTTGACGCCCACTGCGACCGGGTAGTGGGCGTCCACCTCGGCGGGGCAGCGGTGCACGTGAACGATCCGCTTGTCGCCGTTCGGGTTGATCTTGACCGGGTCGAATTCCTGGATCTCGTAGCCCACGCAGATCAGCACGTCGGCCATGTCGAAGCCGAAGTTGCCGTAGTCGTGGCGCATGAAGCCGACCGCGCCGAGGGCGTTCGGGTGGTCGTCGGGGAAGACACCCTTGCCGTGGAACGTGGTCGCGACCGGGATGTTCAGCCGCTCGGCGAACCGCACCAGGGCGGCCGAGGCCCCGGCTCTGGCGGCACCGTGACCTGCCAGCACGACAGGGTGCCGTGCGGCGGTGAGCACCTCGACGGCCCGTACGATCTGGGAGGGCGACGGTGCGTCAGCGCGCACCGTGTCGATCTGCAAGGGTGCCGACGGCTCGGCGAGACGCTCTGCTTCGATGTTCTCCGGCACCGCCAGGAACACGGCGCCGGGGCGCTCGCTCTGCGCGGTCTTGAACGCCTTGCGCGTCATCTCCGGCACCGCGTCCGGACACTCGATGCGGGCCGCCCATTGGGTGACGGGAGCGAACATCGACACCAGGTCGATGACTTGGTGCGACTCCTTGTGGGTACGGCGCAGCGACCCCTGAGCGGCCAGGGCCACCATCGGCGTGCTGTTGGTCGTCGCGTCCGCGGTACCGAGCAGCAGATTGATCGCGCCGGGCCCCAGCGTGGCCGAGCACACTCCGGCCCGGCCGGTCAGCCGCCCGTAGATCTCCGCCATGAACGAGGCGGCCTGTTCGTGACGTACCAGGACGTACCGGATCCCGGAGTCGTTCAGGGCGTCGACGAAGCGGATGTTCTCCTCACCGGGAATCCCGAAGACGTACTCCACGCCCTCGGCCCGCAGACAGCGCACCAACAGGTGCGCGACGTCCTCCACTGCTGCCGTGCTCCGCGACCCGGTCGCGCCTTCGGTGTCCATGAGACGAACGTAGGCACGCTCGCCTGCCCCAGCCACTCATCAGCCGCCGGCCGGAGTGGCCGGTGGTGGGCACCGACCCGCGCCTGAGCTCACGCACCGCGAGGCACCGCAGGGGCCATTCGGAGGCGTTGTGGTGGCGCCTGCCACGGGCCGGCCCGCACGCTGGATCCGGATGTGGACGCGCCGCCGCGCACCGTGCGGCGGCAGGGCTCTGGGAGGACCGTGTGACCGCTTCGTCGCCCGCCACCGATGCACCGCCGGCCCAGTACGACGACCTGCGGGCCCTGGTGATCAACTGCACCCTCAAACGCTCGCCGGAGCCGAGCAACACCCAGGGACTGATCGACCGCAGCACCGCCATCATGGACGCACAGGGAGTGCACGTCGATGTCGTACGGGCCGTGGACCGCGACATCGCCACTGGTGTGTGGCCCGACATGACGGAGCACGGCTGGGAGACGGACGCCTGGCCGGACCTCTACCAGCAGGTCCTCGCGGCCGACATCCTCGTGCTGGCCGGCCCCATCTGGCTGGGCGACAACAGCTCCGTGATGAAGCAGGTGATCGAACGCCTCTATGCCTGCTCCAGCCTGCTCAACGAAGCCGGACAGTACGCCTATTACGGCCGCGTCGGCGGCTGCCTGATCACTGGCAACGAGGACGGCGTCAAGCACTGCGCCATGAACGTCCTTTACAGCCTGCAGCACCTGGGTTACACCATCCCTCCCCAGGCGGACGCCGGATGGATCGGCGAGGCAGGCCCCGGCCCCTCGTACCTCGACCCCGGCTCGGGCGGCCCGGAAAACGAATTCACCAACCGCAACACCACCTTCATGACCTGGAACCTGCTGCACCTGGCCCGGGCGTTGAAGGATCTCGGTGGTATCCCCGCCTACGGCAACCAGCGAACCGCCTGGGACGCCGGCTGCCGCCACGACTACGAAAACCCCGAGCACCGGTAGGAGAACCTGCGCGATCGCCGCGTCGGCGTCGGCCGCCGCGGCCCTACCGTGGGTGGACGGCATGCCCTGCACCAGGGCAGACTCCAGAACTCCGGACCCGGGCCCGCGACGACCACGGAGCCGGCGGTGTCAAGCACACCCTCACCCCCTGCCGGCGGCGACGTCCGGGGAGTTCCGTACCTGGCGGAAACTCACCCGTCCACACAGCGAGGCAGCACACCGGCCACCTCAACCGTCCGTAAGCGGACGATACGCCCACAGGGTGGCGATGGCTGCCGATGCGGCGGCGTTGCGGGCGGGGAGCTGTTCCCGCGGTCCATCGACTCCGCGGGCCGGGGGTACTCGGCGACCCTAGCGATGCGGGCCCCGGCGGGCGGCGTCGGTGTCCCCGGTGCCCTCTCGCGGCGCCGTACCGTCCAGGCAGAGCGCGAGGACGGCCCGGTCGTCGTTGTCGGACGTCGCCGACCAGCGTTCGGTGTCGGTCCGCAGGAACGACACGACCGCCTCCGGGTCCGGGGCGTGCTCGCCGCGGAACCGTTCACCGAGCCGCCGCAGGACCGGGTAGAAGAAGCCGTCCGCGTCGCGCGCCTCGCTCACTCCGTCCGTGTGCACGACGAGCACCTCCCCGGGCCCCAGCGGGTGCACCGTCGTGTCGTCTCCGCCTGCCGCCAGGACGCCCAGGCCCAGCGGCAGCCCGGGCGACGTGACCAGCCGGCGGGCGTCCTGCGGGCCGATCACCAGCGGCGAGGGGTGTCCACGGTCGACGATCCGCACCTCGCCGCCGCCCGGCGGGAACTCCAGCACCAGCGCCGTCACGAAAAGCTCGGGGTCGCCCTCGTCACCCGCCGGGCTGTTGAGGGCGATGCTGAGCTCCAGCCGCTCGGCCAGACTGCTCAGGCTCTGCCACTCGTGGGCCGACACCCTGAAGCTGCCCAGCACCGCCGCGACGGTCTGGACCGCATCCAGCCCCTTGCCGCGGACGTCGCCGATGATCGCCCGTACCCCGAAGGGCGTCTGGCATACGTCGTACAGATCCCCGCCGACGAGCGTGCCGCCCTCGCCCGCCTCGTAGAACCCGGCGGCATGGACGGGGCCGAGCCGGTGCGGCACGGGCCGCAGCAGGGTCCGCTGCATGGCTTCCGCGACCGAGTTGGCCCGGATCAGGTGCCGCCGGGTCCGCTCCCGCTGCCAGGCCAGCGCGACGCTGGCGACACCGATGAGGAACGTGGCGACGTACACGGCGACATGGTGCTGCTCGTCGAAGTGGCCGGGGCGGCGGGCGGCCATCCACATCTGCAGGCCCAGGCACACCACGGCCGACAGCGCGGTGCCCCGTGGGCCGCGCGTCGCGGCCGCGAGCGGCGGTACGGCGATGAGCATGAAGCTCACCGGTTCGCGGCCCCTGACGATCACTTCGGCGAGCACGTCCACGGCCACTGCGATCAGCGGCAGCCACCACGCCCACCCCCGGAGCGGGGACGGGGGCCGCAGCCTGGCACGTAGGCTTCCGCGGGACATGGCGCGCGCCCTAGTTTCCGTGCCCGCCGGGACCGGTCACGGAGGGGGCGGTGCCGCTGCCCGTCGCCCCGCCCGTCGCCTCCGCCACCGCGCGGCCGCCCACACCGGGCAGGCCGGCCTCGACGCGGGAGAGCTGGGCGGTCAGGCTCGCCAGCCACACCTCGAGGTCGACCAGCGTCGGCAGCAGCGGTGTGGGCGACCGCGAGAGTTCTGGCCGCGTCCGGTCCGGCGGCGGTCGTTCCCCGGCGCACAGGGCGGCCAGCCGATCGGTGGTTCCGGCCGCCGCCCGGGCATCGGCCCGGGCACGTTCCGTGGCGTCCGGGGGCAGGGCACTCGCGGGCATGTCGAAGCGGGGCAGCCACTGGGCCCCGAGCAGGATCTGGTGGGCCGCGATGAGCAGACCGTGCCAGTCGGCGCTGACGGATGCGCCGACGGTCGGTTCACTGCGGAACTGGTCGTAGGCGGACTCGGCCAGGCGCAGCCGGTGCAGGGCCGGGAGCGTCGGCGGGGGCGGTGCGGAGCCCGGCGGCACGGCCGTCAACACCTCGGCGGTGCCCTTGATCAGCGGCCCGCACTCGCGCAGCAGCCCCGCCATGGTCCTGCGCACCTCCCGGCGGGCGCCAGCCGGCCAGGCGAGCATCGCGCACAGCAGACCGATGGCGCTGCCGGTCACCACGTCCACGATCCGCGCCTCGGCCAGCCGCCAGGTGGCCGGAGCGATCTGGGCGAACGCGGTGGCCACCACGAGCGTGAACAGCCCCTGCGCCCAGGCAATGCCGAGCAGTGGCCCGAACGCGAAGGCGAGCAGCATGCCCGGCGCGAGGATCGCGGCGTAGGCGCCGGTGTGCTGTCCGACGCCGATGAGCAGGGCGCCCGCCGCGACGGCGCCCACGAGGTTGCCGGCCACCGCCTCGCGAATGGCCGCCCAGGTCTCCCCGACGGTGGTTCTGCTCAGCGTCAGCACCGCCAGCAGCACCCAGAAGCCGTGGGTCAGGTCGAGCGAACCAGCGACCAGCCGCGCCGTGCCGAGGGCCAGTGCGATCCGGACGGCGTTGTGGAACTGCACCGAGCGGAGCGTCATGTTGCCGACGATCCGGCGCAGCCACAGCCGGGACGTGGACGCCTCCGTGTACCAGAACAGCTCGCGTGGCTCGATCGGCGGGGTGCGCCGCCCGTCGAGGCCGACCCGTACGGAGATTTCCAGGATGCGTACCGACTCGGCGAGGGCCAGCAGCGCGGCCTGCCGACGCAGCACTGTCACCAACGCCGGCACCTCGCCGGTTGGCTGCTCCGCCACTTGCCGCACGCGCATTTTCTGGAAGGCGCCGATCGCCTCGTCCATGCGCTGCGGGCCCGTGGCGGCTCGGCCCGCCCGCAGGGCCGCGGCACTGTCGTCGCACAGGGACGTCACCTGTGGCAGCAGCCACTGGGATGCCGTGTCGGGACGGGCGCCACCCCTTGCGTCCGCCGGGCAGCCGTCCCGTATGTCGACCTGGGCGCCGCCCCGGAGGAGGTCGCGCAGTTGTCCCGTCTCGGTCAGATGGGCCAGCTGTTCGAGCAGCCTGCGGGCTCCGGAACCCGCCTGGGAAAGACCGCGGACCGCACGGCCCGGGCCGGCGGGGCGCTCCGCGGGCGGGACCTGGGACAGCCGCAGCCGCGCGCCCGCGGCGCGTAGGACCTCAGGCGAGAGGCTGGTGCGGCCGGCGAGGGTGTCGCCCGCGGTCGCCACGGCCTTTGCGAGGCTCCATCGGTACGTCTCACCCGCAGGCTGCGGCAGGAGGAACAGCTCGCACAGCGCCAGCAGCACCGCGCCCGCGGTGAGCCCGGCCAGTCGCGCCCATAGGGTCTGCGGTTCGTAGGGCGGGAAGCAGGCCAGGATGTAGAAGAGCTGGAGTCCGGGCGCCGCCCCGGCCGGCTGCGGCCCCGCGATGGCCGCGAAGGCCAGGAGGAATCCGACGACGAGCATCCCGAGCACCGCCGCCCAGGTCTGCACCGCCAGCACGGTCCCCAGTGCCACCAGCACCAGGCCAACCGGCAGCGCCTTCAGCATCACCGCGGCCCGTTGCCGCCCGGACCCCGGGATCGAGGACAGCAGCCCTAGAGCGATGGGCGCGAACAGCGCGTACAGCGCCAGCGCCGGCTCGCCAAGCCCGTACAGGAAGGGGTAGAACCCCGCGGACGCCGCCAGTGTCACCCGCACCGACCGGTGCAGGATCTCGGCTGGCTCGGCCCCGCCCTTCACGGCGGGCCTCCGCCGTGTGTCGCGCGCGAGCCGAGCGGCGGGACCTGGCCCAGCCACTGAGCGGCCGAGGCGGTGACACCGAACTCCTCGGCGATCCCCGGGACGGCCAGGTTCAGTGCGAAGAAGTCGAGCTGGATGCAGAACAGGGCCAGGGCGACCGCGATGAAGGCCCCCGTCCGCGCGGCCGGCGAAGACTCAGCGCGCATGAGCACGTTCCTCTCGGGCCGACGCCGCCGAGGCGTCGTGGGCGGGCCGGACACGCGCCCCGCCCCCCATTGTCGGTCGACCCCGTACGTACCGCAGTCCGGCCACCCCGGACCCGGCGGGCTCCTTCCGGGGATGACAGCACGGACTGCGGCAGGTTCGCCGGCTGCGTCTCAGTACCACCACCTGTTGGCTGAGCGGCGCCAGCCTGGGGCCGCGGGAGACGGTGATGTCCGGCGCCGACCGGATGTGAGCGACACCGCGTGGATCTCCCCTGGCCCTCTCCGTCGGGGCTTCCGGCCGGCCCTGTTCTCCAGGCCGCTCAGCCTGTTCGCCCTCCTTGTCCGACTGGTGTGGCCGACGAGTCACACCCGGGCGATGAGGTCGTACTGCTCGTCGCTCGCCGCCTCGCCCCGCAGGAGCACCGTCCGATCCTGTGCAGCGTCACAGGGCATGGGAACAGCGCGACTGGTGCCGGCTCTTACCGGGGTGAGACGGCCGGGCCGAACGTTCCAGCGGCCACCACACAAAGTAAGGGAGACCGCGGACAAGGGGGGCACATCGAAATGCCAGAAGGCTGTTGCCGGCGCGGACAGAGCATGGACGAGCGAGGCCCGGATAACGGCTGGTTCGGTGATGGCCAATGCATGGCCCATGCCAGTCGGCAGGCTGCTCAGCCAGTTGGCGGTTCGACGGCAGAGCTGGCGTACGGACTCGCCTCCGGGCGGCGCGGCATCCGGGTCGGTAAGCCAGGCGGCGTACCCGTAGGGGTCGTCCGCGGCGACTTCGCCAACTGTGCGGCCGCGCCACATGCCGTAGTCGAAGTCGCGCAGTGCAGGCTCGAGTGAAGTCTCCAGGCCGAGAGCGTCGGCAATCTGCGCGCAGCGGGCCGACGGTGCCCGGATGGCCAGCGAGTACCGGGGGAGTGTTGCGCCGACGGTGCGTGCCGCACGCAGGCTTCGCTCACTGAGGAGACCGTCACGGAACATTGCGTCCCTGGTGTCGTCCCCGGCTGTCGCGCACATGAATGTCAGGCTGACGGACATCGGCTTCCCTCCTTCATGGCCCGGCATGACGCCGGATGGTGTGAGTCCCTCGAAAACCGTGGGTGGCGCGGAACCGTCGTTGGAGGTTGAGTCCCGTAAGGGCTCTGGTGGTCCGCCGCCGGTTGGTTGATCAGGCGTGCGGGTGTAGGGGCGGCGTGCAGCATGTATCCCAGTGGCCCTCGTATGCCAGTGGCCCTCGCGGGAAGGCCCGGATCCAGGCGAGGGCCGGCAGGACGGCAGCTGCGGCGAAGCCGATCAGAGCCAGCAGGGCAGCGGAGGCCGGCAGGTCGTCGATGCGCGGGGCCTTGATGGCGATGAGGTGGCCGACGTAGGCGGTCGGGGAGACTGAGCCGACCGCGATGACGGGCGCGGCAAGCCACCGCGGCCGCACTGACCGGTCGGTGGCGATGAGGCAGGCGGCGAGGGCGATGAGGCAGGCGGCGAGGACGACGCCCCTGTCGCCCGGGATCGACCATGTCGTCCGGCTGCGCGGCGCGGCCACCTGCGGGCCGCCCACCGAGGGGTACGGGGCCGATGCGGGCTGCGTACATGGCGAGAACCGCCAGGCCAAGGGTCAGGTCGAGGACGATCAGCCGTCTTGTTGACGACGTACGGGAGGGGCCGGGGCCGGCCCGGGCAGCGGATGCCGCCTCGGATGGCGCGGCCTCTCGTACGTCGTGGGTCATGTGATCCAGGGTCGGAGACGCTGCCGGTCAAAACTATCCGGCAGGTGTCCGGAACCGCCCCCGCCGACTGGCGGGGGCTGCCCCCGCCACCCGGCTGGACCGGGTGTCGGAGGCCTCCAGGGACCAGCCGCCGGGAGCATCCCGATCTGCCCCGGCGGGGGTGCCCACGACCTGGCCGGTCAGCTGCTTAACGGTTCGCACGCGGTTGTGGATCGTGATCCTCGTGTTGTCGGTCAGCGAGGGCAGACAGCGTTCTTCGCCGGTCGCCGGTGAGACGCCGCAGAAGGGCCTCTTTGCTGTCCGCCCCAGGCACGTCGTCGCTTCCGCGAGGTCTGCTCACCTCATCTGCGACGTGGTCCTGTTGACCCACTGAGACAGCGTGAGCTGCATGGTCAGGGTCGTTCGGTGTGGCCTGCGGTGACGGGGTGACGTGTCGCTGCAGTCGGCCCGGGTGGCCGCGTGCGTCCGCGTGTTTCGGCCTTTGTCGCAGGCCAGGGCGTCGCGCAGAAGAGATAGGTGTGCGGGCACGGCTGCGGGGCAGTCGTACTCGTCCTGGTACGTGGTGCAGGTTGCCGGGTGAGCCCGCACCGCGCTTGCCTCATCGGGCGCGAGGGTCTTGAGTTCGTGTCCGGCCGGTAGCTCACGGATCGTGCGGCATTCCTCGACGGCCGTCTTCTCGTCGGACTTCTTGGTCAGGCAGTGGGCGGTCATGGCGAAACCTCCGTTCAGGGTTTCACCTTGGCCCAGGAACGGCCCTCAGCGCGTCGTCCCCACGCAGCGACTTCCGGCTACCACGGCTGCGGTATGCGGTACATCGTCATACGGCTGGGGCAGAAGATGGACGCACCGTGCCGGCGATTATGCGGGTTGCTGGGAGCGATCCGGTTCCGTAGCCGGACTGACCAGCCCGCACTGGTAGGCGATGACCACGAGCTGGGCGCGGTCACGAGCCGCCAGCTTGGTCATGGCCCGGTTGATGTGGGTCTTGGCGGTCAGCGGGCTGACGAACAGGCGCTCGGCGATCTCGTCGTTGGACAGGCCCAGTGCGACGAGGCTCGTGACGTCGCGTTCCCGCGGCGTCAAGCTCTCCAACTGCTCATGTACGGCCACCGGGCATGGATCCGGCTGGGCCAGAAAGCGAGTGATCAACGCTCGCGTCGCTGACGGGGACAGCAGCGCCTCGCCGTCGGCGACTGTGCGGACGGCATCGAGGAGCTCCTCGGGTCGCGCACCCTTGCCGAGAAAGCCGCTCGCACCCGCACGCAGTGCCTCGGCGACGTGCTCGTCATCTTCGAAGGTGGTCAGGATGAGCACTTTCACATCTGCGAGGTCCTCGGACTCCGTGATGAGCCGTGTCGCCTCGAGGCCGTCCATCTCCGGCATGCGGATGTCCATCAGGACCACATCCGGGCGCTGTGCGCCGGCCAGTTCGACTGCCTCGCGGCCGTTGGACGCCTCGGCCACGGTCTCCATGTCATCTGTCGCGTCGAACAGCATTCGAAAGGTGCCCCGCAGCAGGGCCTGGTCATCGGCAAGCAGTACGCGAATCGTCATGCTCATGTCTCCGTTCCCGTGCCGGGCTGGGCCGCAGCGGCAGTTCGGCGGTCACGGTGAACCCGCCCTCGGGGCGAGGTCCCGCATTCAGCGTGCCCCCGATCGCGGTAGCCCGCTCACGCATCCCGATCAGTCCGTGACCGGCCCCCGGGTGAGGATGGTGCGGTCCGGCACACCCGTCGTCCTCGACGGTGATTGTCAGCCGTTCACGGTCGTAGTGCAGGAACAGCCGGGCATGGTCGGCCCCGGCGTGCTTGCGCACATTGGTCAAGGACTCCTGCACGATGCGGTACGCGGCCAGGTCGACCGCCGGCTCCAGCGGTTCGGTGGTGCCCTGCCGCGTGTGGCTCACCGCCAGCCCGGCGCGTTCGAACGACGCCAGTAGTGCCGGCACTTGCGCAAGGCCCGGCATCGGGTCGCGGGGCGCCACCGGCTCGTCGGACTGCCGCAGCAGGCCTACGGTCACCCGTAGTTCGTCCAGCGCGGAGCGGCTGGTGTCCCGGATGTTCTCCAGAGCCGACAGGATTTGTTCCGGGCGCTGGTCCACCAGATGGACAGCGACGCCTGCCTGAGCGTTGATCAAGGCGATGTGGTGCGCGACGATGTCGTGCAGCTCGCGTGCGATCCGGACGCGTTCGGCCGCCACTCGCTGCTGTGCTTCCTGCTCGCGGGTGCGCTCGGCGTGCTCCGCCCGTTCCTCCACGGCCGCCACATAGGCGCGCCGTGAGCGCAGCCCGTCCCCGACGGCGGCCGGCAGAGCCGTCCAGGCCAGCGTCGCGACATGGTCCGGGTCCAGCCACGAGTTCGAGGACCACAGAGCGACAGCGCCCACCATGACGGCAGCCGAGACAGCTGCCGCGGTCCAGGCGGTGCGCCGGTCGGTCCGCACGGCGACGTTGTAGACGGACACCAGAACCGGGCTTGTCACCAGTGGACTCTCCCGAAACCCGAGCAGCGGGAAAACCACCCCGCAGCCAACGGCGACGGCCAGTACGCCGAACGGGTGGCGACGCCGCCAGAGCAACGCGGAGCAGCCGACGGCAGCCAGTACCACGGCGGGCCAGCGCAACACGAATTGGTGCTGGTGCGGATCGATCGAGGCAGCCACGACCGACAGCACGCACAGCACAGCCACGCCCATGGCGTCGACCGCGCGGTTCCGGGCTCGCCCTTGCCGCCTCCAACTGTTGAGCACCGTCATGCCATCACCGTAGGGTCGATAGCTGGGTCGGGCATCGTCTCGCCACGGCAATGGCGCCCCGGGGCGCCATTGCCTGATCCGTGTTTCCGGGCTGTGCCCCTGCGGGCCGTGGCCAGGCTCAGGGGCGGACCGACGCTGAGCGGGGTGATCGAATCCCCACGGGGTGACGTAGGCCAGGTTGTACTCGGCACTCAACGCTGCCGCGTTCGGAGCGTGCAGGCATCGTTGCCAAATCCCGTTGAGATGCTGCCGTACGTTGGGGAGAGTCTGTGGGCATGGAGTTCTTCTGCTACCACCGCGATCGGCCCGGCTCCGTCACATTGCGCGAGGAGCTGCTGGAAGAGCACTGGTCCTACATGGACCGGTACGCGAGGGAGATGATCGCTCGCGGCCCGACCTTCGCCGACGACGGCGACACGCCCACCGGCAGCGTGCACATCATCGACCTGCCGGATCCCGCCGCCGCCCGCGCGTTCGCCTTCAACGAGCCCAACTACCAGGCCGGCGCGTATCGGGACGTGCTGCTGCGCCGGTGGCGCAACATGCTGGGGCGCACAATGTGGGACTTCCCTGGTGGCCGGACCGGTGGCAACCGGTATCTGGTGCTCGGCTTCAGTTCGGGGCAGGCCGCCGACCTCATCGTGCCGCCCGACCGGGACGAGCTGATCGCGTACGGGCCGCTGCTGTCCGACGACGGCGCCACCTGTGTGGGTACGGCGGTGCTGCTCCGGGCCCCGGACCCGGACACGGCACGCGCCGTCCTGGCCCAGGACCGGTATGCAGACATCGAGGTCCACGACTGGCAGTTCGGCGGGCGGCCGTCATGAACCAGGGACGCGCCATGCCGACGGCACCTGTCGGTTGATCGCAGGAGCGTGCCCCCGGGGGATCACCCTGTGCTGACGCCCCGCTGCCGTTCCTCGAGGAACCAGCGACCTGCGCCATCGTGGTCCTGTGCCTGACTGCGGCGGGGCAGCGGACGATGTCCGACGCTCGGACACCGAAGGGCGCCGTCTCCGGCGGGTCAGCGGCGCCTCAGTAGGTCACCGCGGACCCGCCGGCGAATACTTCGCGGCGAGTTCCTTGGTGATGCGGTCCAGCATGAACGCCGAGGAGTCCCGGGCCCGTTCCTCCCAGGCGAAGACGCAGGCGGTGGCGACGCCGTCGAAGTTCAGCTCGCGCAGGGTGGCGAAGAAGGCGTCCCAGTCGACCTCGCCCTGGTCGATGTCCAGGTGCTGGTGGATCCGGGCGGTGGTGCCGGGCGGGTTGAGGATGTAGCGCAGGCCGGACGATCCCTTGTGGTTGAAGGAATCGGCGATGTGCACGTGCTGGAGTTTGTCGCCGGCGTAGCGCATCATCGCCGCGATGTCCGCACCGGCCTCCGAGGCACCGGAGAGGTGGAAGGAGTGCGGAGCGCAGTAGAGGTAGTTCACCCAGGGCTTGTTGATCGCGCGGACCAGGTCGACCGCGGGCGTGTTCTCCTCGCAGAAGTCGTCCGGGTGGGCCTCCAGGTTGAGGGCGATGCCCTCTCGCTCGAAGATCGGCAGCAGTTCCTCCATGGAGCGCCAGAAGGCGGCCTCGCTTTCGGCGGCGCGCTCGGGGCGGCCGTTGAACTCCGAGTTCATCAGCGGGCATTCGAGATCCGCCGTGATCTCGATCATCCGCTTCCAGTAGCGGACGGCGGCCTGCCGCTCGGTCTCCTCGGACGAGGACCACTTGTACAGCGGCAGCACGGACGACAGCTTCACGCCGTGCGTGCGCAGGGAGTTCTTCAGCTCGGCGATGCGCTCGTCGTCGGCCCGCGGGTGCAGGAAGAACGGCATGAAGTCGTCGCGCGGCGACAACTCGATGTATTCGTAGCCGAGTTCGGCGACGGTGCGCACCATGTCGTCGAGCGGCAGGACGCGGAACATGTACGGGTCGAGGGCGATCTTCACGCGGTGCCTCCGTAGACGGCGGGACGCGGCTTCATGTCGACGGTGACGACGGCGCCGTCGGAGTCCAGGGAGCGGACGGCGGCGTCGGTGATGACGGTGGCGGCGTAACCGTCCCAGGCGGACGGGCCGGTGGGCTCGGTGCCTGCCTCGACGGAGGCGATCCACTCGCAAAACTCGGTGTCGAAGGCGTCGGCGAAACGCCCCTTCCAGTCCTGCAGTACGGCGGTGCCGTGGCGTCCGGCGGTGCGGACCCCGACGGCGGCCGGGTCGGGCAGCCGGAGCAGGCCCTCCTCGGCGACGGTCTCGCACTGGATGTCGTAGCCGTACTGGCAGTTGACGAAGACCTCCAGGTCGATGCGGACCCCGTTCGCGGTTTCGAAGAGCATGATCTGCGGGTCCTTGAGGTGCGCGAACCGCTTGCTGGTGGCGCGCGGGGTGACCACCTGCGCGGAGACGATCTCGTCGTCGAGCAGCCAGCGCAGGACGTCGATCTCGTGAACTGCCGTGTCCTGCGCGGCCATCTGCGAGGTGTACGACTCCGGCACGGTCGGGTTGCGGTGCGCACAATGCACGATCAGCGGGGCGCCGATCGATCCGGCGGCGAGGACCTCCTTCATCTGGCGGTAGCCGGCGTCGAAGCGGCGCATGAAGCCGACCTGGACCAGGCGGCGGCCGTGGGCATGCTCCGCCTCGACGATGCGCAGACAGTCCTCGGCGGTTGTCGCGAGGGGCTTCTCGCAGAACACCGGCTTACCGGCCGCGACGGCGTCCAGGACGTGCTCGGCATGGGTGGGGCCCCAGGAGGTGACGAGAACGGCGTCCACGTCGGGGGAGGCGATCAGGTCGGCACCGGTCGGCAGCACGGTCGCGCCGACGCGGGCGGCCACCTCGGCGGCGCGGGCCTGGTCTATGTCGGTCACGGCGGTGACGGTGGCCCCGGTGACGACGTCGGTGAGTCGTCGTATGTGGTCCTGGCCGATCATTCCGGCACCGATGACACCTACACGTACGGTCATGTCGAATCCTTGAGAAGGAGAGGGATCAGGAGAAGCGCGCCCGGAGTTCGGCTTCGAGGGTTTCGAGGGTGCGGCCCTTGGTCTCGGGGACGTAGAGCTTCACGAAGGTGAGCGAGAAGACGCCCGCCACCACGAAGAGGAAGAACGTGTTGGAGACTCCGATCCCGGAGACCAAGGACGGGAAGACCAAGCCGATCGCGAAGTTGGTCAGCCACAGCACCACGGCCGCGACACCCATACCGAAGCCGCGCATCCGCATCGGGAAGATCTCCGACAGCATCAGCCAGGTCACCGGTGAGATCGCGCCCTGCTGGAAGGCGAGGAAGGTGACGGTCATCGCGAGCACCGCGTACGCCCGGCCGTCGCCTGCGGGCAGCACCAGAGAGAAGACGCCGATCAGCAACAGGGCCGCCATCGTGCCGACCTGACCGGTCATCAGCATCGGGCGGCGGTTGACGCGGCCCAGCAGCCAGATGCCGACGAAGGTGGCCAGTACCGAGATGACGCCGTTGGCGATGTTCGCGGTCAGGGCGCTGTCGGAGGCGAAGCCGGCGTCGGTGAGGATCTGGGTGCCGTAGTACATGATCGTGTTGACGCCGGTGATCTGCTGCACGATCGCGATGCCGAAGCCGACGAACATGAGCCTGCGCAGCCACGGGGTGGCCTTCATGTCCTGCCAGCCGCCGAGGTTCTCCTGCTCCTCCTTGACGGCGAGCGCGGACACTTCGCTCAGCTCGGCCTCGGCCCGCTGCCGGGAGCGCACCTGCTTGAGCACTTCCAGGGCCTCGCCGAAGCGGGTCTGGGAGGCCAGCCAGCGCGGGCTCTCCGGCATCACCAGCATGCCGAACCAGAGCACGACGGCCGGAATGGTGGCGAGCACGAGCATCCAGCGCCACACACCACCGGACTCGCCGCCCACCTGCGCGATGATCGCGTTGGAGGTGAAGGCGAGCAACTGGCCGCTGACGATCATCAGTTCGTTGCGGGTGACCAGTGCGCCGCGCCGCTCGGCGGGGGAGATCTCCGCGAGGTAGACGGGCACGGTGACCGAGGCGCCACCGACGGCGAGGCCGAGGACGAAGCGCGCCACGACCATGATCGCGGTGTTGGGCGCGAGCGTGCAGGCGAGCGCGCCGACGAAGAACACCACGGCGAGGGTGAGGATCGTACGGCGGCGTCCCCGTGTGTCCGACAGCCGGCCGCCCGTGATCGCGCCCAGCGCCGCGCCGAGGAGCAGCGAGCTGGTGACTGTGCCCTCGGTGAAGGGGGTCAGGCCGAGGTCGTCGGTCATGTAGGGCAGGGCGCCGTTGATCACGCCCGTGTCGTAGCCGAAGAGGAGCCCGCCGAAGGTGGCGATGACGGTGATGAGCCGCAGCCGCCGGGAGACTGCCAGTGGGGCGTGCTCCGTGACCGAGGAGGCCGGGGCCGCAGTCGTGTCGTCCCTGACGTCCATGGCAGCCTCCTACTGGGTGATGTTCGGGCGTCGGGTTCCGGTCAGGCCGCAACCTGCCAGGTGCTCACGGGTGCTGACCGCGATGGGCAGTGGCACCTCGGGAGCGCACGGATACAGGTCCTGCTCGACGATCACGAACAACTCGGCGTCCAGCTTGGCCAGTTCGGACACCACATCGGCCGGGTTCGGCACACCGGCCGGGGGCGACACGCACACCCCGCGCTTGACGGCTTCGCCGAACGACAGGTCCTCGGCTGCCACCTGGGCCAGCACCTCGGGATCCATCTGCTTGATGTGGACGTAGCCCACGCGTTCGCCGAACCGGCGGATCAGCTCCAGGTTGTCGCCGCCACCGTAAGCCACGTGCCCGGTGTCCAGGCAGAGGTTGGTGTAGCGGGAGTCCGACTCGTTGAGCAGCCGCTCGATCTCGGGCTGTGTCTGGATGTGGCTGTCGGCGTGCGGGTGGAGGACGAGGCGCACGTCGTACTCGTCGAGCAGCAGCCCGCCGAGCCGGTCGGCGGCCTTGCCGAAGCCGGCCCACTGTTCGGCGGTCAGCTCGGGCGGCTCGGTGAACGCGCCGGTCTTCTCGTCCCGGTACATGGGCGGGATCAGGACCAGATGGTGGGCGCCCGCGGCGGCGGTCAGCGCGGCCACCTGCCGGACGTGGGCGAGCATCTCGTCCCACGCCTCGGGCCGGTGCAGCGCACCGAAGGCGGTGCCGCCGGAGACCTGGAGCCCACGGGCGTCGAGTTCGGCCTTCAGCCGCTGCGGGTCGGTGGGGAGGTAGCCGTACGGCCCGAGCTCCAGCCACTCGTAGCCGGCCTGCGCGAGCTCATCGAGGAAGCGGGTGTACGAAACCTGGTGGTTGTCCTCGGGGAACCAGACGCCCCAGGAGTCCGGGGCGGAGCCCAGGCACAGGTTGCCTGCGACGGTACGGAGCGGGCTTGGCGCCGTTGCCATGACGTGTCCCTTCACCCGAAGATCGGGAGTTTTCGCGACGTCTTCTGTCGCGCTCTACTAGCGCGCTCTAGTCCGAGTACGATGACTCCAGTCCAAATGTCATGTCAATAGCCTGTTGCCGGGAGATTTCGAGATCACCGCTAAGGCGAGCGGCGTCGGAGGGTGGGTTCACAGGTGGATACATCGGGCAGACAGCGGCCCACGATGGCGGACGTCGCCGAGAAGGCGGGCGTCTCCCGGGCGCTCGTTTCGATCGTGTTCCGCAACCAGCCGGGGGCGAGTGAGGAGACCCGCCGACGGGTGCTGCGGGTCGCCGACGAGATCGGCTACCGGCCCGACACTGCGGCCCAGCTGCTGGCGCGCGGCCGCAGCCGCACGCTGGGCGTGATGTTCACCGTGCACCAGACCTTCCACACCAACCTCATCGAGGGCATCTACCCCGAGGTCGAACGCCTCGGCTACGAGGTCCTGCTGTCCGGCGCCACCCAGGGCCGCAGCGAGGAGAAGGCCGTCGAGGCGCTGCTCAGCCACCGCTGCGAGGCGGTGATCCTGCTCGGCTCCTTCGCGGAACCCGCGTTCCTCGACAAACTGGGACGGCGCACGGTCGCCGTCTCCGTCAGCCGCCGGGTCCCCCACGCCCACGTGGACTTCGTGCACTCCGCCGAGGGCAAGGGCGTACGGCAGGCCATGGACCACCTTGTCGAGCTGGGGCACCGCCGGATCGTGCACATCGACGGCGGCCACGGCCCCGGCTCGGCCGAGCGGCGGCGCGCCTACCGGGCGGCGATGCGTCGCCACGGGCTGGAGTCCGAGGTCCGTGTCATCCCCGGTGATCACACGGAGCAGTCGGGCATCGAGACTGGCCGCACGCTCCTCGCGGAACGGGATCAGGGGCAGCCCCTGCCGACAGCGGTCCTCGCGGGCAACGACCGTAGTGCGATGGGCCTGTTGATGTCCCTGACCCGGGGCGGCGTCGAGGTGCCGCGCGACCTGTCCGTCGTCGGATACGACGACAGCCACCTCTCTCACCTGATGCCGATCGGCCTGACCACGGTCCGCCAGGACGCGGGGCTCATGGCGGAATACGCGGTGCGGTTCGCGGTGGAGCGCCTCGAGAATCCCGAACTGGAGCTGCGGGAAGCGGTGTTGGACCCGAAGCTGGTGGTGCGCGGGACCAGTGGTCCACCGCCGGTGGGCTGAGTCCACGAGGCAGGGCCGGCGCCGTGGATGCGATGCCGGCCGGGTGCCGCAGCGGCGCAGGTCGCCGCGGTCAGCGCGTTCCCTTCGCCGCGAACGCGGCAACGGCGTCGGCGTTGTCCTTGGTGATGAAGGCCGGGCCCGTCAGTACGGGCGCGGTGGCCCCGCCGCTGACGTTGCCGTTGGTCTTGTACAGCCACAGGGCGTCAACGGCGAGATAGCCCTGCAGGTACGGCTGCTGGTCCACGGCGAACTCGACCTTGCCGTCCTGGACGGCCTTCACCAGGTCCTTGTTGAGGTCGAAGGTCGCGACCTTGGCTTTGCTCCCCGCGTCGCCCACCGACTGCACCGCTGTGAGCGCGATGGGGGCTCCGAGGGTGACCACCTGGTCGATGGACGAGTCCTGCTTGAGCTTGGCGGTGATCGTCGACTTCACCGAGGGCATGTCGGTGCCGTTGACATAGAGGATGTCGGTCTTGCCGCTGAAGCCCTTCTTCAGGCCGGCGCAGCGGGATTCCAGTGCCACCTGTCCCTGCTCCTGGATGACGCAGAGGGCGTGCTTGGCGCCGAGCTGGTTCAGGCGCACGCCGAAGGCCTGGCCGGCGATGTTCTCGTCCTGGCCGAAGTACTCGAGCATGCCGAGCTGCTTCCAGTCGTCCACGCCGGAGTTGAAGCCGACGACCGGGATGCCGGCCGCCTTGGCCTTGGCGACCACGTCCTTCATGGCGTCGGGCTTGGCGGCGGTGAGTGCGATGCCGTCGACCTTCTGGTCGATGGCGTTCTGGACCAGGCTTGCCTGGTTCCCGGCGCCCGGGTCGCTGGAGTAGACGAGCTTGATGTTGTCCTTGGCGGCGGCTGCCTGGGCGCCCTTGCGGATCAGGTCCCAGAAGGTGTCGCCGGGGGAGGCGTGGGTGACCATGGCCACCGTCATGCGGGGCGTGGTGGCCTTGCCCGCGGCGGCGGCCCCCTCGCCTTCCTCGGACTTCTTGCCGCCGGAGCTGCTGGAGCAGCCGGCTGCGAACAGGGCGCCGACGAGAACCGTGGCGGTCAGAGTGGCGGCTCGGTGATGTCTGTACATGTCCCTTGCACCTCGCTGTGCTGGTCAGGGTGGGTGTGTGCATGTCGGGGCCTGGCCACTAGAGCGCGGCACTAGTGCGCTCTAGTGGCACGTACTATGGAGCCGCCCACCGATGATGTCAACGGGTTTGTCAGGACGTATCGACAACACGTCCGGTGCTCACCCCGAGGCGTTCACCGTGCGCAGGACCGCGTCGGCCACGCCGAGTTCGCGGCGCGCGTTGGGGTGGACGGCGGCCGCGGGGCTGCTGGGGCGGAGGGGGTCGATCCAGCATCGCCCTCGGCCGAGCAGGCGTCGTGCCTTTCGGAGGGCGTGTATGTGTCGGCGTACGTTGCCCCGGCCGCTTTGGCCTGCTCGCGCGGCGTGGCGTTGAGCTGCCGCTCCATCTCCCGCAGGTTGGTGAAGTCGCCGGGGGCGAGGGGCAGTTCGCGGCCGCGGTCGGTGTCGTCGGACGGCAGGATCGCCGCGTAGCCGACAAGGTGGACGCGGGACTTGGGGACACGTCCCCGGACCTCCCTCAGCGCGTCGGACGGCCGCGTCCTCGCGATGGTGATCTTCTGCTCTGCCGTGTCGGTGCCGCCCTCGACGGCCCGGATCAGCACTGCGATCGGTGCCTGCGCACCCAAGCTCCTGTGCCTCTACGGCGTCGGCCCGGACACGGCCGCGGCCTTGCTGATTGCGGCCGGAGACAACCCCGACCGCCTGGCCGGCGAAGCATCGTCTGCCGCGCTCTGCGGTGCCGGCCCCGTGGAAGCGTCGTTCGGAAAGACCCGGCGCCGCAGAGTCAACCGCGGCGGCGATCGCCACATCCATACGGGCATCAAACGCGGCTATGTGTCCCTCGGGACTGCCACGGCGGCAGCTGTTATCGTCTGGCTCCGCTCATGACCGGCCAACCGCGCTCAGGTCAAGCGCAGGGGCCCGGCCGACCGCGGCAAGCAGTTCGAGTGGCAGTTCCTTGTCTGCCTGGCCGATGGTGAGCGCGAGCCAACGGCCGCGATCCCGGAGCGGCCACGCCTGCATGGTTACGGCCTGTTGGCTGAGGGAGTTGAGCGGCTCGGGCACTACCTCCCCCTCACAGCCAGCCCTGAGATATGGCCACAGGTCGACGACGAGCGGATCGCCCCAGCGTGTCGTGAGCGTTGCGATCAGGGCGCCGAGGTAGGCCCGCAGATCTGCGTCAGCCTCGCGCCAAGCCTGCCCGTCGTCGTCATCCCAGAAGTCCCGACTGACCCGCAGGACGCGCACACGGTGCTCCGGGCCACCGCACCCGGTGACGTCTTCGAAGTCCGTCTCCGCGAAGGGCTGTGCGAGCAGCTCGTCAATCAAGGAGAGGTACTCCTCGAGAGCCGCACTCGAGAAAGCTCCGGACTCAGCGGTCATCAACGCAGACTATGGGATTGCACAGACACCAACCCCAGCCGTGCACACGTGAACGGGTCTGCTGCAGGTTTGGGTGACAGGTTCGGTCACGCGAGCTGGAGGGCCGGTGTGGTCATGACGGTCTCGAATTCGATGGGGGTCAGCCGGC
>NZ_JBVHRI010000042.1:0-59906 GCF_055566975.1 Streptomyces sp. NPDC027189
GCGAGCTGCACAGCATCACAGAGGCATCGGTTTCGGCCGGAACGACCACTCCATGATCCCGAGCGGGAACTGCCCCTTGTCAGGGGCAGACAGAAAGCACCCCCAGCGCGCGCCAGGATTTACCGTGCCCCCGGCGCGCACCGAAGGCGCGCTGGACTGCTGACCAGCGAAAACGTCACGGATGGACGTTGCTCGACAAGGGCCGCCAAGATCCCCAAAGGACTCATAATCCGTCGGCCGTGGGTTCGAGTCCCGCCCGCCCCACCTTAGTAGTGCCCTGACCTGCGGAAACGTTCCTCGTGAGGTGTCGGGGCGTCAACTGTCGCTCAACGGACTGAATCCGCTGCTCACGTCTTTGGAGTCCGGCGCCGCTCGGGGGAGCTTCAACCTCTCTGACCTGCGGCGGACTATGTGATCAAGGTTGTTGCTGGTCTCCGGGATGGCTGTCCTGAGGCTCGATACCAGAGGGTGGACGCTGACGGGATAGCGGCCCGCACAGACAACTGCACCCGGTGGGCTGTTCCGCTGGAACTGGAGTCGGCATGGCCGCCAAGAGGGCGTCGGCGGGGAAGCCCCGGCGTTGCGCCCACGTGTGAGGGCGTCGCGCTCGTGGTGCTTTCATCAGCCGCCAGAGGGGGAGATGGCGCCCGCTCACCGCCGATTTCCTGTACGGGCGCGGCCGAGCGGCGCTGCTGGGCTCGGACCGGCCTCGTTGCGCCGGCCACGGACGGTCTACAAGTCAATGACCGGCGCGGATGGAGCACCTGGTGGCATGTTGAACGGGGTGACCACCTGGATCGCCGACGGCAGGGCGGGGCCGTCGTCGGGGAGTGCCTTGTGGGCGCGCATGATGATCTGGCAGGCGCGGCGCATGTCCTGGCGCAGGTCGTGGTGGAGGACCGCGGACAGGCGGCGCTCGCGCAGCAGGCGGGTGTTGTCGTGGTCGAGGTCGTGCGCGATGAACACCGCGCACTCCCGCCCGAGCGCGTCGAAGGCGTCGAGGGTGGCGAGGTTGCCCCCGCCCGCGGAGTAGACGGCGACGATGTCCTCGTCCCGCTTGAGCGCCTCCAGGACGAGATCGTGCTGGGTGGCGTCGAGGCCGTCGCTGTCGGTGACCTCCATCAGGGATCGTCTGGGGTCGGCGAGGCGCATCGCGCTGCGGAAGCCCATCTCGCGTTCCTCCTCGCCGCGGAAGGAGCCCCGGCTGATGGTGGTGAGCACGTTGCCGGGCCGCTTGCCCAGCCACTGTCCGAGGAGGTAGGCGGCGGTGGCGCCGGCCGCGCGGTTGTCTATGCCGACGTACGCCAGGCGTGCGCTGTGGGGCAGGTCGGTCACCAGGGTGACGACGGGGATGCCGGCCGCGACCAGCCGGCCGACCGCGGCTGCGATCTCCGGCTCGTCGGGGGCCTTGAGGATCACGCCCTGCGTACCACGCTTCGCGATCTTGTCCAGGGTCCCGATCAGCTCCTCGGGAGGGCAGGCCTCCCGGAAGTGGAAGCGCGAGCGCACGTGAGCGGGATGCAGGGAGGGCAGTTCGGCTTCGAGCGCCTCCCGAACGGCGGTGGAGAACCGCTCCGGGGTCTGCATCACGATGTCGATCATGAAGGTGCGGCCCCCGAGCCGGACCTGGCTCTGCTGGCGGTCCAGGTCCGTGATGGCTTCGTGCACCTCCCTGATGGTGCTCTCCGTCACATTGCCCCGCTGATTGAGGACGCGGTCGACCGTGGCCGTGCTCAGTCCGGCCTGCCGGGCGATTTCCCTGATCGGGTAGCGGTGTCGCATGACTGATCCCAAAAGCCGATGATGGATTTTTGATGCACTGATAAGCATTGAATGATGGGTTCGGGTTCTCAAGACTGGCAGAAATGCACGGACTGCGAAAGGACCCGGATGTCTCCCATAGCCGCGGGAGCGCGGACTTGGCTGACCGAAGCGGATTGCGATCTCGACGTGTTCCGCTCGCTCGTGGAGCAGCGCACCGACCCCGCCGACCACCCCTCGGCCGAGCGGATCGAGCAGAACGTCCCGCTCTACGACAGCGATCGGCTCCGCTCTCTGACGACCTCCCCGGAGGGCCGTCGGAGCGTGCAGGACGAGTTGGTCCGGGCTCTGCTGGACGGGCCCGGCATCGTGGTCCTCAAGCGTGCCTTCATTGACGCGGCCGTCGTGGACGCGGCGTCCGGGGCCTTCCACACGCTGATCGAGGAGGAGCGCGCAAGCGGCGCGGCCCACGGCGACCACTTCGCCAAGCCCGGCGCGAACGACCGGGTCTGGAACGCCCTGGACAAGGTAGCCGTACGGGCGCCGGAGGTGTTCGCCGACTACTACGCCAACGACATGCTGGCGCTGGTGTCCGAGGCCTGGCTCGGCCCCGCCTACCAGGTGACCTCCCAGGTCAACGTGGTCAATCCGGGTGGCGCGGCGCAGAACGTCCACCGCGACTACCACCTCGGGTTCCTCTCCCAGGACCAGGCGGCGGCATATCCCGCGCACGTCCACCGACTCTCTCCGGTGCTGACCCTGCAGGGCGCGGTGGCCCACTGCGACATGCCCGTCGAGTCCGGTCCGACCTTGTACCTGCCGCACTCGCAGAAGTACGAGCCCGGCTATCTGGCCTGGCGGCTTCCGGAGTTCGTCGCGTACTTCGACGAGCACCACGTCCAACTCCCCCTGGACAAGGGCGACGCGGTCTTCTTCAACCCGGCGCTCTTCCACGCCGCCGGGCACAACCGCTCGACCGACATCAGACGCATGGCCAATCTGCTGCAGATCTCCTCCGCCTTCGGCCGCGCCATGGAGACGGTGGACCGTGAGGCGATGGCGAACGCGCTCTTCCCGGTGCTGCTGCGCCGCAAGGCCGAAGGCGCCTCGGAGGACTGGCTGCGCCGCGTGGTCGCGGCCACCGCCGAGGGCTACCCCTTCCCCACCAACCTCGACCTCGACCCGCCGGTCGACGGTCTCGCCCCGCCCTCCCAGGCGGACACCGTCTGGCAGGCCGTCGCCGAGGGCTGGGCCCCCGGCCGGCTGCGCCAGGAACTGCAGGCGGCCGCCAAGCGCCGCCAGAGCTGAAGGAGACACAGCACTCATGGGACTGCTTGAGACCCCTCTGCTCGAAGACCGGGTCGTCCTCGTCAACGGCGGCAGCCAGGGCGTCGGCGCGGGCATCGTGCGGGCGGCCGTTCGGGAAGGCGCGAGCGTCGTCTTCACCGGCCGCCGGACCGACGTGGGCGAGAAGCTCGCCGCGGACACGGGCGCGCACTTCGTGCGGGCGGACCTCTCCGATCCGGCGCAGGCGCGCGACAGCGCCGTACAGGCCATCGACGCCCACGGGCGCATCGACTGTCTCGTCAACGCGGCGGGGCTGACGTCGCGTGGCTCGCTGCTGGACACCACGCCGGAACTGTTCGACCAGCACATCGCGATCAACCTGAAGGCACCGTTCTTCGCGATGCAGGCGGCGGTGGCCGACATGACGGCCCGCAAGGCGCCCGGCACCATCGTCAACATCATCTCCAACTGCGCCCACGGCGGGCCGCCCCACCTGGCGCCGTACTCCGCGGCCAAGGCCGGTCTGGCCGGCCTGACCCGCAACGCCGCGCACGCGCACCGCTGGGACCGGATCCGGATCAACGGCCTCAACATCGGCTGGACGGACACCGAGGGCGAGGACGCCACGCAGCGCGCCTTCCACGACGCGGGCGACGACTGGCGCGAGAAGGCCGCCGCGGCTCAGCCCATGGGCAAGCTCGGACAGGTCGACGAGATCGCCGACTTCGTCGTCTTCCTGCTCTCCGACCGCAGCGGAGTGGTGACCGGCTCGGTCATCGACTGGGACCAGAACGTCTTCGGCGGCCAGGACTGAGCCGCACTTTCAGCAGGAACTGAGCCGCACTTTCAGCAGAAGGAGCACGATTCTCATGCGTATAGGCATCATGGGACTGGGCCGCATCGGCGCCTTCCATACGGAGACCCTCGCCGGGCTGGACGCGGTGGACTCCCTGGTCGTCACCGACCCGGTGGCCGCGGCCGTCGCCACGGCCACCGAACGCTTCGGGGCCACCGCGATGGACTCCCCCGAAGCGGTGCTCGCCGCCGGCGCCGACGGCGTCGTGATCGCCGCCGCGACCGACGCGCACCCCCAGCTCATCCTCGCCGCTGTGAAGGCGGGCATCCCCGTCTTCTGCGAGAAGCCCGTGGCCCGCGGTGTCGAGGAGAGCCTGGAGGTGCTGCGTGCGGTGGAGGGCAGCGGCGTCGAGGTGCACATCGGCTACAACAGACGCTTCGACGCGGGCTGTGTGGCCGCACGCCGGGCCGTGGTGAGCGGTGAGCTCGGCGACCTGCACACCGTACGGTCCACCACCCTCGACCCCGCCCCGCCGCCGCCCGCCTACGTGGCCGTCTCCGGCGGCATCTTCCGCGACTGCAGCGTGCACGACTTCGACATCGTGCGCTGGGTGACCGGCAGCGAGGTGGTCGAGGTGTACGCGACCGGCGGCAACCGCGGCGCGGACTACATCCGTGAGGCGGGCGACGTCGACACGGCGTCCGCCCTGCTCACCCTCGATGACGGCGCCATCGCCGTCATCTCCAACTCCCGTCACAACGCCCGCGGTTACGACGTGCGCCTGGAGCTGCACGGCATGAAGGACAGCATCGCGGTCGGCCTGGAGGACAAGCTGCCGCTGCGCTCCGTCGAACCGGGCGCCACCTTCCCGGAGGGCACCCCGCACCACTTCTTCATGGACCGCTTCACCGCCGCCTACCGCGCCGAACTCACCGCGTTCACCGAGGTCGTCGCAGGCACCCGTACCTCCCCGTGCACGGTCGCGGACGCCATCGAGGCGAGCTGGATCGCCGAGGCGTGCACCCTGTCGCTCCATGAGCACCGGCCCGTACGGCTCGACGAGGTGCGCAACGGATGACGGAGGAACCCCTGCGGATCGGCGTCCTGGGCGCGGCCCGGATCGCCGAGCTGTCGATCGTCGGGCCGGCCCGTGCCGGCGGCCACCGCCTTGTCGCGGTGGCCGCCCGCGACCGGGACCGGGCCGAGGCCTTCGCCGCCACGCACAGCGTGGAGCGTGTGGTCGGCTCCTACGCGGACCTTGTCGCCGACCCGGAGATCGAGGTCGTCTACAACCCGTTGGCCAACAGCCTGCACGGGCCGTGGAACCTGGCCGCCCTCCAGGCCGGCAAGCACGTCCTCACCGAAAAGCCGTCCGCAAGCAACGCGGCGGAGGCAGCCGAGGTCCACGAGGCCGTCGCCAAGGCGGGCACGGTGTTCATGGAGGGCTTCCACTACCTGTTCCACCCGGTCACCCTGCGCCTGCACGAGCTGCTGGACAGCGGGGAGTTGGGCGAGCTGCGGCACGTCGAGACCATGGTCGCCATGCCCGCGCCGCCGGACAGCGACGTACGGTGGTCGCTCCCGCTGGCGGGCGGCGCCCTGATGGACCTCGGGTGCTACAGCCTGCACGCCCAGCGCATGCTCGCGCCCTGGGCAGGTGGGGCGCCCCGGCTGGTCGCCGCGCGCGGCGGTGAGAAGGCTCAGACCGCGGGAGTCGACGAGTGGCTGGACGCCGATCTGGAGTTCCCGGGCGGCGCCACGGGCAGCGCCCGTTGCCACATGGCTCACGACACGTGGCAGATGAGCTGCCGCGTCGTGGGCTCGCGCGGCGAAGCCACGGTGGTGAACTTCGTACAGCCCCACCTGGACGACCGGGTCGTCGTGCGTACGGCCGCCGGTGAGCGCACCGAGGAACTCGGCCGCCGCTCCTCGTACACCTACCAGCTGGAGGCCTTCGCCGCCCACCTGCGGCACGGTGCACCGCTGGTGCTCGACGCCGACGACGCGCTGACGACCATGCGGCTCATCGACGACTGCTACCTGGCGGCCGGATTCCCGGTCCGGCCGCGTACGGTCCTTCCGGCCACGGCATAACGAAGCGCGAACGGGAGAGGGCGGTACCGGACCGGTACCGCCCTCTCCCGTTTCTCTGTGCGGCCTACCGATAGAAGGCAGGCCGCTCGATCAGCTCGACCTCGACGCGCCGCCCCTCCCGCTGGGACAGCACGCCCGCCTCGCACACGGCCGCGGCCGCGTAGCCGTCCCAGACGCTGGGGCCGGTGATCCCGCCGCGTCGCGTGGCGTTCACCCAGGCCTGCACCTCGCGGTCGTAGGCGTCCTCGAAGTGCTCGACGTAGTCCGGCGTGATACGTCCGCCCCAACGGCCGTCGGCGCTCAGCCGTGGCCCGTGCTCGTCACCGATGCGTACGGTGCCCCGCTCGCAGACCGCTTCGGCGTGCACCTGGTAGCCGTAGCCGCAGTGGCCGAAGATCTCGACATCGGCCAGGGCGCCCAACTCGGTTTCGGAGAGGACGAATTGAGGGTCGTTCATACCGGCCGGAGCATGTGACGTCGGGGCCGGCTTGTGCACGGTGACCGCTGTGATCTCCTGGTCGAGGAGCCAGCGTGTCACGTCCATCTCGTGGACCACCCAGTCGTTGATGAGCATCTCGTTGGTGAACCACGGTGGCATGGACAGGTTCCGGTGCCGATGGTGCAGCATCAGTGCCCTGCCCAGTTCCCCGCCGTCGAGGAGCCGCTTGAGCTTTGTGTATTCGGCGTCGTAGCGCCGCATGAAGCCCACCTGGACACGCCGGTGCCCGAGCCTTTGTTCCGCCTCCAGGACGCGAAGGGCGGAGGCCGCGTCGGGGGTGAGCGGCTTCTCGCACAGCACCGGCAGGTCACGGCCGAGGGCTTCGAGCAGGGCCGCCGCATGGGCGGGCCCCGGGGAAGCGATGAGGACGGCGTCCACGTCTTGCGCTGCCATGGCCGCCGCGGGTTCGGTGTACGCCGTGCAGCCCTCGATGGCGTCCGCGAGCGTCTTGGCGCGCTCCGCGTCGATGTCGACGACGGCTGTCACGCGTGCCCCGCTGATGACGTGCTGGAGTCTGCGCACATGGTCCGCGCCCATCTTGCCGGTGCCGACGACGGCTACACCCAATGGTCGCTGAGGTGGCATGTTCGTGATGTCTCCGGTGCTGGTGAGGGTCAGTTGGACTGGGGGGCGCCGACCTGAAGAGCGTCCTCTTCGGGGAGCTCTTCCACGTCGACACCACGTACCTGGGACAACTCGTGCTTGAGTGCGGCGAGTTCGGTGCCGCCGGCCATGTGGTTGGTCAGCTCCTCCAGCGTGATGTCGCTGCGTTCGGCGGACAGTTCCATGGTGCCCAGGCGCAGCACGCTGAAGTGGTCGCCGACCATGTAGGCGTGGTGCGGGTTGTGCGTGATGAAGATGACGCCGAGGCCGCGCTCGCGGGCGGCGGCGACGTACTTCAGCACCACACCGGACTGCTTGACGCCGAGGGCGGCGGTGGGCTCGTCCAGGATCAGGACGCGGGCGCCGAAGTAGACCGCGCGGGCGATGGCGACGCACTGCCGCTGGCCGCCCGACAGGGTGCCGATGGGCTGTTCCAGGTCGTCCAGGACGATGCCCATCTCGCGCAGCTCGTGGTCGGCGGTCTTCTTCATCCGCTCGATGTCGAGACGGCGGATCGGCCAGGGCCCCTTGGCCATCTCGGAGCCGAGGAAGAAGTTGCGCCACACCGGCATCAGCGGGACCGTCGCCAGGTCCTGGTAGACGGTGGCGATGCCGCGGTCGAGGGCCTGGCGCGGGGTGGTGAAGTGCACCGGTTCGCCGTCGACGAGGAATTCGCCCTCGGTGTGCTGGTGCAGGCCCGAGATGATCTTGATGAGGGTGGACTTGCCTGCGCCGTTGTCGCCCAGCACGCAGGTGACCTGGCTGGGATGGACCTGCAGGTCCACGCCGTGCAGGGCGCGGATGTTGCCGTAGGACTTGCCAGTGTTGCGGAGCTGGACGGTGGGACGGTCCTCGCCCTCGGGCGCGGTGTCCTGGAGGATGGCGCCGTGGGTGCCGGTTCCGTTGCTTGTCATAGGGGTCACCTCCGGGTCGCTGTGCGCTGAACCCACTGATTGATCAGGACGGCGCCGAGCAGCATCACGCCGAGGAACGCCTTGAACCAGTCCGGGTTCCAGCCCGCGAAGACGATGCCCTGCTGGACCATGCCGAACATGAACGCGCCGAAGACCGGGCCGATCGCGGAGCCGTAGCCGCCGGTCAGCAGACAGCCGCCGATGACGGCCGCGGAGATGTAGATCAGTTCCTGGCCCACGCCCTCGCCCGACTGCACGGTGTTGAAGGTGAACAGCTGGTGCATGCCGACGAACCAGGCGCCGAGGCCGACCAGCATGAACAGGGAGATCTTGGTGAAGGCCACCGGGACACCGACCGCGCGGGCGCTGTCCTTGTTGCCGCCGACGGCGAAGATCCAGTTGCCGTACTTGGTGCGCAGCAGCACCCAGGTGGCGATCGCCGCGAAGAACAGCCACCAGAAGACGGTGATCTTCACCTGGATGCCGCCGATGTCGAAGGACGACGCGAAGACCTTCTGCGCCTGACCGAAGCCGTCCATGTCGCTGATGTCGTCGGTCGCCACATTGCCGGTGAACAGCTTGGTGACGGCGAGGTTCACGCCCTGCAGGATCAGGAAGCTGCCCAGCGTGATCAGGAAGCTGGGCAGCCCGGTCTTGACCACCAGCCAGCCGTTCAGGAAGCCGACCGCCAGCGACACCAGGAGCCACTGACCGCGGCGCGTGGGCCTTCCTTGCCGTAACCGCTGCCCTTCAGACCGCCGTACGGCATGAGGTCGGCACGCCACAGAGGCGTCCAGTTGATGTGGAGGGAACCGGCGTCGATCTCCCGGATGGCGCGGACCGCGCCGGCGACGTCGGAGGTGAAGATCCCCGCGCCGAGGCCATAGGCGGTGCCGTTGGCCTGGGCGATGGCGGACTCCCAGTCGGCGGCCGAGCTGACGGCGACCGCCGGACCGAACAACTCCTGCTGGCTGAAAGGGGAGTTGGGATCGACATCGGCCACGACGGCCGGGCTCACCACGGTCCCGTCGCGCTCGCCGCCGGTCAGGACGTGTGCACCGTCCGCCCCGGCCTGCGCGATGGCCCGCTCCACCCGTTCCGCCTCGGCGGTCGTGATCAGGGAGCCCATGGTCGTCTCGGGGGACGACGGGTCCCCGGTCCGGATGGCCTTGACCTTGGGGACGAGGGCGTCGAGGAAGTCGGCGGTGATGTCGGGGTGCGTGATCACTCGCTGGACGGAGATGCACACCTGCCCGGCGTTGACGTAACCGCCCAACGCCACGGCGCTGGCGGCCAGTTCGACATCGGCGTCGGGCAGGACGACGACCGGGCAGGAGGCGCCCAGTTCGAGGGAGAGCTTCTTCACCCCCGCGACCCGCGCGATGTGCTCGCCGGTCGCCGTGGAGCCGGTGAAGGAGATCTTCCGTACGCGGGGGTCGGTCACGAGGGCGTCCCCCAACACCCCGCCGGAGCCGACGAGCACCGAAAGCACACCCTCGGGAAGCCCGGCGTCCACGAAGCACTCGGCGAGCTCCAGCGCGGTCAGCGGTGTCGAGGTGGCCGGCTTGAGGACGACCGCGTTGCCCGCCGCGAGCGCGGGCGCCAGTTTGTGCAGCACGAGCAGTGCGGGGTAGTTGAACGGCGTGATGGCCACCACGACACCGCACGGTTGACGCAGCGTGAAGCCCACCTTGTCCAGCCCGGTGCCGCGGTTGGCGTCCAACGGCAGCGTCTCACCGTAGAGTTGGGTGCCCTCGAAGGCCGCGAGCCGGATCAGGTCCCCGGAGCGCGCCGCCTCGCCGGTGGCCTCGGTGATGGTCTTGCCCGACTCCGAGCTGATGGTCTGCGCGATCTTGGCAGCTCGCTGGTCGGCGAGCTCCGCCGCACGCAGCAGGATCGCCAGCCGCTCATGAGCGGGCGTACGCCGCCACACCGCGGCACCCCGCTCCGCCGCCGCCAGGGCCACCTCGACGTCCTCGGGGCCGGCCACCCCCACGGTACCGACGGTCGAGCCGTCGAAGGGCGACGTCACGTCCCGGGTCCGTCCCGACCCTGCCGACGCTTGCCATCGGCTTCCGATGAGCAGTTTCCCGGTCGCCATTGCCTTCTCCCTCCAGAAACCGTCAAGGCTGGTCCGTGGCTCTCCGAGGAGGTCCCGAAAGACCTCTCACCAAGTCGAAGAAGTACTGATCAGCCGACGGCCAGACCGTTTACACGGGCGCAACGGTAGGTGGGCCGCAGGGCATTACTGAAGGGGCGGAATCCATCATTATCACGTCATTGAGTACATCTTTTTTCCATTATCCGCTGCCGCCGGTGCGCTCACACGGGGTGGATCATGCACGCTGCAGGGTCATTCAGCGGCTACGGCCGCTTCTCGCGCTCGAGCCGGCCACCCGTCCCGCTGATGCCGCGGACCGGCTGTGGATCGTGGACGGCACGCTTGTCCCGGTCCGCGACCGCAACGTCGGGGCCTCGAGCCGCAGGTTCTCCGCGAACGTGCAGGTCATCATCGACGCCGACACACGCCTGGTCGTGGCCACCGCCCGCCCGGCCCCGGGCAACAAGGCCGACGCCCACGTGTGGCGCAACTCCGGCCTCCCGGACCGGTGCCAGGGCGTCACCGTGCTCGGCGATGGCGCCTATATCAACAGCGGCCTGGTCGTCCCGCACCGCAAACGACCCGGCCGGCCACTGTTGGCCGGCGCGGAAGCCGACAACGCGAAGCATCGCCGGGTCCGCGCGCGGGTCGAGCATGCCTTCGCCCGAATGAAGAACTACAAGATCCTCCGCGACTGCCGACAGCACGGCGACGGCCTCCACCACGCGGTCCAAGCAACTTGCGGCTCCGCCGCGTGGGCGCGACCGGTCACGATGGACCCGCGGTGCCTTCACTGGAAACGTCTTCACGGCCCGGGAAACGCGGCGCTCACCGCCACCCGTACCGCTCCCGCAACCGGTGCACGACCAGATTGAACCGCATCCGATCCAGGGCACACGCCTCCCGCCGCATCCCCTCCTCATGCAGCCGCAGCACGCGATCCACGTCCACCCACGAGTCGCGCCCGGACCGGTCCCACGGACCGGAGCCGATCGGCACCCACTCCCGGTCGCCGTCGTGCCGCTTGCTGGAGAGCTGCACGGCGAGGAAGGTACCGGCGGCCTCGCGGGCGACGACGAGCACCGGACGGTCCTTGCCCCGCCCGTCGTTCTCTTCGAAGGGCACCCACGTCCAGACGATTTCACCGGGGTCGGGGTCGCCGTCATGCGCGGGGGAGTACTCCGTCCGCACCCGGCCCACCTCGCGGGGCTCGGCCTCGGTGGTCGCGGTGGGCCCGTAGCGGCCGGGCACGTCTTCATCGGTAAAGGCAGTCACGGGGGCCACGTTAGAGCGTGTGTTCGACGGCCCGCCGACCAGGGCCGTGCACACGCGACTTCGGGCGTACGGAGATCAACTCCTGTACGCCCGAAGCCTTACACCTCAGCTGTTCACCCTCGTCGGGTGTTCACGCCTCGTCAGCTGTTCACCCCTCGTCCTCCGCCACCGGCACCTTCTCCGTACGTGGCGGTACGAACCCGTTGAGCCCGGCCGGCGTGCCGTTGCCCGCCGCCCCGTTCTGGTTCATCGACGCGAGCAACTGGCGTGCCAGGCCCAGGCCCGTGCCGCCCATGGTGAGCGCCTTGGCGAACATGTCCGACATGCCGTCGGCGCCGTTGAGCAGCACCATGTGCTCGACGTTGCCGAACGCGCTCGCGCCCGCCTGGACGATCTCCGGCCAGTTCTCGGCGAGTTGCTGGGCGACCACGGCCTCCTGGTTCTCGGCGAGGGCGGCGGCCCGCGCCTTGATGGCCTCGGCCTCCGCCAGACCCTGCGCACGCGTCGCCTCGGCCTCGGCCAGACCCTTGGCCTGAGCGGCGGCGGCCTCGGCCTCACCCGTGGCGCGGGTCGCCGTCGCGGCGGCCGCACCCCGGGCCTTGGTCGCCTCGGCCTCGGCGTTGGCGGCTGTCGTGACCCTGGTCGCCTCGGCCGCGGCCGCGAGCTCGGTCTCCCGTGCCTTGGCCTGCGCGCCCGAGATCCGGGCATCACGCTCGGCCTCGGCCCGCGCGCGGATCTCGTACGCCTTGGCGTCCGCGGGCTTACGGACGTCCGCCTGGAGCTGCTGCTCACGGCGGTGCGCCTCGAGTTCGGCGACGCGCGTCTCCTGAACGACGACGTCCTGCTGGGCGGCCGCGAAGGCGAGCGGTCCGGCCTGCTGGGCCTTGGCGGCCGCCTTGTCCCGCTCGGCCTGGTAACCGGCCTGCAGGATCTCGCTGTCCCGGGTGGCCTCCGACATCCGTGCCGCGGCCTGCTGCTCGGCCTCGGTGGCGAGACGATTGGCCTCGGCCTGTGCGATGCGCGCGTCCCGCTGGACGGCGGCGGCGTGCGGCATGGCGAGGTTCTTGATGTACCCGGTCGGGTCCTCGATCTCGTGGATCTGCAGCGAGTCGACGATCAGGCCGAGCTTCTCCATCTCCGTACCGCACGCGGCCCGGGTCTGGCCGGTCAGCTTCTCGCGGTCGCGGATCATGTCCTCGACGGTCAACCCGCCGACGATGGACCGCAGATGACCGGCGAACACGTTGTGCACCCGCTCCGCCATCAGCTTCTGCTGGTCGAGGAAGCGGCGGCCCGCGTTGGCGATCGACACGAAGTCGTCGCCCACCTTGAAGATGACCACACCCCGCACCTTGAGCGGAATGCCCTGGTGTGTCACGCAGTCCACGTGCAGCTCGGTCTCGTTGAGGTCGAGCGAGATCTTGCGCACCGCCTGCACGCCCGGCAGCACCAGCGTGCCGCGCCCCGTCACGATGCGGAATCCCATGCCCTCTTCGAGGCCTTCGGTCCGATGTTTCGAACCGGAGATGATCAGTGCTTCGTTGGGCTCCGCGACGCGCCACATGAGCTTGAAGACCACAACGATGAAGATCAGTGCGAGGACAACCGCCCCCGCCACGACGCCGACAACCATCGGCATACGCCCCCTTTGCATGGTGCCCTATCGGCACCGAACGAACGGGAGTGTGCTCCTGCGCAAGGCCGGTATCCAGACGCTGACGGATCCTTGTTGCAATCTTGACGCGGACGGCTCTCACCTGGGACGGGACCCGCACAGACGAGCTGTCAACTGTCGTACGCCCGCCGGACCGCGCGCAGACGGGCCGTCAACTGTCGTACGCCCGCCGCACCGCGCACAGACGGGTCGTCAACTGTCGTACGCCGCAGAGACGTAGACGGTCCGCGGGGGCAGATACTCCACCACCATCACGACCGTGCCCCGCTCGATGCGGTCCTTCGCGGACGCGGGATACGCGAGGAAGTGCTCGGCGCCGCCGCGCACCCGGACGATCACCTCGCCGACGAGCCCGGGTCCGACCGTGCCGGTCACCCGCCCCATCAACCCGACCATCGACGCATCGTCCATGGTCACAGACTAACGACCGGCAACACGGTGAGTCCCTGCCCGCGTCGGTAATGACGGTGCGTCAGCCCTCGTCGACGGTCGGCTGCGGTCCTCAGGGCAGGTGTCGGATGTCGTGCGGGTGGCTGTCCGCGCGCAGGCGCGTGGCGTCATGGCCGGGTGGGGCGCCGAACAGGCGGCGGTATTCGCGGCTGAATTGTGAGGGGCTGTCGTAGCCGACGAGATGTCCGACGCCGGCGACGTCGTTCGGGCGGGCGACCAGCAGCGAGCGGGCTTCCTGCAGGCGGATGCGTTTTTGGAACTGCAGGGGGCTCATGGTCGTGACGGCGCGGAAGTGCCGGTGGAACGCGGACGTGCTCATCCCTGCCAGCCGAGCGAGGTCCTCGATCCGCATCGGTTCGGCGTAGTTGTCGCGGATCCACCGGATGGCCCGCCTGATGTGGGACAGGCCGCTGTCGGCCAGGCCGATCTGGCGGATCATGCCGCCGTGCGGGCCGGTGAGCAGCCGCCAGAGGATCTCCCGCTCGATCAGCGGGGCGAGTACATGGGCGTCCATGGGCTGGTCGAGCAGTCGGAGCATACGGGCCAGCGCGTCGAGCAGCTCGGGGCCGGCCTCGCCGGTCGCGATCGCGGGCGAGCCTGCCGTGCTGCGTGACCACCGTCCGGCCGGGACCTCCAGCAGCAGCGGGGCGATGGCGGCCGGGCGCAGCACCAACCCCGCGGCCAGCGACGGGACTTGTGGGGTGGCGTCGAGGAAATGGCCGGTGACGGGCAGGTCGGCGGTGACCACGAGGCACTGCCCCGCCCGGTACTCGAACACGTCGTCGCCGAGCAGGAGACGCTTGCCGCCCTGAGCCATGACGACCAGCAGCGGCTCGGTCAGCGAATGGTCCGGCTCCTCCGTCTCCACCTTGGACAGCAGCAGCCCGCCGATCGACGTCTGCAGGTCCGGTCGGGCATGGGCCGCGATGATGCCGCGGATCTCGTCCAGGAGGTCGGGGGTGCTGCGCATACCTCACGGAAGCATCCGCGACACGGCTGCGCAAGCCCGATCGGGGCGAAGTCGAGAGGATTGTGCAAGAGCTCGCGCGGATCGGTCTACCGCTGTGCACCCGTCTGGCGCTTCGATGGGATGACCACCCCGACCCACGGCAGGAGCCACAGACATGCCACTCGATCACTACGTCACCCTCGGCCGCTCGGGGCTGCGGGTCAGCCCGTTCGCGCTCGGCGCGATGACCTTCGGCGAGGATCCCGGAGGTGCCGGATGCAGCGTCGCGGAGTCGGAGAGGATCCTGGGGACCTATGTGGACCTCGGCGGGAACTTCATCGACACCGCGAACTTCTACACCAATGGCCACTCGGAGAAGATCCTCGGCGACTGGTTCGCCGCCCGTCCCGGCCGGCGCGATCACGTGGTGCTGGCGTCGAAGTTCTTCGGCAACCTCTTCCCCGGCGACCCCAACGGCGGCGGTGCGGGCCGCTCGTCGATCATCGCCCAGCTCGACGAGACCCTGCGCCGCCTGCGTACCGACTATCTGGACCTGTACTGGCTGCACAATTGGGACCGGAACACTCCGATCGAGGAGACGCTGCGCACCCTCGACGACCTGGTCCGGGCCGGAAAGATCCGCTACATCGGGTTCTCCAACACGCCGGGCTGGGTCACCGCCCAGGCCCAGACCACCGCGCTGCTGAAGGGATGGACCCCGCTGATCGCGCTCCAGGTCGAGTACTCGCTGCTGGCGCGCACCGTCGAGGGCGAACTCGGGCCGCTCGCGCTGGATCAGGGCATGGCGCTGGTTCCCTGGAGCCCGCTGAAGAACGGCTTCCTGTCCGGCAAGTACCGGCGCGACACCCACGTCGCGGACTCCGCCCGCACCGCGTTCGTCGGCGGCCCCGGGGAGGACGAGTTCCGGGTCATCGACACCGTCGCCGCGATCGCCGACGAACTCGGCACCACGTCCGCGGCGGTGTCGCTGGCCTGGCTCCGGGCCCGCGAGGGCACCGTGGTGCCCATCGTCGGCGCCCGGCGGGTGGAACACCTGGCCGACAACCTCGCCGGCCTGGAGGTGGTGCTCACCCCCGAACACCTCCACATGCTGGACGAGGTCTCGGCTCCGACCCTGGGCTATCCGGCGCCGATGCACGGCGAACTGCGGGCGATGCTGCAGTTCGCGGGCGCCACCGTCGACGGTGAGACGTCCACCGTGTATCCGCCGCTGCTGCAGAGCGCCGTCCGTTACTGAGGGTGCCGGCAGGACTCAGGCTGTTGTCCGTCGCAGGGCTGGAACGCGCTTACGCCGCCGGAGAGTTCGCCGGGGCCTCGTGCGGTGGCCACAGTTCGTGCCAGCGCCGGTCCGCCTCCAACTGGGCGGCCAGCGACACCAGAAGCTGCTCGCTGTTCGCCGGTCCGAGCAGTTGGGCGCCGACGGGCAGCCTGTCGCCCACGAAACCCGCGGGCACGTTCACACCGGGCCACCCGAGGATGTTCCACGGCCAGGCGTACGGGCACGCGGCGATCATGGCCCGGTCGGTGCCGAGGCCGCCGAGGTTCACCATCGAGCCGATCCGTGGCGGGGGAGCGGCGGTCGTCGGCGCCAGCAGCACATCGTAGGTGTCGAAGAGCGCGCCGATCCGGCGGTGCAGCGTGGCCTCGGCCCGGCGGGCCGCCCGCAGGGGCGCGCCGCCGAGCAGCCGGCCGAGGCGGGCGGCGTCGCGGGTGCGCCGGTCGAGGAGATCCGGGAACGGCACGTCGCGCACCCGCTCGGCGAGGCCGACGGTCGCGCGCGGGATGAAGGTGAGCCCGATCTGCCCGTACCGCGGCTCCGCCTCCTCCACCTCGTGCCCGAGCGCCGCGAGCCGCTCCGCGAGCGCGAGGACCTTCGCCCGCACGAGTGGGTCGAGCCGCGCGGGCAGCGCGGTGAACGGCGGTTTCAGCGACAGCGCGATCCGCAGCCGGCCCGGGTCGCGGCCCACCGCGTCGGACACACACAGCGCGTCCGGGCGGTGCAGATCGCCGTCGTGGTTGCCACTCGCCGTGTCCAGCAGCAGGGCCGCGTCGGCAACCGTGCGGGCGAGCGTTCCGTTGACCGTGATGCCCTGGAAGGACTCCGGGCGCGGCCAGGTCGAGATCCGGCCGCGCTGCGGCTTGATCCCGATGAGGTGCGTCCAGGAGGCCGGAATGCGCACCGAGCCCGCGCCGTCCGAGCCCAGCGCCGCCGGGACGAGCCCCGCCGCGACCGCCGCCGCGGAGCCCCCGGACGAGCCGCCCGGGGTGTGGTCGTGGTGCCAGGGATTGCGGGTGGCGCCGAAGGCGGGCCCCTCGGTGAAGGGCCACTGGCCGAGCTCGCAGGTGTTGGTCTTGCCGATGACGATGGCTCTGGCCGCCCTCAGCCGGCGTACGGCCTCACCGTCCTCCGCCTGGGGCGGGAAGTCGCCCGGGCAGCCGAACGCGGTCGGCTCGCCCGCCACGTCCATGTCGTCCTTCACCGCAACCGGGACCCCGAGCAGCGGTCGCCGCCCGCCCGCGGCCAGCTCCTTGTCCGCTGCGTCGGCCTCGGCGAGCGCCGCCTCGGCGCGCACCAGCCGGAAGGCGTTCAGGGTGGGCTGGGTCGCCTCGATCCGGGCCAGCGTCCGCTCGACCACCTCGCGCGCGGTCACCTCACCCTCGGCGAGCGAGCGAGCACACTCCGCCAGACCTGTGGCACGGTCGGGAGCCATCCGGGACACCTCCGAAGCACGTCGTCTACCGAACGGTAACCTCCGGAAGGCGTATCCGATACGGGAAGCGGAACTTCCCTTGCGGAAGCGGGAGTTCCGCCGTCCCGGGGCCCCGAGGCTCCCCCGGCACAAAGCGGCGCGCCGTGCTTCTGCAAGGATGCGATACGTCATGGTGCAGATACCGAAGCAGTCCGCCCCGCCGTCGCCCGCACAACGACCCGTGCCGACGAGTGCCGATGTGGCCCGCCTCGCGGGCGTCTCGCGCGCGACCGTCTCGTACGTCCTGAACAACACCAGCGCCGTCCGGATCAGCGAACCCACTCGCCGCCGCGTCCACGAGGCCGCCAAGGAGCTCGGGTACGTCCCGCACGCGGCCGCCCGCAGCCTGCGCGCCGGGCACAGCCGCATGGTCCTGATGCCGGCGCCGTCCGTGCCCGTGGGTCCTCTCTACAGCCAGTTCTTCAACGAGCTCCAGTGGGCTCTCAGCCGCCTCGACTACACCGTCGTGCAGTACGGCAGCGTCGGCCTGCACGGTGACGAGGCGGCCCGCGTCTGGGCGGAGCTGCGCCCGGTCGCCGTCCTGGTGCCCGGCAGCGGGCTCGGCCCACAGGGCGTGGCCGTCCTCAAGCGCTCCGGCGCCCGGGCCGTCGTCACGATGGGCCCCGAGCGCGTGGAGGGCGCACACGCGCTGCTCATGGACCACGACCGGGTCGGCCACTGCGCGGGCGCCCACCTCGTGGCCCGCGGCCGCCGCCGCATCGGTGTCGTGGTGCCCGAGGAAGCGGGCCTGGAGATCTTCTCCAAGCCCCGCCTCGAAGGCGTACGCCGCGCCCTGCACGGTACGGACGCGTCGGTGACCGAGCTGCCGCTGGCCTACGAGGAGGAGGCCGCCGCCCGTCTCGCGGCCTGCTGGCGCTCCCTCGACCTCGACGCCGTGTTCGCGTACAACGACGAGTACGCGATGCTGCTGATGCGTGCCCTGCAGGACGAGGGCATCGGCATCCCGGACGACACGGCCGTCATCGGCGCGGACGACCTGATGCTCGGCCGACTGCTGCGGCCCCGCCTGAGCACCGTCCACATCGAGCTGCCGTCCGGGCGCGACCTCGCCGAGCTGGTCGACCGCGCGGTGCGGGAAACCGGCGCGGCGCCCGAGACGCACGAGGTGCTGGGCGCGCGGGTCGTGCATCGCGACTCGAGCTGAGAGAGGCTGTACCTGGTCCCCGGCCGGATCGGAGACGGGAGGCGCGCCATGCGGACCACGGTCGGCATCATCGGCGGCGGCCCGGCCGGGCTGCTGCTGGCCCGGCTGCTGCACCGGACGGGAATCGACTGCGTCGTCCTGGAGAGCAGGTCCCGGGCGTACGTCGAGCAGCGCCAGCGCGCGGGAATGCTGGAGCAGGGCACGGTGAACGCGCTGCGCGAGTGCGCCGCCGCCGAACGTCTGGACGCCGAGGGACTGATCCACCACGGCATCGAGCTGCGCTTCGAGCGCGAGCGCCACCGCATCGACTTCCCGGTGCTCACCGGCGGCCGCACCGTCACGATCTACGCCCAGACCGAGATCGTGAAGGACTTGGTCGCCCTCCAACTCGCCGAGGGGCCGCCGCTGTTGTTCGAGGCCGAGGCACTCGCCGTCGAGAAGCCCGAGAGCGAGGCGCCCGTCGTGCGATTCGTGCACGAGGGCCGCGAGCAGACGCTGAGCTGCGACTACGTGGTGGGTTGCGACGGTTCCCACGGCATCGCGCAGGGCGCCTTCCCGGCCGAGGTGAGCCGCACGTACGCGCACGACTATCCCTACTCATGGCTCGGGATCCTGGCCGATGTGCCGCCCTCCTGCGAGGAGTTGATCTACGCCCGTGGCCCGGGCGGCTTCGCGTTGCACAGCATGCGCTCGCCGACGGTGTCCCGGCTGTACCTGCAGGTCCCCAACGGCACGGACGTCGAGGACTGGCCCGACGAGCGCATCTGGGACGAACTCTCCGCGCGCTTCGCGATCGACGGCGACTGGCGGCTGGATCGCGGCCTCATCACCTCCAAGTCCGTGACGCCGATGCGCAGTTGTGTCCACGAGCCGATGTGCCACGGCCGGCTGTTCCTGGCCGGGGACGCCGCGCACATCGTGCCGCCGACGGGCGCCAAGGGTCTCAACCTGGCCGTGTCCGACGTACGGGTCCTGGCCCGCTGCTTCGCCGAGTTCCACCGCACGGGATCGACGCAACTCCTCGACCACTACTCGGAGTTGTGCCTGGAGCGGGTGTGGCAGGCCACGCGTTTCTCGTACGACATGACTAGGATGTTGCACGCTCAACCAGATGGGGATGCCTTCGACCGTCGGATGCAGCTCGCACGGCTGCGCCGGATCACGGCATCCCGTCACGCGGCAGCCGAACTCGCCGCGAACTACACGGGACTTCCGCTCGCGTTATGAGCTCGACGAGGTGTGTGAGCTCGCTCAAGCTCATGACCGTGCCGAGTCCCGCTGGTGATCAGTGATCGATCGGAGAGCCGTCATGCCGCTGCTCGACCCCAAGACCTGGCAGTCCCGCACCCTCTCGGGCGGTGAGTACGCCGTCACCGAGCCCGCCACCGGCGAGTCGCTCGGCGCCGTCACGCTTGCCGCCGCCGAGGACGTCGCGACCGCCGCGCGGGACGCCCGCGCCGCCCAGGCCGAGTGGGCCAGGGCCCCGCACTTCGTCCGCGCCGCCGTCCTGCGCAAGGCGGGGGACCTCTTCGCCGCGCACGCCGACGAACTGCGCGACTGGATCGTGCGCGAGTCCGGATCCATCCCGGGCAAGGCCGACTTCGAACTGCACGTCGCCGCCCAGGAGTGCTACGAGGCGGCCGCGCTGGTCTCGCGTCCGACGGGCCAGGTCCTGCCGTCCGAGGCGCCGCGCCTGTCGTACACGCGGCGCGTCCCGGTCGGCGTCGTCGGCGTGATCGCCCCCTTCAACGCCCCGCTGATCCTCTCGATCCGCTCGGTGGCCCCTGCGCTGGCGCTCGGCAACGGCGTCGTGCTGAAGCCGGACCCGCGCACCGCGGTGTGCGGCGGCCTCGCGCTCGCCGCCGTCTTCGCCGAGGCGGGCCTTCCGGAGGGGCTGCTGCACGTCCTGCCCGGCGGCCCCGAGACCGGCCAGGCACTGGTCGCCGACCCGCTGGTGCCGGTGATCTCCTTCACCGGATCGACTGCCGCCGGACGCGCGGTCGGTGAGGCGGCGGGCCGTCATCTCAAGCGCGCGCATCTGGAGTTGGGCGGAAACTCCGCCCTGATCATCCTGGAGGACGCCGACCTCGACGCGGTGATCTCCACGGCGGCCTGGGGCTCCTTCTTCCACCAGGGGCAGATCTGCATGACGACGGGACGCCACCTCGTGCACGCCTCCCTCTACGAGGAGTACGTCGAGCGGCTCGCCGCCAAGGCCGACTCCCTCGCCGTCGGCGACCCGTACCGCGAGCAGGTGCACCTCGGGCCGATCATCGACAGCGCCCAACTCGCCAAGATCCAGGGGCTGGTGGAGGCCAGCACGGCACGCGGGGCCAAGCTGGCCGCGGGCGGCACGCACGAGAAGCTGTTCTACCGCCCGACGGTCATCGCGGGAGTCGACGACACGACTCCCGCGTACGCGGAGGAGGTCTTCGGGCCGGTCGCGCCGGTCCGTTCGTTCAGCGCCCTCGACGAGGCCGCGGCCCTCGCCTCGGCGGGACCGTACGGTCTCTCGCTGGGCATCGTGACCCGGGACACTGCCCGCGGCCTCGACCTCGCCGAGCGCATCCCCACCGGTATCGCGCACATCAACGACCAGACCGTCAACGACGAGGCTGTCGCGCCCTTCGGCGGGATCGCCGCCTCCGGCACCGGCGCCCGCTTCGGCGGTGAGGCCAACCTGGAGGCCTTCACCGACATGCGCTGGACGACGGTGCGCGGGGATGTGCCGGCGTACCCGTTCTGATCCGCGGAGCGGGTCCTACTCGCCGGCCTGCTGAGGCTGCTGCGCCGCGATGGACTTGCGGACCTCGTCCATGTCCAGCTTCCGGGCCTGCCCGATGACGTCCTCCAGGGCGGCCTCGGGCAGTGCTCCGGGCTGGGCGAAGATGGCGACCTGGTCGCGGACGATCATCAGCGTCGGGATCGACTGGATGTCGAAGGCCGCGGCCAGTTCCGGCTGGGCCTCCGTGTCGACCTTGGCGAACACCAGGTCGGGGTTGGCCTCCGCCGCCTTCTCGTAGACGGGGGCGAACTGACGGCACGGCCCGCACCAGGACGCCCAGAAGTCGATCAGGACGAACTCGTTGTCCGTGACCGTCTGGTCGAAGTTCTCCTTGGTGAGCTCCACGGTGCTGCTCATGTGTATTTCCCTCTTCCTCGCGTCCGGGTCATGCCGGTTTCCACAACGCCGCCCGTCGGGGGCGTATTCCGCGCACGTACCCGTGTGGCCACCGCGCACACCAGCAACCAGACTGGCCCCATGACGGAAACGGAATCCATCGCCTACGACGTCGTGGTGCTCGGTGCCGGGCCCGTGGGGGAGAACGTGGCCGACCGCGCCCGCGCGGCCGGCCTCTCCACCGCGGTCGTGGAGAGCGAGTTGGTCGGCGGCGAGTGCTCGTACTGGGCCTGTATGCCCAGCAAGGCCCTGCTGCGCCCGGTCATCGCCCGCGCCGACGCCCGCCGTGTGCCCGGGCTCAGCCAGGCCGTGCAGGGCCCCCTCGACGTCCCCGCGGTCCTCGCCCACCGCGACTACTACACCTCCCACTGGAAGGACGACGGCCAGGTCGACTGGCTGAACGGCATCGGAGCCGTCCTGTACCGCGGACACGGACGGCTCGACCGGCCCCGCACGGTGACCGTCGAAGGACCGGACGGCGAGCGGCACCGGCTGACCGCCCGGCACGCTGTCGCCGTGTGCACCGGCACCCGTGCCCAGCTCCCCGACCTGCCGGGGCTCGCTCAGATCAAGCCCTGGACCAGCCGCGAGGCCACCAGCGCGCACGCCGCGCCCGGGCGGCTGATCGTGGTGGGCGGTGGTGTGGTCGCCACCGAGATGGCCACGGCCTGGCAGGCCTTCGGCTCCCAGGTCACCGTCCTCGTCCGCGGCAAGGGGCTGCTGCCCCGCATGGAACCCTTCGCCGGGGAACTGGTCGCCGAGGCACTGCAGGAGGCGGGCGCGGATGTGCGCACCGGCACTTCGGTGACCGCGGTGACCCGCCAGGGCTCGACCGTGGTGGCCCTGACGAACACCGGCGACCGCATCGAGGCCGACGAGATCCTCTTCGCCACCGGCCGCGTGCCGCACACCGACGACATCGGCCTCGACACGATCGGCCTGGAGCCGGGTTCGTGGCTCGACGTCGACGACAGCCTCCGGGTCGTCGGCAGCGAGTGGCTGTACGCGGTCGGCGACGTCAACCACCGCGCGCTCCTGACCCACCAGGGCAAGTACCAGGCCCGGATCGCGGGCGCCGCCATCGCCGCCCGCGCCGCGGGAGTACCCCTCCTGGAGAGCGATCCCTGGGGCGCGCACGCGGCGACCGCCGACCACGCGGCCGTCCCACAGGTCGTCTTCACCGACCCGGAGGCCGCCGCTGTGGGCCTCTCGCTCGCCGAGGCGGAACAGGCCGGCCACCGTGTCCGGGCCGTGGACGTCGACATGTCCTCGGTGGCGGGCGCGGGCCTGTACGCGGACGGCTACCGAGGCAAGGCCCGCATGGTCGTCGACATCAACCGCGAGATCATTCTCGGATTCACCCTCGTGGGCCCCGGGGTGGGCGAACTGATCCACTCGGCGTCCATCGCGGTCGCCGGCGAGGTGCCGATCAGCCGCCTGTGGCACGCCGTCCCTTCCTATCCGACGGTGAGCGAGGTGTGGCTGCGGCTGCTGGAGGCGTACCGGGACGCGTAGCCGACCCGCGACGACCGGGTGCCGCCGCGGTCGGCGGCACCCTCGGCGTCAGGCCAGCGACACGAGCTCCAGATACTCCTCGCTCCGCAGGTCCTCGTCCGCGTCCGGGAGCAACAGCACCCGGTCAGGACGCAGGGCCTCGATGGCGCCCTCGTCATGGGTGACCATGACGATCGCGCCCGGATAGCTGCCCACCGCGGCCAGCACCTCGGCCCGGGAGACCGGGTCGAGGTTGTTGGTGGGCTCGTCCAGGAGCAGCACGTTCGCGCCCGAGTGCACCAGACCCGCCAGGGCGAGCCGGGTCTTCTCGCCCCCGGACAGGACGCCGACGCGCTTGTCGGCGTCGTCGCCGGTGAACAGGAACGAGCCGAGCACCCGCCGCACCTCGCCGTCGGTGAGGTGCGGCGCCGTGGCAGCCAGGTGGCCGCGGACCGTGTCGGCGGGGTCCAGCGTGTCGTGCTCCTGGGCGAAGTAGCCGAGGCGCAGCCCATGGCCGTGCACCACACGCCCGCTGTCCGGGGTGTCGTGGCCGGCCAGGAGCCGCAGCAGCGTGGTCTTGCCCGAGCCGTTCAGGCCGAGGATCACCAGCCGGCTGCCCCGGTCGACGGCCAGATCGACTCCGCTGAGGACGCGGAGATCCCCGTACGACTTGGTCAGGCTCACCGCGCCGAGCGGCATCCGCCCGCAGGGGGCGGGCTCGGGCAGCCGGATCCTGGCCACCTTCTCCGTCCGCCGGACCGGTTCGAGCCCGGCGAGCATGCGGTCGGCGCGGCGCGCCATGTTCTTGGCCGCCACGGCCGTCGACACATACGCGCGCATCCTGTCCGCCTGGGCGTGCAGCGCTGCCGCCTTGCGCTCGGCATTGGCCCGCTCCCGGGAGCGGCGGCGCTCGTCGGCGTCCCGCTGGGTGAGGTAGGCCTGCCAGCCCGTGTTGTGGACGTCGAGCGTGGCCCTCCGCGGGTCGAGGTGGAAGACACGGTTGACGACGTCGGCCAGCAGCGAGGTGTCGTGGCTGATGAGCACGAGTCCCGCCTGATGGTTCGTCAAGAAGCCGCGCAGCCAGGCGATCGAGTCGGCGTCCAGATGGTTCGTCGGCTCGTCCAGCAGCAGGGTGCCGTGGTCCGCGAACAGGATGCGGGCCAGCTCGACACGGCGGCGCTGACCGCCGGACAGGGTGCCGACCGGCTGGTCCATGACCCGCGTCGGCAGCCCGAGGCCCGCGGCGACCCGGGCCGCCTCCGCCTCGGCCGCGTACCCGCCACGCGCCTGGAACCCGGCCTCCGCGCGCACATAGGCGTTCATCGCCCGCTCGGATCCGTCGGCCATCGCGGCCTCGGTCACGCGCAGCGCGCGTACGGCCTCGTCCAGGCCCCGCGCCGACAGAATCCGGTCGCTGACCGTGACCGTCGGATCGGCCGCGCGGGGGTCCTGCGGCAGATAACCGAGCGCCCCCGTAAGGGAGATGGAACCGGCGGCCGGCCGCGCCTGTCCGGCCAGGGTGTTCAGGAGGGTGGTCTTGCCCGCGCCGTTGCGGCCGACCAGGCCGATGCGGTCGCCGGGGGAGACGTGGAAGGAGATGTCGGACAGCAGCAGACGGGCGCCCACGCGCACGTCGACACCGCGAACAGTGATCATGGGAATACGCTCCGGGGAATCAATCAGCAAAAGGACACACGAGTGGCGTGGAAGCGGGTCCTTGAGCTAAGAGATGCGGGGCGTAGACATGCGGTCAGGCTAGCGAGGGGCTCGCTCGGGCGCGACGGAATTTCTCGCCGGTGCGAGCCGTCGGCCCCCTTCGTGCGTCACCTCATGCCGGGCTCCGGCGTCCGCCGGTTCAATCGGGCAGCTTGAACCCCAGGGCCTCGGCCGCCCGCTCCGGCGTCGGCTGGTTCCAGCGCTCGGCCATCGCCTGGTTCGAGGACAGGGAACGCGGCTCCGCGCGGTCGAGGTAGAGCATGCCGTCCAGGTGATCCGTCTCGTGCTGGACGATGCGCGCGGGCCAGCCGGTGAACACCTCGTCGACCGCGCGGCCGTGCTCGTCCAGCGCGCTCAGCCGCACCTCGGCGTGCCGGGCCACCACCGCCTGCCAGCCCGGAACGCTCAGACAGCCCTCGAAGAACGCGGCCCGACCCGCGCCGACACCCTCGTACGACGGATTGACCAGCACCCGGAACGGCTGCGGCACCCGCCCGCGTGCCAGCCGTACCTCCTCGGACACCGGAGCCGGGTCCTCGATGACGGCCAGCCGCAGCGGTACGCCGACCTGCGGCGCCGCGAGGCCGACGCCCGGTGCCGCGTGCATCGTCGCGCGCAAGGCGGCGACGAAGCGGGTCAGCAGCCCCGGGTCCAGCTGGCCGTCGAAGGGCTCGGCCGGTCGGCGCAGCACCGGGTCACCGGCGGCGACGATCGGCAACGGGCCTTCGTGGGCGAGGAGTTCCTCGACCTGGTCGCTCAGGGGGCGTGAGGTGCTGGGGTCACGTTCGGATGCCATCGCGCCAGGATGCCAACACGGATCCCGCTGAGCGAGGCGGAGCCAGGCGAGTCCCGCATCTTCCCGCATGTGACGCACGCCACGTCTCTGCCCGGGAACTGGGCGCCGCGGCACCCCGACTACTGGACCGCCACCGGCGAGGGGAACCCAACTCCCCGGCCCACGGCCCGTTTCCGTCCCCTGCCCGACCGGAGAACCCGCCCCATGCCCACCGCTCCCTCGACCACGACGGACGAGTCCCCGCAGTCCGTCGCTCCCGCGCCGTCCCGAAGAGCCTGGTCCCCGATGCGCCCCCTGGTCCTGCGCCTGCACTTCTACGCCGGACTGCTCGTCGCCCCGTTCCTGCTGGTCGCCGCCGCGACCGGCTTTCTGTACGCCGCCTCGTTCCAGGCCGAGAAGATCGTGTACTCCCACGAGCTGACCGTCCCCGTCGGCGAGCACAAACTGGCGTTGTCCGAGCAGGTGGCCGCCGCCCGCGAGGCCCACCCCGAGGGCACGGTCTCGGCCGTACGCCCCTCACCGGAGGCGGACGCGACCACTCGTGTGCTGCTCTCCGGTGTCCCCGGCGTCGGCGCCGACCACACGCTCGCGGTCTTCGTGGACCCGTACACCGGGAAGGTGCGCGGAGCCCTCGAGCAGTACGGCTCCACCGGCGCGCTGCCTCTGCGCACCTGGATCGACGGGCTCCACGCCAATCTGCAGCTGGGCGAGAACGGCCGGCTCTACAGTGAACTCGCCGCGAGCTGGCTGTGGGTGATCGCGGGCGGTGGCCTCGTACTGTGGTTCGGCCGCCGCCGCTCCCGGCGCAAGGTGCGCGGCACCAGCGGGCGACGTCGCACCCTGGGGCTGCACGGCACGGTCGGCGTCTGGGCGGCCGCGGGGTTCCTCTTCCTCTCGGCGACCGGTCTGACGTGGTCGACGTATGCCGGCGCGAACATCGACACCCTCAGGACCTCACTGGGACAGGCGACCCCCTCGGTGTCGGCGGCGACGGGCGGCGAGCACGCGGGCCACGCCGGCTCGGGGGCCGGTGACGCCACGGCACGGGACATCGCCCTCGACATCGACAGCATCCTCGCGGCCGCCCGTGGCAAGGGCCTCGGCGACCCCGTCGAGATCGTCGCGCCCGCCGACGCCGACTCCGCGTACGTCGTCAAGCAGATCCAGCGCAGCTGGCCCGAGAAGCAGGACTCGGTGGCCGTCGAGCCGGCGACCGGCAAGGTCACCGACGAACTCCGCTTCGCCGACTACCCGCTGCTCGCCAAGTTGACCCGCTGGGGCATCGACGCCCACACCGGCACCCTCTTCGGCCTGGTCAACCAGATCGCCCTGATGGCCCTCGCCCTCTCGCTGATCCTGCTCATCGTGTGGGGCTACCGCATGTGGTGGCAGCGCGGCCGCGCCTCCGCGTTCGGGCGGCCCATCCCGCGCGGCGCCTGGCAACAGGTTCCGCCGCAGATCCTCGTCCCGGCGATGGCGGCCGTCGCGGCCCTCGGCTACTTCGTCCCGCTGCTCGGCATCCCGCTGGCGGTGTTCATCGCCGTGGACGTGCTGCTCGGCGAGATCGCGTACCGGAAGGGGAAGCGCACCTACGGCGGCCAGACAGCTTGATCGGACACGCGAACGCCGGACGGAGACGGACAAAGGCCGGTCACCGAAGTGACCGGCCCACCCCCGAAGGGGCCCTGAACGGTGGGATCACACCTGGGCGAAGTCGCCCGCGAGTGCCGAGGCGATGCGGATGTGCGACTCCGCCTCGTCGTGCCGCCCCTGGCGTTGCAGCGTGCGCCCCAGCATCAGCCGGGCGTAGTGCTCGACCGGGTCGAGCTCCACGAGCACACGCAACTCCGTCTCGGCGCGGCGCAGCTGAGCCGAGTGGTAGTAGGAGCGCGCCAGCAGCAGCCGGGGTCCGACCTGCTCCGGCACCTCCTCGACCAGCCCGTCCAGAATCCGCGCCGCGGCGGCGTAGTCCTTGGCGTCGAAGAACATCCGCGCCCGCTCCCAGCGCTCCGCGGCCGTTCCGTGGTCGTAGTACGTCGTTTCCACTGCTGACCTCCTTCGACGGGCCACAACGGGATGCATTGGTTGAATATTCCACGACCTCGTGGGTTCGGTTATGCCCCGGCCGGCTCCGCGTTGGCCCGAGCTGTGACGAGGGTCAGCACGCGGCCCGCGGTCGCCAGGTCCTCGGCGGGGATGCCCGCGTACAGCCGGGCCGCGATCTCGTTGCCGCCGGCGCGGATCGCCTCGAACAGCTCGCGGCCGCTGTCCGTGAGCGACACCTGCCCGGCCCTCGGCTCCTCCAGCTGCTTGAGGACCGTCATCTCGTCGACGGTCTCCCGGGCCGCCGCCTCCTCGATCTTCAGCGCGCCGGTCAGCCGGCCGACGAGCCAGTCGCGCTCGACGGTCCCGCCGTTGTCCGAGACGGCCCTGAGGGCCACCGACTGGTTGAAGGTGGTTCCGGTGCGGGCCAGCACGGTCTCCAATGCGGCGCGGCTCGCGTAGTGGGCCAGGCCTATGACCTGGCCGTTGACGGGGGGAGTGGTGGTGGTCATGACTGCTCCTTCTCGGAGTGCTCGCTCGTGGAATATGTCGTCTGTGACGGTGGATCGAGTGGTACGTCGAGCAGCGCGGCCAGCTCGTGGCTGAACGCCTTCGTGCGCTCGCCGTCGAGCCCGCCGAGGGGTTCGAGAAGCTGGTCCAGAAGGCCCTGGACCACCCGGATCGCACGGCGGGCGATCTCGCGCCCCTCCGCCGTGAGGGTCAACTGGACCGCCCGGGGGTCCGCGGGATCCCGGGTGCGGTCGACAAGGCCGGCCGACTCCAGGGCGCGGGCCAGCTTCGACACGTAGAGCGCTTCGAGTCCGGTGTGGTCGGCCAGCTGACGCTGACTGGGCCGGCGCCCGTCCCGGTGCATGCCGTACAGCGACGCCACCAGCGAGTACTGCGCGTGCGTCAGGCCCAACGGGGCGAGGGCCCGGTCGACGGCCACGCGCCATTTCATCGACAGGCGCCAGACCAGGAAACCGGGTGTCGCGTTCTCGGATACCGATGTCACCGAACTCATGCAAGAAACAGTACATGGCTACTATATTCATGGCTACTATTTCTGGGGCCGGTCCGCCCAACGGCCTACACACCTGGGACCGAGGTCGTAGGACCGCGTCTGTTCTGAGTCAAGTGCCCCTCAATGGGCGGGTCGATGGACTGACGGAGGGTCCCCGACGGGGTTAGGTTGGGTGCCATGAGCAATCTTGATCGCGAGGCGGTTCCCGCCCTCTGTGGCGGCCGCGGTTTCGTGGTGGCCGAGCCGGTGCGCGAACTCCTCAGCCCCCGCCGGGTCAAGCTCGGCGAGTCCACTGAAGTCCGCCGTCTGCTGCCCAACCTGGGCCGTCGCATGGTCGGCGCCTGGTGCTTCGTCGATCACTACGGGCCCGACGACATCGCCGACGAGCCCGGCATGCAGGTCCCGCCGCACCCGCACATGGGCCTGCAGACCGTCAGCTGGCTGCACGAGGGCGAGGTGCTGCACCGTGACTCCATGGGCAGCCTGCAGACGATCCGCCCGCGCCAGCTGGGCCTCATGACCTCGGGCCGGGCCATCAGCCACTCCGAGGAGAGCCCCAAGTCGCACGCCCGCTTCCTGCACGGCGCGCAGCTCTGGGTCGCCCTCCCGGACGGCCACCGCCACACCGACCCGCACTTCGAGCACCACGCCGAACTGCCCGTCGTCACGGCTCCCGGCCTCAAGGCCACGCTCCTCCTGGGCACCGTCGACGGCACCGCGTCGCCCGGTACGACGTACACCCCGATCGTCGGCGCCGACCTGGCCCTGGCGAGCGGCACCGACGTACGACTGCCGCTGGAGCCCGACTTCGAGTACGCCGTCCTGTCCATGTCCGGCGAGGCCCACGTCGACGGCGTACCGGTGCTCCCCGGCTCGATGCTCTACCTCGGCTGCGGCCGCACCGAACTCCCCCTGCGCGCCGAGTCGGACGCGGGCCTCATGCTCCTGGGCGGCGAGCCCTTCGAGGAGGAGCTGATCATGTGGTGGAACTTCATCGGCCGCACCCAGGAGGACATCGCACAGGCACGCCAGGACTGGATGACGGGCTCGCGCTTCGGCGAAGTGAAGGGGTACGACGGTGACCCACTGTCTGCTCCTGAACTTCCGCCCGTGCCACTGAAACCGCGCGGAAGGGTGCGCTGACCTGGGGTTGCAACTCTCGGGCAAGCCTCTCGCGGGACGCGGCTGTCCCCGCTCGACACCCCGTTCTCCCGAGGGGTGATCGCACCTGAGGAGTCCAGCGACGGACAACGCTACGTTCTCATGTCTGGCCATCTGTAGGCGGGTTTAGTCAGCCTGATGCTGACCCAATGCCGACTTTCCTGACGGGGCGTCAGCACCATTGCGTTGGTGCCGCAGCTGTTGGAGCGCCCGCCCCGGAGCTGCCGCTCGCGTATAGGCCAGGCCGATGCTGACTTCGGTGACTTGTGCTGGGGCAAGGCGCCACCAAGTGCCTGGGCGACGAAGGGGAGGAGAAGTACGTGACGAGGGGGCTTTGTGGGAATCCCCCAATGCCCCGGCGTGCCGCTGCTGCCGTACTCACCCCTTGGGCGGACCGCCATTTGAAGCTGCTCACCGGGGAACTGGTCGCGAACTCGGTCACGTACACGAAGGCCGCGTGTGTCGTGTGTGTACGGTGGACCGGAGAGCGGCTCCGCGTGGAAGTCACTGATGCCGACCCCACCTCGGTGGCTCCGCCACAGGCACTGTCCACGGACGAGCATGGGCGCGGCCTATTCCTCGTCGCGGCATTGGCAACAGAGTGGGGGTCGAATCCCTGCACAGCGGGGAAGATCACTTGGTTCGAACTGGCAATCCCCACCTCTACGAAGCAGACCGCAACTTTGACGTCCTCGCAGTGCGACGTGCCTACTGAGAGGGCGGTCGTCACCTGTGCAGGCAGCGCCCACCTGGCTGTCGCGGAAGCTGTACCAATAGCCGATGTGCATCCACGAGTTGAGCATCAAGCGGCCTGAGCGGTTTACGAACAGGCCGCTTCCGACGGCGGCCACCAAGAATTGGCACGGCCGCCGTCACTACCTCGGCGGCTCCGCCACGCCGGCCCGCTCCCTGCCCGTAGGCTCCGACTCTGATGAGCCGCGTGACATAGGGAGCGCCACGTGTCCGGCAGTGACCTGATGGCCGCCTTCTGGCGCCCGCTGAAGAAGATGGTCAAGGACAACGACGTCAGCCGGAACGAACTGGGCAGACGGCTGAAACTCAGCGCCTCGACCCTGTCCGAACTGCTGAACGGGAAACAGGCTACGGCCCCGAGCTGGGACGTGGTGAGTACGGTCGTGACCGCCTGCCACCAAGCCCCCCAACTCGCCTACTGGCGCACACGGCTGACGGAACTGGAGAGGGAACTCGAGTTCATCGCCGTACGACATCGGACGGAACGGCCACAGGCCCCAGCCGAATCCTTCGGCTGCTCCGTGTGCAATGACGAGTACGAGGACGAGCGTTTCCGGGCGTACATCCGGGAGCAGTCGAGCGACGGATGGAAGTTCAGATCCTTCAGCACGGCTGCCCGCATCCTTGCAGGTCGGCACCCAGTTCTGCGCAGGGATGCCGAGAGGCTCCTCGAGGACGATCTGGAGTCTCCGGAGGACCGGGAAGCGTTCCGCGATCGCTTCGACGACATCGCCCGGCGCATGTTGGGCGGTCTCGGCGCCAGGGTACGCCGAGCCTGTCTTACCCATCGGGTGGGGCTCCTGCGCGCTGCGCACACAATCCTGCTCCTGGAAGGCGGAGTAAAGAGCCCGGCGCTCGACCTCGGATGGAGCGACGATCCGCCCACTGACCGGACGGATCTGGCCGAGTTGTTCGGCGCAGTGCTTGGTGACGGGACCCTCGCTTCCGGGCCGCTGCCCGTTGCCGACGTCTCTTACGTCGATCACCACGCCCGGGTCCTGGCGCACTACAGCGAATTCGCTGAGGAGTGGGCGGTCACAGCGGCTTCCGAAGAGGCCCACGGCGCTGCCGAGGAAGCCACCCTCGTCTACGAGGCTCGCTTGGCGGAACTGGCCGCCGAATGCCCGGAGCTGTTCGTCTGGGCGAGCATGCAGGACGGCCCGGAGGCCGTAGGTGCCCTCGGCGCCTGCCCGGCGGGCGAGGCACGCGACCGGCTGGAGTCGTTGTACCGGGAACTGCACACGCAGAACGGGGGACTGGACGGCCTGGAGACCCTCCTGCGGGCCCTCTCCCGCAAGACGACTCCGGGCGAGTGGCCCGCCCGGCTCTCGGAGATCTACCGGCACGAACTGAACCGCCCGATCTCGCCCATCGGGGAGACCAGCGACGACGAGCCGAGACCCCGCATCCCATTCCTCGCCAGGGGATACATCAACCCCGCCTTCCGGACCGCCGTCCACGAACCCGGCGCCATGCCCCACATCGACGCCTGGTGGAGCACTCGCCCCCTGCGCCAGGAGATCCAGGGCTTCCTGGCCGGTCACCTCACCGGATTTCCGAACAACCGCCCGCTGATCGTCCTGGGCGACCCGGGCGCGGGCAAGTCACTGCTCACGCGGCTGCTCGCCGCCCGACTCCTGCCCGAGGACTATCTGCCGATCCGGATCGAACTCCGCAATGTATCCGCCGACGTCGACATCCTCGAACAGATTGCTCAGGCGTTACGGCTCGCGACTCTCAAGGACATCACCTGGGCCACGGTCACGGAGTCGTCCAAGGGCGTGCTGCCGGTACTGATCTTCGACGGTTTCGACGAACTGCTCCAGGCCGGCGGCGCCGACCACTGGCACTACCTCCAGGACATCGCCGACTTCCAGCAGGCCTCGGCCGAGAACGGTCTCCCGGTGATCGCGATCGTCACCAGCCGCACCGTCGTCGCCGACCAGGCGAAGTTCCCCGACGGCAGCGTCATCATCCGCCTGGAACCCTTCGACGACACCCGCATCGCCCGCTGGACGGACACCTGGAACACGACCAACGCCCGCTACTTCGACCGCCGCGGACTGGCTCCCCTCCGCCGCGACCTGGGGTCCCTCTACCCGGACCTGGCGGTGCAGCCCCTCCTGCTGCTCATGCTCGCCCTATACTACAGCGTTGAGCAGGGCGCGGGGCTCATACAGATCAACCCCGCCTCCATGAACCGCGTCGATCTCTATGAGCGGCTGCTACGGCTCTTCGTCCGCCGCCAGATCACCAAACTTGAGCCCAAGCTGCGACCGGAGGCCCTGGAGGAGCGCGTCGAGAACGAACTTGACCTCCTCTCGGTCATCGCCGCCGCCATGTTCAACCGTGGCCGCCAAGGCGTCAGCGCCGAAGAGGCCAACAACGACCTGAGCTTCCTGCGCGCACCCGACAGCAGGACCGCGTGCCCCGAGGCCCGGCTCCTCTTCGGCCGGTTCTTCTTCATCCACGAGGCCAAGGCCACCTTCGAGGGCGGGACCGACCGGCGGTGGTACGAGTTCTTGCACGCTACGTTTGGAGAGCACCTGGTCGCCCGGAAGATCGCCCGCACCCTGTCACACTGCCCCGACCGCGGCCCGCATGACGGTCTGTTGTTCGATCTGCTCTCCTACTCACCCTTGACCGACCGCGCCCAGATCATCGACAACCTCCGCGACTTCGTACCCTCCTGGGAAGCCGTACGCCCTCTCTTTCCCACCGCGCTCGACGACCGTCCCGCCCACAGCCACACCGGCTACACGCCGAGACCAGCGCGCATCATGTACCGCCACGCCTGCTACAGCGCGAACTTGCTCCTGCTCGCCCTGGCCCCCGGCCAACTGGTCACCTTTTCGGAGTTCATGGGCGACAGCGCAGACCCGGCCGCCCACTGGCGCGAGCACGCGCTGCTCTGGAAGTCGCAGCTGCCCTCGGACTCCTGGGACGCCTTCACCCGCGCGGTGGGCAGCGTGCCCCAGAGGGCGCCCCTTGGCCGGGCGGAAGGACGGCGCGACATCGCCCTCTGCCTGTCACGGCACGAGGTGCCTGCGACGGCGAGCCGTGCGGCCTGGGTGCTGGATCCAAAGGAAGGACAGGAAGGGGACGATGAGCTGCTCACGCAAGACGAGCCGCATGAGGCGCTCCGCCGCTCGCGCCTGCTGTACGACCGCGATGTGGAGTTCGTACTGGAGCCAGCGCTTCCAGTGTTCGAGGAGTTCGAGGAACTCGCCAGCACGTACACCGTCGATCCCTTCGGGCAGTCAGCGTCCGTGGCCCATGCCCTGGTCTCCCTGCTGCTGTGCGGCCCCGCACCCGCTGACGGCCTGACGGCACGTTACGAGGCGTGTCTACGTGCCCTTGACACCACCATGAGTAGATGGACGAAGAACCGTCTCATCGCGCTGATCAGTCACAGGCTGGCTGGTGAAAGTGACCGGCTTCCCGTGGATTTCGTGAGCGACACGGTGTGGACGCTGGCGCACAACTGGGCCGCCCCCCGACGCAGCCACAACAGTGACGACAGGACACCCCTCTCCCTGCTCTCCATCGCCTGCCGCATGCTCGCCCGTGACGCCGACGAGCAACTGGCCATCGTCGTCGCGACGTTTCTGGCGCTGGAACCCGGAAGCCTTGTGAGCGACTTGGGCATCCGGCGGCGACGGCGGTGCACGGGCGACGTGCTTGTCCGGCTTTTGCATCGAATCAAGGACATCTCGGCGGCGGCGGAACGCACCCTCTCGTGCCTCTGGCTGCTGAAATTGGCTATCGCTCTCGATCAGCGTGAGTGGTGTGACCAGTACGCCGAACGACTGCTCGACATGTTGGGCGTCGACGGACGGGACAGGCTGCTCCCGTCCGAGGCGGAGTACGTGATGAGACCGAGGGGCGGCACCCTCGACAGGTGAGCGCCGCCCCACCAGTCCACGCGCCGTTTAATCCGCGTCCTTGTCGTCAGCGATGAGCCGGTCCAGTTTCTCGGCGAACCAGAGCGAGACAGCGCCTGTGACAACGGGCCCCACTCCGAGCAGCGATTCCCCGGCGAGCTGCCCCAGCGCCTCGGCGGCGGTCCCTGCCGCCGAGCCGGCGGCGACGGCGGTGCTCATGATCACCGCGCTCCGCAAGGTGACGATCTTGCCCATGATGTCCTCCGGGACTAGTAGGTGATCTCACCTTCGCGAAGCCGCGCGCGACGGTGGGCGGACGCCGAAACAGTCCGAAGCCGTCTATGAACATCCAGGTCAAGTCGGGTCTGGGAGACCGGTTCACCGAGGCACGCCGAAGCGTGCCGAACCCGATGGGGAGCTTTCTGCCCCGGAAACGACGAACAGCCCCAACACCGCGACCAAGACCGTGTCGTCGTTCCCCGAGATCTCTTCCACGACGACCGGGGCCAGGTGGGAGAAGGCCGCCCAGAGCGCGCTGCAGTCACACGAACGGTCAACGGCCCAGAGGCTTGTAACGCTACGTCACGGGACACACGAAATGGATCAGAGCCCCAAGAATTCCCCACGGACGGCCAGTTACGGATGTGACTCTGCGTGAACACTCGTGGCACGGGGGCCTCTCTGTCGAATGTCCGTGGCGTTTCGGGCTCGGCCGTGACCGCTCCTGCCGGGCCGTTCCGGTCCGTGCCTTCCCGCTCGGGCCATGGCGTTGTCAGCCTGAGTGGCCAGGGCGGCGACAAGGTCGGCTGCGGGTGGCAGGTCGGTGACGAGGTCGATGGCCTCGCTCGCCCATACCGGCAACGGGGACACATCGCCTCGTACCACGTCAGCCACGTCACCCTCAGCCCGAGCCGGATGGGCGACATCGCCCGCGCCGCCCTGGTCGGCGGTCTCCCAGTACAGCATCGTCTCGTACAGCCGTCGTCCCAACAGGTGGACGCCGACCTCTCGCACCTCGTTGGTGGCGAAGCGAAAAACCTCCTCGTCGGGCGCCGTCCAGTCGAAGTCGCCGTCCGGCCCGACGATGTAGCCGTCAAGTGAGACGCTCATCGAATAGGTCACGCTGCGCATCAGAGGTCCTCCTCGGTAACGGGTTCGACAGTACGACCGCCGGACGCCGCAGGACTCATCGCGGCTCGCGGGATCCCCTGGGCCGAGTCACCTCACGAGATCATTTCGTTGAGAAAACCTCACTGTGTCGACCGACAGTTGGCCATCGGGGATCCGAACTGCATGGCCGAGTCTGATTCGGGAAGACCGACGTACTTCGGCCCCCGTGCTGCTGTGCAGCGCGGGGCCCAAGGGCCGCCGTCCTCGCTCCGCCCCAGGTCACTGGATTCCGGTGGCTCTGATCACCATGCATTGATGACCGGCGCGTCGGGCTCGTGCTGCCGCCAGGCCTCATTGAGGCGCGCGAGCCGGTCTGCGGCGGCGATGCCACGCAGGGACGCGACCTTGCCGTCGCTGACTTCGAACGCCACAGCGCCCACGACCCGGTCGTCGACCACGGCGAGGACGGCCGGAGAGCCGTTGACCAGCGCGATGTGCATCGCAGGGGAGCCGCCGGCCAGCCGCCGCTTCGCCGGAGTGGGCTTGAAGCCGGCCCGCACGTAGGAGGCGATGCGCTCGCGCGTCTTGTACCGCAGCAGCCGCCTGGCCAGTCCGGCGCCGTCCGAGACCGCGGTCGCATCGGCGGTGAGCATCGCCACCAGCCGTTCGGTGCGCCCCGACGTGGCCGCGGCGAGGAACTCCTCGACGATCCGGCGCGCGGACGCGGGGTCCACTTCGTCGCCGCCGCGGCGCTCGGCAGCGACCCGGCGTCGGGCCCGGTGGACATGCTGCTGGCTCGCGGACTCGGTGATGTCGAGGATCCCGGCGATCTCGGCGTGGGGGTACGAGAAGGCCTCGCGCAGGACGTAAGCGGCCCGCTCGACCGGCGAGAGGCGCTCCATGAGGGTCAGTACGGCCAAGGACACCGATTCGCGCTGCTCGAAGGTATCGGCAGGGCCGAGCATCGGGTCGCCCTCGAGGAGTGGCTCGGGCAGCCAGTCTCCGACAGCGCGCTCGTGGCGCGCCTGCGCCGAGCGGAGCCGGTCGAGGCAGAGATTGGTGACGACCTGGGTCAGCCACGCTTCCGGCACCTCGATGCGTTCCCGGTCCGCGGCCTGCCAGCGCACGAACGTGTCCTGTACGGCGTCCTCGGCGTCGGCGGCCGAGCCGAGTAGACGGTACGCGAGCGAGGCCAGCCGGCCCCGGCTGGCCTCGAACCGATCGATGGCTGCGCTGTCCATGCGGAGCAGCCTATGCGGCGACCCTCACACCGGCCCGGTCAGGCGCGGTGGCCAGGCGGCGCTTGCGCTTCGGCATGCCGAAGGTCGGGTGGGCGATGCTCCACCCGGCCCCCTTGAGCACGCCCGACTTGAGCCACGCGGCGGTCCGGCCGCCCAGGTACCAGGACTTCGACCGGACTTCCTCGTCCACCATCTGGAAGATCGCGTCCCGCCGCCCGAGGCTGATGTGGTTGCCGTAGTACTTCAGCCCGGTGGTCGGGACCTCGCTGTCCGTCAGGCGCGCGATGATCGCGGCGGTCGCCTGCATGTTGGTGTAGCCGGCCGAGGCGCAGGACATCGGCAGCGGCCGGCCGTTCTCGCAGATCGCGTAGGCGCAGTCGCCGACGGCGTAGACGTCCGGGTGCGAGACCGAGCGCATGGTGCGGTCGACGACGATCTGGCCGGTCTCGGCGACCTCCAGGCCGCTGGCGGCCGCGATGGGGTGCACGGCGAACCCGGCCGACCACACGGTCACGTCGGCCGGGATGGACGTATCGTCGGCGGCGATCGCCCGTGTCGGCTCGACGGCTTCGATGCCGGTGTGCTCGTGGACGGTGATGCCGAGCCGGTCGAAGGCCTGGCGCAGGTGGCGGCGGGCCTTCGGGGAGAGCCAGGCGCCCAGCTCGCCGCGGGCGGCGAGCGCGACCGTGAGGTCGGGCCGGGACTCGGCGAACTCGGTGGCGGTCTCGATGCCGGTCAGCCCCTCACCGACGACCAGCACGGTGCCGCCCTCGCCCAGGCCGGCCAGGCGCTCGCGCAGACGCAGCGCCGAGGACCGGCCGGTCACATCGAAGGCGTACTCGGCCACGCCGGGGACGCCATGGTGGGCTACGGAGCTGCCGAGCGCGTAGAGAAGCGTGTCGTACGCGAGCTCGCCGTCGCCGTCCTCGCCGGTCACGGCGACGGTCCTGCGCTCGGGATCGACGCCGGTGACGCGCGCCAGGCGCAGCCGCACCCCGGTGCCCGCGAATACGTCGGTGAGCTTTCGGAACGCGAGGTCCTGGCCGATCGCGAGCTGGTGGAGCCGCATCCGCTCAACGAAGTCGGGCACGGCGTTGACGACGGTGATCTCGGTGTCGGCGGGGGAGAGCCGGCGGGCCAGGTTTCCGGCGGCGAAGGCCCCGGCGTATCCGGCGCCGAGTACGACGATGCGGTGCTTCATGGCGTTGCTCCTGTCTCGTTCGCGTGCCCCTTGAACGGGACGGCGCCCCGATTGCTGACAGGATCCGGGTGTGACGCGGGTCACCGAACTGAGATGAGCGGCTGAGCCTCTGACAAGCGCTTGGACCTGTCTGCGACTTTTCGGGGTGGATGACACCGCGGTGCTGGGCTGAGCTGGGCCCCTTGTTGAGCTTGTTCGCACTACTCGACACCGGAAGGTCGTTCTTTGTTGCCACCTGCGCATGTTTTCGGGTGGCGGGCGGACCTCAACTCTTGACGGCCTCTGCGATCTGCAGGCAGGCCTGGGCGGGCCTGAGGTGCGTGGTCTCGCCGACCTCGGCCTCGCCGTGCAGCCACGTGCGGGCCGCCTCGGCGTAGGGCTCAAGGTATTTGAGACGGAATGGGGAGGGGCCAGGAAGAGTATCCCCCTCGATGCGCCTGCGCAGGGTGTCTTGGCCAGCGTGGAGGACGAAGTGCCGTACTTGAATTGCATGTTGGGCGAGGCCCGTTGCGAAGATTCAGTTCAAGATTTCCGACGTTCAAGCATGGCTGAAGCAACAGAAGTTGGGCTAGCCTCGATCTTTCTTGAGGGTCCGCCGACGGAGTCGGTGGACCCTTTTGCCTTCCGGAGCTGATGCCGGGCAGGCCGGTGGCCCGGCTGTCGCGTCGGGTGGGCGCCGGGTTCCACTGCCCGGGGCGGGTGATGCTGTCGCAGGGACGGTGGGTTGCTGGTCAGCCGGGGTCGGGCAGGAGCGCGAGCCGTTCAAGGGCAGCGGTGATCTCGCCGGTCCAGGGCCAGTGCCGGGCGAGGCGGAGAATCCTGCGCCGACCGGTGGTGACGAGCTGGCCGGCTGCGGAGAACAGGCGGAACCGCAAGCGACGCGGTTCCCAGAGCCTCGCCCGGCCGGTCAGGGCGAGCATGGGCATCCATGCCAGTAGGTCGAGCGCGATCTGGACGATGTCCATCCAGACCCGGTTCTGGGCGGTGTCGTGCAGGGGCAGGTTGCGCAGGCCGGTGGCCCGGGCGGCCCGGATCCGGTCCTCGGCCCGTGCCCGGAGCCGGTGGCGCAGCTCGAGCTCGGCGATCGGCCGGCCGGTGGTGTTGGTCGCGAAGCACGTGATCCGCATGCCGTCCGCGTCCGTGATCCTCAACTGGGCGCCGGGATGGGGCCGTTCCTTGCGGACGATGAGCCGCATGCCCTTGGGCCAGCCGTCCAGGAGCGTGCCGGTGAGCTCGGCGGCCCAGGCCCCGTCCCGGGCCTCACCGTCGGCCTCGACGGCCGGGGTCCAGGCCGAGGCGGGGACCTTCAGCACATGTTCGTGGATCGCTTCGGTGACCGTCATACCGACCGAGTAGGACAGCCATCGGCCCCGCTTCGCGAGCCAGGACACGAAGTCGTGGGTGCCGCCGGCGGAGTCCGTGCGGATCAGCGTCTGCCGTCCTCGCCGGTAGCGCTTGGGCAGTTGGGCCAGGGCGAGTTGGGCGGTGGTGATGTGGTCGGCGGCGGTGTTGGAGCCCGCGTTTCCCGGTCTGAGGAGGGTGGCGACGGGCTCTCCGGTTACGCCCGGTCCGTGGTCGACGAAGGCCGTCAGCGGGTGATGGCCGTAGGTCTTCTTCCAGGTCGCGGCCGCGTCCTGCTTGTCGGAGTGGGCGAGCACGAGGACGCCGTCGAGGTCGACGGCGACCTGACCGTCGGCGTCCGGGGCGTTCTCGCCGGCCAACGACCAGGCACGATGACGGACTTCGGCGCGTGCGGACCGGACCGCCTGCAGGGCTTTCTCGCCGGATACGGCGAGGGCGTCGATCAGGCGGGAGACGGTCGGGTCGGAGGCGACCGGGCCGAAGACGGCCGGCTCACACCGCAGCATGGCGACGTCCGCGAGGCAGTCCCCGCCCAGTGCGACCGCCATGGCGACGTCCAGGAGGATCTTGCCGGGATCGTGGACGGCCCGCGGTTTGCGCCACGGAGCCAGAGCTGCGGATATCGCCTGGTCAAGGCCCGTCTTGCGGACCGCCTCCAGCAGCAGGACCGCACCGGCCTGCGAGACCACCTGCCGACCGTCTCCCTGGACACGGACACGTGGGTACGACGAGATAGGCTCTCTCACCTGGAAGTGCTCTTTTCCTTGCAGCCAACAGGACCCTCAGCAAGTCCTATCGTTGCAGGTCAATGGCACTTTCCGTGTTTCTGATCAACTCTTGGACAGCCCACCTCGTGAAAGCGCGAGGCTTGGGCATACAGGGCAATACACCTAGATCAATGCCCTCTCACAACTGCCGGGTGACACGTAGTCAGTTGTCATGGGGGTCCCCCGCCGTCGTTCGGACACGGTGCCGACCAGACTTCCCGGCTCACCATGGGGAGTTCATCCCGTCGGGGCGGTCAGTAGTAGATGGGACCGAGCTCACCACCGCTGGCGATGATCGGGTCGCCGTTGAGCGCGACGCTGCGCGGGCTGGCCAGAAACGCGATCACTGCGGCGACCTCGTCCGGCGTGACGATCCGGCCGATCGAGATCGCCGCGCTGAACTCGCGTTCGACCTCCTCCACAGTCAGCCCGCGGGACTCGGCGTTGGCCGCCAACGCCGTAGCCATGGTGTCGCTGCTGGTGGGGCCGGGGTGTACGACGGTGACGTTCACGCCACGTGGGCCCAGTTCGTCGGCGAGGTTCTTGGTCAGCGCGGCAACGGCGACATTGCGGATCGAGCCGGTTACCGAGCCGGTGCGCCGCGCGGCAGCGCCGCCGACGTTGATGATCCGGCCCCAGCCGCGCTCGACCATGCCGGGCGCGAACGCCCTCGCACAGCGCAGATAGCCCCGCACCTTGACGTTGATCTCCGCTTCCAACGCTGACTCCGCGATCACGCCGGGGTTGGTCATGGCCGCGTTGTTGACCAGGATGTCGACGCCGCCCAACTGCTCAATGGCGGCCGCGGCCATGGTCGCTACCGAGGCGTCGTCACCGGTGTCCGCGCCGATCCCGATCACGCGCGCCCCGGTGTCGGCGGCGAGCGCAGCGGCCTGCTCGACCGCCGCCTGCGCATTGCGGCCGACAAGTGCGACATCGGCACCTTCCTGGGCGAGAGCCCGGCCCACTGCCAGGCCAATGCCCCGGCTGCCACCGGTGACCACCGCGCGTTTGTCCTTCAGCCCCAAATCCATGGCATTCTCTCCTCATTTGATCACCTCTCATGCGAGGCGGTGGCGACAACCGAGTTCGCCGCGGGCGGCCCGGACGGTTTCCTGAGCACGCCTCAGGAGATGAGATCGGTACTGTCCTGTCAGCAGTGTGGGCAGTGGCATAGCGCCTGTAGCACCATGTCCCCATATCAGCGCCAGACCGCAGGGTCACGTTCTCCGAATCGCACCAGCTGTAGCCTCCGCGAGCCGTTCGGCCAGCAGACGATCGTGGGCCAGGACATAGAGTGCGAAACGGGTGTGTCCACGGGATGCACGGAAGGGCTCTTGCCGGCATCTCGCCGCGCCGGCAGCGAAGCGGATCATCGATCGTGAATCAAAAAAGTGCGGTCACTCAATGCGGAGCCGCCCGGCGATCACTCCCGTGCCGGCAACGCTCGGTTCGCCGTGTTCGGTACGAGGTCGTCGAGACACTCGTCTGGCCCGGTGCGCCCGACAGGTGGCCAGCTGCCAGCCACCGGGCGAGGTGTGGGCGCGAGGGGAAGCGGTCGAGTGCCGCCCCCGGTCGGGCTGGAGAGCCAGAGGCCCAAAGACGTCTCCGTGCCGAAGCGAACTGCGTGGCCGATCTCTTCCCGGCCACCGACGCCTCCGCAAGACCATGCCTGACCAGCGACTGTGCGGTTCTGCGCCATGCCCTGCGCGAGTACGAGAAGTTCTCCAACTCCCATCGTGCCCGCCAGGGCAAGCGTCAGCAGGTCCCACTGCGCCCGGTGCCCGCGCCCATCACCGATCCAGACCGAATTGCCCACCTGGAATACTCGGCACGACCGACTCGGCGGCGTCCGACGGAGTCTGGAGACTGGGCCGGCTGCTGGAGCAGATCTTCCGGAAGGCGGTCGAGCACAGGATGCACGGTTCGCGAGCTCGGTGCTGTGCACGGCCTGGAGCTTGTCACCGGCGATGTCGTCAGCCACGTCTGCTGCCTGGCGCTTACCGAGGATTGTGAACCAAGGAAGGAGCAAGGCGGGTACAGCCGGGCCGTGTCGACCGGGTGAGGCTCACTGGCCGGTGGAGAACGCCTGCTGGGCCGCCAGGTCGGGTACGGCGAGATCGACGTGCCGCACGTGCGTGACCAGGCGTGGAGCCACCGTGTCCGGCATCAGGGTTCCTTCCCGGGGAGCAGTCCCAGCTTCTGTGCGGTGCCGCCGGCGATCGCGGCGCGGTCGGCCGGGTCCAGTCCGGCGGCGTCGAGGCGGGCAAGCGGATCGGGCACGCCCATGTCGAACGGATGGTCGGAGCCGAGCACGACCTGGTCGGCGCCGACGGCGGCGACCAGCGCGCGCAGTGCCTGCGGGGTGTAGACGAGCGAGTCGAACCAGATCCGGCGCATGTACGCCGAGGGTGCTTCGGCGCACTGCCGGGCGTCGCTGCGCACCTGCCAGGCGTGGTCGGAGCGGCCGAGGTAGGTGGGCAGGTAGCCGCCGCCGTGCGCGGCGATCACCCGCAGGTTCGGGTGCCGGTCCAGGACCCCCGCGAAGATCAGGTGCGAGAGGGCGACGGCGTTCTCGACCGGTTGTCCGACCGTGTTGGCCAGGTAGAACCGGTCGAGTCGCTCGTCGAGCGAACAGCCGAGAGGGTGCAGGAACACCACAGCGGCAGTCTCGGCGGCCCGCGCCCAGAACGGGTCGAGCCGTGCGTCCGACAGCTCGACGCCGGGGGCGAACGAGGAGATCTCGACGCCCTTGAGACCGAGACCGAGAGCGTCGTCGAGAGCGGCGACGCACAGATCGGGATGCTGCAGCGGGACCAGTCCGAACCCCGCCAGCCGGTCGGGAGCCTGGGCGACGACGGCCGCCACACCGCGGTTCGCCGCTCGGCACACCTCGGTCGCAAGATCGGGGTGCGCCCAGTAGTGGTAGTGCGACGGGGACGGCGAAACGACCTGCACGTCCACGCCCGCCGCATCCATGTCAAAAAGGCGCCGCTCCACAGTCGTCAGCGCGGGCATGGCCGAGCGGACCATCTGCCCCGCAACTGTCATCGATTCCGCGCCGTGGCGCCGTGCCTCGAGCGCGTGGAGTTCGGCGAGCCCCGGCTCGTCGGCGACCAGCGCCTCAACCTCAGCGATGAAGCAGTGGGCGTGCACGTCGATCACGAGGTCCCTGCCCGGGGCGGGCGCCTGCGGGGTGTTCACGGCTGCTCCACGAGCAGGGAGTCCTGCCGTGGCGTGTGCACGGTCGGCCCGAGACAGGAGAGGTCCCGCCGGCCGGGACCCCAGTGGAGATCAACGACCAGCGCGGGACGTTCCACGTGACCGTCTACGACCGTGGCGAGAGCAAGAGGAGCAACCATGAGCGGTCCTTACTGTGACGCCCCCACTATCTGCCCGGCCGACCACATCAGGGAAGCTGAAAAGACTGATGCCCTATATAAGGCAGACGAATGTCGCGCGGGGATCACCGCGGCGGGCGGGAACGTCACGTCCGCCGGTCGAGGTGCCGGCTCGTCTCGGCGAGGACCGACCGCAGCCACGCGTGCCCCGGCTCGCGAGTTTGCAGCGGATGCCACCAGAGCGCCTGCACCACCGGCACCACGTCCCAGGGACATGCGAGCACCCGGAGTTGGTGACGGGCAGCCAGTATGTCGGCCAGGTGACGCTGAATGAGTCCGAGTCGACGGGTCCCGACGATATAGAACGGCAGGGCGAGGAAGCTCTCGACGACCGCCTGGACCCTGGGCTCGATTCCCAGTTGCTCCAGTTGCCGCACCGCGGAGAGGAAGCGGGTCGGTCCGTGGTGGGTGAGTACCCAGGGCAGCTCGGCGACGTCCGTCATGGTCAGGTCAGCACCGACGGCGTCGTTGTCCTGATCGACCACGCACACCCATTCGTCGGTGAACAAGTCGCTCGATGGCAGGTCGAACACGTATCCGCGTGGAACGATCATGCCGTCCATCCCGCGGAGCCAGTCGGTCGGGCTGTCCGTCACGGTGTTCGGGTGATTCTCGAACCGCAGCATGACACCGGGAGCCCGGTCCGCGAGCACCTGCGCGACCCGCGGACCGAGCACGGCCATGGCGTAGTCCGAGGCGTGCAGGGTGAAGGTCCGCGTGGATGTCGCCGGATCGAACACGGCCTCACTGGCGAACACGCGCTCGACCTCCTTCAGCGCGTGAGCCGTGCGGAGCCGCAGGGCCTGGGCGAGTGGGCTCAACTCGGACGTGTTGCCTGACCGGACGAGCAGCGGATCGTCGAAGTGTCGCCGCAACCGGGCGAGCGCGCCCGAGAGGGCGGGCTGGGACAAGCCGAGGCGAGCGGCGGCGCGCGTCACCGAACGCTCCTCCAGCAACACGTCGAGCGACACGAGGAGGTTCAGGTCCAGGTTCGACAGCTTCACGGCGGCCTCCGCCTCGCTCTCATTGATGTGAGACATCAGCGAATGCAGCCTAACTTTTCACAGGACTCCGTTGGGTCTGTCTCGATCTTGATGTGCTGTGTGTCCGGCTGGGCAGGGGCTGATGGCAGGTGGTGCAGGTGCCGGTCCAACACCTCAGGACGTCCTGTAGTGCGTCGAGGACTTGGTAGAGAGTGAGACCGGTTCGGGCGCCTTGGGGCCAGGCGTTGTTCGGTGAGGAAAGCGTGGGCGGCGGTCACGAGGGTGACGTGGTGGTGCCAGCCAGGCCAGGACCGGCCCTCGAAGTGGTCAGGCCCAGGCCGTGCTTGAGTTCGCGGACCCTCCGGCTCGGCCTCCACGACATGGAGTTCGGTGTCCGGGTGCGCGGCGGTCAGCCGTGCGAAGGCAGCGGGCAGCAGCAGCCGGCCACGGCTGGTGAACGTGGCGATGGTGAGCTTCGTCCGGCCCGTGTCGAGCCGCTCGACCTGCCGTCTGGCGTGCTCCCGTACACCCCGGCCCCACCAGCAGCGACACCATGGCTACGGCGTTGGCGGCCAACGCCGAGTCCCGCGGGCTGACTGTGGAGGAGGTCGAACGCGAGTTCAGCGCGGCGATCTCGATCGGCCGGATCGTCACGCCGGACGAGGTCGCCGCAGTGATCGCGTTTCTGGCCAGCCCGCGCAGCGTCGCGCTCAACGGCGACCCGATCATCGCCAGCGGTGGTGAGCTCGGTCCCATCTACTACTGACCGCCCCGACGGGATGAACTCCCCATGGTGAACCGGGAAGTCTGGCCGGCACCGTGTCCGAACGACGGCGGGGGACCCCGGCACGAACCGACGGCCAACAGGTTGAGAGACAAGCGCCGGGATACCGCGGCTCCTGGAGTCCTGGCAGTGGGGCAGGCGTCGGCGCGGGGCGCCCGGAGCCGAGCCGGTATTGCACCCGGCTGTCGGGCGGGGACCGGGTTGGTCACCCGTTGTGTGCGGGCATCCTTCTTCACTGGACGGAAAGTGCGCGCTGTGGCGCCAGCTACGGAGTTGCCCCGGCCAGGTCGGTCGCCCCGTGGCGGCCAGCAAGGGCGCTCGGCCCATGTGCCCTGCATAAGGCCAGCAACGGCGCTCCAATGTGCCCTGCCGCACAACCGTGGACTTCCGACGGTGCGGCGTGGCGGCGCGGCCTCGCGGGCCGGAAGCCTACTCCCGTGCCTTAGGGCACCTATCTAAAGTAGCGAGCCGTGCCACTCCCGTGCCAGAACGGAGGTGATCACGTGTCGGGTGTGCCGGGCACGGGACGGGGAGCCTCTACCCTCGCAAGCCGCACGCGACGCCGACAGCCCGGGACGCACTGCATGCGGCGCTGACCGACTGCCTCATGGCCGACGGCGAGAGCCTGCCGCCCACGGATCGTTCCCCGCCTGCGCACCTACGGCATCGACGACACCTCGATGACCACGCCGATCGCCTGGTCGATCACGGTGTACGAGCTGACTGTCTCCTGGAGCCGGCGACCAGCCGTTGCAGCTCGCTGATCTTTCGTGGACGGGCGGGCGGCGCCGCCTTCCTCCACGCCGTTGAGCTTCAGGGTGACCGTCCGGCCCACAGAAAAAAGTTCTGTGGATCTTCGCGGCAACCTTTTCGGCCTCTCTGACCACTCAGTGGTGTCCGGCCAAGTGGTCCGGTCACATGCAACAGCTGAAAGAGAGCACAGGCATGCCCCTGGAACGAGAGCGCAGACATGTCGGCGGACACCGTGCCGACGACGGTGCGCACAGTGGTCGTCCGAAGCATCGTGGTCGTCGGTTGCTCGCGCGTCGGGGCCTCTGGGGAGGTCTCGCCATGGTGATCGTGGCCGGCTCGGCTGTCGTGGTCAGCCAGGCTTCGGCGGACCAGAAAACCCTGGACCTGAAGAAGTGGTACGTGCTGGTCAACCACAACAGCGGCAAGGTGCTGGACGACCGCGGCTCCGCCAAGAACGACGGCGCGGCTGTGGTGCAGTGGGCGCGCCACGGCGGGGCCAACCAGCAGTGGCGGTTCATCGACTCGGGTGACGGTCACTACCGGCTGCAGAACCGGACCTCCGGCAAGGTGCTGGACGACCTCGGCTGGTCGAAGACCGCCGGCTCCGCCCTCGTGCAGTGGAAAGACCTGAACGGCAGCAATCAGCAGTTCAAGCTGGCCAAGTCGTCCAACGGCTACGTGCGTCTGGTCAATCGCTTCAGCGGCATGGCTGTCGGTGTCCACAAGGCCGTCAAGGCCAACGGGGGCAACGTTGTCCAGAACCGCGACCGGAGCAGCGCCGATCAGCAGTGGAAGCTCGTCGCGGTCGGGAACGTCAGCGGCGGCGGTACGCCCACCACGCCGAGCAGCAGCGCTCCCGCGAGCCCGACTCCGAGCGCCCCGCGCCCGTCGTCCTCGCCATCGTCCGCGTCTCCGTCGCCCACGAGCGGTGGCGGCAGCTCGGCGAAGAGTTTCCTGGGCAGTGACAAGGTGATCATCGGCGGCTCGATGACCGACGCCTCGGCGAACGCCGCGCCGTTCGACGCGCGCTACGCCTATGTGCACAGCCAGCCCGCGCCCTCGTCGGACTACTACACGGCAGCGAAGTGCAAGGACGGGTGGTCGAACTGGTGGGGCTGCTGGAACGGCAGCACCACGGCGCCCGGCACGTACGTGACCTGGCGGGACGAGGTGGCGTCCCAGGCGACGTACAAGGGCAGCTCGCGTCCGCAGAAGATGCTGTGGAGCTGGTACTCGTTGCGCGACCTCGGCGATGCGGCGGGCGAACCCGACGGTCCGGGTGAGGTCAAGGCCATCAACCGGGTCGACCTGCTCACCCGGTACCTGAACGACTACCGTTTCTTCCTCCAGAAGATCGGCACGTCGCACGACGCGATCGACATCGAGCCCGACTTCTGGGGCTACGTCCGGTCGCTCGGCGATCCGCACAAGATTGCCGCGCAGGTCTCGGCCGCAAATCCGAAGGATTGCGGATCACAGGAGAACAGCGCCGCCGGACTCTCCCGCTGCCTGATCTCGATGGCCCACAAGTACGCGCCGAACAGCGCCGCGGGGCTCCACCTCACCTGCTGGGACTGGCAGACCAACACCCAGCAATGCGTCAAGGACTACGCGAGCCTCGGGGCGCAGGACGGCGACATCCTGGTCGCCGACGTGTCGGACCGCGACGCGGGCTGGTACGCACAGTCGGCCCACGGCGGCCGTAACACCTTCTGGACCGACCAGACGGCCGCTGACACGATGAAGTGGTACAAGACGATGGCCGAGTCCGTGGGCAAGCCGGTGGTCCTGTGGCAGATCCCCGTGGGCAACATGGCGCAGAACAACACCTTCCAGCACTACAAGGACGACAAGGTCGACTGGTTCTTCTCACACATGGACCAGGTGGCGAACGCCCATGTCGCCGGCCTGTTCTTCGGTCCGGGGCAGCAGGAACAGACCACGGTCGAGTCCGACGGCGGAAACCTGATCAACAAGACGATCGCCTATCACAACTCGGGTGGTACAGCGCTTAAGTAGCGGTGCAGCACTCAAGCAGGTGAAGATGCCGAAAGGCGCCCCCCTTTCTTCGAGGGGGGCGCCTTTCGTCGTCTTCGTCGGGCTGAGGGTCAGCGCTTCAGGGTAAGGACACCCGGCCGGTACGGCAGCTTCGCGTAATCGATGCCGTCCGATGAGGGGTTCCTGCCCTGGTAGAGGAACTGCAGGTTGCAGGGGTCGATGGTCATGGTCTGGTCGGGGTTGTCGCGGACCAGGTCACCGTGGCTGATGTCGTTGGTCCAGGTGGCACCGCTGTTGGCCTTGCCCGCGAAGGGGCTGCTCTCGCTGCCGGCCTGCACGGCCCACGGGCCGTGCAGGCTGGAGGCCGTGAACGAGCGGAAGTAGCGCCCGTTCGCACCCATCGCCTCGACGATCATGAGGTACTGGTTCTGGCCCTGGACCTTGTAGACCTCCGGCGCCTCGAACAGCTTCGCCTTCGTGTCGCTCATGACCGTGGTGTACGAGGAGCCGAAGCTGCCCGGGAAGTTCCCGAGCGGCATGGTCGACTTGTAGATCTTGCCATTGTCATCGGCGAAGAACAGGTACATGTTCTGGTCGTCGGCGATCACGGTCGGGTCGATCGGGGCGCCCACGGGGAGGCTGCCGGTGAACAGCTCCTTCGGCGCGGACCAGCCATTGGGGTCGGTGGGGTCGCTGGACGTGCGGTAGCTGAAGGGCCAGGGGGTACCCCACCCGTTCGAGACCAGCACCCAGATCTTCTTGGGCGCGAAGTAGAACAGTTTGGGCGCCACCGCGGACCCGCTGATCTTGGTCTGGGTGGCCGTCGCCATGTCCGACCAGTTCGTGAACGGACGGAAGGTCATCGCGCCCCACGCCGATCCGGTGGAGGTGGTCGCGTAGACCAGGTGCTTGCCGTTGTACGTCACGGTGGTGAAGTCCTTCAGCGCGACCGACCCGTTCGCCGGCTCCGCCAGCGGGCCCGTCGAGGTCCACCGGTACGTCGACGGAAGAGCACAGGTGTCGCTCTTCGGCGCCGCGGTCGGCTGGAAGTTCCAGCGCTGGTTGGCGCCGCCCTTGGAGTCCCAGATCTGGACGGGAGTGCCGTTGGCGGTCCGACCGCCGGGGATCTCCAGCGCCCGGCCGCTGGCGACGTTGGTGAGCGTGTAGGAGCCGTCGCTGTTGTGGCGGGCCTTCCAGTGCTGGTGGGCGCCGCCGTTGGCGTCCCAGACCGTCATCCTCGTCCCGTTGGCCGTCCGGTTGGCCGGCTCGTCCATCACCCGGCCGCTGGCGACGTTGGTCAGCGTGTAGGAGCCGTCGCTGTTCCGGTTGGCCCGCCACTGCTGGTTGGAGGCTCCGCTGGCGTCCCACACCTGGAGCGGGGTGCCGTTGTCGTTCTGTCCCGCGGGCTCGTCGAGAACGCGTCCGGCGGCCGCGTTGGAGAGCGTGTAGACGGTGCCGGAGCTGATGCCCCCGGCCTGCGTGCCGCCGCTGCCGGTGCTGCCCAGGGCGGTGAGCACGGCGCTGTAGGCGGGCTTCTTGTTGCCGCCCGCGTCGAACAGCAGCGCGTTCTCACCGGTGCGCCAGGAGTCGCTGTCGCGGATGCCCCACACCGTGATGCCCGTGCAGCGAGCGACGTTCATGCACGCCTTGACGGCGTTGGTGTACGCGGTGGCGGACGCCTGGGCGATGTCGAGCTCGGTGATCTGCACGTCCACGCCAAGCGCGGCGAAGTTGGACAGGGTGGTCTGGAAGCTGGCCGGCGGGCCGCTCGCGCCGAAGTGGCTCTGGAAGCCGACGCAGTCGATGGGCACACCGCGGGACTTGAAGTCCTTGACCATCTTGTAGACGCCCTGGGTCTTGGCGTCCGACCAGTTCTCGATGTTGTAGTCGTTGTAGCAGAGCTTGGCGGAGGGGTCGGCGGTCCGGGCGGTGCGGAAGGCCTCCTCGATGAAGCCGTCGCCCAGCACGTCCTGGAACACGGAGCTGCGGTGCCGGCCGCTGCCGCCGTCGGCGAACGCCTCGTTGACCACGTCCCAGGCGTAGATCTTGCCCTTGTAGTGGGTCATCTCGGTGGTGATGTGGTTCTTCATCACCTTGCGCAGGGTTCCCGCGTCGGTGATGGACTTGACCCAGCCGGGCAGTTGGGAGTGCCAGACCAGGGTGTGGCCGCGCAGGCGCTGGCCGTGCGCGGAGGCGTGGCTGACGATCGAGTCGGCGGCGGCGAAGGTGAACGACCCGCGGGAGGGCTCGATGGCGTCCCACTTCATCTCGTTCTCCGGGGTGATCATCTTGAATTCCCGGTCGAGAATGCTGGTGTAGGCCGAGTCGCGGAGCTTGCTCGCGGGCACTGCCGTGCCGAGGTAGCGGCCGCTGCCGGCCGCCGCGTCGGCGGCCGTGGCCGGTGTGGCGGCCTCCGGCGTGCGTGCGGCCAGGGCGACCAGTGGTACGGCGGCGCCCGCAGCGGCGAGGACCACGGAGGCGGCGATCACGCGGGGGGTCGCCGGACGGCGACGATGAGAACGGTTCTTATCTGACAACGACATGTCCTTCTGCACAGCGGGGCTTGATCCGGTCCCGGTCACCCGCCAGTTGCCGCCACGCACACAAAGGTTGCCGCGATCGAGGCAAGCATTCTCACGGCCGGCGCCGTCGCCCTGCCGCACAGCGGCGTTCACCGCGTCGGGACGAACCCTCCCCGGACCGACGCGGAGCCGCCTGAACCCTGTGCGTCGACGCGGTAGCCGTCGGCCGCGGCACTGCGCACGCCGGGGCCGTTGTTGAACTGCGCGGCGAACTCATGGTTCCCGGCCGGCACGGTCAGGCCCGGCTTGAGGACCCAGCGGTAGACCAGCGCGCCGCCGGCCTCCTGGACGGTGACGGTGAAGTCACCATTCGGCAGGGTCTGCCAGGTGCCGGTGTTCTTCGCCCTGCCGGTCTGCACGATCCGGATCTCGACCGTGAGCGAGGTGAGCGGCTGGGTCGTCTTGAGGACGAGGTTGCTCTGCGTCCAGTAGACGGTGCTCTTCGGATCCAGCGAGCCGGCCGACCACAGCGGCCCGTTCTGGTTCTCGCCGGCGGTCGGCGAGGGACTGGTGGCCGGCGGAGTCGGGCGCGAGCTGCCCGGGGTGGTGACCGGGGGCGGCGCGACAGGGGTGGGGCGGGCCGATGTCGGGTGCGGGGAGCTGACGGTCGGGGACGGGGTGGCAGGCGTGGTCACGGTGGGCGACGGCGCCGGGGTCGCGACGATGGCGGCGACGGCGAGGCCGCCGGTCGTCAGGATGCCGCTGGCGGCGAGCCCGGCGAGGGCGACCCTGGTCCCGGACCGGGCGAACGGTCGGGCGCGGTGACGGACGGCGGGGCCGGCCATGCCGCGTTCCACCCGGGCCAGCATCCGCGCGCGGTCGGGCCGGTGGGCCTCGGCGGCCTCGCGCAGCCGACGGTCGATTTCCTCGTTCACCGGTTCCTCCTCCTCCCTGGCACCAGGTCCCCGGCCGCGTGTGCGCCCAGTAGCTTTTCCAGCTCGGCCATTCCCTTCGAGGTCTGGCTCTTCACCGTTCCGACCGATATGCCCAGCGCTGCCGCCGTCTCCTTCTCCGACAGGTCGAGGGCGTGTCGGAGCACCACGCAGGCGCGCTTGCGGAATGGCAGCCGGGCGAGCGCCGCGCGGACGTCCAGCACGGCCGCCATGTCGGGCCCCTCCACCTTCTCGGGGCTGCGGGACCAGAACAGTGTGATCCGGCGTCGCTCCCGCACCGTGCTGCGGATGCGCCCCCGCGCCAGGTTGGCCACCACACCGCGGGCGTAGGCGAGCGGGTGGTCGGCCTGCCGCAACCGGTCCCAGCGCTGCCACAGGGCGACCAGGGCATCCGCCGCGAGGTCGTCCGCCGCATCGGTCTCGCCGGTCAGTAGGTGTGCCAGACGGGCGAGCTCGGCATAGTGGCGTTCGAAGAATTCGTGGAACTCCGCGGACGCGTCATCGAGGACCATCCCCCGGTCGCCCTCTCCTTGCCATGATGTGCGCGTTAGTTGCGCGTTCAACAACGGGGAGCGCAGCCTAACAGTGCCCAGCCCGGGATGCGAACGGCGGTCGTGCATGGTTGCGGGGCGGTGCAGGCCGGCCGGCGGGCTGGTCAAGGCCGGGCGAACCGGACGCCGGTCGGCTGCGCGACGTCCGGCTGCACGGCGGCGACGAGCAGCGCCAAGGGAATGCCCGTGACCATTCCGCGCCTGCGCCACGGTTGCGGCGCGGCGTGCTTCGTTGCCCTCATGCCCGTCCATCCGGTAGTTCGAGTCGGCCTTCCGGCTCCTAGTTGCCGCAGAGGACGAGAAGGTTGCCGCCGCGTACTCCTCCAACGGCCTCGGCGCCGGCGGACACGGACGTCGCTCGGTCATCCTCGCCCCCGAAACTCGACACCCCACCGCAGTACGATCGACCCACTCAGCCGTCAACCCCACCTACCGACGAGTTCAACGAACTACCGGTAGGTATCGCGCTCTATGGGTTTGATTCGTACCGGAATGCTGATCGGTGGCCACGGAACATCACACAGTTTGCTCGCGGCGGGTCACGTACGTCGCACATCTGCAAGTCGTCGTTTCCGTCCAGATTCTGATCGAAAGACTGCACTGTCCAGGGAAATGACGGGTAATCAGTCTGATCGGAGGTCTGCTGCGGGTTCCGGCTGCAGGGAGCTTTGGATCTAGTGTCGAACTCCGGGCATCTCTTGCCTATTTCAGTGCTGTGTCCGTCAAGTCCCCCTGTATTAGGTGCACATGCGGACAGCGCCGTAACACCTGACCATCGACCGCGCCGAACAACCTGTGCCTATCGACGCCCTCGACAACTGCCCCGACCACCCCGTCGCCCTCACTCTCAGCCGCTGAAACGGGTCCGGCCCGCCGCTACGGGGGGAAGCGGCGGGCCAGATGACCGCTACGATCGCACATCCGCTGTCCCGGCATGCCGTCTCCTGCTGAAGTCGCCCCCGAGCTGGGGTAATTGCCTGACCGGTGACTCGCGTGGGCGTCTCAGGCGGGGCCGAGCCTGCTGAGGGCGGTGGTCCAACCGGTGACGATGGCCTTCTGTGTGGCGGAGAGCGTGACCGTGCCCTTGCAGACCACGGTGTGCAGCTTCGCCCCCACCGGATCCTTCGCGTTGTTGACCCGGAACCCTTCCGGTGGCCGGGCCGGCGGGCTCCACCCACAGGTTGCAGTAGTCGTTGGGGTCCCCGCCCAGTCTGCAGGCTGATGAGATGACATCCGGGGTTGCTGATGAGTGCCGCTGGTGTCGCTGGCGGGTGGCGGAGTACCGGCTTTGGGCCCGCTGAGTGGCCACTAGCTGGGGTTGTTCGCTCATGACGGTGACGCTGCTGACGATCGGCTCTGCCCGATTGCGGACAGGCTCCTACGGTTGCGGGCATGGCAGTTCGACAGCGGGTCACGGCGAACTGATCGCCCTGCGACGGCACTTGCAGGGATGAGGCGGCCGCCCTGCGGGCCATCTCAGCCGTCAGCAGCCTCTCGGAATGACGACGCTACAAGTTCTTGCCGCTCGCCTGGACCGAGTCGAGGCCGAACTCGCACTGCACCGGCTGGCTCACGACTACTGCGTGGGTGCCGACCACCGCGACCCAGTCCGCTGGGAGGCAATTTGGACAGCGGACGCCGTGTGGGAGACCAGCTCGGACCAGATATTCACGGGGATCGAAGCCATCCGCGCCGCGGGGGTCGAGCAGCAGTGGCAGGCATTCCCGATCATGCAGCATGCCACCGCCAACCACACGGTGGAAATCGACGGCGCTGCCGCAACCGGTCGATCTGACGTCGTGGTCCTGGCCCAACTCCGCGATCACCGCTCGATTGCCGGTGGGGGTACCTACGAGGACGAGTACCGGTGCGAGGGAGGGATCTGGCGCATGGCGCGGCGCCGGGTAGTACGTCCCTTCGACCTTGCGCCTTTGGCACCGAGTGACGGACCCGTCTATGTCGACGAACCAGTCCGGGTCAATGCTGGCGGTGCTGATGAGCCGCATCGGTAGAAGGCGTTCGTCAGCGGCATACCGCTGACGAACGGGCCAGGACAATCAATCCTTCACAGCGCTGCGGCCCCGGATAACTGGCCCTAACAAAGCCTCTGGACGTGTCGGTGGGTGATCAGGCAGACCGCGAGGCCGAGGAAGGCCTCATGGATGTCGTCGCGTCGTTCCCAGCGGATCCGTAGGCGGCGGAAGCCGCGCAGCCAGGAGATCGTCCGCTCGACGACCCACCGGAAGGTGCCGACTCCCGTGCCGTGCGGCTGGCCACGCTCGGCGATCGCGGGCCGGATACCGCGCTGCCGCAGGAGCCGGCGGTACTTGTCGTGGTCGTAGCCGCGATCGGCGAAGAGCATGTCGGGCCTCCTGCGCGGGCGGCCGACGACACCCGCGACCGCTGGGATCTTGTCCAGCAGGGGCTGTCGGCGTACGTCCGAACACGGCCAGAGAGGTACAGACATACGTCCCCACCCGAAGAGGGTCACGTGCAGGCCGGCGAGCCGGGGCCGCCCGATCTCTGAGGGTGCGTGACAGGACGGCCAATCAAGGGCGCCCTTCGGGCGTCGCTGAGCGATGGGGCGTTGCCCCACCCTGGACAGTCCGCCCTGTCACGAGGCTGGCTGGCTATCGGCCGGCCCCTGCCTTGTGGCGACCACGCAGTTGGCCACGTTCGCGTGTACCTGGCTGGGGAGAAAGGCCCGGCCAGCAGGGCCCTGACCCGCGCGGTCGCCCATTTCGGGTCGGTGCGGACCTTGCCGAGTACGCGCCAGTTCAGGGCGCAGGTCCTTCCAGAGCCCGCCGGTGGCTGTTTCCGGCATGGTGTCCGCCCCTTTCCGGCGTCGATGTCCGCGAGTGAACCCCGATGGTAGGCGTGCGTCTTTCCCGATATGGACCTCACAGTTGCCTGTCCTGGACGCCGACGCCGACGCCGGTGCGGGGCGATCTGCGAGGTCAGGCGCCGGTCAGCGCTGCCGGTGCGTGGTCCGTCTCCCGGAGGGAGGCCGACAGAGCGCGGGCCTCGTGTTCGGTCATCCGGGAGGTGTCGTACGGCACGGCGTTGACCCAACGCTGAGTCAGCCGGGCGATCCGCTCGCCGTACCGCTCCGCGGTGATCAGGTCGCCGCGCGATCCGGCGTGCTCCGGCCCCTGGTCGGCGTGGCTCTGGCTCATCAGACCCAGCCACGAGCCCAGCCGGTTCACATCGTTGCGGGCGCCACCGCTCCAGTTGTTGCCCGGCATGTCGCCCACGCCGATCCACTGCATGCCCATCTGCGCGGCGAAGACCGCCAGTTGCTCCAGGACCGCCAGCTTGTCGCCGCTCTGCGAGGCGGACATGGTGAACGCTCCGGCCAGCTTGTCCTTCCACGCCTGCGTCGTGAACGGCGTGAACGCTGCCTCCATGAACGCCTTGAACACCGCCGACACGCTGCCCATCAGCGTCGGGCAGCCGAGGACGATCGCATCGGAGCGCTCGAGCAGCCCCAGCACCTCCGCATCGTGCCACCGCCCCGCGGTGACGTCCTCGGGCCGGATCTCGACGAGGTGCACCCGGGCGCCCGGCACCAGCCGCGCCCCGTCGGCGAGGTGCTCGGCCAGGACCCGGGTGTGCCCGTGCACCGAGTGGTAGACCACCGTCACCGTGATCACCGGCGCATCGTGCTCACGGTCAACATCATTGACTGTCATGTGCTCTTCACTACTTCCCGTCGTGGGGAAATCCCTGCTTGCCCAGCCATCACAACCTGCGTACGGCGCGGCATCAACGCCGAACTTCGGCACGCAGCGATCGGTCACACCGATCGATCGCGTTAGCCTGGTCCCGTGGACAGGATGGAACTGGAAGCATTCGTCGCGGTCGCGGAAGAGCTCCACTTCGGCCGCGCCGCCGCGCGCCTGCACCGAGGGCAGCCCACAGTCAGCGACGCCGTCAGGCGGCTGGAGAACACCCTGGGCGGGCGGCTGTTCCACCGCACCAGCCGCCGGGTGTCACTGACCGAGCTCGGCGAAGCGCTGCTGCCCGACGCCCACGCCATCCTGGCCCAGCTGCGCCGCTTCCAGCAGCGCGGACGCTCCCTGGCCACCGGCGACCGGACCCGCACCACCCTCGTCGTCGCCCACGCCGAATACACCGGCCACCAGCTGCTGTTGCGCTGCCTGCCGCAACTGCGCGACCGTTTCCCCGACGTGACGATCGTGCCGGAGGCCATGCCGACCACAGCCCAGCTCACCGCCCTGCGTGCGGAGACGATCGGGCTGGGCATCGGCTGGGCGACCGGCGACGTCACCGGCGTACGCGCGAGGGTGCTGTCCACCGAAAGGTTCATGGCGCTCGTACCCGCGGCCCACCCCCTCGCCGGGCACGCCGAGCTGAGCGCGTCCGAACTGTCCACCACCGGCCTGCTTACCTGGCCCCACCAGATCAACAGCGGTCTCTGCGACCGTCTCCTGTCCGCCTTCCACATCGGCGGAGCCGACCTGCGCATCATCAGAACCGCCGACAGCGTGCACGCCATCGCCGCTCATGTCGCCGCAGGAACGGGCATCGGCATCACCGTCGAATCCGCACTCGACCACCAGCCACCCGGCCTGCGCATCATCCCCCTCACCGGCCCTTCGACCACCGCCGATCAGGTCGTCCTCACCCCCACCGAGCCGTCGGACACCGCCACGGCACTGCGCGACCTGCTGCTGCACGCCTCGGCAGAGGCGCCCTCCACCGATCACTGAGCGCTCATTGGAACGTGCGGTGTGGCTCAGCGGTGGGTGAGTTCCGCCGCGTAGGCGGCTCCGTAACCCTGATTGTCTCGTAGACACTGGTCCGCGGTGGTCTGGTGGAATCCGATGTCCTTCCCATCGCTCCAATCGTCAACTCGGCGAACCTATGCGGTCACAGCACTAGCGACAGCACTTGTCGATGAGTTCTGGCAGCGGTCGAGGGTCAGCCGGCCTTGAGATGTTGATGAGTTTTGACAGCGCTTGTTAATCGGCGCCACCGGACCCAGGACGCAAGTGAACACCTCTCGGCAGGTCGAAGGACGACGACCGTGGCGCAGCCAGTCGGCCAGCGCAGCGCCGACGTCGGACGGCAGCGGCATGTGAGCGCTCCAGGATCGCCTTCTCCCAGTCGGCAGACCGGTGCGCGCTATCTGCGCCGCCAAGGGAGCTCAGCCTGATAGTCGTCCTCGTGGGTGAGACCCTTGATGATGGCCTCGCCGATCTCTGCGAACTGGCGGACCTGGTCAGGCGTGAGGTGGTCGAACATCGCCCGGCGCGCCGCCGCGATGTGACCGGGGGCTGCGGCGGCGAGGACGGCGAAGCCTTCGTCGGTGAGCACTGCGAGTTGGCCGCGCTGGTCCGTCGGGTCGTCGGTGCGTCTCGCCCAGCCGCGTTTTTCCAGCGCCGATAGTGCGTGCGAGAGCCGGCTGCGGGTGACCTTCAGGTGCTCGGCGAGGTCGCTCATCCGCAGCGACCGGTCGGGGGCCACGGACAACCGGCTGAGCAGGTTGTACGTCGCGTGTGACAGGCCGGCGGCCCGTTGCAGCTGCCGCTCCAGGTAGTCGCCCAGCAGCGTTGAGAGGTCGATGTATGCCAGCCAGGCACGCATCTCCTCCTCGGAGAGCCAGGGGGTGTCGCTCACCACACCAGCATATCCAAGGTTTGTACTCTCAAACAAATCGGGCTATCGTCGACCCGGATGTTTGAGAGCTCAAACTCTTGGGAGGTGTCATGAGGTTCACCAGGAAGGCCGGGACCGCGCTGGTGGCGGCCGTCGTGGCGGTGGGGGCAGGCGCGAGCTACGCCGTCGCCGATGCGAGCACGAAGGCAACGGCTGGCGCGTCGGGCGAGCAGGCAAAGTTGCAGGCGCTCTACCGCCAGGCTGAGGCCGATGGCGGCGAAGTGACCGTCTACATGGGCGGCGACAAGCCGGGACAGTGGGATTTCATCGCCAAGGCGTTCGCCGCGCAGTTCCCCGGCGTCAAAATCCATCTGGTCACCGATCTGAGCAAGATCCACGACGCTCGGATCGACAACCAGATCGCCACCCACGACCAAGTGGCTGACGTGGCCGTGCTGCAGACCGTGCAGGACTTCGACCGCTGGAAGAGCGCCGGCCAGTTGCTGAAGTACCGGCCCATCGGCTCGGACGAGGTCTTCGACAACGCCAAGGACTCGCAGGGCTACTGGACCGGCGTGTTCTACGGCGCTTTCGCCGACATGGTGAACACCAAGGCGGCCGGGTCGGATCCGTCGGCGTTCACCGCGGCCGATCTACTGAAGCCGGAGTTCAAGAAGAAGCTGATCTTCACGTACCCGAACGATGACGACGCCGTCCTTTACGACTTCAAGCTGACCGTCGACAAGTACGGTTGGACCTGGCTGCGTTCCCTGGTCGCACAGAACCCCGCGTTCGTGCGCGGCACGCCGTTTTCGGCCGGACCCGTGGCGGCCGGGGACTACCTGGCGACGCTCGGCACGGCGGGCGATCCGACGCCGAACGCGACCATGATCTTCCCGGCGAACGACCCGTTCAACAGCTGGGTGCAGCACGGTGCGATCTTCAAGAACGCTCCGCACAAGGCCGCCGCGAAGCTGTTCCTGAGCTGGCTGACGTCGCGGACGGCCCAGCAACAGCTGATCGCTCCGTGGACCTGGTCGGTGCGCAAGGACGTCGCCCCACCGGCCGGGCTGCGGCCGCTGGCCACGTATCACCAGACCGATGTGGCCGGGTTTCAGGCGTTCATGAGCGACCGGGACGCGGTGGAGCGGTTCCGCTCGCAGGTGCAGCTCTACGTCGGCCAGGTCGTCGGTCCGGACCCGGCCGACCCGACCAACACCCTCGGCTTGACTCCCGGCAAGTTCTGACCGGACCCGGTTCCGGGTGGGCGCCGACCACAGGGCTGGCGCCCATCGCCGTAGCGGGCCCACGTAGAGTGAACTCTTTAGCCGCCGGGGTAGCAGGTCGGCGCCGATCTCGCTCGGGACGGGTGAGTTCACCATGGACTATGCCGAGCCGCCGCACGATCGCGAGCCTGTGACTACGATCGCGTGGCGGCTTGCGCACCTGATCGATGTGTTCGGGATCCCGAGGAGTCCGACGCCATCGTCGTCCCCTGAATGCGGTTAGCGCATCCACGCTGCCACCGCAAGAGGAAGACCGCTGTCAAAACTCGCGAACACAGTCACCCCGATGCAGCGGGTGCTGCCGATCCTGATCGACAAACGCTGCCAGAACTCAGGCTCTGGTCCACTTCGTGTGGTCGCGTGACTCTCGGTTACGCCAACAGGACCCGTTTGCGCAGGAGCTCGAATCCTGCGCGGCCGAACATCTGGCGCTTGAGCATCTTGATCCGGTTGACATGACCCTCCACGACGCCGGAGTTCCAGGGCAGTGTGAGGCCCGCGGTGACGGCGTCGAGGTCGCGTTCGAGGTGTTGGGCGAAGCTCCGGAGGCTGGGCAGTTCGGTGGTGGAGGTAGCCGCTTCGATCCAGGTCGGCAACTGGTCGCCCTGGAGGTGGGCGACCATGTGCCCGAAGGAGCGCACGTGCTCGGCAAGTGCCTTCAGCTCGGGGCAAGTGGCCAGGACGGCTTTGAGGTGGAGCCGGTCGCCTTCGGGTAGGGCGTCGGGGTGGGTGAGGATCCAGCGCGTAACGGCCCGGGCTGACGGCGGGCGGGGGCCGACCGGTTGGGGTTTGCCGCGAAGCGTGCTGCTGACGTAGGCGCGGACACTGGCGTAGCCGCGGGGATAGCCTTGTTCCCTGATCTCCTCCCACAGTTTCCAGGCGTTGGTGCAGCCTTCCTGCCAACGCTGATCGAGGTAGACATCTCACGATGCCAAGTCGTCAAGCTGCTGCGGTCAGTTCGAGGGGGAAGGCGATGTGTT
>NZ_JBVHRI010000043.1:0-49848 GCF_055566975.1 Streptomyces sp. NPDC027189
GCCGACCCCGACACGCTCCACCACACCCCCATCGGCGTGCTCCGTTCCGTGGACCGGCCGGTCTACGACACCCAGATGGCCGACCAGCTGGACACCGCCGTCGAGCAGTACGGCAAGGGCGACCTCGCCGCCCTCCTGACCGGCAACGACACCTGGACCGTGGAGAACACCCATGACGTACGTCATCGCGCAGCCCTGCGTTGATCTCAAGGACAAGGCCTGCGTCGACGAATGCCCCGTCGACTGCATCTACGAAGGCCCCCGCAAGATGTACATCAATCCGGACGAGTGCGTGGACTGCGGAGCCTGCGAACCCGTGTGCCCCGTAGAGGCCATCTTCTTCGAGGACGACACCCCGGAGGAGTGGGCGGACTTCCGCAAGGCGGACGCCGAGTTCTTCGCGGAGCTCGGCTCGCCGGGCGGCGCGTCCCATCTGGGTCCGGTCGAGCGCGACCACCCCGTGGTCGCCGGGGCGCCCCTGCCGACGGCATGACATCGCCGGTCGCCTGGACGTCCGGGTCCACCAGGACCAGTTGGACGTCCAGGTCCGCCGCCCCCGGCTGGACGTCCGGATCCACCACTACGGGCTGGACGTCCAAGTCCACCACTACCGGCTAGACGTCCAGGTCCACCACGACCGGCGCATGGTCCGACGCGCCCTTGCCCTTGCGCTCCTCGCGATCCACGTACGCGTCCTTGACCGCCTTCGAGAACGCCTCGTTCCCATAGACGAGGTCGATGCGCATGCCGCGGTTCTTGGGGAAGCCGAGCTGGCGGTAGTCCCAGTACGTGAAGGGGTGGTCGTACTTGAGGGGACGCGGGACCACGTCCGCGAGGCCGGCCTCGCGCAGGGCGGCGAGAGCTGCGCGCTCGGCCGGGGTGACGTGTGTGGCACCGTCGAAGAGGGAGATGTCCCAGACGTCGTCGTCCGTCGGCGCCACGTTGTAGTCCCCCAGCACCGCGAACGGCCGGCTGCCCGACGCGTCGCCCGCGACCGCGGCCTTGAGGGCCTCGAACCACTGGAGCTTGTACGCGTAGTGGGGGTGGTCCACCTCGCGTCCGTTCGGCACGTACACCGACCAGACGCGGACCGGGCCGCAGGTCGCGGAGATGGCGCGGGGCTCCTCGACGCCCTCGTAGCCGGGGTCGCCGGGCAGGCCCTTGACTACGTCTTCCAGGCCGACTCGGGAGATCACCGCGACGCCGTTCCACCGCCCCGTCGCGTGCACGGCCGCCTCGTAGCCCAGCTCGCGCAGTTGGTCGGACGGGAACTGCTCGGCCGCGACCTTGGCCTCCTGGAGGCACAGCACATCGGTGCCGCTGCTCTCCAGCCAGGCCAGCAGCCTCGGGAGACGGGCGGTGATCGAGTTCACGTTCCAGGTGGCAATGCGCATGACTCACAACCTACCGGGCGGGTACGACAACGGGCCCGTCAGTGCCACAGGACCGGCCGATTTCGACAGGCAAACTTGTAAGTTCGCCTGTTTGACAGTTAGCCTGTCGATATGACGTCGCCCGAGGACCGCACCCCGCTGAGCCGCGAGGAACTGGCGCGGGCCGCACAGGAACTGCGGTCCGCGCTGGACCGGCTGCTGCGCAGGATCCGTGTCGAGGCCGCAGACCACGGTCTCTCCCTCTCGCAGTCCTCGCTGCTGAAGCGGCTCGACCGGGAGGGCCCGGCGGCTCCCGCGGCCCTGGCCCGGGCCGAGCTGGTCCGCCCGCAGTCGATGCTCGCCACGGTGAACGCCCTGCAGAGCGAGGGCCTGGTGGAGCGCCGGCCGCATCCCACGGACGGCCGCCAGGTGCTCATCGCGCTCACCGAAAAGGGCCGGGACCGACTACGGCAGCGCGGAGAGCTCCGCGAGGACGCGATGGTCCGTCTCATGGCCGAGCGGCTGACCCCGGCCGAGCAGCACGCACTGTCCGAGTCCGTCGAGCTCCTCAGACGGCTGGGCGAGGACTGACTGTCTTTCCCTCCAAGGAGCCGCCCCTTGTCCTCCCCAAGGGCCGTCTCTGCCTCTCCGCACGCGCCACAAGGAGTACGACCATGTCCGCCACCACCCTCGACGAGCGCTCCGCCCTCGTTCTCATCGACCTCCAGAAGGGCATCCTGGCCCTGCCCACCGTCCACCCCTCCGACGCGGTCCTCAAGAACGCCACCCGGCTGGCAGAGGCGTTCCGTGTGCAGGGCCTGCCCGTCGTACGGGTGCGGGTCGCCTGGTCCCCGGACGGCGGCGACCTGCCGGTGGGGCGGGCGGACCACCCCGGTCCGGCCGCCGCGCCGCCCGCGGAATTCGCCGAGTTCCCGGACGAGCTGGGTCCGCTCGGCGACGACATCGTGATCACCAAGCGGCACTGGGGCGCCTTCACCGGCACCGAACTGGATCTCCAGCTGCGCCGCCGTGGCGTCACCCAGATCGTGCTCGCCGGGATCTCGACCTCCATCGGCGTGGAGTCCACGGCCCGTTCGGCCTTCGAGCACAGCTACCACCTCACGGTGGTGGAGGACGCGACCACCGACCTGGACGCCGACTCGCATGCGCACAGCTTCGGCAAGATCTTCCCGCGCATCGCGGAGACGGCGACGACGGACCAGGTGCTGACGCTGCTGAAGGCCTGACCCGGCGAAAGGCCTGCCGCCGCGGAAGGCCTGACGCTGCCGGAGAGTTGATGCTGCCGAAGGGCGGGCGCTCAGACCTCGGCCGACGACCCCGGCGCGAGCCGCAGGTGTTCGGAGCCGCCCAGGGCGCCGATCTGGTTGTCGTAGATCGGCCGGGCGAGGTCGGTGAGCAGGGCGTCGTGGATGTCGTACGCCCGTTGCGGTTTGACCTCGCGAACGTACTCGATGACCTCGGCGATCTTGTTCCACGGGGCCATGACCGGGAGCATCAGCGTCTCGACGGGCTGATCGGGGACCGTGAGGGCGTCGCCGGGGTGGAAGACGCGGCCGCCGTCGACGAGATAGCCGACGTTGGTGATGCGCGGGATGTCCGGGTGGATCACGGCGTGCAGTTCGCCGTGCACCTGGACATCGAAGCCAGCGGCGGTGAACGTGTCGCCGTGGCCGACGATGTGCACGCGGCCCGGGAAGGCGGCGGAGATCTTCTCCGCGACCGACCTCAGGGTCCAGATCTCGGCCGCCGGGTTGGACTCCATGCCCGCCCGCAGCCGCTCCTCGTTGAAGTGGTCGGCGTGCTCGTGCGTGACCAGGATGGCCTCCGCGCCCACGGCGGCGTCCTCCTCGCTGAAACCGCCGGGGTCGATGACGAGCGTGCGCCCGTCCTTCTCGAGACGGACGCAGGCGTGCGACTTCTTCGTGAGCTTCATGGGTCCATCCTGCCCCCGGCGGCGCCGCGAAGGGCTGCTGAGACTGGTGCTCCCACTGCCAGGCTGAAGATCACTCCTGCGGCGTGGTCTCCTCGCGGATGACCTGCTGCGCCACCTTGAATGCGCTGTTGGCGGCCGGTACGCCGCAGTAGACGGCCGCTTGGAGGAGCACCTCCTTGATCTCCACCGGGGTGAGGCCGTTACGGAGGGCGGCGCGGGTGTGGAAGGCGAGTTCGTCGAGGTGGCCGCCCGCGACCAGCGCGGTCAGCGTGACACAGCTGCGCGAACGCCGGTCGAGCCCGGGCCGGTCCCAGATCTCGCCCCACGCGTACCGGGTGATGAACTCCTGGAAGTCCCCGGAGAACTCGTCCGCCGAGGCCAGCGCCCGGTCGACGTGCGCGTCCCCGAGCACCTCGCGGCGGACCTTGATCCCGGCGTCGTACGGATCGGGACGCCCCATCCCCATGACCTCGGGCTGCAGGGCGGGCGGGGCAATCTCGGCGAGGGGCGCGACCGACGGGGGCGCGGCCAGGACCGGCTTCACCGGCGCCGCCGAGATCGCCATCTGGCCGGTGGTCGAGTCGAAGGCGGGCTGCCAGGCCGTGGAGAAGTGCCGTACGAGCAGATCCGTGACCGCGGCGGGCTGCTCCACGGGGACCAGATGCGAGGCCCCGGGCACGACCGCGAGCCGGGCGTCCGGTATCCCGGCGACCAGCGTGCGCGCCTCGGCGGGCCCGGTGACCTGGTCGTCGGAGCCGACGAGGACAAGCGTCGGAACGCCGATCCGGCCCAGCTCGGCGCGCACGTCGAAGGCGGCGAGGGCCTCGCAGGCCGCGATGTAGCAGCCGGGGTCGGTGGTGCGCACCATCTGCACGGCCCACTCGGTGATCGCGGGCTGCGCCGCGGCGAAACCGCCAGTGAACCAGCGCTCGGGCGACGTACGCGCCATCGGGTCGAGGCCGTTCGTCCGCACGATCACACCGCGCTGCCGGAACTCGTCGGCCGTACCGAACCGCGGCGAGGCGGCGATCAGCGCGAGCGACGCGAGCCGCTCCGGGTGGCGCAGCGCCAGCTCGATCCCGATGGCACCCCCGAACGCGCAGCCCGCGTAACCGAAGCGCTGCACGCCGAGACCGTCGAGCGTGGCGAGCAGCCGGCCGGCGAGTTCGGCGACCGAACCCGCCGGATACGCGGGCGCTCCGCCGTGTCCCGGCAGGTCGAACCGGAAGACCCGCCAGTGCTTCGCGAGCTCGGGGACCTGCCTGTCCCACATGTGCCATGTGGTACCCAGTGAGGGACCGAGGATCAGGACAGGAGCGTCTTCTGGCCCGTCAAAGCGGTATTGCAGGGTGTTCATCGGTGTCTCACTCACCCGCCTGACCCTCTCATCTGTCACGGACGCCCCTATAACGGGGGGTCGGCAGAGACCGTCCGGACCAGGCTGAAGACCTCGCGGGCGGCATATCGCTTGAGGCAACGGATGATCTCACGACGGGTTTTGCCCTCCTGGGTGCGGCGCTCGTAGTACGCCTGAGGTACGCGGGTCGTGGCGCAGCCGGGTGAACACGATGCGGTGCAGAGCGGCATTCGCCTGCCGGTCGCCGCCATGGTTGAGCCGACGCGAGCTCTGCCGAGGAGTACTCGATGGGACTGACTGACCCCGCACAGCGCGGCGAAAGACGCCTCGGTGCTCAGCCGCTCAGGGTTGTCGCCCATGGTGATCAGGAGCGTGACAGCGGAGTCCGGGCCGATACCAACCGGCGCGAGCAGCTGCGGGGCATGGCGTTCGACGAGCCCGGTCAGTCGCTGATTCAGCTCATCGATCTGCTGCTCGATGCGCTCGGCCAGCAGCCTCAGGGTGATGCGAGTGGCCTGGACGACGGCATCCTCGTCGCCCTCGCCGTCGCGCGGGCTGAGGCACGCGCAGGTGCGGAACAGCTCGCGGTTACCCAAGTCGGACAGCCGCTCCCGCAGAGCCGGGTCGGCTACAACCAGGACGGCCTTGAGCTGGTTTGAAGGATTCGGGGATGGCGTCCGCGAGCTCGCCGACGCCATCCTTGTGGCTCGCCACCGTCGCCTGTCGGAGTCGCCCACGCCGTACACGGCCCCGGCCCGACGCGGTACAGGATCACTGCCCGTTTACGGCCAATATGCCCGCTGCAGCGGTGAGCGGTGGAAGGGTGCGAGGCGGCGCGTCCAGGAGGTGGATGCCGAACTTGGGAAAGCCTTCGGGAGGCCAGGTCCGCACTCCGCTGCCATGCTCCTGATCACCGTGCGGGCCATGAACGAGGGCGTGGAGCGTACCGGCCCGGATGTCGAGGACTGGACGGTGGAGTACCGGTTCCGGGCGGTACCGAAGGTACTCGATGGGGCCCCGGGCGGCGGGAACGGGGTGGCGCCGAAGACGGTCACGCAGGTGAGTGGGCCGCGGCAGTGACGCCGGGTCGGCGGCCTGTCCCGTCGGCGTAAAGCCGCAGGTAGACCGCCGACGAGTTCACGGACTTGCGCGAAGGCGGAGTGGAAGGTCAACTTTCCCCTCGCGTAGGGCGGTTGGACAGACATCTCAGCCTTTGATTCCGGTCTGTGCGACGCCCTGGACCAGCCAGCGCTGAAGGAAGAGGAACACGAACACCAGGGGCAAGATGGAGATGGCGGTGGCCATGAAGATCAGGTGGTAGTTGACGGTCTGGTTGGTCATGTAGGAGGAGAGCGCGACCTGGACGGTCCAGGCGCTGGGGTCCTGGCCGATGACGAGGGGCCACAGGAAGGCGTTCCAGCCGTTGATGAAGGTGATCGTGGCCATCGCCGCGAAGAAGTTCAGCGAGTTGGGCACGACGACACGCCAGTAGGCGCCCCAGTGATTCAGCCCGTCCATGCGCGCGGCCTCCTCCAGCTCTTTGGGGAAGCCCAGGAAGTACTGGCGGAAGAGGAAGCAAGTGAAGCCGCTGAAGAGGCCCGGGATGATCAGTCCGCGGTAGGTGTCCACCCAGCCGAGGGAGGAGACCAGCACGAAGCTGGGCACGAAGGTGACAGCGGTGGGGACCATGAGAGTGGCCAGGACGGCGTAGAAGATCTTGTTGGCGTGCCGGTAGGGGATACGGGCCAGGCCGTAGCCGGCCAGCGAGCACACCAGCAGGGTGCCGGCGGTCATCAGGACCGCGACGACCGTGGAGTTCCACAGGGAGCGTGCGAAGTCGACCGTGACGTCGTCGAAGGGCTCGGTGATGTTGCCCCACCGGATATCAGTGGGGAGCCACTTCCAGTTCTCGCCGGTGATCTCCTGATCCTCCATCAGTGCGTTACGCACGATCAGGTAGAAGGGGATCAGGAAGAGCAGGGCGGCGATACCGACCGCGACATACAGACCGGTGTTGCCGAGCCCGCTCCCTCGCTTGACGCGGCGCTGCTTTCCGACCGGAGAGTTGATCGTGCTCACTTGGACTCCTCCCCCCTTCCGAAGCCCAGGATCTTCCCCTGGAACAGGGTCACTATGCAGATGAGCAGGGTGAGGATGACCGCGCCCGCGCTGCCCGCGCCGTAGTCCTGGTTCTCACCCAGGGCCGTCTTGTAGAGGACCACGAGGGGCGGCTGGCCCCAGGTGGCATTGCTCAGCAGGTTGTAGAACTCGTCGAACGCCTGGTAGGCGGCCACGAGCAGGAGCAGCAGCACCGCGGTCGAGGTGGCCCGCAGCTGCGGCAGCGTGATGTGCCGGAAGGTCTGCCAGCCCGGCTTCGCGCCGTCGATCGCGGCGGCCTCGTACAGCTCCTGCGGGATGTTCTGCAGCGCCGCCAGGAACAGGATCATGAAGAAGCCCGACTGGAGCCACAGGCGGACGGTCACGATGACCAGCCAGTACCAGGGCGGGTCGGGGTTGGCCAGCCAGGCGATGTTCTCGACGCCGAACCAGCCGATGACGGTGTTGGCCAGGCCGAAGCGGACGCCGTTGAAGATGGACATCTTCCAGATCAGCGCGGCGGCCACATAGCTGACCGCGGTGGGAAGGAAGAACACCGACCGGAAGAAGGCCCGCATGAACCGCAGCCGGTTGACCAGCAGCGCCAGGCCCAGCGAGAGAGCCCAGGTAGTGGGCACGATGAACGCGGCGAACACCGTGAACGTCACCAGCGAGCCGGTGAAGTTGGCGTTCGTGAGCATCTGCCGGTAGTTGGCGAAGCCGACGAACTCGCTCGGCGTGACGGTGAAACGTGCCTCGAAGAAGCTGAGCCAGATGCTCCAGCCGATGGGAACGAAGACGAAGATCACCAGGCCGAGCAGGAACGGCCCGGTGAAGAGCCAGAAGTTGAAGGTGCTGTTCGCCCTGAGGCCCCGCCGCGGCCGGGCCTTGAATGCCTTAGCCGGGGCGGGGCGCGCGTGGTGGCGCGTGGTGGTGGTCGACATGTCGCTGCCCGTCCGCATGGCCTAGCCGAAGAGCTTCGTCAGTTCACGGTTGACCTTCTTGTCGCAGTCGTCGAGGGCGGCCTCCGGCTTTGTGTTCTTGCGGACGGCATTGGCGATGACGTCGTTGAACGCGGCGATCACGGCTTGGGTCCAGCCGATGTTGTCGAAGTGCCCATGGGTGGTGGCAAGCTTGACCGCCTCGGCCGGCAGGCCGGACTTGAGCTTGGAAGCGGACCGGGCGAGCGAGGTTCGCGGTGGGATGTGGAAGCCGTAGGACAGCGACCAGTCCTCCTGGTACTGCTTCTGGTCGATCCACAGCCACTTGACGTATTCCTTGGCCGCATCGACGTTCTCACCCTTGGCGTTGACGAACATCGACCAGCCGCCCATGGTGACCGAGGGCTTGCCGGAGTCCACGATCTTGGGGAACGGGAAGATCCCGATGTCGTCGCCGAGCGCCTGCTGCATCACAGGCATGGACCACATACCGCCCCACTGGATCGCGTTCAGGCCCTGGGTGAAGGCCGACGGGTCCCACCAGTCGGCAGGTGCGTCCAGCAGCAGGTGACCGCTGGTGAACAGCCTGCGGAGCTTGGTCAGGCCCTCGGCGACGCCCTCCGTGTGGTAGGCGATCCGGTTCTTCTCATCGAGGGTGTTGGCACCGGCCGACCAGATCAGCGGGTTGGCGATCGCGGTCAAGTCGTTGCCGAGGAAGAGACCCTTGACCTTGCTGGTGGTGAGCTTGGCCGCGGCCTCGATCAGCTCATCCAGCGTGGTCGGCACCTCGACCTTCGCCTTCTCGAACAGCGAGGGCCGGTAGAAGAAGAACTGCGGGTCGTCGATCATCCGGACGCCGTATATCTTCCCGTCGACCGTGTGCGACTTGATGTCGGCCGCATTGAAGTCGTCCTTGACCGGCTCGATGATGTCGCTCAGGTCCGCCACCTGACCGCTCTTGACGAGCTGGATCTGCGGGTGGAACTCGAAGACATCGGGCGCGTTCTTGGTCAGCAGCGCCGCGAACAACTTCGTCTCAAAGTTGCTGCCCGTGATCCACTGCGTGCTCACATCGGCATCCCTGTACGCCTTCGCGTACCGCTTGATCGCCTGCTCGGTGCCCGCCTCACCATAGGCGTGAAAGTACTGGACCAGGGACTTGCCCGAACCACTTCCCCCGCCACGCCCGTTGTTGCCGCCGCACGCGGCCAGCGTGCCGGCGGCGGCCAGGCCCGCGGCGGCCCTGAAGAGTGATCGGCGATCCCAGTTGTTGTTGCTCATTGCCGACATGCTCACGTTCCTTGTCTCGAGTGCGGCTGCGGCTCATAGGGCTCAGCACGCGATGGTTCACATGGGTTTGCGGTGTGGGGTTCAAGGCTTCGGCAGGGAGTGGGACGAAACCTGCGCGAAGCGTTGCGCCGTTCGATCACAGGCTCCGATCGCTTCCACGTGTTGCCGGGCCTCAACGACGACTTGATTGGAGGAAGGGCATCACCCGGCACTCACAAGGCGGTCTGGAGCCATGCAGGGTGGCGGCCGTTCTTCTTCGCTACCTGGCTTGCGTAACCGGCTGGTAAGTCAGGCACAGCCGTTCCGAACGTGCCGATGATCTCGGCCGACGCCGCAGAAGTGTCGGGGATGGCGTTTCGGCGGTGGCGTAGGGCTTGGGAGCTCTCGGCTGCGGTGCAGCCTCGTTGCAGCGCGTCGTCCGCGGTGTCCGCGGCGACGACGAAGTGGTGGGAACCGACGCTGCCGTCGGTGTGTGATGTAGGGATGGTGACGAGCCACATGCGGGGGACGAGGCAGGGTCGGGTCATGACGGGTGTCCTTGGGTGCAGGCCCGCAAGCGGGTGTTGGGCCGGAGAGCCGGGACGCGTGCGGCCGTCCCGGCCCCTCTTCGGCTGGGGGTCACTTGCTCGGTGGGTGCGGGATGACGAAGTCCCGCGCCGGCGGTCCCCGCCTGTCTTGCGTGGTGGCTGGCCCGTCGTACGAGGTGGCGGGCCAGCCCGGGGCCTACGCGGGGTAGGTCCACTGCTGGTTGTCCATCCCCCAGCAGTCGTAGACGATGATCGGGGTGCCCTCGCCGGTGGTGCGGCCTTGGGCATCCAGGCAGCGGCCGGAGGCGGCGTTACGGATGGTGTCGTCCCAGGGCATGGTCCACTGCTGGCTCGCTCTACCGTCGCAGTTCCTCATCGTCACGGTGGCGCTGCTGTCGGAGATGTCCAGGCACTTGCCGAGTGACTCGAAGGTGTTGCCGGCGCGGGTCCACCGCTGGTTGATGGTGAAAGCCGCGCAGATGTCGGCGAACGTCTTCTCGGGCACCCGCGTGCGACGCGTTGAAGCCGACGGTGACGGTCTGCGGGGCGCTCCCCGTACCGCGGGCAATGCCACCGCAGGCGCTCAGCAGGGTGGTGGCGGCCCAGCGCAACCGCTCCGGCCAGCCCCCGCAGCAGCGTGCGGCGGTCGGGGCCGAGAGAGGAGAGACCGGACGTAGAGAGTTGCATGACGACTCCCGGGCAGGAAGCGGTCGTCGGGCTTCAGGCCACGAGAAAACAAGGCCGCTCAGAAACCAACTAGACCGAACAGTGGCCCCATGAGAGCTGTTCGAGCTGCCGAACGTCAAGGGTCGTGCGTACCCTTTTTATGACCCCTACGAAAACCCGTGACCTGGGGAAATCGCTTTCTGTAGGAGCCCCTTACCGAATCTCCGCAGGTTGAGACAGTGGGCGCGCTCCCAGACGTGGGCGTGTCCGTATCGCACATCGAGCGCGCACCTGTGGGAAACGTCGACAGTCTGAAGCCATTTCAGGTTCATCCACAGCGTTGGCGCGGTGTACCGCACCAATTCGCCGAGCCTGGACGGGTCCGCGGCCCATCTCAAGCAGGCGGCCGCGCGGCCCAGGCCGCGAGAGGGCCATTCCGAGCGCCGCGTCCAGGGGCATTTTAAGTCGATGTTGGGTGCAGCCGACGCTCATCGGGGCCGGGCCGCCAGTCTGTCGAGGTGATGGCGAGCTTCAGCGGGACGCCGTTGGCAGCGCCCACCGCGACCCGGATCGAGTTCGTGTCTCCGGCCGCCTTCAGGGCCTGCTCTGTAAGCCCCTCCGGGATGGACATCTGCAGCAGTTCCTCGAAGGCCATGTGCCCGTGCCCTTGGGGCGTCCCGAGGGACGGTGTGGTGAACAGCGATGTTGCTGCCGTACTCCCAGGCGTCCGTACCATTGCGGATGAGGGTCTTGCCGTCACTGCTTCTCAGGGCCGTCGGCGGCGACCTGCCGGGTTTCCGTCTCGGACTCTGCGGCGGCGCGGCGTCGCCCACATGCACAACCTCGCCCTCGCGCATCGGCAGCCGCGCCGTCCACGAGCTCTGGCCTGCCGGAACAAACTCTTGCGCCGACGCTTCAGAAGCCGAACACCTGGGTCCAGGTCCAGTCGTCGTCAACCAGGCCGAGGCCCATGGTGGTCAGAGAGCAGTTGAGGATGTTGTCCCGGTGAACTTGTGAGTTCATCCACGTCGCCATCACGGCCTCGGGAGAGCTCTGTCCTCGGGCGATGTTCTCGGCTCCAGGTGATGGATAGCCCTGGGCCATGGTCCGGTCCCAGAATTTGCGGCTGTCCACGCTCGTGTGGTCGAAGTAGTCGTTGGCCGACATGTCCTCGCTGTGCAGTTGGGCGGCGCGCGCAAGGCGCTCGTGGTACTTCACCGGGTTGCAGCCAGCCTTGGCCCGCTCGGCGTTGACGAGCGCCAGAACCTGCTCAGCCGGAGTGTCCGCGGGACCGAAGGTGGGAGTGGGAGTGGGGCTGGGGGTGGGGCTGGGCGGCCTGGGCTTCGGCTTCGGCGGCGTCGGTCTGGGCTTCCTGGGTGTCACACTGGGATTGGGTGTGCGGGATTTGCTGGGTGAAGGTGACGGGGATGCTGATGCCGAGGCGGTGGGCAAGGGGGAAGCGGCGGGTGCTGTAGCCGCGGGTTGCGATTCGGCCGCGGACCGCACCCCCTCCCCATCCGACGGCAGCATGCCCAGGCCCGCGAGCATGCCTCCCGCAATCAGTGCGGCGACCGCAGCAGCAACGTCCGTGTTGCGGCCACGCCTCTGTATTCGCTCTCGTACGCGGCGGTTGCGCCTGCCCATCGTGCCAACGCCATGGACCGGTTCGAGCAGAGCAGTGTGGTCGTCCGGTCCGGACGACGTGCCCATATCCGAGTGGGAGCCTGCGTGCTCGTGGCCTGTCATGGCAGGTAGATCACCGGCGCCCTGATGCCCGGACGCACCGAAGGCCGTGGGCTCCACGGGTGTTCCGGCACCGTTGAGGGCGGTCAGCCCTGCAAGGCCGGTCAGCGCGGCAGCCGCAGGCACCAGGCCCAGGCCCACCAACAGCCGCTCTGCGGGCACCAGTCCGGCTTGGTGTCCCGAGCACACTTCGCAGTCCCGTGCGTGCCGAGCGATGCGCCTGCGCCACAGTGCCGACGGGCGGCCGTCCCAGTTCCCGATCACTTGGTCGAGGCGTGCGCACAGCGGGGTCGCGGACAGCGCCCGTACGACGAGGCGGGCGGTCTCCAACTGCGCCTTCATCCGCTGTACACGCACGGCGGTGTGCTGCGCGGACAGCTCCACCGCGGCGGCCACCTCCGTACTGCTCAGCTCGCCCGTGGACTCCAGCCACCACAACGACAGCAGCGAGCGGTCGTCGGCGTCCAGCCATCGGGTGGCTTCCGCCACCTCGCGCCGCTGACCCCCCAGGCCGAGGCGCACGATCGTCAGGTCCACGAAGTCCGCACCGGGATCGGCCATGTCGCAGGCGTCCAGCAGATCCGAACCGGCCGGTGCCGCCTGCTGTTTGTACCCGTGCGTGCGGATCTGGTTCATCGTGATGGCAACCAGCCAGGACCGGAAGCTGACCGGGTGATGCAACGAGCTGAGACTGCCGAGCGCGCGGACCATGGTCTCCTGTACGACGTCGTCGACGTCGGCATGCCCGTTCAACGCGCGGCCCACGATGTTGTACACCAGCGGCAGATATGCGTTGACCAGCTCGTCCTGCGCCCACAGGGCGCCGCCCTGCGCCGCCTCCACCAGCGCGTGGTCGTGTTCTCCCATCGCTGCCACACCTGTCCACTTCCCTTCCCGGGTCCTTGCTGCTCTTCCGTCCGGCACAAGGGGAGACCTTGAGCCGGGGCCGCCCTAGCACAAAGCGGGATCCAGTTGTCGCCGTGTGCATCGCGCCGTTCGCGAGTAGGTGGAGCAACCGCCAGTTGCCGGCCGTAGCGGGGAGCGCGAGGAAGTACCCGCGGCGAGGAGGCACAGGCAAGGGACCGAGGTCGACCGCCATATGGAGTGGCACGTGGGGGTGTCCGGAATCGCATCGCCTGTTGGAAGGAGCCACTCGTAGGGTCACAATCGGCCACGATCGCAACCTTGCGGCTCGTGCAACCTTCAACGAAATTAAACAGTTTCACTCACATGCTGGGAGATAGTGAGCGGCAGTCCGGGCGCGTGTCAATGCCTGTGAGTGACTGCCGAAGTCAATGGACCTGAGATCCAACTCCCATAGTCCACGGGGAAGGTGAACTGTGCTCAACTTCGTGCGGTCACCGCGAGTTCTTCACCTCCGGCTCCAAAAAGTGACGCACGAGCCTTGACGTTCGACCAATCGAACGGTTCTCATTGGGCCCGGTTGTTCATTCGCGTTTGTTTTTGATCGACCTTGCGTCCACGCGGCCCGATGCGTGATGGCCGGTCGTCGTCAGCCTCAGGAGCTCTCATGCGACTCCCTCCCGCCGGTCTCTCCACTCAAAGCCCCAGCCGCCGCACGTTGTTGCGCGGTGCCGGAGGGGCAGCAGCGCTCGGCGCGGGCGTTCCGCTGCTCAGCGCCTGCGGTGGCAGCGAGTCCGCCGCGACGGACTCCAAGACCATCCCTGTCAGCGAGGGCCGGTCGGACGCCGTTCCGAAGAAGACGCTCGCCGACGTTACGCGCTCTCCACCCAGTGGTTCGGACTCAGCGTCAAGGTCATCGCCAAGGACCACAACGCGTTGCAGGAGCAGAGCAACGCCCATCTTCAAGGCACTCCTGACGACGTGTTCAGCTGGTTTGCCGGCTGCCGCATGCAGTTCCTCGCCGCCAAGGGCCTCGCAACACCGATTGCCGACGTGTGGAAGACGATCAGCGGCACGTTCCCCTCCGCCATGCAGGACCTCAGCAAGGGAAAGGACTGCAAGTACTACTTCGTCCCGCTGCACACCAACCTGGGCGATCTTCCACCCAGGAGCGTCTTCCAGCGGCACGGCCACGAAGTGCCCACCACCTGGGAGCAGTTCGCCGCCCTGTGTTAGCAGATGAAGAAGGACGGCCTGATCTCCATCGCCTTCAGCGACAAGGACGCCTGGCCCGCCTTCGGCACATTCGACCAGATCAACGCCCGCACCAACGCATACCACTTTCACATGTCCCTGATGAAGGGCGGCGTGGCCTCCTGGGCCGACGCCAAGGTGAGAGCCGGCATCGACCAATGGGCCGACATCCTCCCTTACCGCCAGGACGGCGCCGTCGGCCGCACCTGGCAGGACGCAGCCCAGAGCCTGGTGCCGAAGAAGGCAGGCATGTACCTGCTGGGGATGTTCGGTCGCGCACCAGTTCACCGACAAGGCCAATCTGGAGGACCTCGACTTCTACCCCTTCCCCGTGATCGACCCTCGTATGGCCAGGACACGGTGGAGGCCCACACCGACGGCTTCATGTTCAGCAAGAAGCCCAAGAACAATGCCGGCGCCGTCAAGTCGATGGAGTTCCTGGGCACGCCCGAGGCCGAGGAAATCCACCTCGAGCGCGACCCATGCGTCGTCACCGCCTCCACCAAGGCCGGCACCTCCTCGTACAGCACCCTGCAGAAGACGGGTTACGAGCTGATCAGCAAGACCGAGCACCTGACCCAATTCATGAACCGCGACGCCCGGCCCGACTTCAGCTCCACGATGATGCCGCCGGCGATGCAGGAGTTCATCCCCGACCCCAAGGGCGTCGACGGCCTACTCACCCAGATCGAGCGTCAGAGGAAGACGATCTTCGCTCAATCATGACCGTCACTCCGCACATGATCCCGGCGGCGACAACAACACCGACCTGCAGATCTACGAGTTAACCACCTGCACGTCCTCGCCCAGCACAGCGGCTGGCGCCTGGATGTCGCGGGTGCATCCACCGCAACGGGACCCGCCTCATCCGGTGGACCCTGCACGACCGGCACCAACCAGCAGTCCGAACGCCGCGCGGCCTGACCACGAACGCTGCACTCCCCAGTGTGGCGCGGGTGTCCGCGCCCTAGTCACAGGCTGGTCTGACAGGACCACCTGGCGCCTCGTCGATGAGGCGCAACCCCGCCCGGCGCAACCTTCGTTATCCCGTGCCGGGCGTTGATGACCGGCCGGGGTACGAGCCACACCCCAGCCTCCTGGACCGCCTCACAACTCACGGAGGGACCATGTTCCGTTCCCATCTCGATCCACCCGATCGCCACACCGTCGCACCAGGCCCTGCGCGTACCCGCTTCCTTCGCCGTGCGCTGGCCGGCATGCTGGCCCCCCTGGCCATTGCGTCGATCAGCCTTGTGTCCGGCACTACCCCGGCTCACGCTGACCCCAACCTCAACGCCAGCGAGTTCAAGGGCGTGAACTGGGCCCGCGTAGATGACAACTTCCACGATGGCCCCCTTGTCCTGCAGGGGCTGGACGCCTCCGACAGCTACGACACCGTCAAAGCCAAGGCCGCCGCCATCTACACGGGGTTGCAGAACAACCTCGGAGCCAACACGGTCCGGCTGCCGATCAACACCGACACCGTGAACTCGACATGGTGGAACTCCTACCGCGGCGCAATCGACGCCGCGACCGACAAGGGCTTCAAGGTCGTCCTGGGCTACTGGGCCGGCGACGGCTCCGACCATCCAGAGCGGGTCGCGATGTGGGACGCCGTCATCGCCAAGTACGGCTCCAACCCCCAGGTCTACTTCGAGCCGTGGAACGAACCCGGCAGTACGGACAACTGGCTGCCCGGCGTCGCTGCCTGGATCGAAAGATACTCGTCGCTCCCCAAGCACCGGATCTTCGTGAGTGGCGCAGGCATGAACACGGACATCGAGTCCATATGTTCCGACCGCCGCTTCGACGGGACCTACGTCTCCTGGCACAGCTACACGTTCTTTCACCCCGGAATCACCACCTACAAGGGATGGCTCCATCACATCGCCGACAAGCTGAACTCCTGCGATCCGTCACGTGTCGTCTTGGACGAGTTCGGCGAAACGATGATGGATGGGAACAAGCCCCAATTCAACTACAACGACGCCAACACCACCGAGAACAGGGTCCAGTACCTGCGCGCTCACACCGAAGCCATCCGTACCCTCGGCATAGGCTCGATCTACTGGCCCGGCCTCGGCGGCAAGAGGACAGGGTGGCCTGACAACCCCGCCTCCAATCCCGACGGGTACGCTCTGCAAGCCCTCCACGGCAGTGGCACCGACCTGACGCTGAGCAACGTGAACGAGAGCGGCGTCGACCGCGTCAAGTACGGCTGGGGTCTCGCCTCTGACCCGACTGCCAACTCGACCAGCGCCCTGTTCAACGTCGCCACGAAAGGTTGCCTCGACGTCCCCAAACGCACCGACGAAATCGGCACCCAGGTCGGAACCTGGGACTGCAATGGCGGCGACAACCAGAAGTGGACCAGAACGGAAACCGGCCAGATCACCGTCTACAGCAGCGACAAGAAGAGGTGCCTGGATGTCCTGAGCGAGAAAACGGACGAAGGCAGCGAGGTCGCCATCTGGAACTGCAATGGCCGCGACAACCAGAAGTGGACCGTCGATTCCCACGGCACGATCCGCGGCGTTCAGTCGAATCGCTGCCTGAGGGTGGACCCGTCCACCTCCAAGGTCGAGCTCGGGGCCCTCGGGGACTGCACGGCCAACGACCAGAAGTGGCTGAACGGCCAGTAGCGGCAATTCCCGCCTGACAAGCCACGACTGGCCGATTGCGGTGCACCCGCTCAGTGCGGTCGCTCCTCCCCCCATGGCCCTGCCCCGCAGGGGAGGAGTGACCGCACACGGCTGGACCAGCATGCCGGCTGACCCCCTTCGCCGACCGGACGCCACATCCCCTTGCCCACTCCCTGCTGTTCGGGGAGTTGCTGCATTTAAGGAGGGACGGACCCCACAGCGCGATGCGTATGCGCGGCGACAGCGGGGCCACGCCGCGATCGCGTTCCGCCGAGGACACCGTTGGCGAATTCGGCGGTGTCTGTGCGGGGTGCCCGGCGGCTGAAGCGGTAGGTGCGGGTGCCGGCAAGTGGTGTCCCGGTCAGCCAGGCGTCGGTTCGGATGAAATTAAGGGCGGCGCCGGTGAGCAGGTGTTGGAGGCGGGTCTGCTTCAGGCTGGTGGGCCGAGCACGTCCACGAGCAGCTCGGACAGCTCGTACACCTTGGGGCCGTGCCCCTCACGGAGGCAGCCAGATCCGCCTCGCCGCTGGACCGGGTGAGGGTGCCGTGGCACTCGCGGATCATGCCGGCACAGGCCCCAGAGGGGGTGACGACGGCGTCGTAGTCGGCGAAGACCTCTGCGAACCGGCGCACCAGAGGCAGCACCCGTGGCGGTAGCCGGAAGTGCATCTGGCCGCAGCACGTCTGGGCCTGCGGGAAGTGCACCGTGTGGCCGAGACGCTCCAGGAGCTGCTTCACCGCCGTTCCGGTGTCGGGATACAGCGTGTCGTTGAAGCAGGTGATGAACAGGGCGATGCGCATGCCTACGCTCCTTCCGGTACCGGAACGTCGCGGCTCAGTAGGCCCTCTGCCCGCAGCTTCTCCCAGACGGCGGTCGGCACGGCAAGCTCAACAGCTCTGCGGCGTCGTGGACTTCGGCCGCCGAACGGCCCCCGACGAGGACGCTCGCCACAGCGGGGGGACCGAACGGGAAGGCCAGGGCAGCGGCCCGCAGCGCCACTCCGTGTGCCTCGGCGATCCGGCGCAGGCGCAGTACGCGTTCCAGCAACGCCCGTAGCGTTTCTCCGTAGTTGTGGGTGGCTCCGTCGAGCATGTGCGCCTTCGCGGCGAGAAACTGCTCAAGAGGCACAGGCCATCCCTGCTTGTCCGGCCCACGGGATTTCAGCAGCCCTCGATGAGTGGCCGTGGTGCGGGCTGTGCGGGATCGACCGCCGCTAGGCAAGCGGGAGGTTCGGCGGGCTGGAACGAACCGAAGCAGAGATCCTTTGCCTGCAAGCGCCTGGTCGGCGTGGCCGGGTGGGTGGTGACGCGTGGCCGCCCGCCCGGTCACGCCGACTGTTTGTCGTGACGGTTTAGCCGGTGACGTCGATGCGGTCGATAACCAGGTAGGTTCCCGACGCCTTACTCAGTGTCAGGGTGTGCTGTTTGTTGGGGTCCAGGCCGGTCCGCGTGAACACTGGTACCTGCGCCCTTCTGGCGGGCGCGCTGACGGTGGCGTCGTAGCCGAACTGGACGGGGCTGCCGTCGAGGCTGTACTTGACCGCGCCTTCATCGGAGTAGGTCTCGGTCAGGACCTTCACGCCGGTGCCGTGGAACGTGAAGGTCACGCTGGCGTTGTCGGTCTTGGTGTAGTGGACGTCGCCCTGGTGGTCGCCGAAGCTCCGGCCGGTCAGGTGGCCCCAGCTGTCGTCGTAGGCGAACTGCGGCGAGTCGTCGTTGAACTTGGTCCACCGCTGCGCTTGCGCGGGGCCGTTGTAGGCGCCGATGTTCGGCACGGCGGTCGCGCTGTCCGGGTTGCCCCAGAAGTCTTTGCCACCGTTGATGCCGTCGTTGTTGGTGGGGATCAGCACGCCGCTTGCCAGGGCTGGCGAGCCGGTGCTGAGCTGGAACCCGCTGGTTTCGCCCATCGTGGTTCCCCCGTTGGTGCCGGTGCCGTAGCCGCCTGCCGAGTCCTCGACCAGCAGCGGGTCTTTGGAGATCGCATGGGTGTCGTTCGACGGCGCCGAGAATCCCCACCACAGGTTGTTGTTGAATTTCGAGGTGGTCGGCAGCTCCTTCGTGAGCCCGCTACCGACGAAGATGTTGTTCTGCACTTCGGTGCCGTCCGGCACTGCGAGGGTGAATTTCCGGTTCGGCGCGTCGAAGGTGTTGTTGTACATCTGCACCTTGGCGGTGCTGCCGGGAGCGAAGACGCGTCCCTCGTTCTGGGAGACGTTGTGCCGCAGAATGATCGTGGGGTCAGTGGAGCTGCCCACGCATCCAGCGCAATCGAGGAAGAAGCCGCCGGCGTTGCTGTTGCTGTAGTTGTACTGGTAGAGGCAGGTGCCGGTGACGCCCCAGTCACAGTCCCACGCTTGCGAGTCACCCGAGTCTTCCTTGTCGCCGGCCGGCTGGGTGGCGACGGCTTCGTTGTACTGGAAGGTGGGGTCGCTGCTGGTGTAGGTCCATATCGCGGCGATGTTCCCGATCTTCGGGTTGTTCCAGCCTGCTTCCCGGGAGATGTTGTACTCGGTCATGGGCGATTGGGAGACGCCGACCAGGATGGCATCGTCACCTGGGCGGGTGATGGTGTTGCCTTTGACCAGCACGTTTGTGTTGTGTTCCTTGGCGTCGTGCCCGTCGCCGCCGACAATGGCGACACCCATGGACTTCACGTCGTGCACCGTGTTGTTCGAGATGGTGACGTGGTCGAAGTGGCCGGAGAGATTGCAGCCCTTGTCAGGGCTTTGTACCAGGATCCCGGCCGAGCTGTAGCGACCCGCAGCGTAACGGTCCAGGATGCCGTTGACGTTGCTGACGTCGACGGCGTTGATGGTGATGCCGGAGTAGGTGTTGTTGTCGGTGGCACCGACCAGCACGCCGCTGTTCACGCCCGGCTCGGGTGCGTTGTTGGTTACCGCGATGTTCTCGATCGTCCAGTGGCTGACGTTCTGGAGGACCACTGCGGCGGATTCTGGAAAGTCGAGGAGGCGGCCGCTGGCAGCGGCGGGGCATGATTGCTGGTTCGGCTGGTTCTTGAACTGGGCGCCGTTGTTGTTGATGGTCGGGGCTGCGCCGGTGTCGTAGGAGGTCACGGTGATCGGTGATCCGGGTGCTCCGCTGCCAGAGGCCTGCAGGTATCCGCTGCAGCTGGTGCCGGCGCGCAGCCGGATGTGGTCGCCGGGGCCGAATTCGTGGCGGTTGACGCTGTTGAGGGTGTTCCAGGGAGACCCCTGGGCGCCGTCGCCGTTGGCCGACGCGGAGCAGTCGACGTAGTAGTCGGTGCCGGCGGCGTGGGCGGCGGGCGCCTCGAGTGCCACGGTGGCGGCGGCAAGTGGGCAGACGCTGCCTATGGCGGCGAGGATCCGCCGCAGCCGGAAGGTGCGGCCCACTGGGCCGGACCGTTTCTGGGTGTCGTGCATTGCCGTCTCTCCTTTGAGTGGGCTGCGGTTGCAGGGGTCGTTCCGTCTTCGGTCCAGGCGAGGCCCGGATGAGGCGCGCGGCTTCGTGCGCGTGGATGTTCGCGTTCGCGCTGGGTGTGTCAGCCCTTGACGGCGCCCGCCGTGATTCCTTCGGTGATCAGCCGCTGCAGGAATACGAAGCCGACGAGCAGCGGGAGTGCTCCGAGAAAGGCGGTGGCGAACAGCGTGGTGGGTTCGAACCCGTGAGGTCCGATGTAGGAGTAGGCGTTGACCATGACGGTCCGCTGCTGCGGGTTCTGCAGGAAGACCAGGGGAACGGCGAGGTCGTTCCAGACGGCCAGGGTCACGAACATGATCAGCGTGCCGGTGACCGGGCGGAGCAGCGGCAGGATGGTGGTGACGAAGGTCCGCAGCGGGCCGCAGCCGTCGAGGGCGGCGGCTTCCTCGAGTTCGCGCGGCACGGAGCGCACGAAGCTGGTGTAGAAGAACACCGCGAGCGGAAGGTTGACCCCGGCCTCGATGAGGATCACGCCGAGGTAGCTGTTGACCAGGCCCATGGTCCGCAGCGTGATGTAGAGGGGTGCGATGCCGACGAACAACGGAATCGCCATGCCGCCGAGGAAGAGCCGGTAGGTCCACTTCGACCACGACGCGGTGATGCGCGCCAGGGGGTAGGCGGCCAGCGACCCCAGGATCACGACGATCACGGTGGCAGACGCCGTGATCAGCAGGGTGTTGAGGACCGACCGGGCGAAGTCCATGTTGCGAAAGGCCGTGGCGATGTTCGCGAAGGTCGGGCGCAGGGGCAGGCCCAGCGGACTGGCTGCGACGTCGGCGGCTTTGCGCAGGGCCGTTGAGATGGTCAGCAGCACCGGGTAGAGGAACACCACGGTGGCGCAGATGCCCAACGCGTTGCACGCGTACCGCAGCGTTCGGCGTCGAAGTCCGGTGCGGTGCTTGCGGTGGGGGGCGCGGGTACTCCGGCGCACTCCGCGGGCCTGGACGAGGTCCTTCTCGAGCGTTGTCATCTCACAAGTGCCTTTCGCGCCGCTGCAGCAGCGTGGATGTCGCACTGGACAGGACGATGACGACCAGCAGCAGCACGACCGCGAGCGCGGTGCCGTAGGCGAAGTCGCTCTCCTGGAACACCTTCTGGTAGATGAGCAGGGAGAGCGTCTCGGTCGAGTTCACCGGGCCGCCGTTGGTCATGACGAGCGGCAGGTCGAAGGTGCGCAGGGTGCCGATGACGCTGAGAGTGACGGTGATCGTGGTCGCCGGCGCCAGAAGCGGCCAGTCGACGCAGCGGAACCGCTGCCATGCTGATGCGCCGTCGAGCAGCGCCGCGTCCTTCAGGTCCTGGGGGATCGCCAGATAGCTGGCGAGGAAGATCGCGCACGAGTACCCGGTGAACATCCAGACATGGACAGCGGCAACGGCGTAGAGGGCGTGGGAGGGCTCGGCCAGCCAGGTCTGCTTCCCCATGCCCAGTGAGGAGAGCACCGCATCCAGGCTGCCTCCCGGGGCGTAGATGTAGGACCAGATGAATCCGGCCAGCACCGGGGCCATCATCGCCGGGGCGAGCAGTGCCACGCGGATCGCGCCGCGGATCCGCGGGAGCGACATCAGCCAGGTGGCGAAGATCAGGCCGAGCAGGTTCTGGCAGACGACGACGAACGTCGCGTAGATGAGCGTGTTCTTCAGCGCCGCGGTTGCTTGTGAATCCTTCAGGATCTGCTCGTAGTTCGCGAGGCCGACGAACGGGCCGGGTTCTCCGCCGAGAGAGTCGGTGAAGCTGAGCCAGGCACCGCGCACCGTCGGGTACAGGGTGATGAAGGTGTACAGGGCGATCGCCGGGAGCAGGAATCCCAGGGCGATGACCGGGCGGCGATGGATCACCGAAGGCTCTCCTCATAGGGGTGCATGACAATTGCAGGAGGGTGCGCCGCGGCAGGGCTGGCGCACCCTGCGCCGGTCAGTTGGCGAAGTGCTGGTCCCACGAGGACAGGACGCTTTTCGCGGACCGCTGCCCGAGCACGAACGCCTGCAGGCTGCTCTGCATGTCGGCCTCGATCTTGGTGTTGCGCCAGATCTGCGGCTGGTAGATCACGCCATTGCCCTTGGTCACTGCCGCCTCGAAGTCCTTGGCCTGGGGAATCGGGGGCGTGGTGCCGTTGGTGAGGGGGCTGAAGGCGCCTTCGGGCTTGAGGTACTGCTGGAGCGTGCTGTCGTGCGCCCAGAAATCCAGGTACTGCTTGGCCGCGTCCTTGACCGGGCTCGCGGCATTGATCGCCAGGCCAGTGCCGACGTACAGGAGCGGGGACGTCTGGCCGGCCGTCGCGCCGCCGGGGACTGCCGAGAACCGGAACGGGAAGTGTGTCTTGGAGGAGAAGTCGCCGATGTTCCATGATCCGTGGATCAGGAACGCGGTCTTGCCGGATTCGAAGTCGGTCAGGCCCTTGCCCATCTCGTCGGTGTTGAGGGCCTCTTTGACGTTGACGTAACCGGCCAGCTTCTGGATCTTGTCCAGAGCGGTGCTCCAGCCTTCAGTCGCGGCGAACGTCGTCTTGTTCTTCGCCCTCTCGTGGTCCCACGCATTCGTCCCGCGGTTGACGTCGGAAGCTGCGAGGGTCAGGGCCGCCATCTCACCGGTCCACCCCTTCTTGTCGGCGAACCCGATGGGATTGACGCCGGCCGCCTTGAGCTTGGCCAGGTCGGCCGTGAACTCGTCCCAGGTCTGCGGGACGGCGGTGATACCGGCCTTCTTCAGCACGGCCATGTTCGAGAACAGGCCGATGCCGACGATCTCCTGGGGCAGGACGGCGGTGTGACCGTTGAACTTGGAGAAGTCCTGAAGCGAGGGCTTGAGGGTGTTCACCCAGGGCTGGCCGTCGAGCGAGAGCAGGTTGCCGCTCTGACTCCACTGCTGGGCCTTGACGTTGTCGGCCATGACCACATCAGCGGCGTTCCCTCCGAGCAGCTGTGTGGTGACGGTCTGCTGGTAGTTGTCACTGGGAACGTAGGTCCACTTGACCTTTATGTTCGGGTGGGCCGCCTCGAACGCGGCGTTGATCTGCGCGATGTTCGCCGGCTCAGAGCCGCCGCCTTTCCAGCCGACGACCTTCAGGACGGTCTTACCGTCCGAGGTGGTCGTGCCGCCGCTGCTGCTGCAGCTGGCGACGGCTGTGGTGAGTGCTACACCGACAGCGGCACAGCCCAACAATGCCTTCTTGCCACGGGAAAACATAGGGATGCCCTTTCACATGGTTCTGGCTCGTCTGGAGCACGAGCAGTGTGATGTCCCTCTTAGGGCGTACGCGGGTTCGGAGGGTCTGCCGTTTCAGGGGCGGATCCGTCCTGAACGCTGCGGAGGGTCTTGCGCAACGGGACTGCGGGATCCCAAAGCGGCACACGGGTGCCGCCGCCGCGGCATGCGGGAAGCCGCAGCCCGGCAGCTCCGTATCATCGGAGGACTACCGGTGCATGGCAGGTTAAAGTCGCGCCGGGCGCTGACACAAGCAGCGCGTCCCCGTGTTTCGGATCGTTACCACCGCATGACGCAATGACGCGCAGCCGCACGGGCTTAACGCAGGAGATGCAAGGTGGGGCCCTCACTCCTCCTCGCGTACCTCCAGAGGGAGCAGCGGGATGCCTTTGCGGAACCGGCGGACCTGCGGGTCGGAAGTCATCCGATGTTCTTCGGCCCATTCCGGGCGCAGGGTGCGGGAGCGCAGCTGCCGGGGCGAGTATCCGAACTCGCGCCGGCAGGCTTTGTTGAACGCGTGCAGGTCGGGAATGCCCACCGAGGCGGCGACCGCCGCCACCGGGATCGTCGATTCGCACAGCAGGTGCCGTGCACGTTGCATGCGCAGCAAGCGGATGTACCCCACGACCGTCATGCCCGTGTGAGCCCGGAACAGGCGCGTGATCTGGTTGCCCGAGACCGCCGCGACCCGGGCGATCTCTGCGACCTCCAACTTCTCGGCCAGCCTCGCGTCGATGTAGGCCATGGCCTTGGCCAACGACGGATGCGTCGCCTCCTTCTCCGCGTGCGCCGCCAACATGGCCACCCGCCACAACGCCGCCCACAATTCGACGGAGGCATGCGCGGGTTCGTGTCCGACCGCGCCAACCACCCCCGCCATCAGGTCAGTCAGACCCGGAACCTGACCTCCGGCCGCCTGTAGATGCGGGACGAACACCCCCTGGCGGCCGTCGCCGAGCGGAGCGTGAAAGTGCGCATAGTAGTGCTCCGACCGGCTGTGATAGCGAAACTCCAGCACGGCGCCCGGCGGCACGACGCTGACCGCGCCGGGACGGATGCGGTACGGCCGGCCGTCGACGATCAGATCGCCCTCGTAGCGGTACAGGTGCAACTGCCACAGGTACGGCAGCTGATACCAGTCGCCGACCGAGCGCACACCGTGCACCGCAAGCCCTGCGCTCGCGACCTGCGGGGCAGCAGACAGGTCGATGCGCGCACCGCCCGGCGCGGCCCCTCGGGGCGGTCCCTCTGACGCGTCAGACTCGTTCAGCATGGTGAAAACGTACCAATAATGGTGGTCCCGTCCCACGAAATTGCAGGTCAACGCAGGCTAACCTGCAGTTCTCATACCAGCCGCCGTGGGGGTATCGGTGCGGGCCGAACCACCACGCTGCCGATCCCGGTGCGGGCCGGGAGAAGTGGGCGATCCCGGTGCGGGCCGGGAACGCCACGACACACGCGCATTCCAAACACGCGCATTCCACCACCCAGATCAGGAGAGACACTTCGCCATGCCCATGCAGCCATGGTTCACCTACGCCAAACTCGGTATCTTCGTCCACTTCGGCATCTATGCCGTCGACGGCGTCGAGGAGTCCTGGTCCATGTTCAACGGCCAGGTGAGCCCCGAGCGGTACGCCGCACAGATCCAGAGGTTCACCGCCTCACGCTACGACCCCCACTCCTGGGCCCAGCTGTTCTCCCGGGCCGGCGCACGCTACACCGTGCTGACCACGAGGCATCACGACGGCGTCGCCCTGTGGGACACCGCGCAGAAAGGCATCAGCGTCGCCCGTGACGCACCGGCAGGCCGCGACCTGGTCGGGCCATACGCCGACGCCATGCGCGAGCAAGGGCTGAAAGTGGGCCTGTACTACTCGCACTCGGACTGGAGCCACCCCGACTACGCCACTGTCAGGCATCCTCATCCGGCCGTGCCGCAGCACGTCGCTAGCCCCCTCGTCACTCCCCCGGACGGGCGCGAGGACCAAGCGGCGTGGCAGCGCTACCTCGACTACCGCGACGAACAGGTCAAAGAACTGCTGACGAGGTATCGGCCGGACCTTATGTGGTTCGACGGCGAGTGGGAACGCAGTGAGGAGCAATGGCGCATGGATCGGCTGGCCGAGCTGATACTCTCGGCCAACCCCGAAGTCGTCCTGAACGCAAGGATGCTCAGCTACGGCGACTACGCCACACCCGAGCAGGGCATCCCCATCAAGGCGCCTGCGGGACCCTGGGAGCTGTGCCTGACCATCGGCGACTCCTGGGGCTACCGACACGAAGACGACCGCTACAAATCCGTCGACCAGCTCATCCGGTACTTCACCGAAACGATCGGCATGGGCGGCAACCTGCTGCTCAACGTCGCCCCGCGCGAGGACGGATCCATACCCAAGGGACAGGCCGAACGCCTTGAGGGCCTGGGAACATGGATTGCACGGCACGCCGAGGCGGTCTACGGCACCCGTGCCGGACTTCCCTCGGGACACCACTACGGGCCGTCCACGCTCTCGGCCGACGGCAGGACCCTGTATCTGATCTGCTTCGACGTGCCGCGGGCAACCGTCTCCGTGCGTGGCCTGCGCACACCCGTGCGCGAAGTCAGCGTGCTGGGGTCGGGTGCCCGCCTTGCCCACGAGACCACCGACGGTCTGCACGAGGTCCCCGGCGTGCTGTGGATCGACCCCCCGGCAACCGAGGACATCGACGCATCCGCCACGGTTCTCGCCGTCGAACTCGACGGCGAACTGGACGTCTACCGCGGCCCAGGGCGGCAGTAAACCCACCAGGTCCTCAACCAGCTGCGGCCCTGGTTGGTTACCGCCGATGAGGCGTCCGACCCGCAGGACGTTGTTCTGCAGTTGTCGGTCAAAGGCGTGGCTTTCTAAGGGTCAGACGACGGCGACAGCGTCGATCTCGACGAGGAACCCGGGGCCCGGGCCAGCTACGACATGGACCGTGATGGCCGGCGGCGGGTCGCCCCGACCCCAAGGGAGACTCGTTCCGGTTCGACGCCTTCGCCACCTGCCTGGCGTCGCCCACACCGGCGGCGAAGGCCAGTACGCGGTGTTCGAGACCCTCCACGAGCCCGCCGACTTGGGCGAGTGGCTGGCCCAGCCTCCACTGGCCGCGGCCGTGACAGTGCCGGTGACGGCCCGCGAACTGGCCGCGGCCAAAGCCCTTCGTCGAGCGATCTGGGACGCGGCGCACGCCCGGGCAGCGTGTCGCCCCCTGTCGGCCGGGGCGGCCGCGGCACCGCTGGTCCCTGAGCTTGCCACCGACAGCACGACCACGGGCTGGGCTTCACCGGTGCGGGGCACGCAAGCCCTGTCAACGCTGGCGCGGGAGATCATCGAGCTGCTGTCCGGGCCGCACGCCGCGCGCATCCGCGAGTGTGCGAGCGACAACTGCCCGCTGGTGTTCGTGGACTCGTCCCGCCACCGCCACAAGCTCGGGGCTCTCCGCACCCCGCGGGCCACGGATTCGTGACGCGGCCTCCAGACTCCTGCCGGTGGTGGCGAAGATGATCGAGCGGACCGACCGCATCGGCTGAGGAAGGCCGACGGGCGTTGGAGCTTTCCGGCTCCGGCACTCCATCTACCGCCCGGTACCTCGATCGGCGTTCACGCCGGGAACGCATGGTCCGGGAGGGCTCTCCCGCTCGCTCCACTCTGGACGCCTCTTTCCGCTCTCCGGATGCCTCTTGGAGTCATGCCGCGTCGGGGTTGATCAGGACAATTTTGCCAATGTGATGGGCGTCCAGGATGCGATGCGCTTCCGCGGCCTGGTCCATGGGCAGGGTTCGGTCGATGACCACCTGAACGGTTCCGCTTTCGATCAATGGCCATACGTGTTCCTGGACTTCGGCCACGATGGCTGCTTTCTCTCCGGCTTGGCGGGAGCGCAGGGTAGTGCCGTGCACGGATGCGCGCTTGGAGAGGAGTTGGGCAAGGTTGAGTTCGGCTGTCAGGCCGTTCTGCAGTCCGATGATGACCAGACGCCCGTCGGGGGCCAGGGAGTTGACGTTACGCGCAAGGTAGTCTCCGCCGATGACGTCGAGGATCACGTCGTAGGGACCGTGCTCGGCGAAGTCCTCCGTACGGTAGTTGATCGCGAGGTCGGCGCCGAGGTCTCGGACCCTGGCAGCCTGCTCGGGGCCGCCGACGGTGGTGACGACGCGGGCGCCGTGGGCCTTGGCAATCTGAATGGCTGTCGTACCGATGCCGCCGGCTCCGCCGTGCATGAGGAAGGTCTCGCCTGCCTTCAGGGCACCGGTCATGAAGACGTTGGACCACACGGTGGCGGTGGCTTCCGGCAACGCTGCCGCATGGACGAGGCTGACGCCTTTGGGCACCGTGAGGAGCTGCCCTGCCGGGACAGCGACCTTCTGCGCGTAGCCGCCTCCAGCCAGCAACGCGCACACCTCGTCACCGGGCTGCCAGTACGTCACACCCTGGCCGACGGCGCTGATCCGTCCGGAGACCTCCAGCCCCGGGTAGGGCGATGCTCCTTCCGGAACCGGGTACAGCCCCAGGCGCTGTGCCACATCAGCCCGATTGACGGCGCTGGCAATGACGTCGATGACCACTTCTCCCGCGGCGGGGACGAGGTCCTCCACATCGGTCCACCGCAGGACTTCCGGCCCCCCGGGTTCCTTGATCGAAATTGCTTTCATGACGTTCCTCCAAGTACGCCGACCTGACGTGCTGGCGCACACGCGGGTCCTTGCGTGGTCGAGATGCCGGTGAGAGGACACGGGGTCAACCGGGCCTGCGGTACGTCGCGCGGTGGCCGGAGCAGGGTGAGGGCTTCCGCGGCACAGCTCCCACCCCCCGCCCGCTCGCCGGAGACCGCTGCCGCTCCTGGGAGCGGTCCGCGCCTGGCAGGCTCGCCCGGGGCCTGGGCACGCCGAGGCCCCGGGCGGCACCCGGCTCGAAAGAACGAGCGACCTGTGACCCGCCACAAGGCGGGCAGACCGCCAAACCTCCGAGACCCTCTACGAGCGGGCCCGGCCCGGCGCTAAGGAGCAAGGTCAAGGTGGTGCAGCGTCTCGATGATCTTGGCCGTTACTGCCTTGGTGGAGACGGGGTTCTGTCCTGTCACGAGCCTGCCGTCAGCGGTCGCGAAGGGGGTCATGGGGATGGTGTTCTTGACATAGTGCGCGCCGCGCTTGCGGAGTTCGTCCTCCAGCAGGAACGGCACCCGGTTCTTCACCATGGCGACTCGCTCCTCCGCCGTGGAGAACCCGGTGACCGTGCGTCCGTCGACAAGCAGGGAGCCGTCGGACAGCGTGATGTCCAGCAGCCCGCAAGCACCATGGCAGACCGAGGAGACCACGCCGCCGTTCTCGTAGATCTCGCGCGCGGCCTGCTGGAGGGCGGCGTTGGAGGGAAAGTCCCACATCACGCCGTGCCCGCCGGTGTAGAAGATCGCGGCGTACCGGGCCGGGTCGACGTCGGCCGCCTTGCTGGTGCGGTCCAGGCTCGACATGAACGCGCTGTCCTGCATGTACTGGCGTACTTCCTTGTCGGCCAGTTTGGTGCTGCGCGGATCCAGCGGTACGCGCCCCCCTGCGGGACTGACGATGTCGACCTCGAAGCCGGCCTTGCGGACGGCGTCGTAGAAGTGAACCAGCTCCGCGATCCAGAGGCCGGTTTGGTGGGGGTCCGACCCATAGGTCGCCTGGTTGGTGACCACGGCGAGAATCCTGCTCATCTGTTTCCTTCCGAAGGTAATGACAGGCGGCCAACCGAACAGCCAACGGAGCACGACCATGCTTCACGGCACGTGCCGCGCCCCACGCAGAGAGCGTGCAGTGCCCCTCCAGCGCAATCAGCGGCGCGCGTGTCAGGTCAGCTTCTTGAGCATCTCGGCTGCGGCGGGTCCGGCGGAGGCAGGGTTCTGACCGGTGACCAGATTGCGGTCCACGACCACGTTCGGAGCCCACGGCTCGCCCTCCTGGTAGTCCACGCCGATCTCGACCAGGCGGTCCTGGAGCAGCCACTTGGCACCCGCCGCCAGACCGCCCTGGACCTCCTCGGCGTTACTGAAGCCGGTCAGCCGGTAGCCCGCGAAGGCATTGCCGCCGCCGGCCAGAGTGGCAGCCAGCAACGCGGCCGGGGCGTGGCAGACCACACCGAGCGGCTTACCCGACCCGAGCGCGTCGACGAGGAGCTGGCCGGAGGTGGCATCGACGGCCAGGTCCTCCATCGGACCGTGGCCACCGGGGTAGAAGACCGCGGCGTAATCGTCGAGGTCGACGTCCACCAGGCTGATGGGGTGCTGGATCTCGCTGATCGAAGCGATAGCATCCGCGACCTTCTTCGCGCCCTCCTCGCCGCCGTTGAACTGCGGCGCCAAACTGCCCTGGTCCAGGGGCGGCACGACGCCGCCCGGCGTGGCCACGACGATCTCGTGACCAGCAGCCGTGAACGCCTCGTACGGGGCCACCAGCTCCTCGGCCCAAAAACCCGTCGGATGCTTGGAGCCGTCCGCCAGCGTCCAGTGGTCGGCGCCGGTCATCACGAAAAGAATCTTCGACATAGTGCAGTCTCCTCGAGTCGGGGTTGAGGCTCAGACGCTCGATACTCAGCACGTCAGCGCCCTGGCTTTCGAAACTAAAGCTGCTGAAGTATCGGCGCCAATGAAGGCGCCGATACCAGGTATCGGTGAACCGATGCCTTGTACCTCGTAGGCTCGAGGCCGTGAGCGATCACGACACTCATGGGTCCGGGCCGCTGGACCTGAACCTGCTGCGCACCTTCCTCGCGGTGCACCGCCTGGGGTCCTTCACCGCCGCGGCACGGCAGTTGCGCCTGTCGCAGTCCACCGTCACCACGCAGATCCGGGCACTGGAGAACCGCCTGGGCCGCGAGCTGTTCGAACGCCGGGCGCACGGGGTCGCCCCGCTGCCCCATGCCGACGAACTCGCCCTGCGGCTGTCGGTCCCCCTCGACCAGTTGGCCGACATCACCGGCGAGGAGCCGAGCAGCACCGTGGCAGCGGTGCATCTGGCGGGGCCCGCGGAATTCCTGAGCGCTCTCGGTCTCAAGGTGCTGGCCCCGTTGGTCGCGCAGGGCGTCCGGCTGAGGGTGGCCATGGGGCTGACCGAACCGCTGCTCGACGAACTGCGGGCCGGGCGCCATGACCTCGTCGTCGCCACCCGTCGGCCCCGCGGCCGGACGCTGCAGGCCGAACTCCTTTCCGACGAGGAGTTCGTGCTGGTCGCCGCCCCGCAATGGGCCGAACGGGTCAAGGGGCAGGACCTGCCCGCCGCCGTGGAAGCACTCCCACTGATCGCCTACGCCGAGGACCTGCCCATCGCCCGCCGCTACTGGCGCCACGTCTTCGACCGCCGCCTGCACGCCCAGGCCGCGATCACCGTCCCCGACCTGCGAGGCGTCCTCACCGCCGTGACCGCCGGCGCAGGCTGGAGCGTCCTGCCCAGCTACCTGTGCCAAAGCGAACTCGCCTCCGGCGCCCTCCGGCTGCTCCACCAGCCGGAGGATCCGCCGATCAACACTGCCTACCTCGTCCAACGCCCGGGCAGCCCCACCAACCCGCACGTGACACTCGTCCGCGAGCACCTGCTGTCCGCCGCGAAGACCTGGTGAGCCCCCCCCACCGCCCCGAGTCCCCTCGACCGCTCTGGGTGAGCGCGGCGTACCGCCGAGGGCTGCGAAGCTTGCCACCACCGCCACGCGAATATGCATCCCACAGCGGGTTCCGTCCGTCATAACACGTGTCCTTCCTCATCGCCCGCGAATCCCCGAGCGGCAGGACATCAGGGGTTTCAGATATTCAATCAGTCCGCCGGAGAATTGCTTTGGTCAAGAGTGGCGCATACTTGCAGAATCCTCTTTCGCGATCCATCCGCATCAGCAGGAAAGGATTGCTGGACCTTTCCTCGGCCGCAATGCTTCAATCGGTTCATGCTGCTGGACGAACTCCGTATCCTGCTGGCCCGTCATGCCCAAGCCGACGGAACGACCGCCATCGAGCATGTGCTGATCGGCCGCGAAGAGTCGCACTCGCCCTCGTCCGGCCTGACCGGAACGGCCATGGTGCTGATCGCTCAGGGGGCCAAACATCTCGCGCTGGGCGAGTACGTGTACGAGTACGGCGCCGGGCAGTACCTGGTCACGTCTATGGCCCTGCCCGTCACCGGCCGCTTCACCGATGCAGCCCCGGAGCGGCCTGGTCTGGGTGTCTGCCTGCTGCTACAGCCCTCGGACATCGCCGAGATGATGCTGCAGGCCGCTCCGGGCACGTTTCCGCAGAACGACACCGCCCCGCCCGCCGTCACCGTCAGTGACGCCTCCGACGAGCTCCTCGACGCCGTCGTGCGACTACTGCGCCTGCTCGACCATCCGCACGACAGGGACGCGCTCGCCCCCCTCATCAAAAGAGAAATCCTCTGGCGTCTGATCACCAGCGAGCAGGGCGCCACGGTTCGCCAGATCGGCCTCGCCGACAGCAAGCTCTCCCATATCTCCAGAGCCGTGCAATGGATTCGAAAAAACTACAGAGAGCCGTTCCGCGTGGACGACCTGGCAGAGCTTATCGGGATGAGCACCTCCGCCTTCTACCGGAACTTCCAAGCCGCCACCGGAATGAGTCCCATCCAATTCCAGAAGAAGATCAGACTCCATGAGGCCCGGCTTCTTCTGGCGTCACATCCGAAGGACATCGCGCACATCGCGTACCTCGTGGGATACGACAGTCCGTCCCAGTTCAGCCGAGAGTACCGGCGCCTCTTCGGCGCGCCACCCAGTCAGGACGCGGCTGGCTTGGCGGCGCGCACTGCCGACGAAAGGAATTGACCGCCCGAGGCGACCTGGAAGCCGAAGACGGTCACCTCGAAGACATGGGTCAGGTCAGCTTCTTGAGCATCTCGGCTGCGGCGGGTCCGGCGGAGGCGGGGTTCTGACCGGTGACCAGGTTGCGGTCCACAACCACGTTCGGGGCCCACGGCTCGCCCTCCTGGTAGTCCACGCCGATCTCGACCAAGCGGTCCTGGACCAGCCACTTGGCCTTAGCTGCCAGACCGCTCTGGATCTCCTCGGCGTTGCTGAAGCCGGTCAGCCGGTAGCCGGCGAACGCGTTGCCGCCGTCGGCCAGGGTGGCGGCCAGCAACGCGGCCGGGGCGTGGCAGACCACACCGAGCGGCTTACCCGAGACAAGCGCGTTGACGAGAAGCTGGCCGGAGGTGGCGTCGACGGCCAGATCCTCCATCGGACCGTGCCCACCGGGATAGAAGACCGCGGCATAGTCGTCGAGGTCGACATCCTCCAGCTTGACGGGGTGCTGGATCTCACTGATCGAGGCGATGGTATCCGCGATCTTCTTCGCGCCCTCCTCGCCTTGTGAGGGTGCCGCGCGGGGGTGATTTCGCATCGTTTGCGGTGAAGCTGCCTGGGCTGGCTTCTACCGTCGTGGCGTTGAGCCCGCCGTGGGCGCGGGCGCCGTTGCGGGGTAGGTGGTGTGGTGCCGTCGTTGATCGAGGCGCTTGAGGCCAGGGAAGTGGCGGCTCGTGGCCGGGCCGATCGGCTGCCCGAGCGGATCGCCGGGCCTTCCGAGGAGTTGTCGCAGGTGGAGGCGGAGCTGTCGAGGCTTCGGATCACGCGGGAGACCGTGGACGAGGTGCTGTCCGAGGGTCCGGCGGCGGCCCCGACGCCGGTGGGGGGCGTGGAGGCCGCGGTGGTGCCGTTGGCGGATCTGGCGCCGGTGCTGCTCGCTGCGGAGGCGGCCGGGGACGCCACGGTGACCTCGCCGGCCTACCGGCGGATCCTGGTGGCGTTCGCGGGGGCTCCGGGGCCTTGCGGGGTGCAAGGAGGTGTACGCCGCGGTGGGGCTGGGGACGGAGGCCAACCACGTCGAGGGAACGCGGTCGAAGCTGAAGCGGCTGGTCGAACGCCAGATCCTCGTCGAGGCCGAGTCGGGGCTGTTCGCGCTGGCGACCCGGTCGGGTGCGCGGTGAGCGGCGGGGCGGGGCGGATCTGGCCACCGCAGAGACCGTGTTCGCTGCCTCCCGCCGCCTGTTCGAGTCCGTCGCCGACGAGCTGGGATCTACCGACGCGGCCTCCTTGACGCACTCGCAGCTGGAGGATCTGCTGGGCTCGCGGATGCGGGAGGTGACCCGGCAGCTGTTCCAGGATCATCTGCGGCTGCGGGAGCTGACCGAGCAGCGACTTCCCGAAGCGGTGGACGCGAGCGGTGTGGAGCGCACAAGGATCGAGCGGGGCCGTTCCCGGACCCTGGCCACGGAGTTCGGGAAGGTGACGGTGACCCGGATCGCCTACCGCGGCAGTTCGGTGGCGGATCTGCACCCGGCCGACACGGTGCTGAACCTGCCGGCGGGGATGCACAGCCACGGGCTGGCCAGGCTCCCGGCGATCGAGGCATCCCGCGGATCCTTCGCCGAGGCGTGCGAGCGGATCAACGTCGTGACCGGCGCCGGGATCGGTCACCGGCAGGTCCAGGAACTCGCGGTGGGCGCCGCTGCCGACGTCGACGACTTCTACGACGACTTGGTGCCCGCTCCGTGCACCGACACAACCACGCTGGTGATCTCGGTCGACGGCAAGGGCGTGGTGATAAGGCCGGAGGCGCTGCGCGAGGCTACCGCGAAGGCCGCCTCCGCCAAGGGTGCTCGGCCCGACGAGACCGGGACGTCACGCATGAGGCGCGTCCCCGAAGTCCGGGATCTCCAGCCGGACACCGCCCTTCATCACCGATTCGTGCGCGACGATCCCCGGCAGGGTGTAGCGGGCCGCCACCCACGCGTTCACGGACGGCAGGGTGCGGGAGTTGACCGCGGTCACGAAGTCGTCGACCAGGAAGTGGTGGCTGCCCTCATGGCCGTTGTGCAGATGGTCGAACTCCCGGGGCAGCCGGGCGCGGTCGTGCACGGGCGCCGATCCCGAAGTGAAGGCGGCCCGGAGCTCCGGTGCGATGTGCTGGAGTGACGGGTCGTCAGGAGACATGGAGGGCTTGGGCTCCAGCAGCTCGCTGATGTCCCTCACCCCCTTCTTGTCCTGCCACAGGGCGGCCGTGGCGAGTTGCTCCATGCTCGCCTCGGTGCCGAAGAAGCGGAAACGCGACTCCCTTATGCGCGAGGGGTAGCCCACCCGGCGGAACTCGTTCGTACGGAACGACCCGCCGCCCGCCACCTCGAACAGCGCGGTGGCGTTGGAGATGTCGTTGTCGAACTGGCTGACCGACCGGTTGAAGACGCCGTCGTCGCGCTCGTCGACCACTCCGATCGCCGACACGCTCAGCGCGTGCGTCTGCCATGCCCCCAGCACACCGCCCACCGAGTGGGTCGGATACAGCAGCGGCGGATAGCTGGCGGTCTCCTTCCAGTTCTCGCCGCCGCTGTACTGGTACGCCTCGTAGAACCCCAGGTCCATGTCGTGGACGTAGTCGCCCTCGGCGTAGAAGAGCCGCCCGAAGGCGCCCTCGGCGATCTGGTTGCGGGCGTGCACCGTCGCCGGGTTGTACTGGCTGGTCTCGCCCATCATGTACGTCAGACCGGTCGCCTTGACCGCGTCGATGATCGCCGCGATCTCCTCCGTGGTGATCGCCATCGGGACGGCCGAGTAGACGTGCTTGCCGGCGTTCAGGCCCTGGAGGACCAGCGGCCCGTGGGTCCAGCGCTGGGTGAAGATCGCGACCGCGTCCACGGCCTTCGACTCCAGCATGGCCTCGTACGACGGGAAGGTGCCCGCCAGGCCCTGGGCGGCAGCGAGTCGGTCGGATCGTTCGGGGAGCAGGTCGGTGACGTAGACGTCGCTGACGCCGGGGTGGGCCTGGAACAGTGTGGCGAACTGGCCGGAGAACTGGCCGGCGCCAACGATGCCGATCGAGAAGGTCATGGGGTGGGTGCCTTTCAGCAGTCAAGGACGAAGTTGGTCTGGTAGGAAGCGACACTTTCGAGCCGGGTCGCCTCGGCCGGTGGCATAGCGGGTTGTCTGGCCCTTCGGCGGCCCGGTCCGATCTACTTCTGCGCCCCTACGAGTCCTTGCACGAAGTACTTCTGCAGGAACAGGTAGGCGATCACGACCGGCAGCATCGCCAATAGGGAGGCCGCGGTCGCTGCGGGTAGGTTGCTCGTGTTGCCGACGAAGAATGAGGCGACCGACGGGGCCACGGTGGCCCGGCTTCTTCTGGCGTCACATCCGAAGGACATCGCGCACATCGCGTACCTCGTGGGATACGACAGTCCGTCCCAGTTCAGCCGAGAGTACCGGCGCCTCTTCGGCGCGCCACCCAGTCAGGACGCGGCTGGCTTGGCGGCGCGCACTGCCGACGAAAGGAATTGACCGGCCGAGGCGACCTGGAAGCCGAGGACGGTCGCCTCGAAGACATGGGTCAGGTCAGCTTGTTGAGCATTTCGGCTGCGGCGGGTCCGGCGGAGGCGGGGTTCTGACCGGTGACCAGGTTGCGGTCCACGACCACGTTCGGGGCCCACGGCTCGCCCTCCTGGTAGTCCGCGCCGATCTCGACCAAGCGGTCCTGGACCAGCCACTTGGCCTTGGCTGCCAGACCGCTCTGGATCTCCTCGGCGTTGCTGAAGCCGGTCAGCCGGTAGCCGGCGAACGCGTTGCCGCCGTCGGCCAGGGTGGCGGCCAGCAGCGCGGCCGGGGCGTGGCAGACCACACCGAGCGGCTTACCCGAGGCGAGCGCGTTGACGAGAAGCTGGCCGGAGGTGGCGTCGACGGCCAGGTCCTCCATCGGGCCGTGGCCACCGGGATAGAAGACCGCGGCATAGTCGTCGAGGTCGACGTCCTCCAGCCTGATGGGGTGCTGGATCTCACTGATCGAGGCGATGGTATCCGCGATCTTCTTCGCGCCCTCCTCGCCGCCGTTGAACTGCGGCGCCAAGCTGCCCTGGTCCAAGGGCGGCACGACGCCACCCGGCGTGGCCACGACGATCTCGTGACCGGCGGCCGTGAACGCCTCGTACGGGGCAACGAGCTCCTCAGCCCAGAAGCCGGTCGGATGCTTGCTGCCGTCGGCGAGCGTCCAGTGGTCGGCGCCGGTCATCACGAAAAGGATCTTCGACATGGTGCGGTCTCCTCGAAGTCGGGGTTGATGCTCTGACGCTGCATGCTCAGCACGTCAGCGCTCTTCAGTTCTCGGAACCGTCCCGCAGGGGTTCACGGACGGCCGTGGCTGCGGGGCGGTTGTGCCAGCACCACGGGGCGTGCCACAGCGGCGATGGCGTCACGGGGGAGCCCGGCATGTGCCGGTCTCTCTGTTTGGGATCGGTGCTCAGGCTGCATGTCGCGCTCGTCTGGATCTGAGTGCAGTGGAGTGCGCCCAGATGATGACGACCGGGAGGATGAGCTCCAGGAGGGCGGAGGCGAGAAAGACTCCCGCCGGGCTGGGCATGCCGTGCTGAGCGAAGGAGAACAGCCGCCCGACGCCGCCGAGGAAGATCGGGACGGCCAGGAAGTAGACGAGTACCCCCTGCCAGCGGATGGTCGCCGCCACCCAGGCGAACAACGGAGCCCAGCCGATGTAGATGCCTGCCATGAAGCGATGCAAGTTGTCCGCGTCCGCCGCGCCCGCCGGGGCTCCCCACACCAATTGCTGCAGGCCGTCTCCGAGGGCGATGGCAGTGACCAGCAACAGGCAGACGCGGACGATGGTGTTGGCTGGTGTGAGAGAGGTGCTGGCAGCCATCACGACTCCGTGCTGGTCTCGCAGTCGGCCTCGAGCTTCGCCTTCACGCCTGCTCGGTGGGGCGTACGAGCAGCTCGGCGACCGCAACATGCCGGGGGCGGGTGACGATGTAGCCGACGGCGTCGGCGATGTCCTGGCTCTGCAACCGCTCAACGTCGCGGAAGGTGGCGTCGAGGTACTCCTGGACCTCGGCCGTGTTGTGGGTGCGCAGTTCGGTGTCGACGGCACCAGGCTCGACGACGGACACGCGCACGTGTTGGCGTGCCAGTTCCTGGCGCAGCGATTCGCTAAAGGCGTTGACGCCGAACTTGCTGGCGCTGTACACGGCCGTCATGGGGTAGGCGTAACGGCCGCTGACCGAGCTGATGTTGACGATGTCGGCGACCTGACGCGGCGCCTCGCCGGCCGCCTTGACCAGATGAGGGACGGCCGCGTGGGCGGTGTACATCAGGCCCATGAGGTTGATGTCGATCATGCGCTGCCAGTCGTTCAGGTCCGCGCCGGGGGCGGGACCGAGCAGCATCAGGCCGGCGTTGTTGACCAGGGTGTCCAGGCGGCCCAGGCCCTCGACGGTCCGCTCGACCGCTTGCGCGGCGGCGGGGGCGGTGGTGATGTCAGCGGGCACAACCAGGGCCTTCCCGCCGGCGTGGGAGATTTGCCCGGCGAGGTCGGTGAGCCGGTCCTCGCGACGTCCGACCAGGGCCACGGAGGCACCCTCGCGGGCCAGCTCCAGCGCGGTGGCGTGGCCGATGCCGCTGGAGGCCCCGGTGACCAGGGCGACGGTTCCTTCAAGTCGAGGAGTCATGGTTCAAGCCTTTCAATGAACGGGCACGCTGCCGGTCGTACGGAAGAGAGGCAACGGCCCTCCTGACAGGGCCCGGTCTGTCCAAGTTCATATGGATTGTCTACAGGTGCTCTCAACCGCATGGCCAGGGGAGACGCCATACATTCCGTGACCGATTGCGTCGGCATCGACTTGCGCATTCCCGCAGGCAGGGGCGTCTTCTGACCAAAGGACAGCCAAGAACCTCGCCCGAATCCGCTCGGAGCAGGCCCGTTTGTGTCCGAGTCCAAGCTCTCCGCCCCCCTTCTTGTCGGCCTCGTAATCGGTCGCCTCCCGTTCAGCTCAGGGGGACGTCGAGGACGGCCTTGCGGTGGCTGAAGGTCTCGATGGAGTAGCGGCCGTGGTAGTTGCCCATGCCGCTTTCGCCGACGCCGCCGAAGGGGAGGGTCGGCACCGCGAGGTGGTACATGGGCAGGCCGAAGTTGAGGCCTCCCGAGGAGGTCTCGGCGGTGAGGCGGCGCTTGGTGGTGTTGTTCTCGGTGAAGGCGTAGAGGGCGAGCGGCTTGTCGCGCTCGTTGATGAACGCGATCGCCTCGTCCAGGTCCGCCACGGTCAGGATCGGCAGGATGGGCCCGAAGATCTCCTCCTGCATCACGGGCTCGTCGGGCCGGACATCGGCCAGCACGGTGGGAGCGATGTACCTGTCCGCGCGGTCGGTCTTCCCGCCGGTGACCGTACGGCCGGAGGTCAGCAGCGCGGACAGCCGGTCGAAGTGACGCTCGTTGATGATCCGTCCGTAGGCGTCGGACGTCTGCGGGTCCTCACCGAACAGCCCCTTGAGCGCGACGACCAGGGCAGCCTCCAGTTCGGTCGCGGTGTCCGGGTCGGTCAGGACGTAGTCGGGGGCGACGCAGGTCTGTCCGGCGTTGGCGAACTTCGTCTGCGCCAGGCGCTGCGCGACCGTGGCGATGTCGGCGTCCCGGTCCACGAACACCGGTGACTTGCCGCCGAGTTCGAGGACGACGGGGGTGAGGTTCTGCGCGGCGGCGGTCATCACGATGCGGCCGACCGTGCCGTTGCCGGTGTAGAAGATGTGGTCGAAGTGCTGCTCAAGGAGCACGGTGGTCTCCGGGGCGCCGCCCTCGACGACCGCGGTCGCGTCGGTGTCGAGATAGGCGGGCAGCAGCTCGGCCAGCAGTGCCGAGGTGTGGGCGGCGTAGTCGGCGGGCTTGATGACGACCGCGTTGCCGGCGGCGAGCCCGCCCGCGACGGGCACGAGCAGCAGATTGACCGGGTAGTTCCACGCCGAGATGACCAGGGCGACGCCCAAGGGGTCGAAGACCGTGCGGGCGGTGCTGCCAGGGGCTGCGGGCACCGTCACGGGGGCGGGCTGCGGGGCGGTCCACTCCTCCAGGTGCTCCAAGTAGTCCTCGATCTCGACGATCGTGGTGTTGATCTCCATGGCGTCGGCCTCGGCGCGGTTCTTGCGCAGGTCGGCGTAGAGGGCGTCGGCTATCGCCGCCCGGTTGTCGGTGAGCAGGTCGCGCAGGCGGGTCAGCTGCTGCCGACGCCAGGCCAGGGGCCTGGTGCGGCCGGTGCGGAAGGTGGCGCGCAGCCGGTCTACCAGCGCGGTGGCTTCGGTGGCGGTGAAGGTGTCGTCCAGGGTGAAGGCTGCCTTGGTGTCAGTCACGGTTGCGTCCCGTTCGGATTGGAGGGATAGCCGGGCGGCATCCGGGGGAAGGAGAGCGGTGCCCCGGCAGCCACACGCTGTTGGTCACCGCCAGGTCTGCATGACTGCCGCGGCAGCGGGCGCCGACCGCCCCGAGCGGCAGGATCGCCTGGAGACGGATGAAGTCCTCAGGCGTGAGGGTGGCCTGCGCGGCCCACCTTTTCGGCCAGGCCCTGTGGGCTGCGGGTGCCTTGATGAGGACGATGTCGTCCCCCTGCGCCGGCAACCAGCTCGGCGAAGGGTGGTGATCGCGATGCCCTTGCGCTGCGCCAGGGCTGTTGGCTTTCAGACTGCGGCGAGGTTCTTCTTGTAGCTGCCGGGTTGTCGGCGGTTGCTCTGACTGCGCATCGCGGCCTCCTTGTACTTGGACGCCGCCCATCCGGTGCTTGATCGGGTCGCGTCCCACCGCGACTGGATCCGCGCCCTCTTCGGGGAATTGCTCGCGCGGCTCGGCCACGCCGATCCGGAGTCGGCGGCCGGGGCGCTGCTGATGAATGCCGCCCGGCTCACGGTCGATGCCGCTGCTGGCCACTGTGGCGATCGCCGCGGCCGACTGCAGCTTCGCAGACACTCTGCGCTCCTTCGTACATCGATGCAGCTCATGCCCTATGACCGAGCCTTCTTACGCGATGCCATTCAACCTCTGCGACCTGCGGAAGCCGTAGAACTATCCTCGCTTCCCCTTGCACGATCCTCTCGCCATGGTCAGGGCCCGTGCCCATGTCAAGCACACGACGGGACCGTTGGGGTGATCTCCTGTATCTCCGCACCCTCGATCGCCGCCACCCAGCTGGGGCAGCTCGGCACCGAGCCTGGTCAGAAGTTCCTCGAAGCCTGGCCGCCACTACCACGTTGTGTCCCGTGCGGTTCCGGTGCCGGTGTTCGGAGTGAGGGTCATGACTGAGGGTGTGGCGACGCCCTTGGCGGCGAAGAACTACATGCGGTAGCCGGCGAACCAGGTGAACACGTCGTCAGGAGTGCCCTGGGCGTGGGCGTTGATCTGCTCCTGGACGGCATTGTGGTCCTTGGTGTTGACCTTGATGTCGAGTCCGGACTTCTTGATGAAGGCCGCGTAGACGTCCGCGAACGCCTTCTTCGGTACGGCGTCGGAGGCACCGGAACCGACGGTCACGGCCTTGGTGTCGCCGAGGCGAAGTCACTGCACCCGCAGGCACTGTGCAGCGGAATGCCCGCGCCTGGCGCTGCTGCCCCGCCGACGCCGCGCAACAGCGCGCGGCGGCTGGGACCTTGAACGGAGAGACTGACGGGAGAGGGGTGCATAACAGCTCCTGAGACAGACTAACGACCGGCCAACATGCATCGGACCAATGGACGCATGGTCGACCAGAAACAAACGGGATCGCACAAGGTGAGCCAATGAGAACCGTTCGACCTGTCGAACGTCAAGGGCTGTGCGTCACCTTTTCCAACCCCTATGACAAAGGCCCAGCTAAACGGGGAGGGAGCCGAAGAGCTCTACAGACAGCCCCCAAAGCTGAGCCCAATTCATCTTGCGCCTGATCGGTAAGGCGCTTACAGGGCCCATGACTTGGAGGCAATGGGTAAGTGCAACTCAGCAGACTTGAACCTTTGTCGGACTCACGGCTCGGGCCAGCCGCACGAGAGCGACAACCTCGACTGGGCCTCGGGCCCATTTGCCTCCGAGTTTGAACTTGGGCATTGACACACGCCTTGGGGTCAGCCCACCATCTCCCCACGAGTGAGCGAATCTGTTTGATCTCGTTGAAGCTTGCATGATCTGTTGGGTGCAACCGTCGGCCAGGAGTCCCCCTTGAGGGGCTCCTTCAGCCGACGATGCGATTCCGGACTCGCCACGCCCCTCGCTCCTCGGGCGGTCGACCGCGGCCGCTCCCGCTTCCCGGCCCTTCCACCCCCCCTCCCGGAGTCGGCATGACCTCCTTACCCAGACGGCGACCGACTCTCCTTGCGTCGCGACGAGCATCTCCGTCACGATCGGCGGCATGCCGTCCGGCCTCGTCTTCGACGGCGTCGGAACGATCGGCGACGGCAACGCATGGCTGCTCGCTCGCGACTTTGCGGCTTGAGCTCCGATTGCCGCTCTTCCTTGCCCAGCAGTCGTCATGCGACGTTCTTCCTCTGGTCTCTCCGCACCCGGCCTCGGCCAGCGCACGCCGCTCGTGGAAAAGCTCCGGTTCCGGTGACTCGAAGACCGTCACGCTCGGCTCCAATGCCTCGGACGCCATGCCGAAGCAGGCACCCCTCCCTCAGCCTGGACCGGACGCGTTTCTGCAACCGCGAACCAGCAGTGTGCAGTGTGCTGCTGACCCGACTCACCTGCCGGCCCCACGCCCCCTGCCCCAGGGGTCGGCAGGTGGCCCCTCACTCCGTGCCCTCGATGGCGTGCACGGCACGCCGTATTCAGGGACCGGACCTCCACGCCATGCGAGTCTCCCCATCAGGTCCTCCGCGCGTTCGGGCATCCGCTGCGGACCGTCCGATCCGCGCGTGGCCGGCCATCGGCGCACGATCCGTCGGCCGTCTGCGCTCAACCTGGGTCTCGACGGCCGGTGCCGCCTCGGCCCCTTCGCCGCCCGCGCCATTACCGCTGCGTCGGCGGCGCCAACCAGCAATGGCGGTTGGAGAACCAGGGCAACGGTTACTACCGCCTGATCGCGCGGCCCCGCAACAAGTGGATGGACGTTACGAGCGAATCCCCCGATGACGGCCGCCGCGTCATGCAGTACACCCGCAGCGCCCGATCGAACCAACAGTTCAGCGACGCACCGTCTGACTACGAGCCACAGCAGCCCAGCGAGTCACAGCAGATGCCCTGCCGGGCTGGAAGGAAGCGAGCACGGCGTGAACGAAGCCGTTGCAGAAGCCGGCATCGAGCTCTTGGCCACGGCCAAAGCGGTTGGCCGGGCGCGATTGTTCGTGAGCCGCACGCGCCACAGGGACCACAGAGCCCGACCCGTACCACGCCCCTCTCGAAGCGTCGTTAATCGAAGTACAGCTCCATAACGCAACGGGTCCCTGGTACTCGAAGTCTGGGACAGCAGTTCCACACAGCCCGCGGTGCGGAGAGAGGCGGACGACGACGAGGGCGGGCGCGGACTCTTCGTCGTCGAAGCGATGAGCGCTCGCTGGGGTGTGTGGCGACCGGTGGCCGGCGGCAAGGTCGTGTACGCGGAGCTGGAGGTAACCCCATCACTCGAGACGGTGGCGACGCGAATGGAGGTGCCCGAGCAAGTCCGGGAGATGGAGCACTTCGATTTGCCCCGAGCTTTGTAGAGCGCACGGCTCCTGTCCTCGGTTGCGCGGAGTCAGGACATCTGACTTCACGCTACGTCCCCCAGGGCCGGTCCAAGATCAACTGGTGGCAACTCACCGGCACCATCGCAGATCAATCCCAACAGACCACCCGAAACCGCGTGGCCCCTCGGCCGGCGCGTGCCATGAACGGGGTCGACCCCACTACGCACCCGGCCGAAAGCGCGCCGCGCCCAAAGACGCAAAGCCGACAGCTCGCTGTTCGGCATGCCGGAAGCACTCTCCTCAGGAAGGACGATCCTGATGCCTGCTAGACCGCAACCACATCCCGTCGGCATGAGAGCCCCACGCATCTGGACAGCAGTTCTCGCCGTCATGGGACTCTGCCTGGCGCTGGTCACCGGCGTGGCACCAACCCGCGCTCACGCCGCGATCGCGACGATCACCATCGACGGCAATTCCCAAGGCCGCACGTTCGACGGCGTCGGAGCCATCAGCGGCGGCGGCGGCAACAGCCGCCTGCTCATCGACTACCCCGAGCCGCAGCGAAGCCAGATCCTGGACTACCTCTTCAAGCCCGGCTACGGCGCGAACCTGCAGATTCTGAAGGTCGAGGTCGGCGGTGACACCAACTCCACCGACGGCGCCGAGTCCAGCATCGCACACTCGCCCGACGACATGAAAAAGCCCCTCTGCGACAACGGCTACGAATGGTGGCTGATGGAGCAGGCCAAACAACGCAACCCGAAGATCAAGCTGGCCGCCCTCGCGTGGGGCGCTCCGGGCTTCCTCGGCGGCGGCGACTTCTGGTCCACCGCCAGCTCACCCAGCTCACCGTCGACGGTCGACTACCTCATCAGCTGGCTCGACTGCGCCAAGCGGCACAACCTCACCATCGACTACCTCGGTGGTTGGAACGAGAAGTACAACTCCTCGAAGAGCCCCGCCTGGTATGACGCCCTGCATGCCGCCCTCGCGCAGCACGGCTATGCCACGAAGATCGTCGGAGGGGACGGGGGCCCAGGCGACTGGCAAGTCGCGAACGACAATCTGTCCTCGTCGGTGGACATCTTGGGCTTTCACTATCCCTGTGGCTACCTGTCCGCACAGGTGAACTGCTCCAGCGGGGACGGCAAGACGGCGAACGCGATAGCGAGTGGGAAGCAGCTGTGGGCGAGCGAGAACGGCTCGGACGACGCCGATTACGGAGCCATCCCCATGGCCCGCGGCATCAACCACGGCTATCTGGACGGCAAGATGAGCGCCTACATCAACTGGCCGCTCGTCGCGTCGATATCCCCCAACCTCGCATTCAACGGGGACGGCTTGATCCAGGCCAACCAGCCCTGGTCCGGCGCCTACAACGTCGGCCGCAGTACTTGGGTGATGGCGCAGACCAGCCAGTTCACCTCCCCGGGGTGGAAGTACCTGGACACCTCCAGCGGCTATCTCGCCGGCGGCACTGACAAGAGCCAGGGCAGCTACGTCACCTACGCGGCCCCGGACAAGTCCAACTGGAGCACCGTCTTCGAGACCATGGACCTGCCCGACAAGCAGACTGTGACCGTCCCCTTTTCCGTCACCGGTGGACTTCCCGGCGGCACCCTGCACGTCTGGGCAACCGACCTGAGCAGCACCAGCCAACCGAGCATGAAGGCCTTGCCCGACCTGAAGCCCACCAACGGCACCTACCAGCTCACCCTGCAGCCCAAGCGCCTCTACACCGTCACCACCACCACCGGACAGGCCCCCGTCGCCACCTCGGGAGTCTCCGGCAAGCGCACCGTGCAGCCTCTCCCCTACAAAGACAGCTTCGCCAACTACGACACGGGCAAGGAGGCCAAGTACTTCGCCACCATGAACGGCGCCTTCGAGGCGCAGCAATGCGGCGGCGGACGCAGCGGCCAGTGTCTGCGCCAGATGACCACCACTCCACCGATCAAGTGGACCAGCGAAACCAGCAGCCAGCCCTACACCACGATGGGCGACGTCAACTGGTCCAACTACACCGTCTCCTCGGACGTGCTGATAGAGAAGTCGGGAGGCGGAGCCGACCTGCTGGGCCGCGTCGGCTGGCAGGCCAAGAACAACAATGGCCTCAACGCATACCACCTGACCCTCGACACCGCGGGCAACTGGTCGCTGCAAAAGTCCGACGGATCATGGAACTTCACCACGCTCCCCGGCGCGAGCGGCAAGCTCGACACGGCCCCAGGCACCGACACCTGGCACAACCTCTCCCTCGCCTTCCAGGGCAGCACCATCACCGCGAAGATCGACGGGAAGCAGGTGGCAAGCGTCACCGACACCAGCTACGGCGCCGGACAGATCGGGCTCGGCACCGTCTTTGACGACAGCACAAAGGGGTACTACGGCGTCCAGTACTCCAACCTGTCCGTCACACCCGGCACGACACCGGACCTGAACGGAACGTACAAGATCGTCAATGTCAACAGCACCAACAGCGACCAGACCGAGGTGCTCGACGCCGACCACCAGGGCACCGGGAACGGGACGCCGGTCATCCAGTACAGGGACAACGGCGGCACGAACCAGGAGTGGACGTTGACCGCCAACGGCGATGGCTACTACAAGATCACCGGCGTCCAGAGTGGAAAGGTCCTGGACATATCGCGATTCACCACGCTGCCCGGCCAACAACTGCAACTGTGGGACGACAACGGCGGCACGAACCAGCAATGGGCGGTGACCCCGTCCACCGACGGCACCTACACCATCGAATCCCGCAACAGCGGCCGACTGGTCGACGTGGAGCGCGGTTCAACGAGTGATGGTGCCAAGGTCGTCCAGTGGAACCCGAACGGAGGCCCCAACCAGCAGTGGAAGCTGGTGAAGGTCGGATGACCGATCGGCACTGACCACGTTCCGACACGCTGAATTCCCCGCTCCTCCGCATCCTGCGGCGGAGCGGGGAGTTCGGTGGTGCAAGGCCAGGCCCTCCTGAGACAGGAGGTTGCGAACGGTGAGCGACTGACTGAGCTTCGTTGAAGTGCCCGATCTGTCCGCGGACCGCTACATGTTGATTATGTGTCCGGCCAGGCCATGGATGGCCTCATGACAGGCGGTCTGCTGGCGGTTAGGGGCGTACGGTGCGAGGCCAGAGCTCCAGGGCGATTGTCTCGGTGATGAACGCGGGCGGGATGCGGCGGGTCGCGGTCTCTGCCACAGCCCGGCGGACCGCGGCCTCGTCGATCAGGCCGGCCCTGCCAAGGGCGGAACCATGTGGAAGAGGACGCTCGGCGCGTCAAGGACTTACAGCATCAGATGGAACTCGCCCGCTCCCGGCAGACGGACAGCATCGCCCAGCGAATGGCCATGGACATACGCCACGGAGACTTCCACCCAGCGCTCCTGCAGAAACTGTGAAACACCGGCGCGTTGGGGAAACCTCTGTTCGTCCTACTCGACAGCTTCGGCGGACCTGACATCCCTTTCTCACTTCTGCAGGAGTTGGGGCATCACCCCAGGACCGAAGTGATGGTGACCTTCGAGCCCGCCTTCCTCACACGGTTCGCCGGATACGCCCTCTTGGAAACCGTCTACCGGCCCGCCCAAGTGATCGACGCCGTCCGACAGCTACGCGACGCGGACGACGTGACGACGGAACCTCGTGCCATCAACAACAAGACGCGAGTGCACCTGGCCGCGACACCTCCGATCCTCAAGCCGTCAGCCGAGCAGGACGCCCTGTGGTGAGCAGACCCCGAAGGTGCACCCGGGGCGTATGAGCCAGGAGATGGCATCGATCGGCATGAACTCCGAAGCGGAGGCATTTCCAGGACGGCCTTGACAACTGCACGACGGGCCTCGCCGGAGCAATCCGGCGAGGCCCGTCCTATCAGGTCCCCGTCTGCACTGAATCCCCCGTCGAACCAGGCCGCCAGAGGTGCCTCACGTGTCACGCCCGTGTCACCAACCCCGTAGACGCTCCCGGACCTCAGAGAATCCGCCTACGCAAAAGGCATCGTTTCGGACCACGTGGACGCCTAAAGACGGCTTCTACGACATGTGCCATGTGGTACCCAGTGAGGGACCCAAGATCAGGACTGGGGCCTCTTCTGGCCCGTCAAAGCGGTATTGCAGGGTGTTCGGTGGTGTCTCGCTCACCCGTCTGACCCTCTCATCTGTCACGGACGCCCCTATGAGCGGGTCCTGGCTGTAGCTGTCCGACCAGGTGGAAGACCTCGCGGGCAGCCTCACGGCTCGCCACTTCCTGGCCTACTTCAGCAGATCGCGGTATCCCGCAGAGCGTCGACGAGAAGTCTGCGGGGCAGGCGGCGTACTGGACATGGTCGAACTGGACATGCCCATCCCTCTTCCGGTCCGATGGCTCGTCACGTTGCCGGTACCGGGCCGCATCGGGCGGTCAGAATCGTGAGGACGATGGGCTGTACTCTCCACTGCTTCCGGAGCTTCTACGCCTCACCGTTCGAAGCCGCCGCGGCCCCGGTCAGGAGCAGAGTCACCAACCGCGTGAGCCGGGGGCGAACTCGGAGGCCGCCTCGCCACATGGGGCTGCCCACCATGAGCACCCCGTCCGTCCGACCGGCCCGGGACGGCCGGATACAGTGCGCGCGACGGCAGCCTGGTTGCTCAAGGAGGGGAAGCGTGACCGACACCAGCGAGACCCGATCCGCCGACAGTGCAGCGCACGCGACTCAGCAGAGCCGACTGCACCGCCTGATGCGCTACCTCCCCCTGATCGCGCCGGTGCTGCTGTGGACCGTGCCCTGCTGGCTGCTGCTGTACGCCGGCCAGCACTGGCCGCTCCCGGTCACACTGGCTGGCACCGCCCTGTTCGCCCTCGGCCTGATCGGTATGCCGCTCGCGATGGTGCGCGGCCACGGCCGACGGCAGCAGGACTGGGCGGCGATCATCGGGGACACCCTGCTGGGCACCAGCTGGGTCCTGTTCACCTGGTCCGTTGTGCTCGGCGTCCTACTGCGGCTCGCCCTGACCGTGACCCGCGTGGGCGACGGCCAGGACCGGGCCCGGATCGTCACCTGGGCGGTCCTCGGCGCAGCCACCGTGCTGCTCACCTGGGGGTACGCCGAGGCCCGCCGGGTACCACGGGTACGCCGCCTCGACGTGCAACTCCCCCGCCTGGGCGCCGGGTTGGACGGCACCCGCGTCGTCCTCATCACCGACACCCACTACGGCCCGCTCGACCGCGCCCGCTGGTCGGCGCGAGTCTGCGAGACGGTCAACGCACTCGCGGCCGACCTGGTCTGCCACACCGGCGACATCGCGGACGGCACGGCCGAACGCCGCCGCGCCCAGGCCGCCCCACTCGGCACCGTGCAGGCCACCCGGGCCCGGGTCTACGTCACCGGCAACCACGAGTACTACAGCGAGGCCCAGGGCTGGGTCGACCTGATGGACGAGCTGGGCTGGGAGCCGCTGCGCAACCGCCATCTACTGCTCCAACGCGATGGCGACACCCTCGTGGTCGCCGGCGTGGACGACGTCACCGCCGAGTCCTCCGGCCTCGCCGGCCACGGCGCCCACCTCGCCGGAGCCCTGAACGGCGCCGACCCCGACCACCCCGTCCTGCTCCTGGCACACCAGCCCAAGTTCGTCGACCGGGCGGCAGCCGCCGGCGTCGACCTCCAGCTCTCCGGCCACACCCACGGCGGCCAGATCTGGCCCTTCCACCACCTCGTCCGCATCGACCAGCCCGCCCTCGCCGGCCTCAGCCGCCACGGCACCCGCACCCTCCTCTACACCAGCCGCGGCACCGGTTTCTGGGGCCCGCCCTTCCGCATCTTCGCCCCCAGCGAGATCACCCTGCTCGTACTCCGCTCCCCGCAGCGGCCCCCCACGCCGTAGCGCTGGGCGGGCCGGCGGTTCCGCCTGGAGATGCTGCAGTGCGCCGGCACCCCGAAGAAGGGCTACGCATCCTGCAACGCCCTGCGCGTCACCAGCGGCACCACCGCCTTCCAGGAAGAGCAGGCGGCGAAGAAGGGCATCGCACCCCAGACCGTCCGGCCGAACGCCGCCGCGGACTCCCCCACCCGCTACGGCCCCAGCGACCTGCAGTCGGCCTACGGCCTGACCTCCGCCGCCTCCGCCAGCGGCTCCGGCAGGACCATCGCCATCGTCGACGCCTACGACGACCCGAACGCCGAGTCGGACCTGGCCAACACCCACGACAGTCAGGCTCTGATGCCCCTGTCCGGAGCCTCCCGCCGATCCGCTCCACCGCGGGCCGCACCGACGCAGGTCGGCCAAGCTCCACGGGGCAAGGGCTGTGACTACTTCCACTTGCGCTGATGGCTGCACTGGCAAGGCATCATCCCCTACAGCGCTGACGGTGGACTGTGGCCACTTCGTCTCGCAGATCAGGGTTGTGTGAACTACGTACGCGGCCGACCTCGATCGTGTGTGGAGCGAGCCGAGGTGTACGCGATTTCGATGGCCCTGGGAGTGCCGGAGGCGAGGGAGTCGCCAGGAGAGACCGCTGGCGCAGACGATCCCCCCGCCAGGGCAAGACGGCACACACGGAGCGCGCGACGTCCAGCGGCTCCTGCATGCCGGCCACCATGCAGGCGAAGCCGGTGCCCTGCGAACCGGCACACCGCGTCATTCCGAAGGAATGCGAAACTCGAATTCGGGACGGTCCCACGGCACGGCGGGCGGGTTCGCGAGCGCGGTCCCGGTCCGCACTGCACCAACGCGGTGATAGAAGTCCTCGGCGGGAAGATGCGACACGACCTTGACACGGTCGAGCCCGGCGGCACGGGCCTCGGACTGCATGTGCGCAACGAGCAGCCGTCCAATACCCCGTCCTTGCGCTTCGTCAGCGACGAACAGCAGGTCGAGCTCCGGTGGAGCGAGGACGAGCGAGTAGAACCCGATGACCCGGCCTCCATGCTCGTCGGCGCCGACGGCCACAAAGGCGCGGTGGGCCTCGATGTAATCAGGACCGACCCGGTAACCCGCCACTGCGGCTGCGTACTTACCCTCGTAGGCGCCTGAGCCACGCACGAGCCGCGTGAG
>NZ_JBVHRI010000044.1:0-47743 GCF_055566975.1 Streptomyces sp. NPDC027189
GTGCGGACCCGAGCACCCGCGCAAGTCAGAGCAGTCCAGAGAAGCGCTTCCTCCCGGGCGTGAACGCCCGGGGTTCCGCGCTAGATCATGCTGAAATTGAGGTAGGCGCGGGACCGAAGGACGCTGGCACAACTGGTGGACGACCTCTGGTCCGCCCATCCGCCAGGACCCCAGGAGGCGTAGCGCCATGGTCTTCTTCCTGGTTCTTCTCGGCGGCGCGATCGCGCTGGTCGTCATCGGCGCTGTCGTCGACGGCATGCTGTATCTGCTCTCCATCGGCGTGCTGCTCGTCATCGCCGCCGTGCTGTACCTGCTCGTGCGCTCGGTATCGCGCTCGCGCCGACGCCCGGCCCACTGACGCGTGGTGGTAGATGGCGGACCGCCGCTCCGCATGCCCACATGCGGTCAGTGACGGGGGCGGGACGGTTCTCTGCTGTTGTGTTGACCATTGCGTGGTGACGGCTCGGGCCCAAGGGCGAGCCTGCGGGAGGAGCCGGCGGATCCGGCTTGGGTCGGGCGCTCACAGGCGGCGCCAGCGGGCCGAGGCGAAGGAGAAGACGCCGAAGAGAACCAGCCCGATCGCGACGGCGACCAGGAGCCATGGCCCCACCGGTGTCTGTGTGAAGCTGCGGAGCGTCGCGTCCACGCCTTTGGCCTCGTCCGGGTCGAAGCGGATGGCTGCCACCAGGATGAAGATCCCTGCCGCGGCGAACACCGCACCCCGTGCCACGCCTCCGCCGACGCCCAGGGCGGTGACGACCTGCTTCGTACGGTGGCTCATGGTGCCGGTGTCCAGCTGCCGCAGGAAGCGCCGCATGGCCGCCCGGACGGCGAGTACCCCGCCGACGCCGATCAGGAGGCAGCCCGCGGCACCCACCAGCACCCGGCCGTAGGGGAGTTTGAGTGCCGATGCCGTCCAGTCCTGCGACTGCGCATTGCCGCTGGAGCCCTGGCCACCCCCGGCTGCGTACGCGGCGGTGGCCCAGCAGATGGCGGCGTAGAAGAGCGCCCGTCCACCGTCAAGCACTCGCGAGGCCGCCTTGCGCCGAGGCCCCCTGCCATGGACCGCGCGGGCGCCCCGCCACAACGCCATGCAGCCGAACCCGACGACCAGCGCCCACAGCATCGCCTTCCCGAAGGGCTGCGCCGCGACCTGGGCCAGCGCGCCCTGGCGGTCCGCCGACTCGCCGCCGCGGCCGAGGGCGATCCGAACGGCCAGTACACCGATGAGGACGTACACCACGCCTCGCGCGGCAAAGCCCGCCCGTCCGGCGGCAGTCAGTGTCTGCCTCTCCACGGAACGACGAGTATCGGGCCTGGCGGCCCGGCGCCGCCCGTGCACCCGGGATGTCGTCATGATGGCCTCCTCAGAGCGTGGGTGTCGGCCATGACCTGGTCGCGCAGGCGGGCACAGATGCGAGTGATCAGACGGGAGACGTGCATCTGCGAGAGACCGAGCTGCAGGACGATGCGGCTCTGCGTCATCTCGCAGAAGAACCGCATATACAGGATCTGGCGGTCGCGTTCGGACAGTGCCTTCAGCAGCGGGCGGAGCGCCTCACGGTTGACGGTCAGGTCGAAGCCGGGCTCCATGCCACCAAGCGTGTCGGTCAGTGGATGGCTGTCCGCGGAGTGGCCGGGCACGGCGTCCAAGGACAGAGCGGCGAAGCTCTCCAGCGCACCCTGGCCCAGCTGTACCTCCGCCTCGGTCAGGCCGGTGTGCGCGGCGATCTCGTGGACGGAGGGTTCGTGGCCGTTGAGCGAAGCGCACTCATTGCCGGCGAAGCGGACCCGGCCGCGCAGTTCCTGTACACGCCGCGGCACATGGACGATCCAGAGTTCGTCGCGGAAGTGCCGCTTCACCTCGCCGAGGATCGTCGGTATGGCAAAGCTCGGGAAGGCGGTGCCGAGACCGGGGTCGAAGCGGGCCACCGCCTTGACCAGGCCCAGTTGGGCGACCTGTTTGAGGTCCTCGAAGGTCTCGCCGCGATGGCGGAAGCGCCGGGCGAGCCGTACGGCCATCGGCATCCAGGCGCACACCACTTCCTGCCGCAGCGCGGACCTCTCCGGGCCGTCCGGCAGAGCGGCGATACGGCGGAACGCCGCGGCGGTGTCCGGCGGGTCGTCGTAGCGGTGCGCGCTTCGTAAGCCCTGCGTGCGTACGTCCGGCATCGACACGTGTCTCCCTCATCGGGGGCGTCCCTCACCGTGGGAGCCGGCAGACCGCAGCACACAAGGGAGCGGCGACATCTGCTCCCACGGGCGTGCCTCCGGTCCGAAGCACCTCGGACGGGTCCCCGGACAGCCCGCTTTCAAACAGGCTCTGCGCCACGCAGCCGCGGCTGCCCACGGGACGCGCGGGCGGCGGACGTGGAGACGCCCCTGGGCGGTCGCGTCTGGAACCGGATGATCAACGGGCAACGCAGCAGGCGCAGTTGACCGATTCGCGTGGGCAGGCGGCCGCGTGGTCGGCATCGCCGCGGGTACGCAGTCGGCATGAGACACCTCCGCGCACTCGATGCACGGCTCTTCTCGCGCGTCGCCTCCTCCCACCCCATGCTGCCGTGGCTGGCCGGCGCGGCCGTCATGGGTCTGTCCGGCAACCGTGGCGCGCGCCGTGCCGCCCTGCGTGCCACCGGCTCACTCGCCCTGGCCTCCACCGCCGTCAGCATCGCCGCCAAATCGGCCTCCAGCCACCGGCTTCCACCTCGGCCCGCCACCCGGGCGTTGCCGGCCGGGCACGCGGCCGCCTTCGCGGCTTTCGCGACCGCCGTCACCCTGGAGTCGCCCGGGCTGGGAGTCGCGTTCATCCCCCTGGCCACGGCAGCCGCCGTGTTCCGCGCCCGCACCGGCACGTACTCGCCCGGTCAAGTGCTCGCGGGCGCCGCACTCGGGGTCGGTGTCGCGGCGGCGACCTGCCGTTGGTGGCCGCTACACGTGGACGAACCCGCCGACACCGCCCGGCCGAACGTCCCGGTCCCCGCGCTTCCCGCGGGTCTGGGGCTGATCGCGGTCGTCAACAGCGATGCGGGCGGCGACACCCCGGCCGAAGCCGAACTACGGACCCTCCTGCCGCTGGCGGACATACGGCTCTGCGCGAGTGGCGTCGACCTGCACCTGGTGCTCGACCAAGCCGCCAAGGACGTACTCGCCAACGGTGGCGCCCTCGGCGTCGTCGGCGGCGACGGAACGGTCAACGCAGCAGCCGTCCGCGCCATCGATAGCGGACTGCCACTGGCCGTGTTCCCCGCGGGCACCCTCAACCACTTCGCCGCCGACCTCGGACTGACGACCCTCAAATCCACCGCCGACGCCGTGGAGGCGGGCTGCGGCGGAGCCGTCGACCTCGGCCGGGTCACCTCCGCAGACGGTGCCAGCACGTACTTCCTCAACACCTTCAGTATCGGCGTCTACCCCGAACTCGTCCGGGCCCGCGAAGCCCGCGAGACGCGCCTGGGCAAGTGGCCCGCTCTCTGCATCGGCCTGCTCCGCGTCCTCGCCGACGGCACCCCCAGCCAGGTCACCATCGACGGGCGGCACCGACGGCTGTGGCTGCTCTTCGCCGGCAACAGCCGCTACGACCCGCCCGGCTTCGCGCCCTCCTACCGCCGCACCCTCAACGACGGACTCCTCGACATCCGCACCGTCGACGGCAGCCACCCCTTCGCCCGCACCCGGCTCGTCACCGCCTTCCTCACCGGCACTCTCGCCCGCTCCCGCGTCTACCAGGCCACCACCGTCACCCGGTTGCGGATCGACGGAATGAGCGCGGAAGAGGACTACACCCGTGACGGCGAAGTGAGTCCGGCGACTGACGCGCTCCACCTCGACAAAGCAGCACGTGCGCTCACCGTCTACCTGCCGCCACCGCAGTGACACCGCCGGCGGAGTGGCGCTCTCGAGCGTTCTGCCTGCTCAACGGCTTCGGGGTCAGGGAACGGCCAGGCCGGTGTTTGAGTTCCACGAGGTGGGCTACCCAACAGAGGCGTCCGACGGCCGTCCTGGACGAAGGCACCGGAGAGTTGAGCTCACAGCCCCGGTGCCGTCCGCCGGCCACGCATGCCGTCACCGCCGGTCTGCCAGATGAAGGCGCCGCAGCCCTCGACGCAGCTCCCGCTGTATCGGCTCCGGTAGCCTCTCGTCCTTCGTCGTGGCGACCAGAGCCGCAGCCACGTCACGGAGCTTGATGTTGCAGTGCTGCGACACCTCCACCAGCAGGTCCCAGGCCCTGCCGCTGGAACACGGCGCCAGGGCCATCACCATGCCGCGCGCCTGGTCGATCACCGCACGGCTCGCCAGCGCCCGCCCCAGCTGCTCATTCCTGGCGCGTAGTTCGACGACCTCGGCCAGTAGAGCCGTTTCCTCCGCCGAAGCCACGGCCGTCAACAGCCGCCGTTCTTCGCGGGGCGTGGTCACCCGGTGCATGGTCCGTACCTCACAGGGCAGTCATCCTGTCCATAGGCGGTCAGCGGCGCGCCAGTTGCCGTTCGCCGGCTGCGCCGGGCTTGTAGGCCAGTCCGTAGTGCTTGAAGATCGCTTCCTCCTGTTCGGCGGGCAGCACGTCGTCGGTACCGATCGAAGGAGCCTGTTTCACCAGGGTTTTGACATAGCCGACCTTGAGATAGTCCGGCCCGGCGATCGCATCATCGATGGGGACGAAGAGCAGACGGTACCGGGTGGGCAGTCCCGTCCGTACCGTGGCCACGGCCGGCTCGTCCGTGGTGGTGTCCACATAGACCGCTTCGAGCACACCGATCTTGTGGCCCTCGGTATCGACGACGTCGCAGTTGCGCCATTCGCGGACGTCGGCTGCGTGAATCATGGCCTTCCCCTTCCGGTCGGCTCATCCGCCGGTGGTGAGTCGCACCCCCGGTCTTCCGCGTAAAGCCGCCGCAGCGCACGCCGCAGCGCACGCTGCATCAACGGCGAGAGCGGCTCTCCCTCCCAGGCGGCGACCAGAGCCGCAGCCACCTCCGGAAGACTGGTGTGGCACTGCCGTGACATATCCACCAGCAGGTTCCTGGTCGGCCCACGGCGGCAGGGGGCCAGGACCATCACCATGCCGCACGCCTGATCGAGCACCGCACGGCCGGCCAGCGCCCGCCGCAGCTGATCGACCTCGGCGCGCAGCGCCACGACATCCTCATCCGCCGGGTCCTCTACCGAGGTCTCGGCCGTCAGATCCCACCAATCCCCCGGGAGCGTGGTTGTGCGGTGCATGGCACGTACCTCTCGACGATTGCGGTGCGTCCGGTGTGGCCGAAGCCGTCCCGGAGCCTCTGGATGCCAGGCCGGTGCATCGGTCACCCGCGGCGTTCGCGGTCCCGACGGTCCTCGCGCCTCCAGCGCGCCCGGTGCTGACGGCTGCAGCGACGGTCCCAGCGGTCCTGACGCTCCCGGCGGTCCCGGTACTCGGACCCGCCGCCACGGCCCCGGCCTCCGCCACGATCGCGACCGTAGCGGGTGGCGCCGAAGACCAACACGGCCGCGGCCACCCACCAGAGGGGGTTGAGGAACCCGAAACCGAACAAGATCAGAGCGACGATGAGAAGGTAGGACGAACACGGCGGGCCTCCCCGAAGCGGAACAAAGCATCACTGCCGGGGGCCAGGGCCTGTTCGAACAGACTAGCCCTCCCCGAAGGTTGCGGATAGCGGCCCACGCCGGCGTCCTCCGCCGAGACCGGATGGCCACTTGCCGTCTGTCCGGGAGGCGCGGCGAGGGCTAGCGTGCACGGTACGGCCCGAGCCCCCGGCAACGTCGATCACCAATCGCGCTCCTTCGGGGGCGCACCTCGCGCATCAGTGCCGGAACCCGCCCCGCCCCCAACGGGCCGCACCCGCCGTCGACATGCCGTCCCGGCACGGCCTCGATGCGCCCCATGCGGGCACCGTCCATCTGCTGCCCGCCGCGTCGCACGCATCCCACCGCAGGTGGCACGCATGTACGTACTCATCGTTCCGGCATCGGTCCCCTTCGTCCTCCTCGCCACCGTCATGAGCCTGTCCTGGTGGGAGGACCACGTCCTGCCGACGCCGCCGGCCGATCCACTCGACGCCCCCGCCGAGGCTCCGTTCACCCCAGCCGCCCCTGTCCAGCTCGCAGAACTCCCCCGTGCCGACACCGCGTTGACAAGCGAGGTTGTCGGGCGTTGACTGGCAGCACGGCGTAGGGCTATGCCACTCCGGATTGTTCGGGCAGCATTCCACCTTCCCGCTTCGCCCGGACCCCGCGGAATCAGGAACTTCCCGCGATCTGGAGGCCCCGGCAATGATCTTTTGGATGCTTCTCCTTCTGCTGATCCTGGTGGTGTTCGGGTTCGGCTTCACCATGCAGGCCCTTTGGTGGGTCGCCGCCGTACTGCTGGTCGTCTGGATCGTCGGCTTCGCGATGCGCGGGCGCGGCGGCGGTGGGCGCGGCGGTCGTAGCCGCCGGTACGGCCGCAGCCGCCGGTAGTCCACACCAGACGCTCTCCCACCCGCGGAAACGGCTGCCCGCACGGCAATCACGCACGAGAGCCCATCCAGCGAACGAGCAGAGGACAACCATGAGCGTCGGACAGACGATCAAGCACAAGACCCAGGCATTCAAGGGCCGGGTCACCGAACGCATCGGCCGGACCACCCGCAACAGGCGACTACAACGCCAAGGCAGGACCGACCAGATCTCAGGAAACCTGAAGCAGTCGGGCGACAAGGCCAAGGACGCCTTCAGGCCCTGACCACGAACGCCCCGGGTGGCGCCCGGATCGCGTGGACGCCACCCGGCAGGCCAACGCGGAATTGATGCGGCCGGCAAATGAAGCCGGACAACCTACGAGCCGAGAGCCAGAGAAGGCCACCATGCTCACCATCGTGATCATCGCCGTGATCGGCATCGCGGCAGTCGCCATCCTCATCGTCGGACGTGGACGCATCCGAGCCGGCGGTGGGCGCGGGCTGAAGCACCGCTTCGGACCCGAGTACGACCGTGCCGTCGCCGACCACGACGGCGACACCAAGGCCGCCGAGCAGGAACTCGGCGAGCGCGTCAAGCAGCACGGCTCCCTTGATGAGCAGCCGTTGTCGCCCGAAGCCCGCGCGCAGTACAGGGCTCAGTGGGCCGACATCCAGGAACAGTTCGTCGACTCGCCGCAGCAGGCCGTCATCCAGGCCGACGCACTCCTTGCCGGCCTGGCGAGAGACCGCGGCTTCCCCGGCGAACAGTTCGAAGAGCAGCTCGCCGCCCTCTCCGTCCACCACCCCGACCAGGTCCCCGGCTACCGCAGCATGCACACGGCGGCCCGCGGCCAGAGCGGCACCGAGGAAATGCGGGAGGCCATGGTCGAAGCCCGAAGCCTCTTCGAGGCACTGGTCACCCAACAGGCAACCGACGTCGACCGGCACAGTCCGCCGTCCCACGACATGCGAGGCCACGCGCCGCAGGCACGGAACCGCCGCCACGCGAAGGGAAGCAGCACCTGATGTCGCACAACGCCGAACACGCCCAGCGCGAGCCCGGCACCAACGCCGACAGCCCCAGCCCCGATCGCAAGCCGACGTCGGACATGCTCGCGCAGGGCGAACGGGACAAGCTCACCCTGCGCCTCCAACAGGCCCTCAGCACCTTCGTCGACAGCCCGCGCCAGGCGGTCGAAGAGGCTGACACCGTCTTCGACGACGTCACCACCCAATTCACCGACACCCTCAAGGAACGGCGGCGCGCCCTGCGCGCAAGCTGGCAGGACCCGGACACCGAAGCGCAGACCGAGGAACTACGGCTCGCGCTCAGGCAGTACCGGGAGATCACCGAACGACTGATGCACATGTCAGCGCCTGCCGGCCGGTGACACCGTCCTCCCCGCAGGAAACACCGCCGCCGCAGGAAGCCGGTACGTGGACCACACCGGCGGAATGCGGCGGCGGTGCTCTGAAGCACTCGCCTCTGGTCCCGCGCCCGCCGCCGGCCGTGCCGGTGTGGTTCTCCGGCGCAACGCCGGCTGCGGCCCGCCACCCAGGGGGCGACGTACGTGACCGAAGCGATCCCGAGTACGCGACGCCGTGATGTGCCCGACGAGCCGATCCGCCCGGCGCGCTCGGCACCTGCGTGCGCCCTGTGGTGAGAGAGGGGTTCCTGCCCATGCCGGTTCTGCGCACACTGGCCCTCCCGTCGATGCCGTCGGCCGTCTCCGGCACGACGGCCCACCTCTTCGGCGCTCTCGCCGGTCTCGCCGACCGGGGCAGCGGCCGTGCACTGGCCGCGGCGGGCCGGCTTGCCGGCACCCTCGTGAGCCCTCTCGCGACTCCCCTCGCGCCGGACGACTACCTCGGCCTGATCGACCCGCTGCTGTCCGCGCGCCATCCCGCGGCCCGGGTGGTCGCCGTACGGCCGGAGTGCGCCGGGGCGGCCACGCTGGAGATCCGTCCCGGGCGCGGCTGGGCGGGACACCGGGCCGGGCAGTACCTGCCGGTGGGGGTGGAGATCGACGGCGTACGGCACTGGCGTACGTACTCGATCACCTCGCCCCCGCCGCCCACCGGGGCACCGAAGGGCCGGACGCTGACGATCACGGTCAAGGAGGATCCTGGCGGCCGGGTCTCCCCGCACCTGGTGCACCGGACCCGTCCCGGTACCGTGCTCCGACTGGGCCCCGCGCAGGGCGAGTTCACGCTGCCGGAGGATCCGCTGCCGCCGCGGATGCTGATGGTGACGGCGGGCAGCGGCATCACCCCGGTGGCGGGGATGCTGCGCACCCTCGCGCGCCGCCGCTTTCCCGGGCCCGCCCCCGACCTCGTGCTCCTGCACAGCGCACCCGGCCCGGACGAGTTCCTCTTCCGTGCCGAACTGGCCGGACTGGCAGCCCGGTTGCCCTGGCTGAGCGTTCACGCGCGGTACACCCGTACCGCGGGCCGGCTGCTCCCGGAGCACATGAGTGTGCTCTGCCCGGACTGGTACGACCGCGAGACCTGGGCCTGCGGTCCGGACGGGCTGCTCGACGCACTGGAGCGGCACTGGGCGGCGGCCGGGGCGGGCGAGCGGCTGCGCGTGGAGCGTTTCCGGCCGGTGCCCGTACCGTCGGCGGACGCCGACGCGACGCCGGGCGGCCGGGTCCGGTTCGAGCGCAGCGGCATCGAGGCCGACGCGTCCGCGTCCGTGCCGCTGCTGGATACCGGGGAAGCGGCAGGCGTGGCGATGCCGTACGGGTGCCGCCGGGGGATCTGCTTCGGCTGCCTCGTCCCGCTGGTCCACGGCCGCGTCCGCGATCTGCGGACCGGCGAACTGCACGGTGAACCGGGCCAGTTGATCCAGACCTGCGTCAACGGTGCGGCAGGTCCGCTCACCCTGGCTCTCTAGAGCAGTCGTCCCGTTGCGCCGTCCGCACCGCTGAAAGAACTGTCAAGGGACATTGATTGATGGGACATCGCAGAGCCGAAGAGCAACGGGCGCCCAAGCGCAAGGTCCTCGACCTGACTCTTGTGCAGGTAGTGGCGAGCGCACTCGCGACGATGGTCGGCGCGGTGCTGGCGTCCCTGCTGGGGGTGACCGGGACGATCATCGGCGCCGCTGTGATCAGTACCAGCGCGACCACCGGCGCAGCGGTCTTCTCGCATGCTTTCCGGCGGACGGGCGAGGGGATCCGCAGCCGGGTGCCGCCCGTAGGGATGCCGAGGACGCCGGGCGAGGAGCGGGCGGAACACCGCGCGGACGCCCGGGCGGCGTTCGGTTCACCGGCGGACGCCACGGCTGTTGCCGCGAGGCCGCCGCCCTTCGTGGTCACCACCTATCGGGGTGGCTCCCTCTGGAGGTCCATCGGCTGGAAGAAGTACGCCCTGGCGACGGGCCTGGTGTTCGCCCTGGCGATGCTCCCAGTGACCGCGGTGGAGCTGATCGCGGGCAAGCCGGTGGCGGCCGTGGTCAAGAACGAGCCGGGCAGGGGAACCTCGGTGGGCGGTGGCACGGCCGGTACCCCCGCTCCCGCCGACAGCCGCACACCCACCCCGGGTGCGTCCAGTGGCACGGCGCCGCAGACGGACAGCCCTGCCGCGCCGGACGCGAGCGCAGCACCGGACACCAGTTCTGGTCCCGGCTTCAGCTCGGGTCCCAGTGCCAGTCCCAGTGCCGGTCCCAGCGATCCGGCGCCGTCCGCGTCGTCCAGCGACGGCGCCGTGAACAGTTCCGACGCCACCCCTCATTGAGCAACGGGGGTCGGTACGGCGAAGCGCAGTATGCGACCCCAGGTGGAGCCGTACTGCCGCCACAACGGGCCGGTGACGTACGGGATGCCGTACTTCTCGCAGAGTTCGCGCACCTGCGGGGCGATCTCCGCATAGCGGTTGCTGGGCAGATCGGGGAAGGCATGGTGCTCGATCTGGTGGCCGAGGTTTCCGCTGAGGATGTGGAAGAGCGGGCCGCCCTCGATGTTGGCGGAGCCCTGGATCTGGCGCAGATACCACTCGCCGCGGGTCTCGCCCTCGATGCGCTCCTCGGAGAAGGTCTGGACGGCCCCGGGGAAATGGCCGCAGAAGATGATGGTGTGGGTCCACACGTTGCGCACCGTGTTGGCGGTGAGGTTCCCGAGCAGGCAGGGCAGCGCGGACGGGCCCGCGAGCAACGGGAAGACCACATAGTCCTTGGCGAGCTGGCGGGTGGCCTTGGCAAGAAGCCCGCTCACGTCGTCCAGGAAGGAACGCCACGACTTGCGGCCGGCGGCGACGGCATCGGGCTCCAGGTCATACAGCGCGATGCCCCACTCGAAGAGCGGAGCGAGCAGGAAGTTGTAGAACGGCTGGGCCAGATGGCGCGGACGCCAGGCCTGCTCGGCGCTCATCCGGAAGACGACGTACCCGAGGTCGCGGTCGAGGTTCACAACGTTGGTGTACGTGTGGTGCAGGTGGTTGTGGGTGTGCTTCCAGGCCTCGGCGGGCGTGAGGAAATCCCACTCCCAGGTCGTGGAGTGGATGGCCGGGTCGCCCATCCAGTCCCACTGGCCGTGCAGGACGTTGTGGCCCAGCTCCATGTTCTCCAGGATCTTGGCGAGGGAGAGCATGGCGGTGCCCGCCGCCCAGGCGGGCGGAAACAGCGATACGGCGAGCGCGATCCGGCCTCCCGCTTCCAGACCGCGCTGGGCGGCGATCACGGTACGGATGTAGCGGGCGTCCTCGGCGCCGCGCGCGGCGATGACCTCGGAGCGGATCCGGTCGAGTTCCTTGCCGAACTCCTCGCCGAAGGTGGCTCCGGCGGGTGCGAGAGCAGTAGCAGTAGCAGTAGCAGTAGCAGTCACAGGGGACTCCTTGCGTGGCTGGGCGTGAAGTTCGCCGGTACGCAGGTCGCGTACGCGACTTCCAGGGGGAGCCGGTCCGAAAGGCGGGCCAGGGATGCCGTCGGCAACTTCGGGGTGGCGCTCACCACGGTCGGCCACCGGCCGAGAGGAGGATCACGTCACGGTGCGCTCGATGCTCTGCCGCCGTACTGGGGCGTGGCACGTCGCTGATGTCGAGACCTGCGTGCACCGCGCGCCTCCCTGGAGCGGAGCAACTGAGCTGCTGCCGGGGTCTCGGGCCTCACCAGGCAGCCTAGTGCCACCCCCTGCTCTGCGGACAGTGCCCCTGCGACCAACCCCGGAGGGCGAGGGTTTGACCGGGCGGGCGTGCCGCTTGGCCGGCAGATGTCGAGGGCGGCACGGCAGAACGGCATCGAAGCCGCCCGATCATCGCCGTGTAAACATCTTGTGCCCCGCCCGGGCCGAGCGGACCGCGGAAGCGCGCAGACCACCGGCCGCCGCCCCGCGCAGGACGCCCCTGAATCTGCGCCGGCTCAACCGCTGGCAGGCCGAGGGACTTCGGGAGGACCTGGCGGACCTGTACGCGGAGTCCTGCGCCACAGCGCCCGGTTGGGAGCACCGCGGCCGGAAGGACTTCCTGCGCCGCCTCACACGTGACACCTGGCGGCCGGGGTTCGCCATGCTTATCGCGGAGGCACCGGACTTGGTGGGGTGCGTTCGGATTCCTTGCGCGGCGTGACGGCTCCTGGTGGAGCGGATTCCGTGGAACACTCCCGCAAGACGTCGGGCAGCTCACCGCGTCCGGACAGCTCTTCGCCATCAGCGGGATCGTGGTCCGTCCCTCCGAGCGGTACCACGGCCTGGCCGACCGTTTGCAGGAGCGGCTGCTCACCGACCACCGGGCCTTGCTCGCCGCGACCCTGGTGGACCGAACCCGTCGTGCGGCGTGTGCCGGGTTCCGGTCGCAGGGATGGCGCGACATCGGCCTGGTCTACAGGCCACGAGGCCCTACGGTGTTGCGGGCCCTGGTCCTTCCCCTCGGAGAACGGACAGCGGTGCAGCCTGGCGGCCTCGCGCACCATGCACGGATCCAGTGACCGCAGCAGGACCAGGGTGAGGCACGCACGTGAGGATCAGTGGATGAGCGGCGGGCGGCAGGTGTGCCCTGTGAGGGCTGGTGGCTGGTCGGCCAGATTCCCGGGGCTGACGGCCGAGCAGGCAGCCCGGCAAGGCACCCAGACACCGGCCAGCGGACCGATGCCGATATCGCTACCCCGGTCCTGCTTGGTACGGGGGCCGACGAGCCGCACGACGGAGGCATGGTCGCCCGTCGCCTCCGCTTCGCTGCGGACACGAACCTGGATCAGAGTAGCGATGACGCCTGACGACACATCCCACCTTCCCTGGCGCAGACCAGTCCCCGTGCAAAGGTGCGCACGACGGATCAGCAGCTCCTTTCCAAGACATTCGTCGAACTGGCTGACAATCTGGTCGCCGACTTCGATCTGATGGACTTTCTGTGCCTGCTGACCGACCGTTGTGTCGGCATGCTCGGTGTGAGTGCGGCCGGGGTACTGCTCGCCGACCAAAACGGCGAACTCCGAGTGATGGCCGCCTCCAGCGAACAGGTACGCCTGCTGGAGCTCTTCCAGCTCCAGAACGACGAAGGCCCCCGCCTGGAGAACTTCCGCACCGGCGCACTGATCTCCGTCCCCGACGTGACCACAGAGTTCCACCGCTGGCCGCGCTTCGCCGCGCAAGCCCACCGCAGTGGGTTCGCGGCGGTCCATGCCGTGCCGATGCGCCTGCGAGACGAGGTCGTCGGCGCCCTGAACCTCTTCCGCTCCGATGCCGGCCCCCTTCGACCCGGCCGGCACACTCATCGCCCAGGCCCTCGCCGACGTCGCCACCATCAGCCTCCTGCAACAACGCTCCACCCACCGCAGCACCCTCCTCAACGAACAGCTACGGACCGCACTGAGCAGCGCGTACTGATCGAACAAGCCAAGGGCAAACTCGCCGAACGCCTCGACGTCGACATGGAACAGGCCTTCTCTGCACTGCACGCCTACGCCCGCGCTCACAACCGCCGCCTGTCCGACCTCGCCGGCAGCTTCATCGACGGCACCGAACCCCTCAACGGCCTGATCGTCTGACCACCCGCGACCGAACTCCGACGCCTCGCAGTCCGCCGCCACCAGCAGGTTGTGGTGCGGGCGGCCGGTGGCGCCGTCGCTCGGTCGTCACTGGCGTGGACCGGCAAAGCGGTAAACGGCAGCCTTATCGGCCGCGCCGAGGTCACGACCGGGGACAGCACTCGCGAACTGACGGCAACCGCAGTAGGGACGCGGAACTCCTGTTTCCGCTTGTGGGTTTTCGTACGGTGTGAGCCGGCCGGCGAGGCCGAACGGTCAGGCGATCCCGGTGCCGCGCAGCAGCAGCAACGCCACGTCCACCACTGCCACGGCGACCGCTGCCGCGAACGCCAACCGCTCCCAGCGGCGTCCCAGCACCGTCCCCGCCACCGCCACCAGGACGGTCACCGCGAGCGCCGCAATTCCCCATCCGCCGGGTGGTCCGGCGGGCCCCAGCGCCAGAGCCGCGGACGCGGCCACCAGCGGCACCGGCAGCAGCAGCCGCGCGCCGTCCGGGCCCAGCCGGTGCGGCCATCCCCGTACGCCCGTCGCCAGATCCCCACGGATATCCGGCAGCACGTCACCCAGATGGGCGCCGACCCCCACGAACGCCCCCGCGGTGACAACCCACCAGACCGGCCACGGCTGCCCCGGCAGCCCCAACGCGACGAACGCCGGGAGGCTGGCGAAACCCACCGCGTAAGGCGCCCAGGACCACGCTGTCGCCTTGAGCCGCAGGTCGTACGCCCACGCGGCCGCCACCCCGGTCAGGTGAACGGCGCCCGCCCACAGCCCACAGGCGAACGACAGCGGCACGCACAGCGCCAGTGCGGCATACGCGGCCACCCACACCTGCGTCACGCCGACCGTGCCGTCGACGACGGGTTTGCCACGGCGGCCCGCGGCGATGTCCCGGCGCGCGTCGAACGCGTCGTTGCACCAGCCGACGGACAACTGCCCGGTCAGAACGGCGGCGCCGGTCAGCACACAACGCGCGGCGCTCTGGCCGGCGGTCACGGCCAGCGCGGCCATCAAGACGGTGACCGCCACGACAGGCCCGGGGTGGCACGACCCGGCCAGGCCACCCACCCGGCCGGCCCAACTCGCCTCGGGACCGCCGGTCGTCGACTGCTCGGGAGTGCCCACCCGGCCGATCGTAGGCGCCCCGGCCCCACCCGGCTGGAGCACCGCGCCCCCAGGACGAACGGCCGGACGGGCGATCAAGGGTGTCGAAGCCCCGGACCGGGGAACACGTGCAGAGCAGGTCAGCCCAGTGCAGGAACCAGACGGGAACCGTATGACCCGGATCGCAGCTGTTCACGGTGCCCTCGCACCGCACCGTCGCACCCAGCACGAGATCACGGACATGGTGGCCCGCACCTGCCTGCCCGAGGACACCGACCGCCGGGTCCTGGACCGGCTGCACCGCAGCGCGAAGGTCAGCTCGCGCCACATGACGCTGCCCCTCGAACAGTACGAGGAACTGGACGGATTCGGCGCCTCCAACGACGTCTTCATCGCCGCCGCCACAGACCTGGGCGCCAAGGCCGTCCGGGGCGCTCTGCACGCCGCCGGTCTGTCCGCAGCCGACGTGGACCTGCTGATCTTCACCTCCGTCACCGGCATCGCCACCCCCTCGATCGACGCACGGCTGGTGGGCCGCCTCGGACTGCGTCCGGACGTCAAACGGCTGCCCCTGTTCGGCCTGGGCTGTGCCGGCGGTGCCACCGGCCTGGCCCGTATGCACGACTACCTGCTGGGCCGGCCCGACCACGTGGCGGTGCTGCTGTCGGTCGAACTGTGCTCGCTCACCTTCCAGCGCAACGACGCCTCCATGGCCAACCTGGTCGCCACCGGACTGTTCGGCGACGGCGCCGCCGCGGTCGTCGCGTGCGGCGCGGACCGCCCAGACCGCCCGGACGAGAGCGCCGACCCGACGATCGTGGACTCCCGCAGCCACCTGTATCCGGACACCGGGCGCGTCATGGGCTGGGACATCAAGAACACCGGCTTCCAGGTCGTCCTCGACCCGAAGGTCCCCGATGTGGTGCGCCGTTACCTCGCCGATGACGTCGAGGGGTTCCTCGGCGACCACGGGATCAAGCCGAACGACGTGACCGCCTGGGTGTGCCACCCCGGCGGCCCCAAGGTCTTGGAGGCCGTCACCGAGGCCCTCGACCTGCCCGACGACGCACTCGATGTGACCTGGCGTCATCTGGCCGACGTGGGCAACCTGTCCTCGTCTTCGGTGCTCCATGTGCTGCGCGACACCCTGGCCGAACGCCGCCCGCCGCCGGGCACGCCGGGCCTGCTGCTGGCGATGGGGCCCGGCATGGCCTGCGAACTCGTCCTGCTGCGCTGGTAGTTCGGATCGTCGAAGAACAGAGGACACATGATCTGGTACGGATTGCTGGTGGCCGCCGTCGCCGGCGAGCGCGTCGCCGAACTCGTCGTCGCCCGCCGTAACGAGCGGTGGAGCACCGCCCACGGCGCGACCGAGACCGGGCAGGGCCACTACCCGGCGATGGTCGCCCTTCACACCGGCCTGCTGGTCGCCTGCCCGGGCGAGGTGTGGCTGGCCGACCGACCCTTCGTACCCGACCTGGCCTGGCCGATGCTTACCGTGCTGGCGGCCGCTCAGTCAGTGCGGTGGTGGTGCATCCACACCCTGGGACCCCGTTGGAACACCCGGGTGATCGTCGTACCCGGCCAGGCGCTGGTGACGGGCGGCCCCTACCAGTGGCGGTGGCTGCGGCATCCGAACTATGTGGCCGTCGTCGCCGAGGGCGTGGCCCTGCCACTGGTGCACACCGCCTGGATCACCGCGGCCGTGTTCACGGTACTCAACGCCGCCCTGCTCACCGTGCGCATCCGCTGCGAGAGCCAGGCACTGGCCGCCGCGACCACCCCAACCGCGGCCGCGCAAGCGTGATCGACGTACTGGTGGTCGGCGGCGGACCGGCCGGTCTGGCCGCCGCCATCCACGCCGCGCTCGCCGACCTGGAGACTGTCGTCGTCGAACCCCGGACCGCGCCCGTGGACAAGGCCTGCGGAGAAGGCGTCATGCCCGGCGGCGTCGCCGCGCTGCGAGCACTGGGCGTCGAGGTCACCGGCCGCGAACTGCGCGGCATCCGCTACGTGGACGGCACCACCCGCGCCGAAGCGTCCTTCCGCGGCCACAGCGGGCTGGGAATCCGCCGTACAACGCTGCACTCCGCACTGCACCAGCGCGCGCTCAGCCTCGGCGTGCGGATGCTGCCGGGCAAGGTCGGCGAGGTGTGCCAGAGCACGGACACGGTCACCGCCGCCGGAACCACGGCCCGTTGGCTGATCGCCGCTGATGGCCTGCACTCCCCGGTGCGCCGCGGCCTGGGGCTGGAACTGCCGGGCCGTCCCCACGGCCGCTACGGACTGCGCCGGCACTACCGCGTCGAGCCGTGGACGGACTTCGTGGAGGTCCACTGGTCCGGGCATGGCGAGGCCTATGTGACGCCGGTCGGCGACGACCTGGTGGGCGTCGCGGTCCTCAGCCGCAGCCGCCGCGGGTACGACGAGCACCTGGCCGGCTTCCCGGCCCTCACCGCGTCGCTGCGCGGCCCGGCCGCGACGGAGGTGCGCGGCGCCGGACCACTGCGACAGCGGGTGAAGCGCAGAACCGCCGGCCGTGTCCTGCTCGTCGGCGACGCCGCGGGCTACCTGGATGCCCTCACCGGTGAGGGCATCGCCCTCGCGCTGGCAACGGCCGGGGCCGCCATCCGCTGCCTGGCCGCCGGGCGACCGGACGAATACGAGCGCGCCTGGGCCCGGCTGACCCGGCGCCACCGGCTGCTGACCGGGGCCCTGCTGGCCGCGAGCCGCCGTCCCAGCACCGCCCGCCTCATCGTCCCCGCAGCGTCCCGGATGCCCCCGGTGTTCTCAGCCTCGGTCCACGCACTGCAGTAGTGGCCTGGCCCTTTCTCATGCCGAAAGTGAACGAAGTCCGACGTATACGTTCTCCGCGACAGTGGAGGTGGGTCACCACATCAGAGGGTCGAGTAACCCCTCGGGGCCGTTCTCTCTTGGGGCCGTTTCCTTGCCCCCTCAGCCATAGCCAGGACGCCCTCTCAACGGTCACCTGCCGCCACTCAACTCCAGGTCTGCTATCGGCACACAGGCCGCCACGCCCTGGACGACAACGCCGGCCGGGACACGATCGGCATGGAAACGTCGGCGTCGTCCCAACCCCTGCCCGGCCCCTGGATCTTGGTATCGAGCCTCAGGGCAGCCATCCTGGATGGCTATACACAACCTTGATCACCTACTCCGCCACAGGTCAGAGCGGACGGAGATCCCCCAAGCGGCGCGCGTGACGCCGGACTCCAAAGGCGTGAGCAGCGGATTCAGTCCGATGGGCGAAAGTTGACGCTCCAACACCTCACGAGGAACGTTTCCGCAGGTCAGAGCACGTTCAAAGTGGGGCGGGTGGGACTCGAACCCTGGGCCGACGGATCATGAGTCCTTCGAGGATCTTGTCATCGACGACTCCGAACCCCTCCCCGGTCTGAGGTCCTGACCCACTCCGCGCCACAGCCGGCGCGCCACCCACCGCGGCCCCTGCGCCGGGGGTCGCGGTCCGGACGGCCGCCGCCGCTGTGCGGCGGCGGCCGTGGCCACGAGGATGTGAGGCCCCCTCCACCGTTTCCTCGCGCGCTGTCCTCCGCGGCGGCGGGACTGGTGGGAACACCCCGTCTGGAAAATGCCGGGAGGACGGAGGCTGGAGCCGCGCACTCCGGCGCTGCGGCTCCGGCCGGCCTCGTTTCCGGCTCGGGGGCTGGGAGCCTGGTTGGGGAGACCTGCTGGTACCTGACACGGTCGCAGTCCAGTCTTCCCTGCGTGGAGCCTAGAGCAGATACAGGCGAAGCGGAACAGGGCCGTTCGCAGGCGCCGCCCGTGCACCCGGGACGTCGTCACGCGGCCCTCCTCGGAACGCGGGGGTCGGCCATCACCTGGTCGTGCAGGCGTCCACAGGTGCGGGTGATCAGACGGGAGACGTGCATCTGAGAGACACCGAGCTGCAGACCGATGCGGGCCTGCGTCATCTCGCAGAAGAACCTCATGTACAGGATCTGGCGTTCGCGTTCGGGCAGTGCCCGGAGCAGGGGGCGCAGGGCCTCGCGGTTGATCACCCGGTCGAAGCCGGGCTCCATGGCGCCGAGGGTGTCGGTCAGTGGGTGGCTGTCCGCGGAGCGGCCGGGCACGACGTCCATGGACAGGGCGGAGAAGCTCCCCAGCGCGCCCTGTCCCAGCCGTACCTCCGCCTCGGTCAGGCCGGTGTGCGCGGCGATCTCGGGGACGGAGGGTTCGCGGCCGCCCGGCGAAGAGCTGAGCTCATGGCCGGCGGCGCGGACCCGGCCGCGCAGCTCCTGTACACGCCGTGGCACATGTACGCCCCAGAGGTCGTCACGGAAGTGCCGCTTCACCTCGCCGAGGATCGTCGGTATGGCAAAGCTCGGGAAGGCGGTGCCGAGACCGGGGTCGAAGCGGGCCACCGCCTTGACCAGGCCCAGTTGGGCTACCTGCTTGAGGTCTTCGAAGGTCTCACCGCGATGGCGGAAGCGCCGGGCGAGCCGTGCGGCCATCGGCATCCAGGCGCACACCACCTCCTGCCGCAGCGCGGACCTCTCCTGGCCGTCCGGCAGGGCGGCGATACGGCGGAACGCAGCGTCGGTGTCCGGCGCGTCGTCGTGGTCGTGGGCGCGTGTGCTTCGTGGGCTCTGCGTGCTTACATCCGGTATGGGCACGTGTCTCCCCGATCGGTGGCATCACTCACCGTGGGAGCCGGCAGACCGCAGCACACAGAGGAGCAGCGACAGCTGCTCGCACGGGCGTGCCTCCGGTCCGAAGCACACCGGACGGCTTCCCGAACAGCCCGCGTTCAAACAGGGTTTCCACCGTCCGACCGCCGCTGCCCACGGATGGTTCCGGCCGACGCATTCACCGTTGCTCCATCGGCGCCCCTCTGGCCCCGTGCCCCCAACGGGCCCCGGCGCGGCGCCGATCCGAGGCTATGCTGCTGTACAGACGTCCCAGACCCAGGCGCCGCACCGCCCATCGGCCACGATGGCAGTCCCGTACCTCTCCCGGTCTCCTGAACCGAGGCGCCTCATGCGCACCCCGCGGCAACCGCACGAACCCGAAGGCTCAGAGCGTCTCGACCTGGACGCGGTGCGGCTGCGCCGGCTGAACCGCTGGCAGGCCGAGGGCCTGCGGGAGGACCTGGCGGATCTGTACGTGGAGTCTTCCGCCGCCGAGCCGGGCGAGGAGTTCCACGACCGGCAGAAGTTCCTGCACCGCCTGGCGGACGACGTGAAACTGCCGGGATTCGACATGCTGGTCGCCGAGGCGGAGGCCCTGACGGGGTGCGTCTGCGGCTTCTCCGTGCCGCGCGACGGCTCCTGGTGGCAGGGGTTCGACGGACCATTGCCGCAGAACCTGGAGCAACTGACCGCGTCCGGACACGTGTTCGCGATCCTTGAAACCGTCGTCCATCCCCACCAGTACGCCCGCGGGCTCGCCCGCCGGCTCCAGGAGCGCCTGCTCACCGACCATCAGGCTTCGCTCGGCGTCACTTTGGTGGATCAGTCCGCCGGTTCGGCCTGTGCCGTCTTCAAGGACTGGGGCTGGCAGGAAGTGGGGCGGATCCAGCGCCTGCCCGGCCCAACGACCTTCCACGTACTGGTTCTTCCTCTTGGTGAGCGCACGGAGGAACATCCGGACGGCCTCGCCCACAACGACCGGACCCAACGGCCCGAATAGCCGCCCGCATCGGCCGGAGCCTGCGTGTGCGGAGGCATGGAGGAGCGCGTGGAGCTGTCGCCGGAGCAGGAGGCGCGGCGGATCGCGGCGGTGCGGCGGTACGACATCCTGGACACTCCGCCCGACGGGGCATTCGACCGGATCGCAGCACTCGCTGCCCGCCTGTTCGACGCTCCGTCCGCCACGGTGACGATCGTGGACACCGACCGGGTCTGGTTCAAGGCCGCGTACGGGCTGGCGGGGGTCACGCAGATAGGCCGGGACCCGGGGCTGTGCACCTCGGCGATCCTCACCGGCAGCCCGCTGGTCGTCCCCGACACTCTCGACGACCCCCTCGCCCGCGCCCACTCTTTGGTGACCGGCCCGGCCCGGGTGCGCTTCTACGCCGCCGCCCCGATCACCACCAGCGACGGTCACCGCCTGGGCACCGTGGACGTCCTGGACACCAAGCCGCGCCGGATCACACCGGACCAGGCCACTGCCCTGACCGACCTGGCCGCGCTCGTCATGGACGAACTCGAACTGCGGCCGTCCGCGCTGCGCATGCTCCGCGTGGAACGGGAACTGGTGGAGGTCGAGCACGCGGCACGGGAGCGCGCCGAGCGGGACCGGTCGGAGATCGCCGCGTACGCCTCCACCCTTCAGCGCACCCTGCTGCCCCCGGCGCTCCGGGAAGTGCCGGGCCTGGAGGCCGCGTGCCACTACACCACCGCCTCGGTCCACGACGTCGGCGGGGATTTCTACGACGTCTTCCCGCTCGGCGCCGGGCGGTGGGCGTTCTTTCTCGGCGACGTCAGCGGCCGGGGCGCACCCGCCGCCGCTCTCACCTCGCTGGTCCGCTACACCCTGCGCTCCACCGTCCTGCTGGAGCGCGACCCGTGTGCCGTACTGCGGGCGCTGAACTCCGCTCTGCTGTCGGCGTCGCCCGACGGCAGCCGCTTCTGCACCCTGGTCTTCGGCACCCTCGCCCCCGAGCCCGCGGGCGGTTTCGCCCTCACCCTGGCCGGAGGCGGCCACCTCCCGGCCCACCATCTGCGACCCGCCCGGCGCGGCGGACCCGACCGGACGGTCGCCCGAACCGAGCCGGTGAGCCTGGCCGGAGGGATGCTCGTCGGCGCCCTGCACCAGGCGGACTTCGTCTCCCGGGACATTCAACTCCTGCCCGGCGAGGCGCTCTTCCTCTACAGCAACGGACTCACCGAGGGCCGTACCCTCCAAGGCGCCGGGTTCGATGAGAGCAGCCTGGTCGCGCACCTCACCCACCACGCCGTCACCAACCGGGCCCTCGGCGCCGCCGCGATCATCAGCGACCTCACCTCGCTTCTGGACACCTTCCCCGCAGGACCCGCCGACGACGTCGCGCTCCTCGCACTCAGCGCGACCTCGGCGACACCCGCCACGGCACCCTCCGGTGCCTCGGGCACCGCGCACACCAGCGTGCCCCTCCCACCCCCCGACAGCATTTGACCAGGCCGAACGGGCGAAGAGCCGACGGGTCGGTGCTGCGGTCCGGACGGGTTGCTCGACGCACTGGAGCGGCACTGGGCGGCGGCCGGGGCGGGCGAACGGCTGCGCGTGGAGCGCTTCCGGCCGGTGCCCGTACCGTCGGCGGACGCCGACGCGACGCCGGGCGGCCGGGTCCGGTTCGAGCGCAGCGGCATCGAGGCCGACGCGTCCGCGTCCGTGCCGCTGCTGGATACCGGGGAAGCGGCAGGCGTGGCGATGCCGTACGGGTGCCGCCGGGGGATCTGCTTCGGCTGCCTCGTCCCGCTGGTCCACGGCCGCGTCCGCGATCTGCGGACCGGCGAACTGCACGGTGAACCGGGCCAATTGATCCAGACCTGCGTCAACGGTGCGGCAGGTCCGCTCACCCTCGCTCTCTAGGCCCCTCAAGGAGCCTGCGATGTCCACAGCTGCCGTACCTGTCGCCCCCTTTGAGTCGCTCGAAGATCACACGGAGCTGCTCGGCGAGGAGCTCGACCGGATCCGCGCCGAGGTCGTCGCGGCGCGCGGCGCCGAGGACGCCCGCTACATCCATACGGTGATCGCCACGCAGCGTGGCCTGGAGACCGGCGGCCGAACCAGCCGTGGTCACCGTACGGACCGGGCTCCCGACTCGCCGGCGCCTGGTCTTCGTGCCCCGCGACGCGCGCTTCTCGGCCGACTTCGGGTAACTCCTTGCGGACGGGGTCTCGGACTCCCCCGATCAGCGCAACTGCATCAACAGCATCTCGCTGAGGCTGACGTCCGACGAGAGCCGGGGCGCAACGAATCCGATCACCGTCCGAGTCCCGCTCGGAATCGCACCCCCCGTCGAGGGCCCACCCGATGGGATCGCGTGTGCCCTGGGGGCACGCGACGGGCGGGGGACGAGTGTTCGGCGCGGCCGAAAAGGGGCGCTCGCTCTCAGCCGGCCGGGAAATCTGACCTAGTGTCAAGAATGTCCGCACCGATGCCTGTTGTCCGGTCGGAGCGGCCGCGCAGGAGCGCCGAGGAAGGACACGGTGCCTTGGACCGATCCGTACGTGAGGAACGACGGAACACAAGTCCGGGGGGCCGGTCGCTGTGCTCCGGGAGCGTGGCACGAGCTGACGATACTGCCGTCGGCGGGCCTGGTGATCCGAGGCTTCAGCAGCGGACAGGTCACTTCTGACATGGATGGCGGGCGTACGACTCCGGTTCCGGGCGTCTGCGGTCGTGTCGCTGTCGGCGGGGGGCGGTGGTGAGCCGCCGACCGCCGGTGCGGCGGACTCGTAAGTCTCCGCAGCGTGCCCGGACCCCGACGAAGCCCCGAGGTCCCCAGCCGTTGGTGCTCGCCGTCGCGGCTGCCGCGGGCGTCGGGTTCTGCGTCGCCGTGGGTGAGTGGCTGCTGGGGAACTGGCGGCTGCTCGCCGTGCTCGCCGCCGTCGTGGGCGGGGCCGGCGGTCTCTGGCTCACGCAGTGGGCGGTGAGCGCCGCTGGGAGCGGGTGCACGTGCGGAGGCTGCGGTACAGGCTCCCCCACCTCGACGGGCTCCACCACGAGGACTTCGAGTTCGCGGTACGGGACCTGATGCGCCGTGACGGCTGCGCGGATGCCGTACAGGTGGGCGGGGCCGGGGACAACGGCGCGGATGTGACAGCGACCGATCCACTCGGCAGGCGGTGGGTGATCCAGTGCAAGCACCGGCAGGACGGGGCCTCGGGATCGCCGGTGGGCACCCCGGATCTGCATGTGCTCAACGGCACCGGTCGACAGCTGCACGGCGGGGACGTGGTGGTTCTGGTGACGAACGGACGCTTCACCTCGGGGTGTGAGCCGCTGGCGAAGTCCCAGAAGCTGCATCTGGTCGACCGGGAAACGCTGGGCGAGTGGGCGGGAGGCTCACGACCGCTCTGGGAGCTGCTCCAGAAGCTGCCCCCGCCGGGGAAGCGGTCGGCGTTGTCCTGAGAACCCGTTGTCGTACTGATCACGGGCGCGGCGTCCGCCTCGGCGGAACGGGTACGGGGTTGACGGGAGCAGGCGACCTGGACCGGGCACCGGGCGAGCAGTTGATCGAGCGGGCCCGTGTGCCCAGTGTGCCTTGAACGGGCGCGGTGTCTATGCCGAGCGGGTCAGGGCGATGCGAAGCCTTCGCAGAACCGTGGTGACGGAGTGGCCTCGTGTCCCGTCGGACTCCTCACGAAGGGGAACCGTGGGATCGGGGCGTGGGGCGAGTCGTCGTAGCCTGGTGCGGCTGTTGTGCTCGACGAGGATCGGCACGTAGTTGGCGATACGAGCGTTGCTGAGCGGCTGGTAGCAGTCCTGCACGACATCCCGCACGACTGCGGCCGTCAGCAGGTTGGCGTAGGAGGCCGTCAGATGGTCTGTGAGCTTCTGAAGGGTGTCGGGTAACGCAGTCTCGGCCGTGTTCGCGCCCATGGCGCGCTCCTCACTGTCACAGACGGCCGACCGCCGCAGCCGATCGGTATCCGGGTGCTCGGCGTCGGCCCGTCCACTTCCCACACTTGCACGGATCGCGTCCGTGGAACGGCCCGCCGGATCTGTTCATCAACTCGCCATCTCGGATCGGTCGACTCGGGTAACGGGTCCCGGGGCACCGCGACTGCTGGGCAGAGTCCGTACGGCCGGCCGGAGGAGTACCCTCGTGTTACCGAGGGTATTTCGCGCACCGGCCTCCATGCTTGTGTCGTTTTCGGCGATTGATTACGCCGGGCTGGTTCCGACCGGTCCGGAGCAGGGTTCGCATCATGACTGCGACCGTTTCGTACGCGCCGACACTCGAAGACCGACCCTCCTCTCCGTCTCTCCGCATGTCACCGGCCCTCACCGGTTCGGCACCGGCTCTGCTGGATGGCTCCTGGTGGCCCCGCTCCCGTGATCTGGGGGCGGAACTTCCCTCATTGACTGCCGTGCTCGATGCGCAGACGACTCGCGTCTCGGCCGCCTGGCTGATGGCCGCCGCGAGCGACCCACTGCGCACCTCGACCACGGGCCGGCTGATGGAGGAGGCGGCGCGCCTGCGCACCGTGGCACCGACCGACCGGGCCGTGCAGGCCGTCTGGGACGCCGAAGGAGGCCACGAGGCCCGCGCTTCGATCGCACGTCCACGGATCCCGGCAGTCACCGCTCCGGTACTCGGCATCACGCCAGTCGCTCTTCCGATACCGAATCCAGCACAGGGGGTGTGAGGGCCATGGAGACCTTCCTGACCGTGGTCGTGCTCCTGGCGATGGTCACTGTGGGCGTGCTCCTGATCCATCTGCTCAACAACAGCACGACGAGCGCATCACCGCTTTCCCCTACGGCTGCTCCCGGCCGGCTGTCCGGGGGCCGGCGCCACCGGCCCCCGAGAAGGCTCGCGGTCGTGCCGGAACGAGCGGCACCTGCGATCGCCGCGACGGGGGACGCGGACGGCGCCGGGCCCGCACGGGAGAGAAGTGAGTCGCCATGCTCCCCGCCATACACCCCGTCAGGACACCCCGTCAGGCTCCTGACAGACACCAGCAGTGAGCCGGTGCTCCCCGGCACCGCGGTCCTGCGGATGGAGACGCCGCCCCATCGCACGGGGACGTTCGACGGCGCATGGTGGCCGAGGACGCGCGACCTCGAGAGCCAGCTCTCCGGCCTGCTCATCGCGCTGACGGCGCGGCTGGGCCCCATCGCCCGCGTCGGTCTCGACGCGAGCGGGTGGGACAGGACACCGGGCCATCTGGTCGTCGAGGGGCATACGGTCTGCATCGACTGGTCCGCCATCGGGGACGGCACGATGATCGTCACCCGGGGCGACCAGGACCACTTCCTGTTCCTGATGATCCCTCCGGAGACGGCCCCCTCGCCCGCACGCGCCGCGATGGCCAGGGCAGTACAGGACGACAACACCGTCTCGGCTGAGCGGACTCTGGCCGCCACCGGCATCACCCGGGCCGACCGGACCGACGTACCGATGAGTTCTCCCGGCTGAGCCGGGCCGACGTAGCAGATCAACAGCAGCCCGGGACCCCGGCCGCCGCACCACGGACAACGGGCCGGGGTCCTCCCGTGCCGTGTGTTTCCCGGACCGCTCGGGTTCGGGGACACCACCGACGTAAGGAATGTGAGAACCATGGGTGTTCTGATCACTGTGCTGGTGGTGTTGGCTGCGGTCGGGCTGGTCCTGCTCGCCCTGAGCCTGCGCAACGTCCAGCAGTACGAGAAGGGCGTGGTGTTCCGCTTCGGGCGGCTGCTGCCGGACATCCGCGGGCCCGGCCTGCGCGTCATCAGGCCGATCGGGGACCGGATGCGGAAGGTGTCCGTGCAGACCGAGGTCCTCGGTATCCCGCCGCAGGGATCCATCACCGCCGACAACGTGACGCTCACCGTCGACGCGGTCGTCTACTTCAAGGTCATCGACCCGGTCAAGGCCCTGGTGAACGTCCGCAACTACCCCAGCGCCGTCTCCCAGATCGCCCAGACCTCGCTGCGTGCGGTCATCGGCAGGGCGGATCTGGACACGCTTCTCTCCGACCGCGACCACATCAACGCGGAGCTCAAGAAGGTGATGGACGCTCCCACCGAGGAACCCTGGGGACTGCGCATCGAACGCGTGGAGATCAAGGACATCGCGCTTCCGGAGTCGATGATGCGCTCCATGTCCAAGCAGGCCGAGGCCGAACGTGAGCGCCGGGCCCGGGTCATCGCCGCCGACGGCGAGTTCCAGGCGTCCCAGCGGCTGAGCGACGCCGCGGCGACCATGGCCGACACTCCGGGCGCGCTCCAACTGCGCCTGCTGCAGACCGTGGTGGACGTCTCCGCGGAGAAGAACAGCACCCTGGTCATGCCGTTCCCGGTGGAGATGCTCCGCTTCTTCGAGCACCAGAGCCGGGAAACCGACGGTGAGTCCGCGCGCCGGAGCAGCCCGCGCCCCGCGCTCCCCGAACTCCCGGAACTGATCACCCCTGCCCCGCCCACCGCGCCCGCCGTCTCGCTGAGCGGAGAACGGGTCGGCTCCGGCGGCGAACGCATCGGCAGCCGTGCGGCAGTGGCGCGGGAACGGCGGGACAACTGGCCGGCACAGGCGGACTCCGACTCCGACGCGTCACGTGTCCACGGCTGATCCCCGCCCTGTCCCGGGCAGTCGTCGGGTGAGCGCGAAGCTCCTTGGCGGCGAGTCGTCCACCGGTCATCCGTGTGTCTAGGCCGCTGTCCGGAGCCCCGGGGCGGGCGCCTCGGCCGCCGTGATTCCGACGGCCGTGCCGGCATCGGGAAGGACCCGGAGGAGCCGGATCAGCCCGCTGTCGCTCAGCGCCTCGGCGACGGCGCGGCTCGGGGCGGCAAGGCACAGGTTGCCGCCGGAGAGGCGGACCCTGTGTGCCGTGGCGACGAGCAGCCCGAGGCCCAGAGTGTCGCAGGAGGTGACGCCCGACAGGTCGAGGGTCAACTGCCTTCCGGGGCTGTGACATGCGCCCAGAAGACGCTCGCGCAGTCCCGGAACGGTGGCGAGAGTGAGACCGCCGCTGACGACGACCGTCTCGCAGCCCTCCGCCGTATCAGCGACCACAGGCCGCCGGCCCGGAGCTCGGGGAGCTTCTGCGGGGATGAGGGGAGTTGCGGTACCTGCAGACACCATGGGCCTCCTCGGGGTGGAATATCACGCTGCCGGGGGCTGGGGCTGGGTACCGCTTCTGTGCCTGGCAGTTCAGTGCCGTCCGCGCCTCGTGGACAGTCGATGCCACGTTCAGGCTCCGGCACGTGGGCATCGAGGGCGACGGGCCATGCGCGGCCCGTTCCGCCCCGATGTTCTACGCGCGGCTGCGCGTCGGCGGAGGGGCTAGGTCCGGTTGACCCGGCCGGCCACCGCGTGACCGATCAGGAGGTAGACGACAGCGGGCAGACCGTAGTTGACCACGGTGCGCCAGTCGTCCGAGTGGATGGTGAACAGATTGTGCGACCAGCCCGAGAGCCAGTTCGCCGCGTCGTGGACCCAGGAGACCGTCCTGTTGGCGGTGTTGGCGTCGAACAGGTAGAGGGCGATCCACAGGATCAGGATCAGTGCCGCGATGTCCGCGATGATGGAGATGACCGTCCCCGCGGGGCTTCCGCCGTAGCGTCTGGACATGTCCAACGACTAGCCCTGAAAGCGGAGTTGAAACCTCATCGCCCCCATCGTCCGTGGCCTGGCGAGGGGAGGAACCAGGCCGGTGTTTGAGTTCCACGAGGTGGGATACACAAGGGGCGTCCGACGGCCGTCCTGGACGAAGGCACCGGAGGGTTGAGCTCACAGCTCCCGGTGCCGTCCGCCGGGCGCGCACTTCGTCACCGCCGTTCCGCCGCGTGAAGGCGCCGCAACGCCCGGCGCAGCTCCTGCCGTAGCTGTTCCGGGAGCGCCTCGTCCTTCGTCGTGGCGACCAGATCAGCGGCCACGTCCCGGAGCTTGACGTTGCAGTGCTGCGACACGTCCACCAGCAGGTCCCAGGCCCGCTCGCTGGAACACGGCGCCAGGGCCATCACCATGCCGCGCGCCTGGTCGATCACCGCACGACTTGCCAGCGCCTGTCCCAACTGCTCAACTCTGGCCCGCAGTTCGAGGATCTCGACAGCCAACGCCGCGTCCCCCGTCGAAGTGACAGCCGTCAGCAGCCACTGTTGTTCACGGGGTGTGGTCACCTGGTGCATGGTGCGTACCTCACAACGCGGTCATCCTGTCCATGAGCGGTCAGCGGCGCGCCAGTTGCCGTTCGCCGGCTGCGCCGGGCTTGTAGGCCAGTCCGTAGTGCTTGAAGATCGCTACTTCCTGCTCGGCGGGCAGCACGTCGTCGGTGCCGATCGAAGGAGCCTGCCTCACCAGTGCTTTGGCATAGCCGACCCTGAGATAGTCCGGCCCGGCGATCGCGTCCGCCAAGGGGACGAAGACCAGCCGGTGCCGCGTGGGCAGCCCGGTGCGAACCGTGGCCATGGCCGGCTCATCTGTGGTGGTGTCCACATACACCGCCTCCAGGACACCGATCTTGTGCGACTGTGCGTCCACGACGTCGCGGTCACGCCACTCTCGGACATCGGCTGCGTGAATCATGACCTTCCCCTTCCGGACCCCTCATCCGCCGGTGGTGAGTCGCACCCTCGGTCTTCCGCGTAAAGCCGCCGCAGCGCACGCCGCAGCCCCCGCTGCATCAGCCGCGAGAGCGGCTCGCCCTCCCAGGTCGCGACCAGAGCCGCGGCCACGTCCGGAAGTTCGGTGTTGCACTGCCGCGAGATGTCCACCCGCAGGCTCCTGGCCGGCCCACAGCGGCAGGGGGCCAGGACCATCACCATGCCGCAGGCCTGGTCGACGACCACACGGGCGGCCGGCGCCCGCCGCAGCTGATCGATCTCGGCGCGCAGCGCCACGACATCCTGACCCGCCGGGTCCTCCTCCACCGAGGCCTCGGCCCTCAGCTCCCACCAGTCCTTCGGAAGCATGGCTGTGCGATGCACGGCATCCACCTCTCCACGATCTTTGCGTGCCCGGTGTGACGAAAAGCCTCCCGGGAATCTCTGGATGCCAAGCCGGTTCACCGGTCACCCGCGGCGTTCATGGTCCCGACGGTCCTCGCGCCTCCAGCGCGCCCGGTTCTGACGGCTGTAGCGGCGGTCCCAGCGGTCCTGCCGGTCCCGGCGCTCCTGGTAGCCCCGGTAATCCTGGTGGTCCCCGAGATCGGAACCGTCGTCACGGATCCAGCCTCCCCCGCGATCGCGGCCGTAGCGGGTGGCGCCGAAGAGCAACACGGCCGCGGCCACCCACCAGAGGGGATTGAGAAAGCCGAGGCCGAACAGGACGACGATCAGGACGAGAAGCAGAACGAACACGGCGGGCCTCCCCGGAGCGGAACAACGCATCACTGCCGGGGGCCGGGGCCTGTTCGAACAGCCTAACCCTCCCCAGAGGTTGCGGATAGCGACCCATGTCCGCGGCGTCCGACGGAACCGGTCGAAAGGGGATGGCCACTTGACATCTGTCCGGTGAGTGCGGCGAGGGCTAGCGTGCGTGGTACGGCCCGAGCCCCCGGCAACGTCGATCACCTCTCGCGCTCCTTCGGGGGCGCACCTCGCGCATCAGTGCCGGAACCCGTCCCGTCACCAACGGGCGACTCCCGCACCCGCCATCGCCACTCGATCCCGGCGCGGCATCGATGCGCCCCGTGCGGGCACCCTCCTGCTGCCCGCCGCGTCGCACGCATTTCACGACAGGCGGTACACATGTACGCGCTGATCGTTCCGGCTTCGACCCCCTTCGTCCTGCTCGCCACCGTGATGGGCCTGTCCTGGTGGGAGGACCGCATCCTGCCGGCGCCACCGGCCGAGCCGGTCAACGCTCCCGCCAAGGCTCCGTTTGCCCCAGCGGCCCCTGCCCAGCTCGCAGAACTCCCCCATGTCGACACTGCGTTGACAAGGGAAGTCGCCCGGCGTTGACTGACAGCACGGTGTAGGGCCATGCCACTCCGGATCACCCGGGCGACGCATTCCGCCTTCCCGCTTCGCCCGGACCCCGCGGAAGTCAGGAAATTCCCGCGATCCGGAGGCCCGGCAATGATCCTGTGGATGCTTCTCCTTCTGCTGATCCTGGTCGTGTTCGGGTTCGGCTTCACCATGCAGGCCCTTTGGTGGGTCGCCGCCGTACTCCTGGTCGTCTGGCTCGCCGGCTTCGCGATGCGTGGGCGCGGCGGGGGCAGGCGCCGGTACAGCCGCAGGTAGTCCACTCCGAGGCTCGATACCGCCCGCAAACCCGTAGGAGGACGGCCATGAGCGTCGGACAGACGATCAAGCACAAGACGCAGGTACTGAAGGGCCTGATCACCGAACGCATCGGCCGGACCACCCGCAACAGGCGACTACAGCGGCGCGGCAGGACCGACCAGGTCTCCGGAAACCTGAAGCAGTCCGGCGACAACGCCAAGGACGGCTTCAAGCTGTGACAGAAAGCCCCCGGGCCGTTCCCACACCGTGTGGACACCACCCGGCAGGCCTCAACGCGCAATGAGCCGACAGGAATTGACGGCAATGAAGCAGACCAACGTGCCAACCGAGAGTCAGAGAGGCCAGCCATGTTCACCGTCGTGATCATCGCTGTGATCGTCATCGGTCTGGCCGCCCTCCTCCATCTCGGACGTGGACGAATGCAAGGCGGTGGCGGGCACGGGCTGAAGCGGCGCTTCGGCCCCGAGTACGACCGTGCCGTCGCCGACCACGACGGCGACACCAAGGCTGCCGAGCAGGAACTCGTCGAGCGCGTGAGGGAGCACGGCTCCCTCACGGAGCTGTCGTTGTCGCCCGAGGCCCGCGAGCACTACGTGACGCAATGGGCCACCATCCAGGAGCAGTTCGTCGAATCACCGCAGAAGGCCGTCATCGAGGCGGATGCGCTACTGGCACGCCTGGCAGGGGACCGCGGCTTCCCCGGCGGCGAGCAGTTCGACAACCAGATCGCCGCCCTCTCCGTCCACCACTCCCACCATGTCCAGGGCTACCGCGGCATGCACGCGGCGGCTCGCGACCAGAGCGGCACCGAGGAAATGCGGGAGGCCACGGTCGAAGCCCGGGGCCTCTTCGAGGCGCTGGTCGGCGAACAGCCGGCCTACCCGGATCGGCGCGACGCGTCGTCCCGCGAGGACCAGCGGCACGCGCCGTGGCCACTGACCCGACGCCACGCGAAGGGAAGCAGCACGTGATGTCGCACAGCGCCGAACACGCACAGCAACCCCAGCCCGTGGCCGCGGATCCCGCGATGCAGCGCGCCCCGCAGACACCCCGCACCGAACCCGCTCACGCACCGCGCGAGCCCGGCACCAGCGCCGACAGCCCCGATCGCGAACTCGGCCCGGAACTGGTCCCACAGGGCGACCGGGACAAGCTCACCCTGCGCCTCCAACAGGCCCTCGGCACCTTCGTCGACAGCCCACGCCAGGCGGTGGAAGAGGCCGACACCGTCCTCGACGAGGTCGCCACCCGGTTCACCGACACCCTCACAGAACGACGGCGCGTCCTGCGCACAGGCTGGCAGAACCCGGACACCGATGCGCAGACCGAGGAACTACGGCTCGCGCTCCGGCAGTACCGGGAGATCATCGAACGGCTGCTGCACATGGCAGTGCCTGCCAGTCAGTGACACCGTCCTCCCCGCAGGAACCACAGCCGCCGCAGAAGTCCGGTGCGCACATCAGACCGGTCGGAGAGGAAGCCTTCATCCGGCTGCGCGCCCACGCGTACGCCCGGGGGCACGGATCTCGGTGGTTGCCACCGACGTGATCGCCCACCGGCTCCGCCTGCCCCCGAACACACAACCGCCGGATGCGCGACCGCCCGACGAGGAGCCCTGATGCTCACGCCCCACACACAGAGGTGCGCACCATGAAGGAACAGCTGATGGCCCGGACGTTCGTCGAGCTGGCGGACAGTCTCGTCGCCGACTTCGACCTCATGGACTTCCTGCGCCTCCTCACCGACCGCTGCGTCGACCTGCACGATGCGAGCGCGGCGGGCGTCCTGCTCGCCGACCGTGACGACGTGCTGCGCGTCATGGCCGCCTCCGACGAACGGGTGCGCCTCCTGGAACTCTTCCAGCTCCAGAACCACCAAGGCCCCTGCCTGGACTGCTTCCACACCGGAAGCGCGGTCTCCGTTCACGACCTGCGCGACGAGGCCGCCCGCTGGCCCCTGTTCACCGCCCAGGCCCAGCGCAGCGGCTTCACCGCCGTCCAGGCGCTGCCCATGCGCCTGCGCGACGAGGTCGTCGGCGCCCTCAAGCTCTTCCACACCACCCCGGCGCCCATCAGTCCCGCAGCCACCCCTTTCGCCCAGGCCCTCGCCGACGTCGCCACCATCAGCCTGCTGCAACAACGCACCAGCAAGCGCAGCACGCTCCTCAACGAGCAGTTGCAGACAGCCCTCAGCAGCCGCGTCCTGATCGAACAGGCCAAGGGAAAACTCGCCGAACGCCGCCACACGGACATGGAACAGGCCTTCACCACCCTGAGGGCCTACGCCCGCTCCCACAACCGCCGCCTCTCGGACGGCGCCCGCGCCTTCATCGACGAAATCGAACACCTCCCCGGCCTCAGTTCCGGAAGTTCCTGACCAGACCCCTGCAAGAAGGGTTCGTCATGCCACTCCGCCCCCCTCCCGAGACCTCCCTCTACACGCTCGACACCCGCGACGACCTCGACCGCCTCGACGAGGAGGAACTGAGCGCGCTGGACGCCCACTGGCGCGCGGCGAACTACCTGGCCGTCGGGCAGATCTACCTCATGTCCAACCCCCTGCTGACCGAGCCGCTGGCACCTGAGCACGTCAAACCGCGACTGCTGGGGCACTGGGGCACCTCACCGGGACTGAACCTGGTCCACACCCACCTCAACAGGGTCGTGAAAGCCAGGGGCTTGGACGCGATCTGTGTCTGGGGGCCCGGTCATGGCGGGCCGGCCGTAGTGGCGAACTCCTGGCTGGAGGGCAGCTACACAGAGACGTACCCAAACATCACGCGGGACGCGGCCGGCATGGCTCGCCTCTTCCGGCAGTTCTCTTTCCCGGGCGGCATCCCCAGTCATGTCGCACCCGAGACCCCTGGATCGATCCACGAGGGTGGCGAGCTGGGCTACTCCCTCTCGCATGCCTACGGGGCCGCGTTTGACAACCCGGGGCTCCTGGTGGCATGCGTGATCGGCGACGGTGAGGCCGAGACGGGCCCGCTGGCCGCCTCCTGGCACTCCGACAAGTTCCTCGACCCGGTACGGGACGGTGCCGTCCTGCCGATCCTGCACCTCAACGGCTACAAGATCGCCAACCCGACGGTCCTGGCCCGGATACCGGAGCCCGAACTCGACTCCCTGCTCAGGGGATACGGCCACGAGCCCCTCCATGTCACCGGGGACGACCCGCACGCCGTCCACCAGGCGATGGCTCGCGCCATGGACGAGGCCCTGGACCGTATCGCCGCCTTCCAACACGCCGCCCGCACCGAAGGCACCGGCTCCGTCATCACCGAACGCCCCCGCTGGCCGGTGATCGTGCTGCGCACGCCCAAGGGCTGGACCGGACCCGCCGAGGTCGACGGCCTCCCGGTGGAGGGCACCTGGCGTGCGCACCAGGTGCCGCTGCCGGCCGTACGCGAAAACCCGGACCACCTGCGGCAGTTGGAGCGATGGCTGCGCTCCTACCGGCCCGAGGAACTCTTCGACGAGCACGGACGCCCCCGGGGACAGGTCCTGGCCTGCGTCCCCGACGGCGCACACCGTCTGGGCGCCAACCCGCACACCAACGGCGGTCTGCTGCTGCACGACCTGCCCCTCCCGCCCCTGGAGCGGTTCGCCGTCCCGGTCGACAAGCCCGGCGCGACAGCGCATGAGCCGACCCGCGTCCTCGGTGACCTGCTGGCGCAGGTGATGGCCGACACAGGCGAGCGGCGCGACTTCCGGCTGGTCGGCCCGGACGAGACGGCCTCCAACCGCCTCCAGGCCGTCTACGAGGCGAGCGGCAAGGCGTGGGAGGCCCAGGTCCTGCCCACGGACGAACACCTGGAGCGTGGCGGCCGGGTGATGGAGATCCTCTCCGAACACACCTGCCAGGGCTGGCTGGAGGGCTATCTCCTCACCGGGCGGCATGGCCTGTTCTCCTGCTACGAGGCCTTCGTCCACATCGTCGGCTCCATGGCGAACCAGCACATCAAGTGGCTGCGCGTCGCCCGCCGGCTCCCTTGGCGCCGTCCGATCGCCTCCCTCAACTACCTGCTCACCTCGCACGTGTGGCGCCAGGACAACAACGGCTTCTCGCACCAGGACCCCGGTTTCGTCGACCACGTACTCAACAAGTCGCCGGAGGTCGTGCGGGTCTACTACCCCCCGGACGCCAACACCCTCCTCTCCGTGGCGGATCACGTGCTGCGCAGCCGCGACTACGTCAACGTCGTCGTCGCGGGCAAGCAGCCCTGCTTCGACTGGCTCGACCTCGACGCCGCCCGCGCGCACTGCGCCCGCGGCGCCGGGATCTGGGCCTGGGCCGGCACCGAGTCCGACCCCGGCGAGCCCGATGTGGTGCTCGCCTGCGCGGGCGACGTACCCACCCTCGAAGTGCTGGCCGCGGCCTCGCTGCTCCGCCACCATCTGCCCGAACTCGCGGTACGGATGGTCAACGTCGTCGACATCGCCCGGCTGCTGCCCGCGGAGGAACACCCGCACGGCATGCCCGACAGCGAGTACGACGCACTGTTCACCCCCGACAAGCCCGTCGTCTTCGCGTACCACGGCTATCCGTGGCTGATCCACCGGCTCGCCTACCGCCGCGCCAACCACCCGCACCTGCACGTGCGCGGCTACAAGGAGGAGGGCACCACCACGACCCCGTTCGACATGGTCGTACGCAACGACCTCGACCGGTACCGGCTGGTCATGGACGTCATCGACCGGGTGCCCGGTCTCGCGGTCCGCGCGGCGGCGCTGCGGCAGCGAATGGTCGACGTCCGTTACCGCCATCACGACTGGATCCGCACCCATGGGGCGGACCTGCCCGAGGTCGCCGAATGGACCTGGAGTCAGTGACCACCCGTGTGGCAGAGCTGCGGGTGGGGGACGCCGCCGCCGAAGACGCGAAGGCCGTACTGGCCGCGCTCGCGAGCAGTCCCGAGGGCCTGTCGGGGGGCGAGACGGGTGAGGCGGCCGAGCGGCTCGCGGCCGTCGGGCCGAACGCCGTACGCACGCACCACGTCCACGTCCTGACGGTCCTCGGGCGGCAACTGCGCAGCGCCCTGCTGATCCTGCTGGCGGTGACGGCCGGGGTCTCGTACTTCTTCGGCGAGCGGACCGGCGCGGTCATCATCGCGGCGATTCTGGTGCTGAGCGTGGCGCTGGGTTTCGTCAACGAGTACCGGGCGGAGAAGGCGGCACAGGCCCTGCACTCGCGGGTGCGGCACACGGCCGTCGTGGTCCGGGACAGCGCGGCCACCAAGGTCGATGTGACCGAGCTGGTGCCGGGCGATGTCGTACGTCTGACGCTGGGGCAGGTGGTGCCCGCGGACCTGCGCCTGCTGGAGTGCACCGCGTTCGCCTGCGACGAGAGCGTCCTCACCGGGGAGTCCACCCCCGCCGACAAGGACCCGGAGCCGGTCGCAGCGGGGGCGGCACTGGCCGAACTGGCCTCCTGCGCGCTGATGGGGACGGTGGTGCACGGGGGCAGCGCGACCGGAGTGGTCGTCGCCACCGGGGGCCGTGCCGAGTTCGGGCGGATCGCGCTGGGGCTGGGAGAACGGCAGCCGGAGACCGACTTCCAGGCGGGACTGCGCCGCTTCTCCATGCTGCTCCTCAAGGTCGCCGCCGCCCTCACCACGGGAATCTTCGTCATCAACCTCCTGCTCCACCGGCCGCTGCTCGACGCCCTGCTCTTCTCGCTGGCCATCGCGGTGGGCATCACCCCGCAGCTGCTGCCCGCCGTGGTGAGCACGAGCCTGGCCACCGGCTCACGGCAGCTGGCGCGGCGCAAGGTTCTCGTCAAACGGCTGGTGTGCATCGAGGACCTGGGCGACATGGACGTCCTGGTCACCGACAAGACCGGCACCCTCACCGAGGGCCGCATCCGTTTCGAGGCGGCCCTCGACCCGGCCGGAACACCGTCCGACGCGGTGCTGGCGCTGGGCCTGCTGGCCACCGAGGGCGACCTCGACCAGGTGGGCGGGAACGCGCTGGACATCGCCCTGTGGGAGGCCGCGTCCGGCAAGCACCCGGACGGTCACCACCGGCTCGCGCTGCTGCCCTTCGACCACGACCGGCAGCTGGGCTCCGCGCTCGTCGAGCGTCCGGACAGCAGCCGCCTGCTCGTCACCAAAGGCGCGCCCGAGGCGGTCCTGGCCCGCTGCGGTGACGTACCGGAGGAGGCCGCGGCAGTGCTCCAGGAGCACTTCGCGGCGGGCAGCCGGGTGGTCGCCGTGGCCACCAGGGACGCGGACGGGCAGACATCCCTCACCGCCGCCGCCGAGTACCGGCTGCGTCTGGCCGGCTTCCTGGTCTTCCTCGACCCGCCCAAGGCCGGTGCCGCCGCCTCACTGCGCCGCTTCGCCGACCTCGGCATCACCGTCAAGATTTGTACAGGCGACAACGCGCTCGTCGCCCAGAAGGTCTGCGCCGACCTCGGCCTGCCGCCCGGCCGGGCCCTGACCGGTCGGGACATCGGTCAGCTGGACGACGACCAGCTGGCCAGGGCGGCCGAGACCACCACCGTCTTCGCCCGCGTCTCGCCCCAGGAAAAGGCACGAGTCGTACGGGCGCTGCGGCGCCGGGGCCGGGACATCGGGTTCCTGGGCGACGGCGTGAACGACGCGCTGGCCCTGCATGCCGCCGACGTGGGGCTGTCCGTGGACACCGCGACCGACGTGGCCAAGGACGCGGCCGACGTCCTGCTCCTGGAGAAGGACCTCGGCGTACTCGCCGACGGGGTCGCCGAGGGCCGCCGGATCTTCGCCAACACCATCAAGTACGTCCTGATGGGCACCTCCAGCAACTTCGGCAACATGTTCAGTGCGGCCGGAGCCTCCCTCGTGCTGTCCTTCCTGCCGATGCTGCCCTCGCAGATCCTGCTCAACAACCTCCTGTACGACGCCGGTCAGTTGACCATCCCCACCGACCACGTCGACCCGGAGCAACTGCGCGCGCCCTCGCACTGGGACATCGCCTTCATCCGTCGCTTCATGCTCTTCTTCGGGCCCGTCAGCTCCGTCTTCGACTTCCTCACCTTCGCGGTCATGCTCGGGGTCTTCCACACGGGCGCCGAGTTGTTCCGCTCCGGCTGGTTCGTGGAGTCCCTCGCCACGCAGGCGCTGGTCGTCTTCGCGATCCGCACCCGCCGGGTGCCGTTCTACCGCAGCCGGCCCAGCCGCCCCCTGCTGGTCAGCGCCATAGGTGTCGTCGCCGTCGGTGTCGCGCTGCCGATGTCACCGCTCGCAGGACCGCTCGGTTTCCGCTCCCTGCCACCCGGACTCGTCCTCGCCCTGGCCCTGATGGTCGTGCTCTACCTGGTGCTGATCGAGGGCGCCAAGCACGTCTTCTACACCCACGCCGACGCGCGAGCCGCGCTTCCGCCGGTACGCCACCGCACCCGCCGTCACCGCATCCAACGCCGGGCCGGACGCTTCAGCCACCCCGGACCACTGTGATCCGGTGACACGCTGTCACCAGGGCAATCAGCGGCACCGCACAGCACCGAGACGATCCGCGTCACGCCCGGCGGCCGGGAACGGTCAGCCGCTGAGTGACTCCTCGGGGCCGTTTCCTCTCGGGGCCGTTTCCTTGGCGCCTACCGGCCATCGCCAGGACGCATTCTTCAGGCACCCCGCGGTGAACGCCCAGCAGGCCGGTGTCCTCGGCCCCCTCGCGAATACATTGCAGGTCAGGCGTGTGCAGTTGTGTTGGCCTTGCCTGGTCCTTATCGGTTGGTTCTTGTCCTTGCGGTCCCTGCGTGGTCCCTTTCGCTCCCTGAGAGACCTGCCAAAACGGATTCCTGCGGATCGACTCCGTCAGCGTCCGGGCGGCAACGGGATCCGGCGTCGGCGAACCTGCGCGGTGCCTTGGCCGGCAAGGCCCCGCCAGGGCACCGGATGTGCAGAGGGCGCACCGTCATTCGATGAGGGCTGCCTCGAAGGAACCCCCGAGGTATCGGTCCCGGCTGTCGCGCCGTTGCAGCTTGCCGGTCGTCGTGAGCGGCAGCGTCCCCGGCTTGAGGAGGACGACATCGTGTACCTGGATGCGGTGTCCCGCATGGACCGCGCGCCTGATCTCCTGCTTGATCTCCTGGACGGCCACTTGATCACCGGTCTCGCCTCCGGCTGCCGTCGTCGTCTCGGCGAGCACGATGAGCCGTTCGTGTACGCCGTCGTCGACCGACACCGCGCAAGTACCGAACTCGCGGACTGCCGGGTGGCTGGCCTCAACGGTGGCCTCGATGTCCTGCGGGTAGTGGTTGGCACCGGCGATGATGATGACATCCTTTGCCCGGCCGGTGATGAACAGCTCCCCGTTCTGCACAAAACCGAGGTCACCAGTACGGAGAAACCGCTCCCCCGGCTGGTCGGGAATGGACCCCATGAAGGTCTCGGCAGTCTCCTTGGGAGCGTTCAGATACCCCGTTGCGACGCTCGGGCCGGATACGAAGATCTCACCCACCTCGTCCTCCCCGCAGGGCTTGCCTGTCTCCAGGTCTACGGTTATGGCCGTGCTCAACGGATGGATCGGGCCGCAGCCGACCAACTCCCGGCTGTCCTGTGCCGACGCGGCTGGGCGCACCTTTCCGGCGGCGAGCGACTCGGAGTCCAGCCGCAGGACTTCCGGGGCCTGGCCGACCGGCACGGCCGTGACCATCACTGTCGCCTCGGCGAGGCCGTACGCGGGGGACAGCGCCTCGCGCCGGAAGCCGGCCTCCGCGAATGCCGCGCTGAAGCGGTCGAGCGTATCGGAGCGGACGGGCTCACCTCCGACCAGCGCCATCTCCCAGCGGCTGAGGTCGAGTTCCCGGCGCTGTGCGTCCGTCACCCGGCGGACGCACAGGTCGTAGGCGAAGTTCGGCGCGCAACTGTCCGCGCGTCCGAGCCGGGAGATGGCCCGCAGCCACGTGAGCGGACGCTGCACGAAGGTCATCGTCGGCAGCAGGGTGACGTCCCGGCCGGAGAAAAGGGAGTCGAGGACATTGCAGATGAGGCCCATGTTGTGGTGCGGCGGCAGCCACGACACCGACGACGGGCGGGGCAGCCCGGCGTCGTCGGCAGACCGACGCGTGTTGTCGTATATCAACGACAGATTGTGCAGCACATTGCCATGAGTGATCGCGACGCCTTTCGGCACACCGGTCGATCCCGAGGAGTACTGCAGATAGGCGACCATCTCAGCGGCGGCCACCGGTGGGGTCCACTCCTGGGCCAGGTCCAGGCATACCTCGTCGGTCGCCACCCGGTTGAGTTGGGCGAGCCCGTCGGTGTCGGTGAGGACGTGCTCCGCGGCGACAAGCGCTGGGCCGGTCGACAGGAACAGCGAGGGCTCGGAACTCGCGGCAATCGACTCCACCCGAGTCCATTTGGCATTGCTCCGCGTCCCGTCGAGCGGAGCCACCGGAACCGGGATCAGACCCGCATAGATGCAGCCCAGGAAGGCGGCGTGGAAATCCAGTCCCGGCGGGTAACTCAGCAGCGCGCGTGCGCGCGCGGAAGGAACCTGCTGTCGTAGCGTCACGGCGACCGCCCGCGCCCGGCGGTCGAGTTCGGCCAGGGTCAGTGATTCTGATTCTTCGACACCGTCGCCCAGGAACACAAAGCTCTTCCGGTCGGGCTCGGCTGCCGCACGAGTGCGGCACAGGTCGATCAGCGTCGGCAGTGCGCCGTGCTCGCCGGCCACCGCCTCGGGCAGTCGGACACCGTGCTCGTGATTGGTTCGCATGTGACCACTCCAAACGGAGGAAGAGGAAGAAGGCGACGGACAGTTCGTGCGCCCCCTGCATGGAGCGACGTTCAGACTGTGGCGAATGCCCGCGCCCGGTACCTGGACCGGCACTGTGCGCGCTGCAACTTGCCGCTGGTGGTGAACGGCAGCGCACCGGCCTTGACCAAGAGGACGTCGTCGGCCCGGAGGCCGTGCCCGGCGAAGACGGCCTCCCGGACGGCTTCTTCGACCTCATCCGCCGCGAGGGGCGCGCGGGCACCTGACGGAGTGTCCGGGACGGGTTCGGTCATGACGCGGTACCGGCTGTTGATCTCAGCCAGGACGACGAGGCGCGTGCGTCCGCCGTCCTCGACGGTGAAGGCGCAGGAGCAGCCCTCCCGTATGGCGGGATGGCTTGCTGCCGCGGTCGCCTCGATGTCGTACGGGTAGTGCTGCATGCCCTCCACGACGATGAGGTCGTCCACACGGCAGGTGACGAAGAGCTGACCGCCGTCCAGAAAGCCCAGGCTGCCGGTGCGCAGGAACCGGCGGCCCTCGTGGCCGCGCACGGTGGCGTTGAACGTACGCGCTGTCTCCTTCGGGGCGTTCCAGTACGCGGCACCGATACTCGGTCCGGAAGCCAGGATCTCCCCTGTCTCGTCCGGGGCGCACGGATCGCCGGTGGCCGGATCCACCACCGCGATGGTCATGGACGGGTGCACCTGGCCCAGGCCGACCAGCCGGCGGACCTCGTCCTCGCGACCGGCTCGCTGCACCTTGCCTTTCGCCAGCGCCACCGCGTCGAACCGGCGGATCACCGGTTCGGGCTCCACCGGCCCGCCGCTGAGCATGACAGTGGACTCGGCGATGCCGTAACTCGGGAAGAACGCCTCGCGGCGGAAGCCGAACGGGGCGAGCATGGCACTGAACTGGTCAATCATCTCTGCACGCACCGGCTCGTCGCCGACCACCGCGATCCGCCAGGCGCTGAGATCGAGGGAACGCAACTGCTCCTCGGAGACGCGCCGCAGGCACAACTCGTACCCGAAACCGGGTGCTGAACTGATGCCCGCCCCGCGGTCCGATATCGCGCGGAGCCAGTTGACCGGATGCTGGGTGAACGCCGAGGGCGGCATCAGTACGGCGTCGTACCCGACGTAGATCGGCTGCAGGACCCCGGTGATCAGTCCCATGTCGTGGAACACGGGCAGCCAGGACACGACAGGCGGCAGCCGGTCGAAGTCGTCCGTGGCCCGGGTACCGTTGGCCAAGATCAGCGAGAGGTTGTGCAGAACGTTGCCATGGGTGAGCTCCACACCCCGGGGCGGACCGGTCGTGCCGGAGGTGTACTGCAGGTACGCGATCGTGTCCGGGCCGATGCCGGGGGCATTCCAGCCGTACGCGTCCGTCTCACTGATCTCGTCGGTCGCCACAGAGGTTGGCCGGCATGGTGTGGAGATGTCCTTCAGCAACGCGTCGACACGGTTCAGCCTTGACCCGTTCGACAGCAGCACATCCGGCTGGCAGCTGTTGACGATTGCCCGGAAGCGCGTAGACCGGTCGTCGACGCCGACGCGCAGCACCGGAGGAGCCGGCACCGCGATCAGGCCGGCATACAGGCAGCCGAAGAAGGCGGACACGAAGTCCAGGCCGGGCGGGTAACTCAGCACGGCGCGGGCGCCCTGCGGGGCTTGCCTGCTCAGACGCGCGGCGATTGCCCTTGCCCGGGCGTCCAGTTGGGCGAGGGTGAGCGAGTCGGACTCTTCAAGGCCGTTCTCCAGAAAGGCGAACATCCGTCGATCCGGCTCCCTGGACGCGCGATCCCTGCAGAGCTCGACCAAGGTCGTCGGCTCCTGTCGGAATTCTGTGACGGCATCCTCTGACATCGTGGTCCTCCTGTTCGACTCGGCCATTGGCATTGCCCCTGCCATTTCCCCACTGACCCACCGGGACTTGGTTACGTATCCAGCCATTGCTGTACGTGTGCGTCATGGTGGTTCCACTCGAAGAGATGCTAAGTCGGCAGAGAAATATCGGGTATCCGCCGCGGGATGGTGTCCATCCCCCTACCGGAGGCGAGCTTCGAGTAGGCCGGAAGACGGATGAAAGCCATCCTCCGGCCGCCGTCACGGTTCGGTCCGTCGGCCGTTACGGAAAGTGCCTCGTACTGGCTACCGTCATGACGACGGCCAGTGGGCGACGAATGGCCCGTATCCAAGGGAGAACATTTCCCCAGAAGGCTTCAGAAAGGGAACCTTGATGTCCTACGACGCATCTGACGACTACTTCTTGGGTTATCCGAAGCTCCCCGAACTCCCCGAACTCCCCGGTCGCCCGGACGGGGAGGTCCTGGGTACGACCGGCGTTGTGGTCACCGGTTTGGGAATGACCACGCCGCTGGGTGGCAACGTCCACTCCACCTGGGAGGCGCTGCTTGCCGGCGAATCCCCGATCACCGTGCTCGACGAACCGTGGGCTCGCGATCTGCCCGTACGGCTGGCAGGCCGGCTGAGTCAGGAACCGACCGAGGTACTGGACCGGGTCGAGGCCCGACGGATGGACCGCTGCCAGCAGATTGCGATGGTGGCTGCCCGGCAGGCATGGGCCGACGCCGGCGCGCCCGAGGTGGCGCCGGAGCGGCTGGCCGTGGTGATCGGCACCGGCCTCGGCGGCGGGACGACGCTGGTCGACCAGCACGACCTGTCCTTGGCCAAGGGGCCGGGCCGCGTGTCGCCGTTCGCGGTGACAATGCTGATGCCCAACGGTTCGGCCGCCGCCGTCAGTCTGGCTCTCGACGCCCGGGCCGGCGCCCACGCGCCGACCAGTGCCTGCGCCTCCGGAGCGGAGGCAATAGCCATGGGGCTCGCCATACTGCGTGCCGGGCGGGCCGATGTCGTTGTCGCCGGCGGCACCGAGGCATGCATCGGCCGGCTGTCCATGGCGGCTTTCGCCCGCATGGGAGCCCTGTCCGGCCGTCATGAGGACCCTCAGAACGCATCGCGGCCGTTCGACAGCGCCCGTGACGGCTTCGTCATGTCCGAGGGCGGCGGTGCCGTAGTGCTGGAGCGAACCCAGTTCGCGAAAGCTCGTGGCGCGCGGATGTATGCCACGCTCGCCGGTACAGGGATGAGCTCCGACGCGCACACCATGACATCTCCGTCAGCGGACGGTCAGATCAGTGCGATCCGCGAGGCCTTGCGCTCCGGCGGCCTCGGCCCGCAGGACATCGTTCACGTCAACGCTCACGCTCCCGGTACGCCCGTCGGTGACCGTATCGAGGCGGCGGCATTGCTGGAATCGCTCGGTCCGCATGCTCTTGTGACGGCGACCAAGTCGATCACCGGCCATCTCATAGGCGGGGCCGGCGCGATCGAGGCCATCTTCACGGTCCTGAGCGTCTTCACCGACGTGATTCCCGCGACCAGGAACCTCAACGACAAGGATCCCGAGGTGAAGGTGGAAATCGTCACGGGAACCCAGCGGCGCATCAGGGTCACCGCGGCCATCTCGAACTCCTTCGGTTTCGGCGGTCACAACGTGGTCCTCGCGTTCACCAAGCCCGCCTGACCACGGGCTCGGGACGGGACGGAGGGCAGGGGGCCTGCCGCGGCCTGTTTGGCCCGCGGTGGCTGGGGCGGGTGCACGAGACCGCTCCGCTGGGCCAGCAGCGCCGCGTGCATCCGGTTCGGCAACTCGAGCTTGGCGAGGATGCGCGAGACGTGGGACTTCACGGTGGCGAGCGTGACATGCAGCTCGTGGGCGATCTCCTGGTTCGACCTGCCCATGGCTATACCGCAGAGAACTTGGGTCTCGCGGCCGCTCAGGCTTGCCAGGGCGACCGCGTGAGACCGCTCATGTGGCGGCGGCAGGATCTCGAACCGATCGATCAGCCGTCGGGTCATCGTGGGGCACAAGAAGGCCGCGCCGTCAGCAACCGCACGGACGGCTGAGATCAGCTCGTCCTGGCTGGCACTCTTGAGCAGAAAACCACGTGCGCCCGCCTTCAGCGACCCGAGCAGATGGCTGTCAAGGGCGTTGCTGGTCAGGACAATTATCCCCGGCGCGACTCCGGGTACTGCCGTCCCCAAAGGCTGGGCGAGTTTCCGGATGAATTCGCATTCGGCATCCACGAGGACGACCTGCGGTCGCCGCAGCTCGGCCATGCGTAATGCTTCCTCGCCGACTCTCGTATCGGCGACCACCGTGATATCCGGCGCCTCCCCGAGGGCCTGCCGGAATCCGCGGCGCACGAGATCCTCATTGTCGACCAGCATTACTTCCAACGTGCTGAAGTCGTCCATCATTCGCTCCGCCCGTGCGATTCGGAAGTGCCCCCGTTGCCTTCGGCAACCAGCAACCGGCACTGTGTGTTTCACTGGCTGTGCTCGAGAATGTTTTCCGGTGCAGCGGTTGCGCACGTGATGACCGTGGGGCGCGCCGAGCGCTACAGACAGCGGTGGCTGATAACGCGTACGCCCCCTGGCCCGCACGCACATCCCGACTAGGCTGAATGGCAGCCTACGGCGGGATACGCCGCATCGATCCCTTCCGATGCTAGGGGGATTGGCAGTGCTGGTTCCAGGCAATGGCGGCCATGCTGTTGGCCGTTCCGGACACACGGCGGCGGCCGACGAAGTCTCCACAGCTCCGCGGCTGTTCAACCGAGGCATCGCAGGCGTGCGCGCGATGGTGGACGTGGGCGTCGAGCGCGGAGTGCCCGTACCGGCATGCCTCGACGGCAGTGGTGTGGACGAGAACGCTCTTGCCGACGATGCCGCTCATGTCCGGGCCTGGCAGGAGCTCACTGTGGCGCAGAACCTGGTCCGCGCCACGGGCGACGCTCCCGGCCTGGGGCTCGAGGTCGGCAGCCGGATTCCGCTGCGTACGTACAGCGTGTTGGGCTTCGCACTGCTCGCCAGCCCGACGCTGCGCGAGGCCGCGGCTGTGGGACTGCGCTACCTGGAACTCACCTTCGCCATGGTCGGGATGCACCTTCAGGAGGACGGAAACGAGGTCCGTCTCGTCCTGGACGACGGGCTGGTGCCCCCGCCCGTCCGGCACTTCTTCATCGAGCGGGAAATAGCCAATATCCGGGCCCTCCTTGACACCATTGTGGGCCGGCCCTTCACCCCCCTCCGGCTGGATCTGCGCTTCCCACGGTCTGAAAAGTCCGCGCCGTACGAGGCGTTTGACGACGTGCCCATCGCCTTCGGGGCGCCGCGCAACGCGATCGTCACCCTCGCGGCGGTACTGGAGCAGTCGCTGCCGCAGGCGGACAAGCACACCATGGAGGTGTGCGAACGCGAGTGCAGGCTCCTGCTGGCCCGGCGCACCGACACCGGATTCGGAGCGCGGGTACGGGAACTGCTCATGCAGTGGCCGGACGGCATACCCGACATGGGCGTTGCCGCAGCCGCGCTGCACGTCTCCACTCGCACTCTGCACCGGCGGCTGGCGGTGGAGGGCACGTCCTACCGGCGTCTGGTCGACGCAGCGCGGCACGCTCGTGCTGTCGAGATGCTGTCCACCCTCGGACTCGGGGTCGACCAGATCGCCGTACGTCTCGGGTACGCCGACGCGGCGGCATTCATCCGCGCGTTCCGCCGGTGGACCGGTGCGACCCCCGGTGCCTACCGAACGCGATCAGTACGCAACCTGTCGGGGGCCCACGAGTGAAGGACGGCCTGCTGCCTCAGTGGGGCGGCGCGGTAATGCTGGCCGTGTACGCCGTGGTCATCGCCACCGCTGCGAGCCTCACTACACTGCGACGTGATGTCACCTAGGAAACCCGCAGTATTGCGGGACGGCGGAGGCGATCAGACGCTCCGCGAGCACCTGATCGCCACTGCTGCGCGCCTCATCGCCGAACACGGGAGCGTGGGCCTGACCGCGCGGCATCACCCGCGAGGCCAAGGTCGCCGCCGGCGTGTTGTACAACCACTTCGCGGACAAGGAAGAACTCCTCGCTGAAGCCCTGCACGCGCACGTCACGACCGTCATGGCTGGCGCCGGTGAACCGCCGGTGGCCGGTCAGGGCACCGTCGAGGACAACCTCCGCGACTACATCACCCGCAGCAGTTCTTCCAGGGGCATTGCGCCGGCCGCGAGCAGCGCGGCGACGATGCACCGCATCAACCCCACACTCAGCTCCTTCCTGGGCAGCGGGATCGTGCGCGGCGAGTACACGACCAACTGGGCTCAGCTGGTCGAGCTTCCCCCGGCCGGCCCAAGCCGCTGGTGTGGACGCCGGAATGGGTGGAGCACTGGAAGCGGACGGGCGAGAAGCCTGGGCCTGTCAAGGTGTGGACTCCTGAACTGACCGGCAAGTTCCTGGACTACGTCAGTGGCGACTGCCTCTACCTGTGAGGCTCGGTAACGGGACTCCGCAGGGCGGTTGCTGGTGCAGAGAAGTCGAACAAAGGTCGCGAACCACTTCACGGCACAGGGCCGCGGCGGATGGGCAACGTGCAGCCGGGCCGTGGCCCAGCTGAAGCGGTGGAGGCTATTTGCCCAGGCCGGCGACGCGCTGCCTCTCTACCACCAGCAGACGAAGAATCTGCTCGCGTACATCCTTCAGGGCCACAGGCTCAGCAATTGTTCTCGCACTGCCTGCCACCACGCCACCTCAACGCACTCCTGACCTGCAACTACGCGCTGGAGGGGCGAAGAAATGGCAAATTCGACCCGGATTCGACCCCACGACCCCTCAACGCGGAAATGATCATGTCTGATCTGCAGCGATGCAACTTCTGCCGATGTACCACCAGTTTGCGGCACAACAATCGATACAAAACGCCCAAAGCTCCCATGTATCACAAAGCGGGCGTGCCGAGCTTGACACAACCCATCGGCGGAAACGCTCAGCAAGGTCGTCGACTCAGCGCCCTCCTGATTTCGCCCCCGCGGACGATCACCCGCCCTGAACAGGCGCTTTCCCCAACCCCTTCCGTGAGGCGGAAGAGGTATTGCGGCGCCGTGACGCCCTTCCGGACGATGTCGCCACCACCCAACGACGGGAGCCGCAGCCATGCCGCACATGACCGCCTTCGCCAGGAACCAGTGGTACAGCTAGCGCACCTTTCTGACCTGCGCTTGTGTGGGGGCGATGAGGCTGTGACCTGCTAGGACGGGTTGCGGAGGCGATCGGAGGCAGTCAGAGGAAAACACTCTGATGCGACCCCGGTTCGACCCGGGTCGCTCAGAGGCTGTCAGAGGCAACACCCTCTGCAACTGGCCTTTGGGAGACCCGAGTTCGACGGTGTGGATCACGGGTGGCGCCTCTGGCGAACCTGCGACCCGCACTGGCGTGGCGGCGACTACCACGACACCGGCCGGGGTCCGCACGCGGGGCTCGGCCTGGCCCGCCGCCTCGCCCACGTCACCTACCGCAGCGAGCCGGAGTTGCAGGTCCGCTTCGGTCGCACGCCCCAGGGTACGGAGGACCCCTGGAACGGCGGCCGGTACCAGGTCGAGTCCTATCTCGACCACCACGCCGCCAAGCTGGTGCGCCGTTTCGACGCGGGCGGCTATGTCGTGCTGGCAGACGCCATGAACACTCACGACATCGGCCGCGGTCGCGGCGGTACGCGCGCCACCCTGCGCCGCGTGACCGCCAGGACACTTGTCGCCGGAGTGAGCTCGGACCGCCTGTATCCCCTCACCCAGCAGGCGGAGCT